>CAVSQP010000025.1:0-22051 GCA_963730125.1 Vulcanimicrobiota bacterium | reverse complement strand
CCCCACGTAGCCGTCGGGACGTACGAGGTAGGCGGCATCTCGCGCAAAGCCGGCGTTGCGCACGGGCTCGCTAAAGGGGAACTCGTGAATCGGGATTTTGTAGCGCGAACAGAGCCGGGCGACGTCCTCATCTTTATCGTCGAAGACATGCAGCTGCCAGTCCAGCGACTGCAGCGGATCGAAGTTTTTGATCGGCGCGCACCACGGTAAACGGTCGCCGCCCTCGATGTGGCCGGCCTTACCCTTGCTGAGCATTGAATCGGCGTAATGGATCTGCACTTGCGAGACGATGCGGAAGAAGGCGTGCTTGGTGAGATCCAGCCGCGTGGCGAGCGTCAAGAAGAGCGGTGCCAAGACGCGCCGGGTGACTTCGCCTTTCAGTCCGCCGGCGACCATCGGCGTGAAGGCGCGGTCGGTCGTCGCCACCAGCGCGCGAGCGTAACCGATGCGCTCCTGCTCGTAGCTGTCGAGGATCGCGGCGTCGGCGCGGCCGCGCTGCACGTCGGCCAGCTTCCAGCCCAGATTGATCGCGTCGCCGATGCCGGTGTTCATGCCCTGTCCGCCGACCGGGCTGTGAATGTGCGCTGCGTCACCGAGAATGAAGGCGCGGCCGACGCGAAACCGCTCGGCCACGCGGTGGTGCACGCGATAGGTCGAGAACCAGTTCACTTCCGTCACGTGCGTGGCTAAGAGCGGCTCGACGGAATCCCGCAGCATGTCGAAGTTGATGTCGTCGCGGTCGGTGAGCTCGGGTGGAATGAGACCGAGCAGCCGCTGCATTCCCGACGAACGCACCGGGAATCGAAGCAGCAGACTCTGCTTCCCGAGGCTCGCGTGCAGATCGTTGTCCGCGCCCTCGGCGATCTTGGCATCGCAGACGAAGAAGAGCTGGTCGTACGTCGCGCCCTCAAATCCGAGCCCCAACCCTTGCCGCACTTTAGAATGCGCGCCGTCGCATCCGCAGATATAATCGGCGGTTACCGTCTGCGGGCCCGACGGCGTTGCCAGCGTTGCGGTTACGCCCTCATCGGTTTGCTCGAAGCTGGTGAGACTGGTGTTCCACTCGACCGCGATTCCCATTGCCGCCAGCTTGGCGGTGAGAAAGCGTTCGTGATCGTCTTGCGGATACGTCAAAGCGAACGGGTAGGGGCTGATGCCGGCGCCGAGATCGTTGAACTCCAGCGACAGCACCTCGTGCGGCTTTCCATCGCGGCCGAGTTCGCGCATGTGCACGCGATGGATGACGATGCCCGCCTTGACCATCTCGTCGGCGAATCCGAACTGCCGGTAAAACTCCAACGTGCGCGCCTGCACCACCATCGCGCGCGAGAACTCGCCGGGCCCGGCGCCGTCGTCAATCAAGCGAAACGGAACGCCGCGGCGCGCCAAGCTCAACGCAAGAACCAGACCGGTCGGCCCGGCGCCGGCGATCAGAACGGGGTTCGAGCTCATTGCGGTTTCCTTAAAAGCGAGACCCCGATGAGTACGACGATGTTTGCCGCCAGCCCCAGCAAGCCGACGTTGATGCCCCACGGCGTAATGTTGAGTTCGGCCAGCGGCACGGCAACCAAAAGCCCGGCGGCAATTCCCAAGCCGACGCCCCACGCCGTCGCGCGCTTCCAAAGGAACGACGCAATGACGCCCGGCGCAAACTGCGTGATGCCGTTGTAGTAGAGGAGGAGAAGCTCGACGACGGTGCGCCGCGCACCCAGCCAAAATCCCAGCGCCAGCACGGCGACGACGAAGACGAGAACGCGCGTCAGCATGGTGCGCGCGCGATCGCCGGTCGCGATGCCCAGCCAATCGCCGGCAACGTTCTTGGTGATGACGCTGGCTCCGGCGAGCAGCAGCGCCGAAGCCGGCACCAGCGCGGCCAAGGCTCCCGCCGCGGCGATCAGTCCCAAAATCCACGACGGATAATAGCGCTGCACGACGAGCAGGAACGACTGATCGACGTCGGCGCCTTTGAGTCCCGGAACGATCAACGCGGCCGAGAAGCCGGCGAAAATCATCAGCGAGAGGAAGGCCTGGTAAAAGGGCAAGAGCATCGCGTTACGCCGCAGCGTCTGGGCGCTGCGGGCGCTGTAGATGGCGTTAAACGAGTGCGGCCCCATAAAGAAGCCGAGTGCCGAGAGCAGCACCGTCGAAACGAACCAGACCGTGCCGTGAAACGCCGTCCCCGCCGGCAGCACGAGCATTTGCGGGTGCACCTGCGCGACGCGCTCGAGCATGGCGCCGGGCGATCCGAAGAAGCGCGTCGGAATCGCGATGCCGGCAAAGATCACGGCGCCCAAGACAAAAACGTCCTTCACCACGCTGGCCCACGCCGTGCCGCGCAAGCCGGCCGTGAAGACGAAAAGCGCGAGCACGATGAACGCGATGCAGACCGTCGCCGTCGCGTCATACATTCCGTAACCGGCGATTCGCAACAGAATTTGCAGGCCGCTCAGCTGAAGCGCAACGTACGGAACGATCATCACGAACCACAGCAGGGCCGATCACGACGCCCAGCGCGCGGCTGTTATAGCGCAGTTCGAAGAAATCGGGACCGGTTAAGAGGTTGTGCTCTTTGCCGACGCGCCAGATGGCCGGCGTGAGAAAGTAGCCGATGATATAGGCAGCCGTTCCGTAGGCCATGACGTAAAAGGCCGGCGCGCCTTGGGAATACGACAGCCCGGCGATGCCCAAAAACGTAAAGGTTGTATAGATCTCGCCGGCCAGCAACACCCAGAGGAAGATCGTGCCGAACGATCGCCCGCCGACGATATATTGCTGCGGGTCCATCTTGACGCGGCGCACGCCGAGCAGCGCAAAGACGATGGTTCCAAGGACGACGACGGCGACGATCGTCAGCGCGATGCCGGCGCCGCTCACGACTCGCGCCGCTCCAGGCGCGCGATCGTCCACAGGAACGCGGGCGTGAGCAGAACCCAAGCGACGATCCAGCAGAGCAGAAACGGCACGCCGAAGAAGCGCGGCTCGACGCGGTTGACCAGCGGCACCGCAACGGTCAATGCGGCAAAAGGCACGGCTGCAAGCAGCAGGCGCATCGGCCGCACTTTTACGCGCCCCGCGCTGCAGCCCCTGGAAGGGACCGGCCGCCTAGTGGCACAAGGCCCAATCCATGGAGCAAAAGCGTTCGTTTGTCGGACCGCTCGTCGTACTGGCGATCGTCGTTGTGGTCGGCCTCTTTCTGGTATCCGCGTATAACTCGCTGGTGACCCTGGGCCAGGCGGTCGACGCGCAGTGGGGGCAGGTGCAGAACGTCTATCAGCGCCGCGCCGATCTCATTCCGAATCTCGTCGCGACGGTCAAGGGCGCGGCCGGCTTCGAGTCGAGCACCTACGAAGCGGTGGCCAAGGCGCGCGCCAGCGTCGGCCAAATCTCGCCCGAGGTGGTGCAGAACGCGGTCAACAATCCGCAAGACTTCGCCAAGTACGCGCAAGCGCAAGACGCGCTGGGCTCGGCGCTGTCGCGGCTGCTGGCGGTGGTCGAGAACTATCCGCAGCTCAAAGCGACGGCCAACTTCGCAACGCTGCAAGCGCAGCTCGAAGGCACCGAGAACCGCATCGCCTTTGAGCGGAAGAAATATAACGATACGGCGCGGGCGTTCAATACTAAACGCGATACCATCCCGACGGTCTGGGTAGCGGGGATCTTCGGCAGCAAATTCAACGAGAAGCCCTACTTCCAGGCGCAGGCGGGCGCGGAGAAAGCCCCGACGGTAAACTTCAGCCCGTGACGCGCGCGCAACGCGAGACGGTCGCGCGAGCGATTCGCGAGGCCGAAGACGGCACGACCGGACGCATCGCCGTCCGCATTATTCCCGACCGCGACGTGGATGCGTTCGAGCGCGCCAAGCGCGAGTTCGGCGAGATCGGATTTCATCGGCACGAGCCGGCCAATGCGGCGTTGATTTTGGTCGCCACCAAGGCGCAGCGCTTTGCCATCGTGGGCGACCGCGAACTGCACCAGCGCGTCGGCGATGCGTTCTGGCAGGAGCTGGTTGACGA
Organism: Vulcanimicrobiota bacterium; assembly: GCA_963730125.1. Lineage (GTDB taxonomy): Bacteria > Vulcanimicrobiota > Vulcanimicrobiia > Vulcanimicrobiales > Vulcanimicrobiaceae > Cybelea. The sequence goes on along the minus strand of CAVSQP010000025.1, from coordinate 18,038 downwards.
GAGCCAGCCGTACTTTGCGCGCGGCGCGACGACCGAGGGTATCCTTCACGCGATCAAGCGCATCGGCGGCGCGCTGCAGACGCATTTTGCCGAGCCGCCGGGGAGCGCGGGATGAGGGCGGTCGCGTTAGCGATGCTCGCGCTGCTGGCGCCGGCGTTCGCGCTGCCGGCCATCGCGGCCGATTCGCAGGTACCGCCGAAGCCCGAGCACCGCGTCACCGACACCGCCGCGCTTATTTCCAACGACACCCGCGAGTCGGTCGAGCTCGAGCTGCGCGACTATGAATCGGCGACCGGCCATCAGGTGATCGTCTGGATCGGTGATACGACCGGCGACGTTCCGCTCGAGACGTTTACCGTGGATGCGGCCAACGCGTGGAAGGTCGGTCGCAAGGGCAAGGACGACGGCGCGATCCTGTTTATCTTTGCCAAGGATCACAAGGCGCGCATCGAGGTCGGCTACGGCTTGGAGAGCTCGCCTCACCGATGCCGACGCGCACCGGATTATTACCGACGACGTTATTCCGCACATGAAGGCCAACGATCCCGACGGCGCCGTGTCCAGCGCCGTCTCGGCGATGCTGACGACGATTACGCCGTCGTATAAGCTTTCGTCGCTGCCGTCGCCGTCGCCCGAGCCGGCGCAGTCGCCGCTCGGCACCGGGATCGCGATCGCCGTAGTCGTCATCAGCTGCCTCGGCTTTGCATTCTTCATTTTTTTCATCATCATGCGGATCGTGGGGACGATCCGGTACGGCTATCTTGTGCTGCGTGAGGGTTCGACGAAGGCCAAAACCGACATGAAGCATTTCTGGTTTTGGGGCAGCGGCGGATTTCTGGGCGGCGTTGCGTCGTCGGGGTTTAGCAGCGGCGGCGACGACGATTTCGGCGGAGGGTTCTCCGGCGGCGGCGGCAGCTTCGGGGGTGGAGGCGCTTCGGGCGGCTGGTGATCCTCGCGCTGCTGCTGGCCGCCAACACGCTGAGCTACGACGTGCTCATCTCGGCCGGGCACGAAGGGCGCCCCGCCAGCTGCGCGCACTTTCCGCAACACCACTGCAATCTCGGAGCGGCCGGCGAACGAGACTGGACGCCGGTCGTTGCCGACGCAGCGACGGCGATATTGCGAAGACACGGCGTTAGCGTTGCGCGGCTGCCCGCGGATTTCGACGGCAGCTATAAGGTGGACGCGGCGGTCTTCATTCACTTCGACGGGGCGTCGCCGCCGTGTTCGAGCGCCGCTTCGATTGGCTACGCGAAAAAGTCGGACGCGGCCGCGGCAAGAGCGTGGCGGAAACTGTATGGGCAATATTGGCCGTTCGGATTCGAGCCCGACAACTTCACAGTCGGACTGCGGCAATATTACGCTTACAAACAAGTCGATGCTCGCGATGCCGCGATGGTCGTCGAACTTGGTGAGCTAACCTGCCCCGCGCAACACGCGTGGCTCGCCCCGAGACTACATTGGGAAGGTGCCCTTCTCGCGTATTTCTTGAGCCGGCAGATCGGCAAGGGCGACGTGCCCGATCCTGGCACTTTCCACGAAGAGGCGACTAAAGCGCTGCCTTAGAACGAGTCGCGATGGGCGACATGATCGCCGAAGAGCGCGTCGACAGCGGCGCATTTGCGCCGGTCGTGCGCACGCGCCTTCTAGAGCGGTTGGCTGCCTCTGCTACCTATCCAATTTCGCTTGTGATCGCTCCGGCAGGTTACGGAAAATCGGTCGCGCTGAGGCACTTTCTCGCTTCTTTAGATAAGGCAAGCGTACGCTTCGCCCTGCGCGCGGAGCACGCAACCTTACTGAGCTTCCTTCGCGGATTCGCCGAGGCACTATGCGAGCACGCCCCGCATGTCACGACTACGCTGGCGGGCGCCTACGAGCGCGCCGGAAGCTCGTCGAAGGCCGGCGCCGATCTAGCGCAGTGGGTGCATGTTCACTTGGAATCGTTCGACGGCGTGATTGCGGTCGATGATTTGCACGTTGCCGACGGTGATCCCGAAGTCGTTCGCTTCCTGACGGCCCTTATCGAACGCACGAAGCCAGCGATACGCTGGATCGTTGCTTCACGTTCGACCACCGGCCTGCCGGTCGGCACTTGGCTTGCCTATCGAGATTCTGACACACCCATCGACGAAAGCGATCTACGTTTTACAGAGGAAGAAATTAAAGAGGCTGCGTCCAGCCTTGGTGTCGCGATGCGAGATGACGAGCTGACCGATCTGCGGGTACTCACCGAAGGGTGGCCGGCGGCGGTGAGCTTCGCGCTGCGGACGTCGACTCGCTCTACCGACCTGCGCAACGTTTCGGCGCTGACTCGAGAGATGATTTACCGCTTGCTCGCGGAGCAGGTGTACTCGAATCTCGACAATGAGGAGCGCGAGCTCCTCGAAGTCGCCATCCAGCTCCCATCAATCGAGGTCGCGATACTCGAAAACGCTGGCTTTGATCGTGCGTTGACCATCGTCGAACGATTGCGTGAAAGGACGGCCTTTATTTACGCAGATGGTCCGGGGGTTTACCAATGTCACGACCTGTTCCGTGAATTCCTTCGACGGCAAAGCGCGCTGGCCGGAAGACGATCGCAGCAAATGGTCAATCAGCGAGCGGCGCGAGCACTCGAGTCAAGCGGCGACATCGAACACGCGATCGTAGGATATGTTGCGGCAGGGTCGCTGGCAGATATCGTACGGTTGCTGGAACGGCATGGCTTCGATTTAATCGAGCGGGCACGCGGTGACGTCGTCGGCCGCGCAATTGATGCCCTGGATGAAAAGACACGCAGGGAAAATGCGCGCGTCCTGTCCCTCCAAGGGGCATTACAGGCTATCAGCGGAAAATTCGCTCGAGCCGAGTCGCTATTCCGCCGTGCCCTGGCACACGCGGCGAGCGATCGTGACCTAGTAGCGACGACTAGCCTGCGCCTCGCCTCGCTAATGGCAAACCAAGGCAAAAGTACTTCTGACCTGCTGAGCACCGTTGGCAGCGATTTGAATCAGCATCCGTTCCAAAGGGCGGAGGCACTCTCTCTCCTCGCGGCTCAGCAGGCCGTCGCCCGAAACACCTCTGCTGCGCACGACGCGCTAAGGCAACTTGAGCCGTTGTTCGAGGGACTTGATGAAGACGCTGTTCAGGCAAAAGTGCTTCATCGCATGGGCATCGCGTTTCATAACCTAGGAATTCCGGATAAGGCATTTCGTGTGCTGCGCCAGTCAAGCGAGTTGGCAGCTAGTCTGCACCTGTATAGCCTCGCAAGCCGTGCGGACGCGGTCCTGTCTAATGCGATGCTCCATGAGGAAGATGACGTCACACAACAGATCGCGATACGCTGATCTTGCAGCTGCGGCGGCGATGAAAGCTGGTGACGCGTTTGCGCTTCAAACCGCTTTGCTCCAGCTACTAAGCGGGCAAATGCGCTTGGGAAACGTTGAAGCATGCATCGCCTTAGAGCAGCGTCTGTCAACTGTGCACGCCGGTGACCTTTCCGGTTGGTATCTGGGCCTGTTCCGATCAGAGCGCCTAGCGTGGGAGGGTCGGTTCGGTGAGGCGCACCGGTTGTTGTCAACATGCTGGACCCGCATGTCTTTTGATTTCGACCGAAGCATCTACGGGGCTAAGTACGCTCTCTTTTTAGCACTCGACGGGGAAGAGCAACGTTCCCGAAGCGTGGTCCAGGAGATCCTTGGCCTAGAGACGTCGACCGTAACGGGGTTATACAGAATCCGGTCAACGACTATCGCGAAAACCCTGACAAGTCTGGCAGAAGCGATCAATGGTCGGATAACGGCGGCAGAGCGCATACTACGGAGTGTTGAACCGGAAGGCGACCAGGTGATTTCGGCGATCACAAATGTGATTGCCGGATTAAATAATCAGCTTCAGCAGAGAGCCAGTATCGGAAACGATAGAATACGGAGCGACCTAGACGCTCTGGTCGAGTTGGCCTACGCAGATATTGCCCGGCTCTTAAAGGCTGTTCACAGCAATGTAACTGAGCGATTAAACGACGGAGCTACCCCTGGTTTACTTACAAAGGCCGAACTTGATGTTGTTAGGCTCTTGGCAGACGGTCTTACTCCGAAAGAGATCGCCGCTCGAACCGGCCGAAGCATTTTTACCATACGCGTTCACATTGCGAACGTTAGCACTAAGCTAGGTTGCCATGGCCGTTCAGGTGCTGTCCGCAGGGCGCAGCAACTGGGGTTGGTCTGAGTTTTTGGAGCATTCAGTGTGGGCAGGCGGCCCACGAAGTATGATCAGATATGTGGCAGGAGCAGCAGTGCGATCGGTCTAGCCCCCGGTCGGAAAGCCGTGTTGAGCCTGGCCTTTACGTTGCTCGGAGCCGTGGGCATACTGGTCCGGACCCGTCTACTTGAGCTGCGTTCGTTCTATCCGCCCGGCTGTGCGCCACCCAGTTGGCACTCGTCCATGCCAATATCGCGGCATGGACGAGTACTTTATTGGGGCCGGGGCGCTCCTGACGGCTGGGCCGGCCGCCTCGATTGCTGGGGCGACCCTCCACGCCCAGACGGAAGAAGGCCTCGCCGGGCAGGTTCGGGCGGCGGTCGTTGATTTCGAAAGCGCCCAGCTGGGAGAGCTGTCGCGGCTGCTTATCGCCGCCGGCGGCTGGAGCGCGGCCCGCTTCCGCACTGAGGTGATCGAGCCGCTGCTGGCGCGCCGGGAGTGCACCCTGGCCGACGTTTTCGCCACGCTCGGCCACGCCGTCCAGGCCGAGGAAGTCCATCTTTTTGCCCGCTGGACGCCCGACCAGCGCACCCTCGCCAGCCTGGCCGAGCAGGGAATTCGGGTCGTTGCCCACCCCCTCGAGGCAATCGGCCAAGCCTCGCTGGTTTCGGGCCAGCGCGTCTCCCGATGGCGGTCGGCCGTTCGCGCTGCCTAGCGCGCATTCAGGTGCCTCACAGGGTGAGACCGCACGATGCAGCGTAGAAATGCACGTTATGCCCAATGCCCGCGTTGCGGTTATCGACGACGACCGTATGGTACGGGAGATGTTGGAACTGGGTCTTTCCCGCGAGGGCTACGAGGTGCGGACCGCGACCGATGGTCTGGCTGCCCTCGAGCTCGTCAAGGTCTTCGACCCGGAACTCATCGTCCTCGACATCATGATGCCGAAGATCGACGGCGTCACGCTCCTCCCGCGTCTGCGCGAGATCACGCAGGCGCCGATCGTCATGCTCACCGCCAAGGGCGGCACCGAAGACAAGGTTCGATCGCTGAGCTCCGGCGCCGACGACTATCTGGTCAAGCCGTTCGTCTTTGAAGAGCTGATCGCGCGGCTGCAGGCCAAGCTGCGCCGGCCGCAGCTCATCGAAGAGAACGTGCTGCGCTGGCGCGACATCTCGATCAATCCCGGCACGCACGAAGCCTGGAAGGGCAAAGAGACGCTGGAGTTCACGCAGCGCGAGTTCGATCTCTTGGAAGTTTTCATGCGCGAGCCGCGGCGCGTCTTTAGCAAGGACCATCTGCTCGAGATCGTGTGGGGACACGATTTCGAAGGCGGCCCGAACATCGTCGAAACGTACATTTCGTACCTGCGCGCGAAGATCGACCGGCCGGGCGAACCGGGTTCGTTTATTCGCACCGTTCGAGGCGTAGGTTACGGTCTGTCCCAGTAAGGGGAAACTTACCTAAGTGAAACTCGCGTCGCGGTTATCGGCGCTCTACGCGGCGCTCCTCGGAGTCACCGTTCTTATCGTAATTCTCGCCTCGTCGATCGCTTTGGTCTTCGAGCTGTGGCGCTTTTCCGCCGACGTCATGATCGCCAAGCACGAAGAGGCGCGCATCCTCGTCGACCAGTACCGGCGCGAGGGCATGTCGCTCACGCAGGCGGCCCCCGAACTCGTCAACGCGCTGGGCGGCATCGGTCTGCGCGTGACGGTCTACGATCTCAAAGGGAAGTATCTCGCCGGCGACAAGACCTTGCGGCCCAAGGCGCTGGCCGGCGTGCTGGCCGCCGGCGGGATGCAGCATTTTATTCCGCCATCCATGCGCGGCCCGCAGATCTACACCTACCACTCGTCGCGCGGGCCGGTGCGCGTCTACAGTTATCGCGGGCCGTTCCCACCCGTTCCGCCCGATCCCACGCGACTCGAACCGCTCTCGTTGACCTACGTCGAGGGCGGCTACGTCGGATTCGAACCGTCATTTCCGCTGCTGATGATCTCGCTGATTCCTTACTGGCGGATCGTCGTGACGATCGCCCTGGCCGCGATCTTACTCTCGTGGTTTGTGGGCCGGCTCTTTGCGCAACAGGCGCTGCGGCCGATCAACGAGGTGAGCGATTCGCTGCGCTCCCTGGCCGACGGCGATTATACGCAGCGCCGCTTCGTCATGGCCAGCGGCGACGAAGTTGCATCGCTGACGGCCGCTTTTAACGACGCGGCGGCTAGCGTCGCGACGGCCATCGACCATCGCCGTCACGCCGAAGAGCGCATGCGGCAGTTCGCCGCCGATGCCTCGCACGAGCTGCGCACGCCGCTCACCGTGATCGGCGGCTACATTGACGTGCTGCGCCGCGGCGCCATCGAAGAGCCGCGCATTGCCCGCCAGATCCTCGGCACCATGTCGATCGAGAAGGAGCACATGCGCGGGCTCATCGACCGGCTGATGCGTCTGGCGCGTTTGGATTCCGAAGCGGCGCCGAACGTCGAGTCGGTCAACGTGGCCGAGCTCCTGCGCAGTCAGTGCGACGCCGCGCGGCGCCTCGACGACCGTCGCATGATCGACTACAGCATCGACGGCGTCGAAACGGTGGAGGCCGATCGCGGCGAGCTGGGCGAGGCGGTCTGGAACGTCATCGAAAACGCGCTCAAGTATGCGCCCGACGCGCCGATCCATCTGCGCGCCGCGCGCAGCAACGGTCACTCCACGATCACCGTGCGCGACGAAGGGCCGGGCATGTCGGAGTCCGAGCGTCTGCACGCCTTCGAACGCTTCTATCGCGGCGATCAGCGTGGCGAGATTACCGGCAGCGGACTGGGCTTGGCCATCGCCAAGCGCGCCGTGGAACGCGCCGGCGGCGCCATCGCCATCGACAGCGCGCCCGGTCAGGGCACCGCCGTTACCATCACGCTTTAATAGCGCCTTCATCGCTCACAGGCTGGCTTCAGGCTTCGGCGGCGTTTTTCTCATATAATCGGCGCGATTATGCTGCGGCGCAGTGCGGTAGCGGCCGTCTTGGTTTTGCTGGTATTCGGCGCACTCAGTGCGCTTGCGCGAGCACAGTCGGAGTCGGGCGAGATCGACATCGTCGTCACCGATACGACGACCAAGCAGCCGCTCGAACTTGCGCGGGTCTTGCTCCAAGGCCCGGTCATCGCCTCGGAGCTCACCGGCAAGAACGGCAAGGTGACGTACACCGACGTCCCCGACGGCATCTACCGCGCCCGCATCGTCAAGCGCGGCTACGACAGCCTGACCTCGGCGCCGTTCGAAGTGCTCAACGGCCGCGTCGTCACCGTCAGCTTTGCTTTGGCGGTGGAGAACAACGGGCTCAAAGTCATCGGCCACGTCACCGCCAAGTCGTCGGCGACCATTTCCAGCAACAGCATTGATGCGAACTCGCCGCAGCGGCGGCTTTCCGACGACCTGGCCGGCGCGCTCAACAAACTCTCGGGCGTCAGCGTCTCGACGTCGAGCGACGACAGCGACGCGACGCAAACGATCTCGCTGGAAGGCCACGACGCGTCGCAGACGCAGCTGACGCTCGACGGCATCCCGCTCAACGCGCCCGGCTCGGCCGGTAACTTAGGAAACTTCGCGACCGATCTGTTCGGCGGCGCCTCGGTGCGCATGGGCGCGACGCTGGGCGGCTTGGGCGGCTCGGTCAACTTCAGCACGCTGCAACCCACGCTGAGCTGGCAGTCGCAGCTGCAACTCTCGGTCGGCAGCTACGGCCGCTACAATTATTCCGTGGCCGAGACGGGTTCGGCCGGCAAGCTGGGCCTGGCCGTGCAGACGGTCAGCCGTCTCAACCCCAGTCTGGTGGACGGCGAGCGTTACCTCGACGCCAGCGGACTCGATTACGTGCACGACGGCGACAGCAACATCTACGGCAACCTGATCAACGCGCGCTACGAGTTCGGCGACAACAACTCGCTCAGCGCGATGTTCCTCAACTCCTGGCGCAACACCGACGTCGTCTGCCTGCGCTACAACGGCGACCCGCAGACGACGCTGCCCTGCGGGTACGGTCCGGGCAACACCAACACCAACAACGTGCAGATGTACTCGATCAGCGACAACGCGCTGCTCGGCGCGACCCAGCTGCAGACCTCGCTCTTTTCGACCGATACCGGCAGCGTCTTCAATCAGCTGGCGCGCTACGTCAACGGCGAACCGTCGCCCAGCGGATACTCCAGCGATACGCGTTCGACCGGATACGTGGTCAACGCCACGCTGCCGGCGCAGCAGCGCCACACGATCTCGATTCAAGCCTACGGCTCGTCCTCACAGTTCACCACGACGCCGCTGACGCCGTTGGTTGCGCAATACTACAACGGCTCGGAATCGACGCAGTACAACGTGCTGCAGGCGACCGATACGATCCACTCCAGCGACAAGCTCACGCTGACCGGTTCGGCCGGCGTCAGCACCGCAACGGGCAATAGCGGGCTGTCGGAGCTGGCGACGGTTGCGGCGGCTTGGAAGCCGACCACGCGCGACACCTACAGCGGCTCGTTCTCGCTGGGCGGCGCGGCGGCGACGCAAGGGCGCTCGCAGATTCTCAGCGATCCGGCCTCGCTGCGCTTCGACTGCAACGGCAAAGTGGCGTACGGCAACGCGCCGGGCCAGCAGCCGCAGAACAACTCGACCAACTCGGTGCGCGTCGGCTACACCCACCAGCTCAAGGGCGGCAACGTCGGCTTGACGCTCTACCGTCAGGTGCAGAACAACGTGCTGCTGCCCATCTATGTCAACGGCACGGTGCTCAACGCGCTGGGGCAGCTGCCGTACGGGTATCTGCAGCAGGTCGCGGCGATCTATAACTCGCCGGCCGGCTGCAACACGCCGCCCAGCACGCCGTTTTTGGCGCAGCAGCTTTACTTCACGACGCCGGTCTCGGGCGTGCAGCGCCTCTATCAAGGCGCCGAAGCGACCGGATACTTTACGCTCGGCAATCTGGTGGTGCAGGCGCTATTACAATCTCACCGGCGCGACGGCGGAATCGAGCAACTTCTACTTCGATAATCCCTATGCGATTACGATTCCCGGGGAGCAGCTGCCCAACGTGCCGCTGCAAAAGGCCGGCATCGTGCTGGATTATAAGTCGCCGCACTCGATTTTTGAGTGGCTGGCCGACGCGCAGCACGTCGGTTCGAACAACCCCAACAACTTGCCGGCCTACACGACGTACGATGCGGGCGTGACGGCGCAGCTGCAGTACGGAACGGTTACGCTGGCGGCCAGCAATATCACCGACACCTATTCCGGAATTTTCTCCAGCCCGGCCAATGCGGTAGCGTTCACGACCGCGGGCGGTTACGTCATCCCGAACATCGCGCGACCGCTGACGCCGCTGACGATCTCGGCAACGTATTCGGTGAAGTTCGGAGAGGGCATAACGAACGGTCAGACCGCGACGGCGTTCCGTCCGCGCGGCGATCGTGGCGGCGGCGGTGGATTCGCCGGCGGCGGTCCCGGCGGCGAGGGCGGGCCGCCCGGTGCACCCGGCGGAGGCGGTGGCGGCGGTGGAGGCGGCGGTGGCGGAAACGGCCGTGGCTTGAGCTCGCTCTTCTCGCCGTTGCCGCAAACGCCGCCGGCCGATCCGTTTGCCGTCGGCGGCAACGCGACGACGTGCAGCGCCGACAACGCACCCAAAGCCAAGCAACTCTCGTCGGAACTGCAAGCCTTCGTCGCGCAGATCGAGGCAAAGCGCACCGCTTCCGGTTATCCCGCAACGATGACTGCGCCGGCGCTCGCCGACGTGACGATCACCTATCACGGGCTCGGAACGACCTACGCGTTGGCGATAATCCCGAAGGTGCCGGGCATGTTGCGCGCGATCGCCGGCTGCATGCCGATCCACATCGCGCGCGCCGACGACGTCACGGCACGAAAACTTTTCGCGCCGAGCAGTCCGCTCTTCTTCGTGCCGCAGCTCAACTTCATGCCGGCCGTCGGCATGTATTTCGTCGCGCGCCAACAGCAGGCCGGGCAAGAAACGTTCCGCGTGTATGCGCTGCCGACGTCGCCGCCCAAGGATCCGTTCGAAATACGAACCGCCACGACGTGCACGGCACAAGTGCGCAGCCTGGCGACGCAGGCGTTGGGCGAGCTGCGCGCCTACTTCGCCAACGGAACCGCGGCAGCCGGCTGGACGATTACCGCGCACACCGCCAAGAGCGGCACGTGGTACGAGCTGCAGCCGGGAGATCCGACGGTGATTCCGCCGATGCTGGCCTGCGGGCGTGTGGCGGCCACGACGGCCGACGATCTTGCCAAGCTCGGCTTCGACGGTAAGCTCGTTCCCGAGCTCAACTACGCGCCGAGCTTAGGCCTGTACCTCATTCGTCCGAACTTCCGCCAGACTCAGCAGCCGCCGCAGCCGTGATTTCCGGCGAGCGGCCGGCCTGTCGCGCGCGTTCCACCATCTCGCGCATCCGCGGATGCTCGCCCGGTATCGTCGTCACCCACGTTTCGAATTGCGGCACCGGCTCGCCGGTGCGAAAGAGAAAGTACCAGACGCTCATCTCTCCGATGAGGGAGAAGCGCTTCTTGAAGTCCTTTGCCAGCGCCGCGTAGGAATCGAACGAGCGCAGGTACGCGACGAGGCTGCCGAACTCGCGCTCGGTTTCCAGCAGAGCCCGGGCGTTACGGATTACGGCGTTGACCTTTTTGGGCATGCGCAATATCCCGGCGGTGGCCAGGACGCGCTCGACGTCGAGCCCGTCGTACGCGGCGACGCGGCCCGGATCGAACTCCGCGAACGCCTGGCGGTAGGCATCCCAATGCTCGGCGATCTGCTTCCACCGTACGCCTGCCTGGAACACGGCCCGCGTCATCACTTCGAAGTAGTCGGCCGGCGAGGCGGGCACGATCACGTCCGGTATTGTCTCGGCCACGTTGTTGCGGCGCGCTACGGCGGATTGGCCGCCATCCCCTGCGCCCATTTCTCATAGGACCATTGGCAGGGACCCGCGTGCCAAAAGTCGCACAAACGCCAGACCAAATTGCTGCTCTCGTCAACCTGGTTGTCGGTAGAGTCTAAGGAGTTTCTTGTTTCGTGTACGTAGATGAAGAGCTCAACTGTGTGGACTGTGGTCGCCAGTTCGTTTTCAGTTCGGGCGAACAAGCCTTTTACGAGCAAAAAGGCTTCCAGAACAAGCCCAATCGCTGTCCCGACTGCCGTCAGGCCCGCAAGCAGATGCGCGGGAACGGCGGCGGCGGTGGCGGTGGCGGCGGCGATCGCACCGGACGTCCCCGTGAGATGTTCACGGCGACGTGCAGCGGCTGCGGCGGCGTGGCCGAGGTGCCGTTCAACCCGCGCGGCGATAAACCGGTCTACTGCCGGGATTGCTTCGCTTCGCGGCCGTCGTATCGCTGAACCCTCGCAGCCCATCAAAGCCTAAGCCTTCCTACGACGCCGTCATTATCGGCGGCGGGCATAACGGTTTGGCCTGCGCCGCGCTCTTAGCGCGCGCCGGTCACTCCGTTGCGGTCTTCGAACGGCGCGACGAAATCGGCGGCGCGGCGGTCAGCGAGCAGGACGTCTGGCCCGGATACACGCTATCCACGGCGTCGTACGTCTTGAGCTTGCTCGATCCGTGGCTGATCGAGGAGCTGGACTTACGGGCGCGCGGCCTTTCGTATTACCGGAAGGACCCGTACGCGTTCTCGCCGCTGCTCGACGGGCGTTCGCTGCTGTTGGGGACGGACGGCGCGAGCAACGCTCGCGAGATCGCCGCGTTCGACGAGCGCGACGTGGCGGGTTTTGCGGCCTACGTCGAGCGGACCGACCGGTTGGGCCGGGCGCTCTTCGATTCGTTTTCCGATGAGGAACCGCAATTCGATCGTTTCGACGCGGAGACGCAGGGCTTGCTGCGCGGCTCGGCGGCGGACTTGGTCGAGCGCTACGTCAACACGCCGGTGCTGCAAGCCGAGCTCGTCAACGACGGGCTGATCGGAACCTACCTCGGTCCGCGCGACGCGGGAACGGGGTACGTGCTGGCGCATCATCTCGCCGGGCGCGTGCTCGGCACGCAAGGATCGTGGGCGTTCGTGAACGGTGGAATGGGCGCCGTTTCGCGCGCGCTCGCCGCCGCGGCGACGGAGTACGGGGCGGAGATTTTTCCGGCTGCGCCGGTTACGCGTGTCATCACCGGCGACGACGGCAGAGCCGCGGGGGTTGAGGTCTCCGTCTATCCGGACGACTACGACATGTCGCAGACCCACATTCACCGGTTTACCGTGCGTGCGAAGGCGGTCGCATCGAACGCGCATCCGCGTACAACGTTTCTCGATTTGCTCGACGCATCGCTGTTGGACGACGCGTTTGTCGATCGCGTAAAGGATTGGAAGAGCGTCGGGCCGTCGCTGAAGTTGAATCTGGCGCTGGGCGAGCTGCCGAACTTTACCAGCCGCCCGGGAACCAACGCGCAGCCGCACCATCGCGCGACGATTCACGTTGCGCCGACGGTTGACTACTTACAAAAGGCTTACGAGGATGCGCGGGCGAGCGGCGAAAGCGAAGAGCCGCTCATCGAGTGTTTCCTGCAAACGCCGACCGATCCGTCGCTGGCGCCGCCGGGCAAGCACATCCTCTCGATCTTCGCGCAATACTTTCCGTACGATCGGCCCGGCGGCTGGTCCGACGCGCGGCGCAACGCCGCCGCCGATAAAATCATCGCCATCCTCGCGCGATATGCGCCGAATCTTCCCAACGCTATCGAGCATCGGCAAGTGCTTGCGCCTCCCGACCTCGAGGCGCGTTTCGGGTTGACCGGCGGCCACATCTTTCACGGCGAGCTGCTGCCGGGGCAAATCTACGAAGACCGTTTTGCAACGCGCACGCCGGTGCCGGGGCTCTACCTCTGCGGTTCGGGCGCGCATCCGGGCGGCTGCGTCAGCGGCTTCCCCGGAAAGCGCGCAGGGGCGATTGGCCGTTAGCGCGCGATTTACGATTGGCTGCTGCACGGCCGATTGTGCGCCGGGCGTGCCTCTCTCACGTTGCTCGCACGCTGCCTACACAGTGAATAATTCGTTTATGTAAGCCGCATGGGTATTACTCCGTCGCAAGCGGGCTGTTTGCCACTTCCGGTCGAGCAGCCCGATTGCAAAGTTTCTAAAGTTTTAAGGAGAAATATCAAATGCAGACTTCTCGAAGCGTGGCGAAACGTTCGGTCCTCGGGGCTTTGGCGATTTTCGCCGCAACGGCCGTCCTGGCGGGTTGCTCCGGATCGCAAAATCAAATGTCACCGGCGGCTCCCCAAACGTCAGCCCAGTCGATGCAGAACTCGATCATGGAACCGGACGCCTGCCGTCACGAGGGTGGCGTTCGCGTGACACCGTGCGTGTGACCTTTACCGTGTCCAACCCGGGCCCGGATACCGTGACTCTAAAGACCCCGAACGGCAAAACGGCAGTGTGGTTGAGCGCGACAACTGCGGCGGCGCACGGGGATGGCCACCGTGACGCAAGGAACGGACGATACCGGGTCGTCACGGCCGGTGCAACGGCCGGCACCTGTCGGCCCGATTCATTTACTTCAACAATGGCAAGAGAGTCGGAGCCGCGGTTCTGACGATCCATAACGAGATCTAAGGCACCGACGCAGTCGATACGCTTGGAGGGCGCTCGCATACGGCGAGCGCCCTTGCTAGCGCCGCCGCTTCGACACGCAATGCTGCGACGCTAACAGCATTCTCGAGCACTCATCAGAGCCATCAAGCCGAATGAGCGAGCGCGCCCAGGCTTTTGCCAACATCAAGGCCGCTGCCGGCTACTACGGGTAAGCCTCGGTGGCTTCAACCTGGCACGATTTGGTAGGCTAAGCCACCAAAGACGTTAGAAAACGGCGAGACCGCTTGCACTCTCAGCGACCTCTAGGCCAGTCGCTTTTACAATCAGCCTATGAACAGAAGCTTTCTCGCGCTGGCGATCGCGCTTAGCGTGATTCCGACCTCGGCCTTGGCTCAGCAGGCCAACACACCGCAGCAGCCGACGGCCGAGCAGCGCCAGCAAATGCGCCAGACCATGCAGCAGTTCATGGCGCAAGAGACGCAGCTCCAGCAGCAGATGCGCGGCCAGATCCTGTCGACGTTCACGCCGGATCAACGCCGTGCCGTGGCCGCAACGATCGGCGATCTCGCCGTCGAGCCGAGTCCCGACCCCGTGGCCGCTGCGAAGCGCCTCGATGCCATCCTCTCTCCCGGCGAACAGCAACGCATCGTGGCGGCCCACACCTCGTTCCAAGCCCAGAGCCGTCAGCTCCACGAGCAGATGCGTTCGCAGATGAAGAGCATGATGCCGGAAGGTGGACCCGGCATGATGGGACACGGTCCAATGAACGGCGCCTCGCCGACGCACCGTCAGCTCGACGCGGGAACCGTCGTGCTGATGGCGCTGGCGCCGCACCCGATGATGGACATGATGGGCCATGGAGGCTTTGGCCCGATGCACGGCATGGAGGCACCGCCTCCGGCTCCGTAACCTAGCGAGCCGGCATGTGCGGCGGGCGAACCGCTTCGGCGAACGTCCGCACCAACCGCTCGAGACCATCGCGATCCTCGCGCGAAAAGCGCGCGATTCGCGGACTATCGCAATCAAATACGCCGACCATCGTGCCGCTCACAACGAGCGGCACGACTATTTCCGAACGAGAAGCCGCGTCGCAGACGATGTGATCGGCAAACGCCTCGACGTCGTCCACGACCTGCGTCTCGCGGCGCACGACCGCCGCGCCGCAGACGCCGCGGCCCGCAGGCAGCCGCGCGCAGGCGGGCCGTCCGGCAAACGGCCCCAACAGCAGATCGCCCGACGGCGTCAGCAGATAGAAGCCGGCCCAGTTGACGTCGGGCAGCTCGTGGTAGATGAAGGCCGCGAAGTTGGCTGCGCTCGCGACGAAGTCGTCTTCACCGGATAGCAGCTCGCGCGCCTGGCGCTCGAGCAGCTCGTAGTCGGAACGCACGGTGACGATTAGTACGGATTGGGGCTATAAATCGGCTTGCGCGTGCCGTCCACGGTAACTGAGTACCACGGCTGCGTCGCGCGTTTATGCAGCAGGTCGAAACGCGAACCTTCGGCGCCGATGTGCGAGATCTGCACCGTATACTTGAAGGGTTGTCCGGCGGTGAGTTGGGGCATCGTGTCGGCGCGTATCAAATAGGCGCCGTGCGATCCCGGCACGTTGAGCACGGTGGCCATCCCGTCCGGATCCACCACGACCGCGCTCCCCTCGTCAATACCCAGCCCGTAGACGACGTGCACCCCGGGAAGGACGTTGTCGTGCAGGATGCGCGCCAGAAAGACGATCGTGCGGCCGATGCGGTCGCGCGTGACTAAGTGGGTGTCGGTGATGGTATCGGCGAGTGCCGGCCAGGCGAAGAAGCCGGTCGTAAAGCTGATACGCGGCTCGAGCGGATTGTTCACGGCGTCTTTGGTGTGCGTTTCGACGTTGAGACGGTCGCCGGCGACCGAGTCGTAGATGACCGCGCCTTGAACGGCCAGGCCCGCGCTGCCGCCGCCGACGACGCCGCCACGCGCGTAGACGCGTTTCACCGCGTCGATGAGCGCCGAACCTTTCCAAATCACGTAGTTGGCCTGATCGCCGCCGGCAAAGTAGACCGCGTCGGCTTTGTCCACCACCGGCGCGACGGAGTCGATCTGTGCTTTGGTCGAGCACGGCGGAATCAGCGCCGTCTGCACCGAGGCGAAATTGCCGGCTTTGAACGAGCGCGCGTCATCCACGTCGGCATCCGAGGCGCGCAGGATGACGACGTTGCCCCCGCGCCGGCTCCCGTCGTCGCCGAGAAGCCGTCGGTGCAGCCAGCGCAAGGTCGACTCCGGCGCGTCGGTCATTCCGCCGCCGTCGAGCACGAGGCCGGGGCCGTGGAGATGGGCGACGGCCGTATACGTGCCGTGTCGTGGAAAAATCGTGAACTGGCAAGCGGCCTCAACGCGGGAGGTCGCCGCTCCGAAGATTCCTAAGGTCACGAGCAAACAAAGGGGGCCAAAAATGCACCGCATGCCCACCCTCATTCTCTTGCTAGCGGTCGTTTCATCGTGCGGAGGCTCCGCCAACCCGCCGGCCTTACGCGGCAGCCGCGGCGACCAGCCTCGGTCGCGTCTCGCCCACCGTTCCCGTCGTCGGCGGCTGCCCGATCTTCCCGGCCGACAACTGGTGGAACACGGACATCTCCAACTATCCGCTCGATCCGCTTTCGTCGCAATACATCAACGCGCTGCCCGGTAATCTGCATCCCGATTTTGGGGAGAATCCGGATTACGGCATTCCCTTCGACATCGTGCCGAGCGATCAGAAGAAGGTTCCCGTAAAGTTCCGCTACGGGTCGCAGAGCGATCCCGGCCCGTACCCGATTCCGCCCGACGCGCAGATCGAAGGCGGTAAAAACTCCAAAGGCGACCGTCACGTTCTCGTGCTGCAGCAAGTCAAGTGCCGGCTCTACGAAATGTGGGACGCCTATCCGATCAACGGCGGGAAGAAGTGGCGAGCCGGATCGGGCGCAATCTTTCATTTGAACAGCAACAAGCTGCGGCCCGACGGATGGACCTCGGCCGACGCCGCCGGACTGCCGATTCTGCCCGCGCTGATAAAGTGCGACGAAGTGCAAGCCGGCGAGATCGACCACGCCCTGCGCGTAACCTTCAACGAAACGCAGCAAGGCTACATTCATCCGGCGACGCATTACGCCAGCGACAGCCGCAAGAAGACGCTGCCGCCGATGGGATTGCGCTTGCGAATGAAAGCCTCGTACGATACATCCGGCCTTTACGGAGAGTCGGCCATTATCGCCGCGGCGATGAAGAAGTACGGCATGTTCGTTGCCGACAACGGATCGAACTGGTACTTTCAAGGCGAGGGCGGCAAAGACTCGACGTGTTGGGACGACAACGATCTCGACCAGCTCAAGAACGTTCCGGGAAGCGCGTTCGAGGTCGTAGAGACCGGAAAGATTCGAAGAAAATCCGGGCCGTAGGCCGGCAGCTGGATCGGTTCACGGTACGTAGTTGGGCCCGTCGACGGCGCTATTCGGCTCCGACAGGCCGTTCGCGCTACCGAGCGTCGCAATGATGCTTCCCGTGTTGTAGTTAAAAACATACACAGCTGCCCGATCGGCTACGAAGGCGGTCTCATTGTTCTTGCTCAGCGTTACGTGGAGCGGATCGCTGAAGTAGGGAGAACCGAGCTTACGAGTTATGCTGTTATAGGGAGGAGCAATGACATATACCAAGCGTGCTTGCTCATCGCAAACCACAAGATCGTTGTTCTTGTCCAGCACCATGCCGCCCGCAGATTTCACCGTTACGCCAAGTACGGTGCTGTTACAACCGTTGAGGCCGCCTTTGTACTCGGCGATGAACGCTCCGTTGGCGTTGAGGTTCTCGTAGTCAACGAACACGTTGCCGCTCTTGTCGATGGCCACGCCTTCCGTCTCGCTGGCGCCTTGCAGACAGCTGTTGATGACCGAGTTGCTGCCTTGCGGGTATTCGTTGACGTATCCGCCGGCGTTGGCGGCGTAAACGTTGCCTTTCGAATCCGTCGAGACCGAGATGGCTACATTGTCGGTATAGGTGAATTCTACCGAAGTCTTTTTGGGCGCGTATTCGGTAATATACCCGCCCGCGAAGCTCGACACATAGAAGTTGCCCTTTTTATCCAGCCAATTGCCGAATGGGTCATCGACGCCTGCGGTGATCGTCCCGGCAGGGGCATAGCTACCGTTCTTTAGCAACTGGACCGCGCCGGTGCCGAAGTCCGAAACGAAGAGATCCTTAAACCCCTTGTAGCCGCTTTTCAACGGTCTGACTTGGGGCACGGGCGGGAACTGGAGTGAAATGAACGG
>CAVSQP010000024.1:0-8877 GCA_963730125.1 Vulcanimicrobiota bacterium | reverse complement strand
CGTTCGCTATATGCGTAGGAGCCGGGGGGTACGGAAAGACCCATGTCGGTGCGACCCTCCGACTCCCCCAGTTCTTGACTTACGTTTCGACGTTGACTAAGCGCTCGTACTTGCGAAAGATGACGACGTAGCTGGCGGCAATAAAGGCGATCGCGAACGCGAGCACCGCGTCACCGATGATGCCGGTCAGGCTGCCGTGCTGCGGCATCAGTAAACGCACGGCGTAGCGCAGTCCGAAGGCGACGACGAAGATCGCCAGCGTGATCCACGAAGAGCCGAGATACATCACGCCACGCCGCTCGGTGAGTTTCACCTCGGTGTGCATGCCGCGTAAAATGCCCAGCGGCGTGCCGAGAATCGCCCCGGTCACGACGCCGAGCGCAATCTCCGCCGGAGGCGCCGGGTTGAGCATCTCATTGACGTAGATCACCCAAATGGAAAGCCCGCAGAGTAGAATCGGCGAGACCCACATTCGGGTGACGCTGATTTTCTGCGGGCGTAGTAAACGAATAGCGAGCACCGCTACTACCACGACCAGCGGCAGCAGCTGCACCCACCCCGGGGTGCCGGGCGGCGAGTTCGTTATTTGATCTCGACCTTGGCGCCCGCTTCTTCGAGCTTCTTCTTGACCTGCTCGGCTTCGTCTTTAGTGACGCCCTCTTTGACCGCTTTGGGAGCGCTCTCGACAAACGCCTTGGCTTCGGTGAGCCCCAGGCTGGTGAGCTCGCGAACCGCCTTGATCACTTTGATCTTCTCGGGTCCGATCTCGGAAAGGACGACGTCGAACTCGGTCTTCTCGGCCTCCGGAGCGGCAGCGGGCGCCGCGGCCATCATCGCGACCGGCGCGGCGGCCGATACGCCGTACTTTTCCTCGAGCTGCTTGACGAGGTCGGCCAGCTCGAGAACGGTTAGTTTGTCAATTTGTTCGATAAGTTCGGCTACTGCCATGATTCTTCTCTCTTCTCTAAGTTAAGCGTTATGCGGTTGATGCGGCGGCTTTTTGCTCGCGTACGGCGTTGAGCACGCGAACGAGACCGCTCTGATTTCCGGAGAGCACGGTCACCAGTCCGCGCAGCGGATTGGCGAGCGTACCGACGAGCTTTGCGATGAGCTCGAGCTTGGGCGGAAGCTTGGCCAGGATTTCGACCTGTTTGGCGTCGACGACGCGACCGTCAATATAAGCGGCCTTTACGGCAACCTTTTTGACGCTGTCGCTGAAGGTCTTGAGCGCTTTGGCCGGCGCGATCGGGTCGGGCCCGGCGAAGACGATGCCGGTCGGTCCGGCCAGAAACGATTCCAGCTGGGCCGCGAGATCGCCGGCGGCGATGCGAAAGAGCGTGTTTTTTACGACGGCATACGTGCTGCCGTCCTTACGCAGCTCGCCGCGCAGCTTGGTGATCTCTGAGACGGTCAAACCCTGGTAATCGGTAAGAAAGAGGGTCTGCGATGCGGCAAGCCGCTTCGCGAGTTCTCCGATGGCGGCTTCTTTACGTGCGGTCGGCATGAATCTGCTTTCAGTCTGACTTGCGTACGATAATGAAAAAGCGCCCCGTGAGGGCGCCCGTCGGAAAAGCCGGCTGCGTGTGCCGTAATCTTCTCGATGTTCGCGTCCTCGGTGGTCCTTCGACTCTTCGTCGAAGATTAAGGCCTAACGGCCGGCCACGGTCTCTGGAGCCGTCCGTTACACTAACACACGGGGCCCGGGGAACGCAAGGTTTTTGGGAGAACGCCGTCCGCTTGCAAGCAGTAGCTAGGACCGCCTCCGAAGCGCTGGCGCTTCTCCAGGCCGGCAACGCGCGGTTCGTCGCCGGCGAGGCGCAATCCGATCCCCTGGGACAAGCCCCATATGCGGTCGTCTTGGGATGCTCCGACTCACGGGTCCCGATCGAAACCATCTTCGATCAGGCGCCCGGGTGCCTTTTCGTGGTGCGGGTCGCCGGGAATTTCCTCAACGAGGACAATCTCGGCTCGATCGAGTTTAGCGTCGCCGTTCTGAAATCGAAGCTCATTCTGGTCCTCGGACACTCGGGTTGCGGGGCCATCGAGGCTGCCGTCGGCTACGTCAAGGACGGAGTGACCCAGCCCGGCTACATCCAGGATTTGGTCGTCAAACTTGGCCCGGCAGCCCGCAACGTCCGCGCCGACCCAGGAGACTGGATCGGCAACGCGGTCGCCGAGAACGTCAAGCTCAACGTCGCCGCCATGACCGGCCGGTCCACGATCATCGCACGGGCCGTAGCGAGCGGCGAAGTCGAGGTAAAGGGTGGAGTCTACGATCTCCGCAGCGGAAGCGTCACCTTCTTCTAACGGCTTTGTGAAACACGCCATCGCGTTTCTCTGCGAGCGTCTCTCGTTGGCGGTCGTCGCGATCGGTACGGTGATCATGATCATCGTCTTCGTCGTGGTGGAAGGAAACTCGACGAAACTGGGTTTCTTTCCGATTCTCTTTCAACACAACGACAACGTCGTTCAAGTCGAAGCCGGCACCTCAACGGTCGTCCCGCTTAAGACCGGCGACCGCATTAATCTCGGTGCGCTGACGCCGCAGCAGCGTTTCGCACTCGCTGCCGGAGCGCACGCGAAAACGGAGATTCCGTTGCAGGTTACGCGCGCTGGGCGCACCTTTAATACGGTCATCACCGCGAGTCCGCCCGATTTCTCGGCGCGCGCGACGCTCACGAGATATGTAGGGATCCCCCTCTGCTTCTTCCTCTCGCTGGCTTTGGCCAGCGCGCTCTTCCTGATGCGACCGAGGCCGATCACGCTGGCCTTCTACCTTTACACGATGCTCATGCTGATAAAGGTGAACGAGACCCCGCTGGATCTCGCCGCCTGGCCGATGAGTTTTGCCAGCTACGTTGCCATTCAGTTCGTCTATCCGGCCGCACAGTTGATGATATTGATCTTCGCGCAACGCCTCTACGGCGGCCCCGGACGCGCCTGGCCCTGGTTTTTGGGCACCGCCATCGGCTTGTCGGTGCTCGTGTTGTTCGCGTGGCTCGATCCGATGATCTGGATGGTCTATCAGCGCTTCGGATTGCCCGGGCCGGTGCTGCTCATCGAAAGCATTCTCGACTCGCTGCTGCTGATCGTCGTGCTGACCGGACTCGCCTACATCGCGTCCGGTGCGACGACCATCGCTCGCGGCCGCGTCTACTGGCTTATCGGCGGTATCGCGCTCGCGCCGCTGCTCGATCTCACCTGGGCGTTGGGCAACGTGCTGAGCACGCTCATCGGGAACACCTCCGTGCCGCTGTTGACCTTACTGCAGTGGACCGACGCCTTGCTGCCGTGGTTCGGCCTCGCCGGCTCGATCTTCGTCGTCTATGGCTTCCTCTCGCAACGCGTGCTCGATTTTCGCTTCGCCATCGGCCGCGCCGCCATCTACGGCGGCGTGACGGCCCTGATTCTGCTTGTCTTCGGCATCATCGAATGGTGGGCTCAGCAAGTGTTCGAGGGCACGAGGCCGACGATTTTCGTCAGCCTCTTCGCAGCGCTCTTTATCGGCTTTTCGCTCAACGCGCTGCATGGACGCATCGACGCTCTGCTCAATAGGGTCTTCTTTCGCGATCAGCGACGTGCCGAGGAGGCCTTGCGCCATGCATCGCGCGCACTAGCCAATACGTCGTCGGAAGTAACGCTGGTCGAGTTTCTCGTTTACGAGCCGGCGCGCGTGCTCGGACTCACCGAAGACGCGTTGTTTCTCGCACGAGGTGAGGACGGAGCCTTCGTCCGCGCCGCCGATCAAGGCTGGACGAGTCGCGAAGCCGAGCGTATCGATCCCGAAGATCCGCTCATCGTCGAGCTTCGCGCCGAGCAAGCGTCCATCGTGCTGGGGGAACGGCCGCGCGCAGCGACGATTTTGCCTTCGGGCAACAAGGCGCCCTCGCTCGTCGTGCCGCTGCTGATGCGCGGAGCGCTTTTCGGCTTCGTGTTCTACGGGGGACGCAGCGACGGCACGCCCTTTACGGCAGACGAGCGCGCGCTGCTCGAGGGCATCGCCGGCAGCGCCGCGGCCGCGTACGACCACATTGATGCCAATCACTCGCGCGAACGCATTCGAGAGTTGGAAGAACAAGTGCGGACCCTAACATCCCAGGGATCGTGACTGCGACAAAACACGCACACGTGAAGGGTTCGTGTCGATTAAAAAAAAGAGAGGGCCCATGAATCGCAGCGTATCTGCTCTCGGATTTGCCTTAATCGCAATAACGTGCACCGCAGCCGTCGCTCGCGCGCAAGAGACGCCGGCACCGATGCAGCCGGCCGCAACGACAGCGCCGACGCGGATGGATCAATTGTACGACGGGCACCCGCATCTTACCATCGCACCGTACATTTGGGTTCCCTCGGTCAGCAGCGACTTTCAGTATTCCGTGCCGCCGCTGCGGCACGGGCATGGGGGTGGTGGCGGCCGTGAGTTTTCGGCCAACATCCAGGTCGGCCCGAGCCAATATCTTTCGAACATCAACACCACCGGAATGTTGGACGTTGGCTATCAGCAAGGACGCTTGAACGTGACCGGGGATGTAATATATCTCAACGCATCCAGCACTGCTACGGTTCAGTCGATCGTATCCGGCCCTCACGGGAGGATTAACATCCCCGTAACGATCAACAGCTCGCCTCGCCTGGCGACCACAATCTGGGAGATCGCCGGAGGTTACACGATCGCGAAAGGGCACCAAGCGGACGCGATTATGTTTCTCGGCTACCGGTCGTTTCCGGTGAATATCACGGCCGGCTTCGACACCGTCGTCGGCAAGCGAAATTTCATCGGACCTTCCGGAACGGTCTCGACTTCGGCAACGGCCAGCGATGCAATCTTCGGCCTTCGCGGAAAGGCCTTCTTCGGCCAAGACCACTGGGTCGTTCCGTATTATTTCGACTACGGCACGGGCTCGAACAATCAGTCGTGGCAGGCGTACTCCGGAGCCGGCTACGTCTTCAACCACGGTCAGTCGATTCTCGCCTTGTGGCGAACGCTCAACTATAATACGTTTCCGTCTGGGTCGCCGGTGCAGAAAATCACGCTCTACGGTCCGCTCATCGGCTACTCTTTCTAGGCGGCCTCGTCGCCGTAAATGAGCGCCGTTTTTGTCGTTCCTTCGGCGAGGTAGTCTTCCAGTGGGATTTGCAGCGCCTTGAAAAACTCGTCCGCCGCGCGTTGCGCCTTCTCCGCCTTCTCATCACCGTGGACGACGCGCGTCGAAAATCCGAACTCCGCGACGAGCGGTTCGAACCGATCGGGAATGGGACGGGCCCATAGCGCAAGCGTCGTGTGGGCCGTGACGCCGTGGCCGAACGACAGCGTTCCCAACGTGCTCTGAATCTCGAAAACTTTCGCACCGGCGACGACCGTCATCGTTTGATTGAGGTCGATGTTCATCGTCTTGAAGTGCGGCAGCACGTTCGCAAGCCGCGCCAGGGGAATCTCGGGGTCGACCTCGGGATACTCGACGATGACGTTGTTGGAATAGACGCTGACCATCGTCCCGGGAGCATCGCCGCGGATCAGCTCCTCTTTGAACTTCTTCTTCTGCAACTTCGTCAGCGTCGTGTCGGTATCGAAGGCTGCGGCGCGTTCGTACTCGGGTGCCCGGCACTTAAAGGTCAGCTCCCAGCTGTCGTCCGGCCAACCTCCCAGCCGAATCTGGCGAATGCGAAAGATCAGCTTGTTCTTGCGCAAGTCCTCGTTCTTGGTATCGTAGAACTGGACGATGCGAAGTTGCGAGTCGAGCGATTCGACCGGCTCGTAATGCACGCCCAGCTTCTCGGCATATTGCTGCAGCAGCTCGTTGAACTCCAACAGCGACCGCCGTTTGGGGAACTTCTCCGGCTTTAAAAGCAGCTTGAACTCGCGGTGCGTAACTAAGGGTTGCGAAGTATCGTTCTGAGTTTTGGCCATAAGAGTCTCCTATTCGTCGCGCACGCAGCGAAAACCGAGGTGCGACATGCCTGAATCGATCATTTGCGGCGAGCGCGCCGCGGGGCGGAATCGCAAGCAATAACTGGGCGAGCACATGAACGAACCTCCCTTGAGCACCTTGCGCGGGATCCGGAACTGCGGCTGACACGGATCGTAGCTCAGCTCGCGCGCTTCGGCGCCGCCGCAACACGGCGACGCGACGGTTTCACGATTCTGCACGAACCAATCGCTGGTCCACTCCCAAACGTTGCCGGCCATGTCGTACAGGCCGAAACCGTTGGGGTCAAACTGTCCGACCGGCATCGTTCCGGGTCCGCGCCGTGCCGTGCTCCGCCATGGGAAGTCACCTTGCCACGTATTTGCCGCCGGTTTTCCGCCGGGCAGCATCTCGTCGCCCCAAACAAAATCTTTGCCGTCGAGACCGCCGCGCGCCGCATATTCCCATTCAGCTTCGGTCGGCAGGCGCATCCCGGCCCACTCCGCATATTTTTCGGCGTCTTCGAAGGCCACGTGAATCACCGGGTGATCGGGCCGCGACTCGATCGAACTCCCCGGCCCTTCGGGATGCTTCCAACTCGCGCCCGGCGTCCACGACCACCATTGCGAGTAGTCGCGTAAATCGACCGGTCCCGGGGTCATATGAAACACCAGTGCGCCCGGCACGAGATTTTCCGGCAACGCTCCCGGATAGTCGGCCGGATTTAACGGTCGCTCGGCTACCGTGACATAGCCCGTCTGGCGCACAAACCGCGAGTACTCGGCGTTGGTCACCGCGTAGGGAGCGATCGAAAAAGCTTCGACCGCCACTTCCCGCACTGGGCGCCTCTTCCGAATAGAAGTGATCCGACCCCATTCTAAATGTGCCGCCCTCGATGCGGACCATATCCATGCTTGCCGGCCGAACCATTTTGCCTTATTTTACCGAAGGAAACGGCCCCTCCCGCTGCATCCGCGCGTGCGACGGTGCTTAATCGTCGTTAACGAAGGACGGGTGCACCGAATCCAGAAAAATCGCATCCCCCTATCGTTTAAACGACACTTAGACTGCGCAGCTATGCCTCGCGCGAGAAGGGAGCGACCAGAATGCCTACCCAGAAGCCGCCGAACATTATCGCCATCATGGGCGACGATATCGGCTGGTTTAATATCGGAGCGTACCATCAAGGTATCATGGCCGGCAAAACGCCGAATCTCGACCGGCTCGCCTCCGAAGGAATGCGTTTCACCGATTATTATGCCGAGGCGAGCTGCACCGCCGGACGCGCCGCGTTTATCACCGGCGAGATTCCGCGCCGAACGGGGACTGACGACCGTCGGTCAAGCCGGCGCGAAAGTCGGAATGCCCGACGAGGCGCCGACCATCGCCACCGCCTTAAAAGCCATGGGATATGCCACCGGTCAGTTCGGCAAGAACCATCTCGGCGACCTCAATCAGTATCTGCCGACGCTGCACGGCTTCGACGAGTTCTTCGGCTATCTCTATCATCTCGATGCAATGGAAGATCCGTCGCACCGCAACTATCCGCAGGAGCTCAAAGATAAGGTCGGCCCGCGCAACATGCTGCACTGCTGGGCGACCGATACCGACGACGCGACGGTCGATCCGCGTTGGGGCAAAGTCGGCAAGCAGCGGATCGAGGATTGCGGCACGCTCTACCCCGATCGCATGGAGACGGTGGACGACGAGATCCTCGATAACGCTTTGAAGTTCATTGACAAAGCCAAGGCCGACAACAAGCCGTTCTTCGTCTGGCTCAATCCCACGCGCATGCACGTCCTCACCCACTTGTCCGAAAAGTACGACAGCCTGCGCACGCCGGAAAACGGTTGGAGCATTGAAGAAGCCGGCATGGCCCAGCTCGACGACATCGTCGGCAGCGTGATGCAAAAACTCAAGGACGACGGCCTCGAGAACGATACGATCGTGGTCTTCACCACCGACAACGGGGCCGAGAACTTCACCTGGCCCGACGGCGGTCAGACGCCGTTTGCCGGCGGCAAAGGAACCGTGCTCGAAGGCGGTTTCCGCGCGCCGTGCATCCTCCGCTGGCCCGGCAACGTTCCCGCGGGCAAAGTCGAAAACGGTATCATGGCCAGCCTCGACTGGTTCCCGACGTTTGTTGCCGCCGCGGGTAATCCGAACATCGTCGACGAGCTCAAGGCGGGCAAACAGCTCGGCGATCGCACCTACAAGGTGCATCTCGACGGCTACAACCAGATGGAACTGATCACCGGGAAAGGCCCGTCGGCACGCAAAGAGTTCTTCTACTTTGCCGAAACGACGCTGGGCGCGGTGCGCATCGGCGACTATAAATACCGCTTTATCGATCAGCCCGGCGGCTGGCTCGGCGGTACGGTCAAAGTCGACTGGCCGATCCTGAGCAACATCAGGCTCGACCCGTTCGAGCGTACCGGCATGACCGGATCCCTGATGTACGGGAACTGGTTCGCCGTTCAGTTCTGGCGCTTCGTTTTCGTGCAGGAGGTCGTCGCCAAGCTCGCCGAGACGGCGATCGAATTCCCGCCGATGCAAGCCGCTGCGTCATTTAATCTCGACGCAGTAAAAGAGCAGATCCAAAAAGCGATGGCCGGTCACTCCGGCCAGTAGCCTCGCAACGGCACTAGCAAATCGGGCTGCCCGTTTGGGCAGCCCGATTGGGCCTTCCCTAGCCGGGAAAGCGTTCGTCTGCTAAGAATGGTCGTGCTGTGGTCGAGCTCAAGCTGCGACTCGGGGCAAGCCGGTTCCCGGCTTCCACTTGCTGGCCAAGCCGACCGGCGCCACCTGCAACCTCGACTGCTCGTACTGCTTCTTTCTCTCCAAAGAGATGCTCTATCCGGGCAGCCGTTTTCGCATGGCCGACGACTTGCTCGAGACCTACGTTCGCCAGCTCATCGAGGCGCACCGGACCCCGGACGTCTACGTCGCCTGGCAGGGCGGCGAACCGACG
>CAVSQP010000023.1:0-51732 GCA_963730125.1 Vulcanimicrobiota bacterium | reverse complement strand
CTCCGGTAAGACGCTGTTTGTGAATGGAAGGCCGACAACGGCGGCGAGGCTGAGCCCGATGCCGCGTTACGCAGAGCTTGTACCGGATAGAACATCGAAATCAAAGTACGAGTACATCATCAACTACTACGGTACCTACGCAAGCATGTTCAACTATCCAAAGAGCACCCAGATGATTGGTCAGATCACTGGCGCCGGCGGCCAAGGGTGCACCAACGTTTTGTACGGCTATGGGAAGAAGATTATCTGGAACGCCGGGCGTACGAACGACCTGATTACCGAATACAAGGTTCCGAGTAATAAGGTGCTCAAGACGCTGTCTCTTGGCTACACGTTCACATCCAGCTGCGGCATGAATACGAACGGCGATCTTGCAGTAGGAGTCCTATTGGGTAACTCTTACGGGGCCGGCGGTCAGGTCGTAATTTTTAAGAATGCGACCGGCTCGGGCACCGTGTACAACACGCCCTTGGCCAGAGAGTACTTCAACGGTTACGATCCCAGCGGCAATCTCTTTGCCGACGGTTTCGACCTGAGCTATAACTTCGGACTCGTCGAGCTTCCGCAGGGCAGCAGCAAATTCGTTACGATCAAAACGAGCAACGCTCCGGAGTTCCCGGGCTCGGTGCAGTGGGACGGCCAGTACCTCAGCGTATTCGATCAGCTCACGAACCAGTTCTATCAGTACACGGTCAGTGGAACGACGGCGACGTTGAAGAACACGATACAGCTCTCGGGCTCGAGCGACTGCGCGCAGACCTGGATCGTGAAGGGCCTCGTCTATTGCGGCGACGCGGGGAACAATAACGGGGAGGTCTTCAAATACCCGGCCGGCGGTTCACCGATAGCGACGTTCACGGGGAACTTCGATCTCCCGCTCGGCGTGACAGCAGCGAAGAAATAGTCGATACGGCCCTGGGTTATGGAATCGCCAAATCGCCTCACTACGATCCGCGCTGAGCCTTTCAATGCGGAGGCGCCATTAACGGCGCTTGAGGCGCCAATCACTCCCACGAGCCTCCATTTTGTTCGTCGAAACTTCGCGCTTCCCGAGCATGATGGCCGGCTCACGATTGGCGGCGCGGTCGCGAATCCATTTACGCTAACGCTTGACGATTTGTGCGAAATGCCCCGCAAAGAGCTCGTCGTTACGCTGGAGTGTGCCGGCAATGCTCGCCTCGGGCAGATACCGCTCCCCGTGGGGGAGCCTTGGACTGGCAACGCGGTTTCAACGGCTCGTTGGGCCGGCGTCCTTCTGAGCGAAGTGCTCGGAAAGGCCGAACCGTCTGCCGACGGGGTTGCCGTCAGCTTTGAAGGTGCCGATCATGGGCCGTACCACGAGCATGCGGACATTCATTTTGCGCGCTCGTTATCGCTCGAGCACGCGCTCGATCCGACGGCTGAGATTCTGATTGCATATGAGATGAACGGCGAACCTCTGAACGCCGAACATGGCGCCCCTTTTCGAATCGTGGTGCCGCGCTGGTACGGCGTAGCATCGGTAAAGTGGTTGGCGCGAATCGACGTTTTGACCGCGCCGTTCGAAGGCACGTTTCAAACTGTTCGCTACGTTTACGAGTGGCCCGATCGCCCTGTCCAACCGGTCACGCTAATGCTTCCGAGAGCCAAAATTACCGCCCCGGCTCACGGGGCAACGTTACGCCCCGGGTCGTACACCGTGCGCGGAAAGGCCTGGTCTGGAAGCGGCCCGATTGCAAACGTCGACGTGTGCTTAACCGGCGAGGGTGACTGGCGCGCCGCCGAGTTGGAGCCTCCTGCAGGCCCCTATCAATGGCAGGAGTGGTCGTTCGTCTGGGATGTTCGCGATCCCGGACGGCACACATTACGTGCTCGTGCGACCGATGCCGCCGGTAACGTGCAACCGGAATCTCCTAGCTGGAACCGCTTGGGCTACGGAAACAATGCGGTCGAACTAATTTTCGTTCACGTGCAATAAGGAGGCATTGCTCGCCTAACGGCCGTCTAACGGATTACGCGAAACTCGTCAAGACTCACGGTTTTCCGGTTAACTGCCCGCCGGCGGACTAAGCGATGTTCCGCTTCCGTCCTCGGGCGAGATGTCGGGAGGCATCACGCGCTTTGGATTCCCGCCGGTGGCGTAGTCCCAGATATTTAGACGATTGCTGCACGTGACGGCAAGGTTACCGGACACGACGGTATTCAGCTTACGCGTCGTTCCGCCGATGTATGGCTGGTAGACGCGTGCGTAGTCGCCGCTGCCGCTGCACGTGTCGGTAAGCACGGTGGTTTGCACGACTGTCGCAGTCGAACCGGAGACCGTCACGCGAAAGATGGCGACGACCCCCGAATTTCTCGATAATTCGGATCTATTGCGGCAATGTAAGCGCCATCCCATTGAACGCTAGCGGGCTCGGTGAGGGTTAAGCCGCCGATGAGTTGGATCGTGCTGCTTCCGGCCGGAAGTTCGCCAAAGACAGCTTGCGCGGAATAGGTATAGCCCTCAAAAAAGAGGTTTCCCTGAGGGTCGTAAGCGGGCGGATCAAACGTGTCGAGCTCTACGTCCGAGCCGAGGTAGAGAGTTTGGCTCCCGCCCAGCCCGCCGGAAAAAACGAGGATGCTGCCGGGGGTGGATATCGTCACGCTATTCGTGACGGCGATGTTTCCCGTCGTTGGGTCGACGGCGCACCCGTCAGGACGTCCGTAATAATCGTATGCCGCCGCAATCGGCGTGATGCCACCGTGGGCGTACTCGAGGATTTCGTTATCGCGGAAGGCGGCAACGTAGACATTTCCGGCCGAGTCGACGCATTGGCCCAACGGATGGTCGAGACCGGTGATCTGACCGAACAACTTGCCGTTCTTGACCCGATAGTTATAAATATCGACGGTATTGAGGCTCTCGTCGGAAACATAGAGCAGCCACTGCTTGCGGGCACCGGGAAGAATCCAAGAACCTCGTGCTGGAACCGAGCGCGCAGCGCGGGAAGCATTGGCAGGGGTGATAGATCCGCTACTACACGCTGCCAACAACACGGCCGATAAGCCAAGAACCGCCAGAGTACGCATGCTGATGTGCCTCCTCGTTGGCCGTTATGTTACTCGTCGGCGAACGAAAGCCAAGCGACACGCGAGCAGATATGGCGCTACGCTCACGCACTTGACTACAAACTGGGCGAAAGTGCCACTTTGTCGGGGAGGTGTTTGGTTGGTCTGCTGCTGCCTGTGCTACGGCGAGGTAGGCAGTTGGCGCGGTCCGAAGTCATTGAGAGCTACTAGACTCGGTGAGGAGATCGGCTTCGTGAAGAGAGGCTCGCGAAGAGCGCCGCGCACCCGATTGGCGGGCGTTTTAGCGCCGGCCAAGGACGAAGCGCAGCTGGCTGCCCTTCGGCGGTTGTTACGACCGCAAGGGAGGGACTCTCAAACCCTTGCGAATGACCCGGTAGCGATGCGCGCGTGCTTTGCCGATGCGCAACATCTCCCTGAGGCGATCGATCGCGCGGTTAACGTTAGCCTATTTAGGTTGCCCGCCCGCATGCATTCCGTGGTGAGCCGTTATGATCTGAACCAGGAATCGGTCGATGAGATCTGCCGCGCCGTCGGCCTTTCACGCAGACAGTTCTTTCGGGATCATCGCGCCGCCTTGCTCAAACTGGCTCCTTTTGTGGTCGGCGAGGACGTTTACGCCACAGGCGCGAGCGGCGGTCAGGTCGCTCTTCCCGACAAAACCGAACCCAAGGCCAGAGGCTCCGCAACGTGGTCTCTCGCCACGGGTCTTCTCAACATCGGCAGCTACGGCGAAGCGCTGAGGTTGCTTCAACGGGAACGCCGGAACGTCAACCTTTCCGTTTCGTATCGAGTCGCTGTGGCCGCCGAGGCCGCTGAGATCGCCGTTGAGGGCGGCGAGACTGCGATAGCGCGATCCGAGTTACAATGGATCGACTCACTCTGCCGGCGCCAAAACTTGACGCTCGATCGATGCGTCGCGGCGCAACGTGAGCTGGTCGTGGGCGACCTAGAGACTTCCCATTCGAAGAAGCAGCAGAGATATCGGTGCTCACTTGCGATCCTTAATGGGACGGCGTCTCCTTGGGAGGAAAGTCTCTCCCGAGCGCGCCTTTTAGCGAAGGCGTTTCATGCCCTCTCGCTGAGCCA
Organism: Vulcanimicrobiota bacterium; assembly: GCA_963730125.1. GTDB lineage: Bacteria > Vulcanimicrobiota > Vulcanimicrobiia > Vulcanimicrobiales > Vulcanimicrobiaceae > Cybelea. Next base: position 47,598 of record CAVSQP010000023.1, on the reverse strand, counting down.
CGACCATCAGGGAGAATGGAGCGCGGCGCGCAATGCTGCAGGAGCGGCCGCCGATGTCATCGAGAGGTCCGGCCTATCGGATTCACCCATCGGACTTTTCGTTCGAGCCAACTACGTCGTGCGCGATGCCCGTCAATACGGTAACGCCGATTTCGCACTGGAAACGCTGTGGGCATGCCTTAAAACGGCGTTGGACAGGGGTTGGATCCCCGTCGTCGGCGACATCGCGGTGCACTTCATCAATCTCAATTTGATGTGCTTGCAGTACGCGCAGGCACTGCGATGGCGACGCTGGATTTCGGGAATCGAAAGTGCGCGCCTATCGACGCGCACGCTGAACTTTTTAGCCGTCGATACGGCGCATGCCTTAACAATGCTCGGTCAACCCAGGTCGGCGCTGGCGGTCGTACGAGCTGAAGGCGACGAGGGCCTTGCGTTCCTTGGCGCGCGAGCATACTGGCGTTCCGATGCATTGCGCGCTGCCGGCGAAACGGCACCGGCGCTAGAACTCGCAGCAAGGGCGCTCGACCAAGCGACGGCCGCCGGAAGCGCAAAAGGGCGTGCGCGGTGCCAGCGAGTCCTGGCCAGCTGTCACTCGGCCCTCGGACATCGACGCGTCGCCCGAAAAGCGGCGGCTGAGTGCATGGACCTTTCGGAGTGGTTCGTTTCGCCGTATGACCTGATGCTGTCGATGAAGATGGCCCGCGAACTCGACCGGGATTACGACCGCGACGAACGACGGCTTGTCGAACTGCTGCGCAGTCGCTGGGCGCCCGCGGCATTCAGCCCGCCTTCGTTCTGAGATTTCGTAGGGCAGGCATGCTCTTCCGGATGCGGAGTGCCAAAAAGTGAGCAAAGTATAGGCCGGCCCGCAACGATGTCTTATTGTTGGTCTGATGACAGCACCATCGTCGAACCTACGGATCCGACGGCTGACCCCCGCCCTGGGGGCCACCATCGAGGGCGTCGACCTCGGCGCTCCGCTGACAGACAGTGACATAGCGGCGATCGAAGATGCCCTTTCGCAGTATCTCGTGCTCTTTTTCGTCGACCAATCGCTAACGCCGGTTCAGCAACGCGATTTTGCCGCCCGCTTCGGGAAGCTTTACACGCATCCGTTTTATCCGGGGGAGCCCGAAACTCCGGAAATAATGATCCTAGCTCACGACGCTACGCATCGCGCCAGCAGCGACCGGTGGCACAATGACGTTACGTATCTCGAAACGCCTCCGAGAGCGGCGGTCCTCTATGCGGAGGAAATTCCGGATTTGGGCGGGGACACGTTATGGGCGAACATGTACCTTGCTTACGAGACGCTCGCCGCCCCAGTCAAGGAGTTTGTTTCGCGACTTCGGGCGGTGCACTCATTCGCAAAGAACTTCACCGCGGAACGGTTCCGGGATCTTGGAATCGAGAGCCAGCGCGAGCGAGTTTATGCCGCGCATCCCCCGGTTTCGCATCCGGTCGCCCGAACCAATCCTAAGACGGGCCGCAAGGCGCTCTTTGTCAATCAAGACTTCACGACGCACATCGAAGGCCTCTCCTCACGGGAAAGCGACACCCTGCTACGCTTTCTGTTCGAGCATATAGCACAGCCCGAGTTTCAGGTGCGCTGGCGATGGCAGCCGCATACCGTCGCTTTCTGGGATAATTGCTGGACCCAACACTATGCCTTAGCCGACTATTTCCCGAAGAGGCGCCGAGTGCGGCGCGCGACGATTCTCGGCGATCGTCCTATTTGAAGTAAGTACCGCGGACCCGCGATGAAGCGCGGATTTCAAACTCCGGACGGCGAATTGGCACTGAGTGAAATGCTGAGTGAGCTCGACTAAAGCATGATGCAACCGAATTGGGAAGTCTTCGTGACGCCGCCCATACCTATCGTTACGCGGGATCGGCCTCCAGGCGTGCACGAAACATATTTTCAGGCGATCGCATCAACGCTCATTTACGGGAGCAAAGATGCGGTGCTCGTGGATGCCGTTTTGACGACCAAACAGGCTGGTGCCCTCGCGGATTGGGTCGAATCAAAGGGTAAAAATCTGACAACAATCTACATCACGCACGGCCACGGAGACCATTGGTTTGGCGTTGGCACTCTTCTCGAGCGATTTCCTAAGGCGAGAGCAGTGGCTACGCCGGATGTAGTTGAGGTTATGCACGTGAACGCTTCCCCAGATGTTCTCAGTACGGTTTGGGAGGCGGGCTTCCCAGGGCAGATTCCGGACAGGCTCGTGATTGCGGAAGAGTTGAGAGAGAACGCAATTGTTCTCGAAGACCACGAGTTGCTCGTTGTCGACCTTGGTCACACCGATACCGACAACACCACCTGCTTAAACGTCCCTTCGATCGGGCTCGTGGTTGCCGGGGATGCCGCCTACAATGACGTCCACCTTTATCTTGCCGAGTCGAATGCGGAGAAGCGACGCGAGTGGATTGCCGCGCTTGACAAGATCGAGTCGCTGCATCCGCGCGCCGTCGTCGCCTCGCATAAGCGACCCGAGCGCGACGACAGTCCGCGCATCATCGAAGAAACTCGGCAGTACATCCGCGATTTCGATCGACTGGTGGAAACGACCAGAACCGCTCAAGAACTGTACGACAAGATGCTGGAGCTCTATCCGAGTCGCGAAAACCCCGGCTGGGCGCTATGGAGTTCGGCGAGAGCGGTGAAATCACAGATTGGATCCGACGAAAGATAGCTCATTGCTAGATAAGCGGGGCACGCAAGACGTACTGATGGTCGGTGCCGCGAACCCCATCGAGCACGTCCTCGGACATCACAGTGGCCTCGCGAACGAACCCAACGCTCTCCGCCACCGATATCGACGGCGAGTTGCGCACATCGATCGTAGCCCGAACCTCTGCGACGCCATTGTGCATGAGGTGGCTGCACACCGCACGGACAGACTCGCGCGCGTACCCACGTCCTTGCGCCATCCGTCCAATCGTCCACCCCATTTGTGCGTGGCCCAGGCTCACCGGTATCGTCGCTTGTACGTACCCAATGGGGGTGCGATCCTCGAGCCGCGAGACGACCCAGTTCAGCCACAACTGCGAGCCATCGGGTGACACCCCCGAGGAAAGTAAGCCGTAACGTTTGCGCAGCCGCGCGAGACTCGTCGGAATCTCACTCGGCATATAGCGGTAAAGCGACGGATCGTCGAGCACGCGAAACATGCCCTCAGCATGTCCTTCGGTGATTGGCTCGAGCAATAGCCGGGCCGTGCGAATCACGATGAATGGCGGATTCGCCGGGGACGACATCATCGTCGTCAACTCGTGCACCGAGGCGACGAATTCCTCGCCTGTTTAGGGCAGTCCCTCAACCGTTCCGCGACACCATCGTCCAAAAACTTTCTGCTTTCGAGTTTGAAACGCGCGCCGCGAGACTCACTTGGCGCTCGCTCGATGCTTGTTTTGTTGCGAAGAGCGAAGGGTAGAAGGCCCTCCGAAAGCGAGGACTCATGTACGATAAAGACGATGCGTTCGAATCCGAAATCTATTACGACCGAGAGCCCGCGGGCGCGGCAGTCGACCGCCTGCACCGACTCGGCTACGGTCGCGACGACATCAGCGTGATGATGGACGACAAAACACGCGAAAAGGCGTTTTCCGCGGTGGTGAACGCCAAAGGCAGCGAGGGCCTTGCGGCCGGCGCTACCATTGGGGGCGTTCTTGGCGCAATCGTTGCGGGGCTTACCGCTACGGGCAGCGTGGTCGCGATCGCGGGCACGGGCGGGTTGGCCACGCCTCTCGTTGTGGGTCCCTTAGCGGCTGCGCTAGCCGGATTGGGAGCCGGCGCGGCGGGTGGTGGCCTTGTCGGCGGGCTTATCGGCGTCGGGATCGGCGAGAAACGTGCCAAAGACTATGAGAAGGGCTTACGCGAGGGCGGCATTCTCGTCGCCGTTCGTCCGAAGACTAAAGAACATCGGGCCGACGTGCGCAAGGCACTCGACTCGGGCCGTTCCCCGAGCTACGCCGAAGTCGACCGGGACGTGGACTACGCCGGGGAAACGCGCCGATAGCCGTTACGCGTAAAACAGTCGCTGAGTAGAAATACTCAACCGGTGAAGGGATCGGCTTTGGCCGATCCCTTACGCTTTGGGCGCAAATCGGACCGGTCGGATTCGCGGTTGCCGCGGATGGGAACATAATGGCATGAGCCATCGGGGCTACAAGGGCGCTCTAGCGATGCTGCTTACTGCTGTGGCAACGTTCGGCGGGCAGAGAGTCGCTCGGGCGGAGGTGCCTGACGCTAAGCATCGCCGGCAAAAAGAGCAACTCACGGCGCGCGCCATGCAGATCTACCTGCTATACGTGCTCTTGCCGCTTTGGATAATTCCCGGATTCGGCGATTATCTTTGTCATAGGCGCGCAAAAATCGAATCGACGAGTGGGACGCAGGAGTCAATTACCCACTGCCTCATGATGGGCTCGATTGGGGTGCCCGCCGTCCTCGCATTGTTATTCGAAACTAATGCCCTGACGCTGGTCGTCGGAGCCGGCGCGCTAGCCTTTCACGAGTTGGTCGTCCTTTGGGACGTAGCCTATGCAGCTCCGCGGCGTTACGTGAGCGTAACCGAGCAGCACTTTCATAGCTTTTTGGAGGTGCTGCCCTTTGCTACATTGTCATTTCTGCTCTGTTTACGTGCCGACCAAGTTCTCGCGATGGCCGGCGTAGGAACGGAAAAACCGGACTTTAGGCTCCGTCTGAAGGCTGAGTCACCCCCACCGGCCTATGTCGCGGGATTGCTCGCCGCGATCAGTCTTTTTGTCGGTATTCCGTATGGCGAAGAACTTCTGCGCTGCATACGCGTGAATCCCTCGCCGCTTCCACGTCCTAAGAGAAGGCCCGTCTAGCGACGATCGCGCTCCTAAATGTGGTCTCCGTGTTGACGCGTGTTTTCCGCATGACGCATAGTCCAGACCGATGGGCTGTTCGTTTTTCTGAATCACGTGGTCGAGACCCGGAACGAAGTGAAAAACGTCCTGCAGGTTGAGCAAAGTAAAGAGTCGTTTGAGATTCTGATTTTGCACGACGATCGTTTCTCGCTCATAACCCTTAGAGCTGCGAATCTGGTTCATTCGGATCAGCTCCACCAAGATCGTTGAATCTATATAGGTAACGTCGGTAAAATCCAACACAACATCTTGAACGTTCGTAAGGCGTTGCAGGTCCGCTCTCAGGTGCTCCTTACATGCGATGTCGTACTCGCCGCCGAAAATCATGACCACCTTGTCTAGGGCGTTCTCTGCCTGCGTACCGCTAGCCGTCGGAGCAATGTCCGTTAACGTTTGCGTCGTGCCGTTGAGCGATAAGTTGTCGAGACGACCAGTTGCATCCACTGTTACGAGCCCTCACAGAAATACTTGGGTTCGTACAATCGTACGTCGCCTGTCATTTGGAAACAAGAAGTGATTACCGGCCCAAAAGATGATGGAGTCCGCTCAGGGACCCGGTCGGGGTTATAGCCTGCTATGCATCGCCATTTCGAGCGGCAAAAGATCGCACGGCTGCCATCAAAGGGACTTGTATCGATTCCAAGGGCCGATCGCGAAGCAACGTGATTGGAACCTGATCGTCAAGATGCGGATTTGAGCCGTGAAACCACGCCCTCGCCATGTCGCGACTCGCTAGGCTGGCAATCATGAGCGCCAGTTGGAGCGCAAAGCGTAGGGCATGAGGGCGCTGAGGCTCGCGCTCCGAGGCTATCCATTGCTGCACGGCACGTGTCTCTCTGACGCCACCGATAGTCGCGACGCTCGTTGCCCCGAGCAAATCCACGAGCTGCTGAACTACTTCCGTCAGCGGCAGTGCCATAGCTTCATTGTGCGCGTCGCCGGCGCTCAGGCTGCTAGCTAGGTACGTATCAGGCAAGGACACAGGCCACCCCTTTCCGCGCAATCCCCCCTACTATGCCGCCCATAATACCATGATGAACAACAATTGCAATACCTGGCGATAACCCAGGTGGAATCCGGCCTGGTGGCTTGGGCGGCCTTCCTCCGGGGCCGTCCGCTTGCGACTTTTTGCGACCCTGGGCTAAGCGGTGGCCAGTGGTCACTACCTTCGAACCGCAGACTGAGGCCAATACTCGATGCCGTAGTGCTTGAACTCGCTCCAGCGAGCCGCGAGCGACGGCCGCATGTTGCGGCAGATGACGATTGGACGATTGCGTTCGTACGGCATCAGGTATGGCGAGGTTCCGTATCGCGCCGCGAGGCTGACCGAACCGCAAAGCGGCGCCAACGCCGACGGTTCGAAGCCGACACCTATTACCACGGAGCCGTCGGAGCCGCGCGGTCCCCAAAGGTAATACTGATTGTTGCCGCTGAGTGCCGGCGGAAGGCCTTTCCCAAAGATATCGATCGCCGCGGCTTCAGCGTAGGTCGATGCCAAAATGGCCGCCTTTGCTCGATCGCCGGACGGCAGCGCTGCGTAAACGTCGGCCGTGCGCTGCGCGACCTCTTCCCACCCGAACTCAAGCGAGAAAATGCATCCCAGCGGCGCTCCGATACACGCTTTCTCCATTGGCGGAGGACGAAAGCTCATTTTGGAGAGCATCTCGGAGAGTTGCCCGGGTGGAACCAGCGGCAGAACGAACGGCATTGCCAGCGCTGCATTTGCCGCAGTGAGTACGGCCCAGAGCGCGACGACCCAGCGCCAGAGGCGTGTGCACGCCACGGCACCTACGGCGAACATCGTCGGATAGGCACCGGCTAGATAATAGTCCTTGCCGTGCGTGGTGATCACCAATATGGCAGTAACCGCGAATGCGACCGAGAGAAACCGCGCCGGCGCCATTCGTTTCGACGCGAAGGGCGCGACGATTCCAGCGATCCATAATGGCGCGAGCAGGACGTTCACTAGGAAAAGCTGATCCAGCAAAAAGCGCAGCGGACTGCCGGTTAAGTTTCCGGCATTGTCGTTGCGTACGAGCTCTAGGAATGGAAGCCCGTGCGCCAGCTGCCAGGCGGCGTTTGGAAGCGCGATCAGCGCCACAATACCCGCGCCAATCCAGAAATCACGCGACCGCCAGATCGAACGATCGTTGAAGAACGCGAGGCCCAGCCCGATTCCCAGTAGCCAAAACACGATGCCGTATTTTGCTTCCAGCGCGATCCCGGCGACCAGGCCTGCCCACCAGAACGCGCGGGATTCCGCCAGCAGCACGCCGCGCGCAACGAAATAGGCTACGGCGGTAAACGCCAGCGGCTCAAAGGTCGATGTCGACAGCGCCGCGCTCATCGCCGTTATCATCGGAGACGCCGCAGCAGCGATAGCGGCCAGCCAGGCCGCGCGCGTGCTGCCGCCGAGCAATCGTGCAAACGCTACGACCAGCGGCACGAGCGCCACGGCCGCGAGCACTGCGGGCAGGCGTAGGAGCCATACGTTGATGCCGACGATCTGCGTCGCTGCGGCCAGCAGCGGTACTAACGGTGGCTGGTCGACGTAGCCTATCGCCGGGTGGCGGCCGCAGACGATAAAGTACAACTCGTTGGCAAAGAAGCCGTAGCGTCCAGCACTCACCAAATGCACGACGGCGACCGCTGCCGCCACGAGTGCTGCCGCAAACCACATCGAACGGCTCATGCGCATCGTTACTCGACGTTCCCATACGACCGAACGTGACTCTCCATACGGACGGTATTTATTGACGAGTCGCGGGCGTTTCGCCTGTCCGATTAGCCCTCGGCCCAATGTCATGTCGGGCGATGTTGCAAAGCGTGAATTTCAGCGGCGAGCGCTCTTAAGTCCCCCGACATCGTGTGGATCGCTTCCAATAGTCCGTCGCGCGAGACATGACTGCTTGCCGAGAGTACGTCGAACGCTCCACCGACTCCGTGTGCCAGATGCAAAATCGCATCCGATTCGTCGGGGGCGTAGGGGTCCCCTGAACGCTTTGGTCCCAGAATGATCGCGCCGACCAGTTGTCCGCGCGCGACCATTGGATAAGCAAACTCGCCCTGCAGCGTGGTATCGAGTGTATGCAGATCGACGCTTTTTCGCCAGGTCTTTAGCGAAACGATCGCCGGATCGTTCTCACTCGTCCCGCCGTAGTACCCGTGCCCGTCGTTTAAGAGGACTGCGACCCCCGTCGCATCCGCGTGGACCTCGAGCATTGCCTTTGTGCGCGCGAGCAGCAAGCCGGCGTTGGTGATATAGGCTGCCTCGTGCCCGAACGTGCGAATCGCGTTCTCGTCCTCGTGGCGCTTACGGAAAAAGATTGTATCGAGAATTTGGTCGACACGTTTGTGGATGCCGCGCAACGACAATCCGAGCACGAGCGCGATCGCGGCACCGGCGACGAGGTTGGTCGTGTGGCTCGCCCTGCTGAGCCACTCGCCGAGTGCCCATTCGACGAGGAGGAACGCGCCGACAAAAACGAGCGAGACCGTCGAGAAAACCAATGCGCGGTTGAGCGCAAAGCCGATGTCGAGGATGCGCCGTATCAGAGCGACGTACGTCAAGACGACGGGCGTGATAAAGCCGGTGATGTTGTAGAGCAAGAGTTCTACGTTTGAACTGAGCGGAAGATTGAAGCTCGTCGCCAAACCCACGATGCCTGCGGCGAAATATTGTATACCCAAAGCGAATGTCGCCCAGACGAGTCGCGCTCGATCGGTGCCCCGCGTCTGTACGATCGTGGCGACCGCGCATAGCACTGGAAACACGAACGGCAAGACGGCCACGGCGATCTGCGCAACGGTGCCCGCGTACCACGCCTGCATCGGATCGAGGACTGCAGTCCAAGCGCCAACGACAAATGCCAAGCCGTAGATTGGCATCAATGCCGCGCTGACATAACTGAACCACATGAGAACGCGCCGCAGCAGGTTGGGGGGCCGTGCGAAGGTCATCGCATAGGTTGCCAGCAGCGCGGTGGTAAGTCCGTAGAGTGCGGCACTTAGAAAAGCCGCCGTAGCGTCGAGCGCGGGCCATCGCGTAACGCAGTTAATGGGGCTGAGGCAGTTAGAGATTACCAACGTGCTCAGCAGTAGCGAGAGTATGCGGGCCTCTTTGCTTTCGGACCGCCTCCAAGCGATTACACCGGCGAACGTCAGCGTCCAGACGAATCCGAAATACGCTAGCCAGGCATCCCAGCCGAAGCTTAGAACGCCGCCGCTAATGAGAGCGCGCGGCTCGGGAACGACGCTGACGACTCGACGTTTGCCGTTGCGTTCGATGGGCACATCGGCGCGCTGGGCCGCCAGCCGGAAATAAGACAGCCAACGATACCGTTCGCCCGGCGCAAGCAGGCGGAGATCGAGAAGATCGCCGCTTCGGAGCCCCTGATGATAAGCCGCGCTTCCGAGCGGAGCGTCGATGCGAATAACGAAGGGCGCTTCGCCCGTCACTTTCGGCACGATGAGCGGACTCGTGTACGAGCGGGTGACGCCGGGATCCACTCCAAGCTTGTACGCTGCCGTCCACGCGGCGTTTGCGGTCAGGACGAATCCGAGGGCGCACAACCCCAACAGAAGCCGCCGCCAAGCCGCGGTGCTCATGCCGGCTAGGTACCCCGGCTCAGTGGCGAATCCCGCTCGCAACAGGGCGATGACCGATTAGGCATCGGCCGCTGGTATGCGACGTCACAGAGCCGGAGGCGCACACATACCGGAGGCGCGAAGCGCCGGGGTGCCTCTTTGCATTTATCGCCGTAAGACCGTAATTGTGGACGCTCGCGGACGCCTGGGACGCTACTATGAAACCTCATGCTTCTCACGGCTGCTGACCTTACTGATGAATCCACTTGCGGTACTCGCTGCGGCCGCTGTGATGTGAAGCAATTGCTGAGGGATCATGACTTCTAAAATATCAACGCTCGTTTTTATCTCCGGCGGCCTCTTCGGCGCCATCCTCCTGGCTGTAATCGTGGGCGATGCCATAACAGCATCCGGTGCCGTAGCGAATCCAACGGCTTTCGAAACGCCTGCGAAGATAATCTTCTTCACGCTTTTCGTTGCATTCGGCTTCTCCTTGATTCCCCTCATGGTCGCGCTCGTTCTCGGCGGGCTCAACATTATCGGGAAAGGGTTAACGGTGCAACCGTTCCAGCCGCTGATTTCGCGCCCCGGATGGATCGTATGGCCGATTTGGGCGCTCATGGCCCTCGGTTTGACGGTAGCGCTTCCGGCCGCTATTCGCGCAGGCTTCTTTGCCCACGACGACGCAACGTCAACTGCCCAGTCCGAGCGCCACGCTGCCGAAGCCATCGCGCGCACGCCGGTGCAAGGCACGCTGGTGGCAGCGCCCGGCATGCCCTTAGCTCGCATGATCTCGGCCTCGTCGCTGAAAGTTCAACGAGGTTCGAAGTCGGAACTGTTCAGTGGCGCGCAATACGGGGGCGCGGCCATCTTCAATTACCGGATCGCGGGAAGCGCAACGATCTTTGACCGCTGCCGTTACTACTACATCACGACCTATACCCGCGATCCCGCGCGCATCGCCACCATCAACGTGGGTATCTCGTCTGAAAAAATGAGTCGCGCGTCATTGGACGCCGCCGAGCGTGACATCCGCGCACGGCTCACCTCCGATGGCTGGAAGCGGTCTGGGCATCTATGGCTACGTTCGGGAAGCGTGCTCGATCTGCGGTCGCGGCGATTGGATGATCCCGCCGCCGGCGAGAATCGGGCTAAGGCCGGTGAGTGGATACAGTACGTCGAATTACGTGAGGCACGGCCGCGGCATTAGGTCCGGGCTCGCTGCCGACCGTGAGATCATGCATAGAGCGGTACCCGTTCGGGAGGCTACTGAAGGCAAGCCTCGCGTCGCTTTATAAGTACTGCCGTTCCCAGACCGGTTCAAGTAAAGGAGCATCTGTGAACGGATTTTTGAGGTTTTTTCCGCTAGTAGCGGCGCTGGCGATCGCCGGTTGTAACGGGGCCGGCTCGTCGGTTCCAACGTCCGGCACCCCATCGCAAAGCGGACAGTCCGCCTCCGCGCACTTTGTGCCCGAGTGGCAGGCCAAGCACGAAGCGCGGAGCGTCTGCAAAGAAGTTCCGGGGGGGCCGCAGTGCCATGTATTAGTTGTGACCAAGGGCATGAAACCAGACTGCTCGCCATCAGGCGGCAGCTGCGGATGGCGTCCCATCGACTTGCAAACTGTATATAATCTTTCGGGATCGCTGGGCAAGGGATCGGGAACGATCGTCGCGCTCATCGAGCTCGGCGACTTGCCTAATGCCTCGACGGACCTAGCGACCTACCGCAGCACGTTCGGGCTGGGCACGGCGACATTCGCAAAATACAATGAGGAGGGGCAACAATCCAACTATCCTCAGAGTTGTGAGAACTTCGGGTGGTGTATTGAAACCGACCTCGATATTGAAATGGTCTCTGCCAGCTGTCCACTCTGCACGATCTATCTCATCGAGGGCGGCAATTGCGGCGGCCTGATCTGCGGCTTAGAGAACGCCGAAGCGACGGCGGTTAAGCTCGGTGCCAAGATCCTCAGCAACAGCTGGGGATGCAGCAGTTTCAACTACGGCGAGAACTGCGGCGACCCGAACTTCCCGAGCTACTTCAGCACCCCTGGCGTCGCCTATATAGCATCGTCCGGCGACTCCGGGTATCCAGAGATCGAGTGGCCGGCGGCGCTTGCGAACGTACTCGCTGTCGGAGGCACGCAACTGGAACAGTCCGGGTCGAACTTTAGCGAAACCGCCTGGGACGGCGCCGGAGCAGGCTGCGCAACCACCACCCCCAAGCCGAAATGGCAGCACGATCCGGACTGCGCCGGCAAGACGATCTCGGACATCTCCGCCGAGGCCGGCTGCAGCCCCGGCGTCGCCGAGTACATCGGCTCCTACGGCGGCTGGACCGATGTCTGCGGAACGAGTGTCGCAGCACCGCTCACGGCCGGCATCGTCGCGCTCGCCGGCCACGTGAAGAAACTAACCAACGGCGGCAAAATCTTCTGGGATCTTGGCAAAAAGCGCAAGACGGAGCTGCACGCAATCACTTCCGGAAGCGACGGCAACTGCAACGACTATCTCTGCAAGGCCGGCCTCTCAAAGAAAGACGGCGGCTATAAAAAGTACAGCGGCCCGGCCGGTTGGGGAACTCCCAACGGCATTTCCGCGTACTAGTTTCGCCGGCTACGAAAAAAAGAAAGGCGAGCGCATCGGGCGCTCGCCTTTTCAATTTTTTTCGCGCCTCACCTCGTAGGGCGACGGCGGCGCTGAAACGACCGGCGGCGCACCTGAGGCTCGACGGTAAACGCTTGGGAAGATGCCGGCTCCATGAAACCGTGCTCGCTGCGCTTTAGAGGCGTGCCCATTGCGCCCTCGATACGTGCAAACGAGCCCGCCTCGTCGCGCGAAACGAACGTAATCGCGTCGCCGGTCTTCTGAGCGCGCGCCGTGCGTCCGATGCGATGTAGGTAATCGGTGGGCTCGGCGGGCACGTCGTAGTTTATGACGTGTCCGAGATCGTCGATGTCGAGGCCTCGTGCGGCGACGTCGGTGGCGACTAAGACCCGGTAGCGTCCTTTCTTAAAGGCCTCGAGGGCGTGCGAGCGCTGCGCCTGAGAACGGTCGCCGTGAATGCGTTCCACATCGACGTGATGTCGCATCAAAGCGCCGGCGACGCGCTCGGCCCGCGACTTGGTTCGCGTAAAAACGATTGCATTAAAGACGCGTCCATCTTTGAGCAGATCAACGAGGAGATCCGTTTTCTTGTGCGGTTCCACTTCGTACACCCACTGGGTTACGGTTTGTACGGGCGTCTGAGGTGCTAAATTGATCCGCACGGGTTCGTGGAGAAACTCGCGTGCAAGCGCAACCACCGCACTGCCGAGCGTTGCCGAGAAACAGAGCGTTTGGCGGTGGACTGGAAGTTTGGCGACGATGCGCTTTACGGCCGGTAAGAACCCCATATCGAGCATTCGGTCCGCTTCGTCGAGCACGAAAATCTTAACGTTGTCGAGACGAACTTCGCCCTGCTGCATCAAATCGATGAGCCGTCCCGGCGTTGCGACGACGACGTCGGCACCGCGGCGCATGGCTTTGATCTGCGGTTTCATGGCCACGCCTCCGTAAATCGGCGTGATCTGGAGGTTGGTGTGTTTCGCCAACTGCCGAAGATGCTCGGCAATTTGCTGCGCCAGCTCGCGAGTCGGCGTCAAGATCAGCGCGGCGCCGCGATCGGCGCGCCGCTCGAGCAGTTTCTGGAGCAGCGGAATGCCGAAAGCTGCGGTTTTGCCGCTGCCGGTCGGAGCGCTCGCAAAGACGTCGTGGCCGGCCAGAGCAACGGGAATAGCCGAGCGCTGGATGGGCGTGGACTCTATATAGTGTAGGTCTTCGATGCCGCGCAGTATGGCAGCATCCAGAGCAAGTTCTGAAAAAATGGAGATATTAAAGCCTATCTTTCGGTGGGCGCTACTTCTCGACCACTCGAAAGATCGCGCTTGAGGACGGGAAGGTCGTCTCAAAAGACTCCTTGCCGATATGAACACTTGATACCCCACCGAAGCAGAAAAGGTTGCAATTCCCGCTCCGAGACCCGATGGACCCGTACCCACCTTCCTCGCGAGAATGGCGGTTTCTCTGAATATCGCCAGTAGAGGCGTTGTGCTATGGTCAGCTTGTTCGCTCGAGAGCGCACAGAGAATTTCTGGATGCATGGCCTCGAGGCGACACAAGGAGACGCTTCGTGGATCACTATTACCGTTCGCTATCGTTCACGGCCGGGCTAGCTGCCGTTCTTTTGGGCGCGGCTGCCTGCCACGGTGGTGGCCCGACGAATGCTGCGTACGTCCCATCGTCTAGTTCTCAGCTACCCAGCAGGCAACCGCCCGTTCTACGGACGTCCGCACCGGCTATCTCGAGCGTGTCTAAGTCTGCCGCGACCAAAAGTGATCGGCTAGTCATCATCGGCAAGGCATTCGGCGCGCCGAGCGACAGCGGCGAGGTGCTTGTGGGTGAACGGCCTGCACCCATTACGACCTGGACCGACAGCTCTATTACAGCCTACGTGCCCGAGTCAGCACGCCTCGGCTCGGCCACCATCCAGGTCGTGACCGCGGCCGGCTCGAGCAAAAAAGTCGCGATCCAGTTAAAGAAGCGCCGGGGCACCGGCCGGATCGCTTGGCGGTTCGAGATGACCGGCATGTACGCGGTAACGCGACCGGCCATCGGCCCGGACGGCACCGTTTATACAGTAGACGTGGCGGGGAATTTGTACGCACTCACACCGAGCGGCGGGCTCAAATGGATCTTCAACGGCGCCGGACCGAAGGGTTTGTCGATCGGCGCAGACGGCACAATCTACACCGGCGACGAGAACGCTATCACGGCAGTGGGTCCGAGCGGAACGCTGAAGTGGCGTTACGCGGAGAGCCCACGTGCCTTCATCCTTCTCGGACCCAACGTCGGCCCGGACGGCAACGTCTACGCCGTCGCCGACGAGGGTCTCGGTGTGTTCTCGCTGACCCCGGCCGGGAAGTTACGATGGTCCACCACCGAACGGTACGCCCGTTTGATTGTCGACTACCAGGAGATTGTGTTCGGTGCGGCCGGAAACCGGCAGCAGTTGTATTTCCACGCGAACGATCACTTCAAAGGTATCACACTGCGTGGGCGGACCGAGTTTACCGTGCTCGGTGACGGGAGCCAGCCGGCCGTAGCCCCGGACGGAACCGTGCTCACCCACAACTGGACCATCGGTGCCGGAGGTGTCCTGTACGCCTACGACCCTATGACCGGGCAGCCGAAGTGGCAGTTCTACCCCGAGCTGAACAATATCAGCACCGCGCCGGACGTGGATAGGAACGGCAACACGTACGTCGGCTGGAATCTCGCGTACATGTATTCGCTCTCCCCGACGGGGCAGCAAAGATGGAAGTTCACCGAGCCGGATTTCGGCATCCTGAAAGACCCCATCGTTAACCCCGCCGGAACTCTGGTGATCGCGGGCGGCCAGCAGAACTACGGTGAGATCGGATACTTCGAGACGGTGAACGCGTCGAAAGGCACCATGCGGTGGAAGCAGAGCGTGGGAAAGGATCCCGCGACGGGCAACCCGGTCGTGCCGTATTCGCGGGCGCGGTTTTCGGCCGACGGTACGATGGCATTTGCCAGCGCCATTGTGCTCGGCATCGAAGACCACTCGTTCCTGTTCGGGATCAAGACAAACTAATTCCGTTAGCGCTAGAGTTAGCGTTCGCGAGCTCGCGCGGCTCTCGTAACGCGCGTAGCTAGATCGGGGGCGTCGAGCCGCTCGCACACGTCGGGAAATTCGGTGGTAGGCCCGCGCCACTCCAACTCGTCGACGTCCGCAAAGAGAATCGCGTCGGTTCGAAGGGTTGCTATTACCTTGAATAGCAGCGCCAGACGTTGCCGCTCACCGAGCTCTTGCGGCGGGAATGATTCGATCGCGCCATAACGTGTGAGGAGAGCGGCTGCCCCTTTCGGCCCAATGCCCGCGATGCCGGGAAAGCCATCGGCGGCGTCGCCGACGAGCGCGAGATAGTCGGGTATCAGCTCGGGACTTACCCCAAACTTAGCTCGGACGCCGTCGGCGTTCCGGACGACCTTGCTCCTTCGGTCGATTTGCACGATGCGATTCTCGCGCACGCATTGCGAGAGGTCTTTATCCGGGGTCCAAATGCAGATTTTCTCTACCCGAGAATCCTGTGAAGCGATTGTGGCCGCCGAAGCCAGTGCATCATCGGCCTCCAGCTCGACCATCGCCCAAACCGGAATACCCATAGCTCGCAGCGCGTCCTCGAGCGGCTCGAACTGCGCGAGAAGCGCGGGATCGATTCCGGCGCCCGTTTTGTAGCCGCTCCAAAGCCCGTTGCGGAAGGACTCGATAACGTGATCCGTGGCGACGCCTAAGTGTGTCGCACCCTCGCCGATCATTTGCAGCACGGTATTGAGCACTCCGACAACTGCCCCGAATCGTCGGTCCTTCCCATCGGTAGCTCGACGCAGTCCATAGAAATGGCGGAAGAGCTCGTAGGTTCCGTCGACCAGATGAACGATCACGTCGACATCATGGCCTGGCGTTCAATCACTGCTACCTCTTCCTTCGTTTGGCCGGACGCTACCTTTCGCGGCTCTCACGCAGCGCTAGATCCGTCCAGGGGACGGAATGGCCGAGCGCGAAACGCGGAGCACCGCCGCTATGTGAGCGTCGCGATTGCTAAGCGTTAACTTCGTTACGTCGGCTAAGGGAGAAATGCGACAAAAATGAAGCCCAACGGCAAGAGCGTTGGTAAGACAAGGGGCAAGTTCCTCACACGATGCGCGCAGTTTTTGGCAGGCCTAGGACTGATGCGGATCCCCGAATACGCAGTAGCTCAGACGCCGCAGAGCCCGTCAGTCCGCTCTGACTCCAGCAAACCGCCTTATAACATCGTCTTCATCATCGTGGATCAGAGGGTTGAAAAGCTGCTTGCGACCTCCGATTATTCTTTGCCCGCCATGAATGCGCTCGCGGGACGCGGGGTCACTTTTCAAAAGCATTACATCTCATCGGCCCAGTGCTCGCCGTCCAGGGCCTCGTTCCTGACCGGCCAGCCGCCTCAGGTCACCGGCGTCATCGATCAGATGCAGTTCTCGTTCGTGCACAGCCTGAACCCGGAGATGCCCAACATGGGATCCGTGTTAAAAGGCCTGGGCTATAAGACCGCTTATTTCGGCAAGTTCGAAATGGACAAAGCCATTTTGGACCCGAAGCCTACGGTCAACTACCGCGACGCCGCCCAAGCCTACGGCTTCGACGTATTCGGCGCCGGCGGTGACATCGGCAGCACGCCGGATAGCGGCTACGAGAATGACCTCTTTATCGCCGGCGAAAGCGCGCGATATCTCCGCGAGGCCGGACCCGAAGCTCGAAAGAGTGGGCAGCCCTTTTTCATGGTCGCGAGCTTTGTCAATCCTCACGACATCATGTATGGAGACGGTAATGTTCCCGGGCTGACTCCGATTCAGATTCCGGTAATACCGTCCGCAATACCGCCCCCGCCGGCGAATTCGATCTACGAAAAGAAGTGGTCCTTCACGCTTCCGGAGAGCCTTGAGGAGTCTCTCGCCACGCCGGGTATGCCCAACGCACTTTTGGAATACAAAAAGGGCTGGGATGGTTGGTCGGGCACGATCCCAACAGATCGCAAAGACATGTGGACGATCTTTTACAACTATTACCTCAATGCGATTCAAGACGTCGACCGCGGCATACAACAGATTGTCGACGTCATGAACGAGATGGATTTGTGGCGTGATACGGTTGTCGTCTTTACGGCCGATCACGGCGAAATGGGAGGCGCCCACGGCGGCCTAAAGGGCAAAGGCCCGTTCGTCTACGAGGAAAACGTCCACGTGCCGTTAATCGTCACGCACCCCGCCGCGAAAAGCGGCGCGACATGCTCCGCGCTCACGAGTCATCTGGATCTGCTCCCCACATTCGTCGGACTCACGGGTCTGCCTGACTCGAAGCGCCCAGCCGCGGTCACGGCCCTTCCGGGCCACGACTTTTCGTCGTTAATGGCCGATCCCGAGAAAGCAAGTCTAACGCAGATACGCCCGGCCATTCTCTTTAACTACGTCGGGCCGGCAACCGTCGATGGCGCCTTCCTCAACAAGACGATGGACACTCAGTTTAGGAACGAACCCTCGCCGCCACTATCCGAGGCGAACCTGTCCAAGCGCGGTTTGCTCGCGCTGGCCTTTGACGGACGCTATAAATTCGGTCGGTACTATGCTCCGACTGCTTGTAACACGCCGCGGACTTTAGATGAAATTCTCAAGAACAACGACGTTCAGCTTTTCGACCTTCTAAGCGACCCGCAAGAGACCCGTAATCTTGCGCTTGAACCCGAGAAGAACCGAGAGACGATCCTGCGGATGAATGCGCTACTCAACGACCTCATCGCAAAGGAAGTCGGCGACGCGTGTCAACTTCTCAGTAAAGCGCTTGGCCCGATTTAGAATCGCGAGCCAACCCTAAAATGTCCGGCCGTGCAGATCTCGGAGATCTGCTGATGGCTGAGGCGTTGAAAGCTCTTCGTGCCATACTCAAAACTCTCGCCGGCTTCAGTCGCATCGTAACGTGCCTGGGCGCCCTCGTTAAGGGGCGGACGTTCCTTCAAGATCTGGTTCTTGAAGTTGACGCGATAGGCGATGTCTTTGGCAAACAACACCACCTCGCCACGCGCATTTGCGTAGCCTCCATAGACCGGTTCGGAGCGCTCGGAACACGGGGGGCCCTTAACGACACCTCTAATCGCGAGCGTCGCGACCGGCAAAGAATCCATCACAGCCTTCTATAAACGACCAAACGCCAGCAAAAGTTGCATTTACAGCCTTCCCGCTCGTGTTTGCCTGGGTAACCTTATGCGGTCTCTTGGGTTTGTCGTTTTATGATGGACCTAACCAAAACGCCGCCCCGCAGCGTCCGGGAAACGATGCTCGGCATCGTGCAACTCGCTCGGACCATCGACAAGGCAAAGGCCGTCGCGCAGGGCCGCTTCGGCGAGTACCGTTACGACTGCCCAATGGATCGAGGGCTCTTCGATTTTCTCGGGATGGACTCGCAGGAGTTCCTAAATATCGTCAAGACCGCGAGAGACAGCTCCGGAATCGAAGCCTACGCGAAAGTCTTTGTTTCCAAGAAGGACGCACAATCGATCGAGACCTTCAACGAGCACTGGCTCTCGGATCTGCCCACCGGAGATTCCTTGGAGGCCTTTTATGAACTACGCGCTAAGGTCGCGCCGAGCCGCACCGACGTCACCTCCTGGCCCGATCTGCTCGATCTAGAAGAGGGGCGCACCGTTCCTCAGCGCTAGCCTTCCGCTCACGGCGCACCGTCGAGCCTGCGAAGTCGCGTCTTTTCACGATGGTTGGCTCCTCCGCACCGTGCTATGCTGACAGGGGCTTTTGTCCTCAATCGCGCGACGCAAATTGTTTTCGTCGCCCTGAAAGCGTAGTATTTATGGCCCGCGTATGTGCTTTAGCCAACGTGGCACCTCGCCGACCACGCCCTCCCGCCTGGAACTTCAGTCTCACCAATTCGCCTGCAGGGCGTGCGCGCCGCGGCGGAGACTGGAGCGACGCCGTTGCAATCTCGGAAGATGCCTTCGCCCTAACGATTGGCGACGTGACTGGTCACGGTGAGACCGCGTTTGGGACGATGGAGATCGTGCGCGCGAGCGTGCTCCGTGGTATCCATGCTAACGCCGACCCCTCAGAAATCCTATCTGCTGCCAATTCGGTAGCATATTCGATTCGCGGTGGCGTCATCGTTACCGCAATTGTTGCGATCGTAAACCGCCGTCTGCGGACGCTTACTTTCGCAAACGCCGGTCACCCCGCTCCACTGATGATGACTCCAATCCTGCATGGATTTCTGACCCATGTAAAAGCCGATTTGCCGCTCGGCATCTGGCCGACGCACAGTGCCACCAGCTACGTCGTTACGCTTCCGGACGACTCGCTGTTCGTTTTATACACCGACGGAATCACCGAACACAAACGAGATTCGGTGCGTGGTGAACGGGAGCTCGTCGCGGCTTGCCGAGCGGCGTACGATTGGCCGGCGCCTGACTTGGCGGCTTCCATCGCGCGACGCGTTTTTCATAGCGGCCGCGGCCACGACGACGCAGCGGTAACTGCGCTCCGCCAGTTTGGTCGCAGCGCGTGAACAGCGTCAACGAGCCCGAAACGGCCAACGAAATCTCGATCGGCCATATGTACGAGTACGGCGAAAGCGTTCCGCAGGATTATGCAACGGCGTTGCATTGGTACCAAGTGGCTTCGCTTACGCGTGACAGCGCCGCGGAAGCCGGAGCACAACGCGTCGAGCAGCGGCTCGACGAGGCAGCTCACGTTACCACTGGCAAAAAATAGAGGAGTTATATCATGAAAGGTCTTCGTGCGGCACTTGCCGCAGCTACGCTCGTCGTAATCGCTAGCGCGGCGGCCGGCGCTGATCCGTCTACCCTGAATTTAAACCTATACGCTCAGAATCGGCCGGGTAAGACCGGCACCGCGACGTTCGAGCAAGTCCCGGGCGGCGTTAAGATCGTCGTCCTCATGGCCGACGGTCAAAACGGCGCGCAGCCCATCCATATCCACACCGGCACCTGCGCAAAGCTGAACCCAATACCCACCTATGCATTGACCGACATCGTAAATGGAAACAGCACGACGACGATATCGAACGTTTCGCTTGACTACCTGCTAAAGGGTGACTATGTCATCGACGTCCACGAGAGCAGCGCCGACGCGGCCAGGTACGTGGCTTGCGCGGCGATTGCAATGGCGAAAGTGATGCCTTAGACGCGCGTCGGCAGCATGCAGGTCCACCAAACCCAAGCGATGATAACAAGCTGAAGCGGAAGCCGCACGTAAAGTGCCGGCGCCGCGGCGATGTCTGCATATAGCCCGGGGTGCTGGGCCATCTGCACGTTTGCTGGAAAGACGGCAACCAGAAGCGCGATAAGCCCGGCGCCACTCAAGCGTCGAGTCTTGGGTAGTAGGACGCCGATGCCGCCGAGGATCTCACATATGCCGCTGATCTGGACGAGCAGAGCCGGTGCCGGAAGCCAGGGGGGAACCATTCGCAAGTACACGCCAGAATGCACGAAGTGATTTATGCCTGCCGCTACAAAAAAAAATCCCAACAGAACTAGCGCGATGAGGCGCATCACGGGAATCAAAAAAGGGAGCACGATCGTGCTCCCCTCTCTAGCCGGCTAGGCGGCTGACTCCTGCTTATGCGTGAGCCATCCCGCGCTGGGGAACCGTCCGACCTTCTTCTAGATCGATTAGGTCCGACCAAGACACGATATCATTCCGGCTTGGAGCGACCTTGCTACGCAGCTCCTCAAAGTGCTTCAACGATTCCCCGGTCGGGATCGCCGAGATGAATTTCTTGTTGAAGGCCTCGATACTCCGAGGATCTTTCCTGGCGACGAACGTCTTCGCGTATGCCTCGATCTCAGAATCGTTCTTTGCATCCTTCACAGCCGCAAGGAATGCCTTCGGATCCATGTTGAGGTACTCGAAGAGGCCTTGGTCCATCGGGGAATCGTACTTGTATTCGCCGATCGTATCATTCGCTAACGCCTTTGCTTTGTCGGTCGTGCGCGCAAGTTGCACGATGCCGAGCATCATTTCGCCGGGGCTGCGCGGCGTGGTTTTGGTTAGATCCATCATAAACTGCTCAACTTTCATTTGAGTTTCTTTTCCTGTACTCGATGAACCGAAGAGACGGAATAAAGTTGCGCGATCAATTTGATCGATCGAGAGCAGGTGTTTCGAATCTTTAACCGGTGCCGCGTTTCACCCACAGCGCGATGTATCTTATTGCGAAAAGACCAACGAAATGACTCCAAGAGGCGTTTTCACCGAACGAAGGCATGTCTCACTAAAGACCGGAGCATGTCTACTAAAGACTGGAGAAGGACCGCTCGCCTGCGATCGAGTGCGAACGCGAGTCGCCGTGCGCGGCTGCGCGTAGCCGTTGCATCGATTTGCTGGGGATCCTGATTCGATCTGCCAGTCGCAGAAAGGCAAGAATCCTGACGTGCCACCACGTCACATCGATCTCGAACCAGCGCAGCCCATGGCGCGCCGAGAAGGGAAAGGCATGGTGATTGTTATGCCAACCTTCACCCCAAGAGATGAGCGCGACCCACCAGCAGTTCGTCGACTCGTCAGTCGTCTGGTACGAGCGATAGCCAAACATATGGGACGCGCTGTTAACGAGCCATGTCGAATGATAACTAATCACCAGCCGGACGAAGACACCCCAGATCACCGCCGGCCATCCGCCGAGCACAAAGAGTCCGATCCCCAGTCCGACCTGAAGCGGGATATTGAGGTACTGCAGCGCGCGATAGAATCGCTGGGCGCAGAGGTCGGGCGCGAAGTGAAGCATTTCCTCGTGCGAGGGTAGCGCGATGTTGTGCCGGTAAAGCCAGTCTACGTGCGCCCATCTGAAGCCGCCACGGATGCTGTGAGGGTCGCCCTCTCGATCGGCATGCGCGTGATGCTTGCGATGCACCGCCACCCATCGGATTGGATCGCCCTGCAGCGCCAGCGTTCCGAAGATCGCCAGCAGGTATTCGAACGGTTTGATGAGGCGCAAGCTGCGGTGCGTTAGGGCACGATGGAAGCACAATGAAATGCCCAATGCTACAGTCGCATACGATACCACAGCTGCGGCTGCCAGCGCCGGCCACTGAAAGAAAGGCGGCCACAGAGCTGCGATCGCGCCGATGTGAATTCCGAGTAGCGCGAGACCATTAAAGGACGCATGATTCCGATCCGCGCGCGTTCTCATTTAAGCTTGGTGGTCTGGCTTTCGAGCGGTCGTTCCAGCATTCCCATAAAATGCATAGCGCACTTTGGGTGAAAATCTCTGCGGTTGCATTGCATCGTCCAGGCATTCCACGACGCGAACGACGCCTTGCATTTTTAGCAGATCGAAGAGCTTTCGGACGAGCGGGCGACCGAGTATGACGGTTTCACGGTCGAACCCCTTGTCGTGGCGGCGCGTGTGCATTCTCAACAGCTCGGTCGCGCAGGTGGCGTCTAGGTAGCTAACGTCGCTAAAGTCAATGATGACGTTTGGCTCGCCGCACAGGCCCTCGAGTACCTCAGACCATTGACGCTTGCACGTCACGTCGTACTCTCCTGACAAGACCATTAAGGCGATTCGAGCCGCTACTCCGGTTCCGCTCATCTTTTTGACTTCTCAGTGTACCGCGGTCCGGGAGCACGGCGCTATCGTGAAAATCGCCCCGTATCCGCCGTATTCTCCCAGCCCAGCACCCGAGCGATCAGCTCGGTGCGGTTCCGGCTTTCGGTTTTGTCCATCATGCTCTTGACGTGATGCTGAACGGTTGAAGCAGCGATGTGCAGCTTGAGGCCGATATCCTCAAGCTTCGCCCCATCTAGCAGCATCGCTAGCACTTGCAGCTCCCGCGGCGAGATATGAAAGCGCGCAGCCGGGCCTCTCAGCGACTTCGGCGGCTTAAAGCGGTCGATCCGAACGCCGATGAAGAGCCCGGCCGGCCCTGACATCGGCTGCGTCCGCACGACTAAGAATGGGACCGGACGCGCGATACCGATGTTTTGCGTACCGGCGTCGCTTTGCCACCCGGCGATCAGCTCACGGACGGCCTCTTCGAGCACTCTGGGCAGACGATCGGCAATCCTGGTACGCAGTCCCGTGAGCGCGACGCGCCGCTGCTGTTCAGCCGTCCATGCGAGTACGATCTGAAGGTCGCGATCCAACACGTAGAACGATTCGTCCGAAGCCTCCAACGCCTCGCCGGCGTGCGCCGAGTCGGCGGGTCTATCGTCGGGGTAGGGTGCAGCGAGTCTTCCGGCGCCGTGGGAGTCCAGACGCAGTGCGGAGAGGCGCTCGGACGTAGCGTCGAGTGACAGCGCCAGAACGCTGATTTCGCTTGACGTAAATGGTCCCAGCTCGCTCGTACGGAGCAGCGTGAGGATGCCGAAGCTGGCCTGCGAGTCAGCGAATAATAGCGTAATTCCGCTTTCAAAGTCGCCGAGTGGACCAAGTGTGGCCGCGATCCGGGGGCCCTTCTTTACCTTGTCGCGCTGGCGGTCGAACTCGCCCTTGAGCTGCAACAGCTCCCCGCCGTTTCCGCGGGAGTCGAGCAGGAGGCCGGCTAGCTCCCCTTGGGGCATCAGGCGAGCAAATGCCCATCGCGAGGCCGGCACAACGCGAAGGATCGCGTCGACGATGGGGTATGCCGGATCCGACTCCGGCAAGAAATTAGCCCTGAGCGACAACGCTTACTCCCGGCGGCCGGAATCGGACTTTTTCACGATGGTCAGTCTCTCGCCTCGATGATAAACTTAAGGCCCGCTTCTCCTCCTCTGCGGCGACGTACTGCTTCGCCCGCCTGAAAGCGTAATAGTTATGGCCCGCGTGTGCTGTTTGGCCGTCGACGCCAAGGACATCCCATTGCTCGGCGCCGCACTTAACGCCGCCGGTGAGCCGGGGCTCACGATCGTCGCCCGTCTCGATGTGGCCGCGTTGGGGAAGCTCTCACCTGACGTTCTCGTTGCCGACATCGATTGGCAGAAAGTGGATCCGCTCGAGATGCTGCGCCAGCTGCGTTTCGTCCTACCGGAGTGCGTCATCGTGATCTATACCGGCACCGCAACGCGTGCTTGGGGTCGCGCCTGTCACCTCGCAGGCGCCAGCTGCGTGCTCTCCAAAGAGTCAGGCAAGGCACTGCTTGTATCCGGGTTGCAGCGCGCAATACAGACGGGCTGTTTTACCGATCCCCGCTTTGCTGCCTAGAGCCGACGACAGCGGGTACGCACTGTCAGGGCTTATTCAGATGAAGATCCAGGAATCGCCGAAGGTACCAAAGCGCGATGCGATTGTGAAAGCCGGTGGCGAGCGTTTCGAAGGCATGATCGGCCCAAGGCAGTTCGACGTAGGTGACGCTGACGCCATCGCTTCGAAGTTCGTCGCGAAGGAGATGTTCGAAACCAAGGTCGACGACATGGTCGCGTCCCGCCGCGATCATGAGAAACGGCGGCATACCGGCGTGGACCACGTATCGTGGAGATCCGCTTCGGTAACACGTGGGTTGCTCTTCCGGCGTGCCACCGCAAAGGTCGAGCAGGATGTGTCGCAGGTCAATAATTCCGGGTAGGGGCGGATATTCATAGCCGAGCTCGAGGTCTACCGGGCTTTCGTAGGTTATAACGGCGCTGATGCGGTGCGGTCGCATCGCTGCGGCGATGACGGCTAACTGCGCGCCGGACGAATGTCCGAGCACGGCGATGCGGCCAGTTGACAGGGCGTCGATTTGACGAAGGATGGCGTCACGCTGCGCAGGCCAGTGCGAGCGAGGTGCGTGCGGATAATGCAGGGCGATGACCCGGTACCCCCAAGAAGCGACGATCGCGTTCAAGCGCGCATCGTTCTTCGGCGAACCATGCTCCCAGGCGCCGCCATAAATGGCGAGCACGACGGGAGCACCGGGGCGCACCGCGATCGAGTTCGCACGTTCGGGAAGCGGCGTGAGTAGCGCCCACAGCGGGACGTAGGGACCTCGTATCGCATAGGCAAGCGGCGGGACAAGCGTACACAGCAGCGCCGCCAGTGCGGTGATGATTGACGCCGTTCGCATTGGGCCATTTGAACGCCACGCGACGAACGTGACGACGGCGGCAAAAAATGTAAGTACCGGCCAGAGTTCGGTACCGACAACCGTCAGAACGAACAGTGGAACGATCGGACCTGGAATCACAATCCAGATCGATAGGAGAAATGCGAGCAATGCCAGCGCGAACGGCATCAAGCAAGTGCGGCCAAACCGAAGGCGCGCTGCAACAAAGATCGAGCGGCGCGCAGCGGCCTTCGTTTGCCGTGAGGTGGTTCGGCTATCAGCCGACGCAAATCACTCCTGGCTATCGGCCTTCCAAAGGCCTAGGATCGCGCCGGTCGGGTCGCTGATGATGCTGAACGAACCCATCCCGGGCACGGGCGTGATGCCTCTAATCACGTTAGCGCCCAGCGACTTTGCTTTCGCCGTGGCTGCTTCGAGATCATCGACGGAGACGTAGGCCATCCAGTTCGATGGCATCCCAGGCATGGGTGCCTTCATCATTCCGCCGCCAACGCCATAATCGTTCTCGCCGACTTCGACCAGCGTGTACATGTCGCCGTCTTCCATTGGCATGTCCTCGAGCTTCCAATCGAACAGATTCTGATAGAACTCCCTGGCCTTGCCGAGATCGGTGGTCGCTAGCTCGACATGGACGAACGGATTGGGCATTACATTTAATCCTTTCAGAGCAGAGGGGTTTTGCAGTTTCCACTCCGGTTACGGAACCCATTCAGCGATTAAGATCAGTCGTTGTCCGCAGCTTGCACGCCGTTGGCGCGGCGAATCGCGGGCGCCACGATGCGAACGATGAGCACTTGAAGGACGGCCGCGGCCGGAACCGCGAGGAAGGCACCGCCGATTCCGAGCAGCGTTCCACCGATGACGGTGGCAAGAATAATCAAAAGAAAACTCAACTGAACGCGCTGACCGAAGATGATCGGCGAGAGCACGTTCTGGTCGATCGCTTGGACGACCACGAAGATCGCCAGCGCAAGCAGCATCTTCTCCCAGCCGCTCGTGGCCAACACGACGACGAGGATGACTGGGCCGGAAATTACGGCGCCGACCATTGGGATCGCCTGAAAGATCGCCGCGATGAAGCCTAGGAGCAGGGCGTACGGAACGCCCATCAGCCCAAGCGAAGCGCCCATCACGATTCCGACGATAGCACCGTTAAGCACTACGCCCTGCACGTAGGCGCTGAGTTTGGCGCCGATGTCGGTAAAGGCATCCCGCCAGTCGCCGCTCACGCTCGGTGGCATCAGACTGAGAACGAACCGCTCGAGTTCGTCCGATGACAGCATCCAGCCGACCGCGAGCAAAACGATGAGGAGACCATCGCCGATCGCCGTCGCAACAAGCTTCGGCCCACTGAGAAGCTGGGGTCCGATCACGCTTGCCGCGGTGCCGGCGGAACTGGCCAATACGGAGGCGAGCTGCCGCGCCATTTGGTCGTTCCTTAGGTAACGTTGCGCTGCGGCGAGTTGATGCTGCAGCGAGTTCGCATAGTTGGGTATCGCTTGGATCAACTTCACTAGTTCCGCGCCCAGCGGCTGGACCAGCAGGAATCCGATCGCAACGACTGCGACGATCATAACGCTAAACGAAAGGGCGACGGCAGCCCCAAACGGCATCCACTTCCGAAGGCGATCGACGATCGGCCGAAGCCCGGCCGACAGCAGCACTGCCGTGAAAAGCAGCAATAGCGCCGAGAGTGCGCCGGCCAGAACACCCCACACCAGGAACGCCAGCCCGAAGACGACCGCGGCGCTCACCCAGCCGCGCACTCCGATCACGGGTAAATCGCTTTCGCCATTTCTTCTTCGATTACGAGCGCGCGGCGGATTACCTACGCAGCGGGCTGCCTCCGCACGAGCAGACAGCACCGCGCCCGGGCTTTTGAGTCGAATATGTTGGGTTCCGCGCCAGTGGCAACCTCAATCGCCTAGTTTCCGCGTGGACGGTTCTTAAACGACGGCATCGTCTCTCACCCAGTCTAGGAAGGCTTCTGGAGGCAGACAGTCCACGGCAGCGTTAATAGCAGCGAGAACGCTGGAGGGGGTGAGCCTTTGGTCGAGCAGCCATTTCACTGCGGCGCCGTCCGCATCGCGCGCTTCCGCATACGCCATAAAGCACTCATCGCTGATCTCCGGCTTGCTTTCGAGCGACTCTCGCAGATCGGCCAGCGCAGCCGCGTTGTTGTGCAGTTGTGAAATATACGCTCGTCGTAGCACTTCGAGAAATTCATTGCGGGAGACGTCGATTGTCTCAAAAAATACTCGATCCAGCGGGCAGTCATAGAAGCAGTACGCGCCTAGCGTTCCGCCGAGCGCCGCGCGACCCTTATCGATGACTCGCGCCAAGAGTTTTACGCCACCCAGCTTCTCATGAGCGCTGCGAGGTTCGTTAGTCCGTAAGTCGATCGTATGCATGGCACCTTCTTTTAATTAGGATTCGCGGGCGATTGGCGGCGTAAGCGTCGCGTTACGCGCATGACCAGCGTTTCGTCGGGATCCGCAAGAGCGATCGCAACTGCGAGCGCCGCCGAAATAGCTGCGAGGAAGAACTCGACCGGCCAGCCGGATCCGTAGCCGTTGCCGTCAGGCCAAAACGGCGGACGGCCGACAATGACCCAAAGTCCGGCCGCCACGACTGCGCTCGCGGCAAGTGCTATCCCGCCAATCACTTCCCCGATTCGAGTCGACCCTCGCCAGAAGAAGAAAGACGCGAAGACTAGTGCGATGCCCAAACCGGTTTCCGTCGCAATAACCAGCCTGGCCGCAAGGACAGGAAATTGAACTATCAGGGAGAGGCCTGGGAGAAAGATGTGTTGGGCCTGCAGGCCCGACGCATACGCCGGGAATGGCCCCACAAAGTTTCCGATGATCTTGTTCGTGCCCGAGACGATCCATTCAAGCCCGACAACAAAGACGGGAGCGGACAGCGCGTGGAGTGCTCTGCTGCTCATTGCCAGGCGCTGCATCACGATTGAATCCGTACCTTCCGCCGTACTGGCTGCGAAGGTAGACGAGATCCGCGGGATGGTTGTTTTCATATCTTCACACCTTGAAACGGGATAGTTTGCAACTGGCTCGCCATTTGGCCGGCTTAGCAAGGGTTTGGGCGACTTATCGGCCGACGATCGGTGCGGCCGAAAGTCATTGTAGTCGCGTGCCGGGGTGGACGATTTCTAGCGTATCAAACCGGGATGCTCTTGAGCAACAAGACGTTGATGAAGGAGGCTGAGAGGTTGCTATCATGCCGATTAGTCAAGTGGCGAACTAGCTCACGCTACAACAAATGGATGATGCGCTCCGCGAGCCATAAATCAAGCGTCCGCAAAGTAGTTGCTGAATTGCATGCCGATTTGATACGGTAGAAATTGCGCCGCGACGTCACGCGACTACAGCGCGCCGAGCGTCGGCCGATAAGTCGCCCAAACTCTTTCTAAGCCGCGAAATGGCGAGGCAAGTCCGGGAGGAAAGCTATGAACATCGTCGTCGTCGGCGGCACCGGCCTGATCGGCTCCAAGACCGTCGCTATTTTGCGGCAGCGCGGTCATGAGGTTGTCGCCGCCGCACCCAATACCGGCGTCAACACCATCACCGGCGAGGGGCTCAAGGCAGCTATGGCCGGCGCGCAGGTGGTGATAGACCTGGCCAATTCGCCCTCATTTGAAGACAAGGCGGCGCTTGAATTCTTCGAGACCTCGTGTCGCAATATTTTCGCGGCGGAAGCCGCAGCCGGGGTCCGTTACCACGTAGCGCTTTCGATCGTCGGCATCGATCGCAATCCCGAGATCGGTTATTTCCAGGCCAAAGTCGCGCAAGAGAAACTGATCGAGTCCTCGGGCATCCCCTACACCATCATCCGCTCAACCCAGTTCTTGGAATTCCTCCGCGGCATCGCCGCTTCCAGTGCGGATGGGGACGTACTCAAGGTCTCGCCCGCTCTGTTTCAGCCCATCGCGGCGGACGACGTTGCTGCCATCGTTGCCGATGTGGCGCTCGCGGCGCCGCGAAACGGTATCATCGAGATTGCCGGCCCGGGGCGAGCGCCGTTCAACGAAGTCGTCGCCCGTTATCTGAAGGCGGTCGGCGACCCGCGCGAGGTCGTGAGCGACCCCGAGGCCCGATACTTCGGCGGTCGGGTCGAGGAGTATTCTCTTGTGCCGTTGGGCGAAGCGCGCCTGGGCCGCATTGGTTTGGACGAGTGGCTCCGCCGCTCACTTGCAAGCGCCTGATCCGGCATGAAACGCAGCCTCTGTTTCGTGCTTCTCGCTAGCCTGCCGTTCAGCACCGGCCTCGCGGATGCGCCCGCACTCAAAGAACGCGAAGATAACCCTCGTCTATCAGCGTGAGCTGCCGAATGTTCCCGGGAACAGCGTCGAAGGCGTGCTCGTTGAATATGGCCCGGGGTACTCGCCACCGTTCTCGAGGGGTCGATTCGCGGTCAAGTCAATGATGCGCCAGTGACGACCTAGACCGCCGGACAGAGCTTCTCCGAGTTGCCCGGCGACCGCCACGCCGTCAGCGCCAATGCAAGCGAGACGAAGCAGGCTAAGCTCCTCGCGGTGCTCGTGGTGAATACAAACGAGACGCAACTGACGATCCCATTGGCGAAGTGAGGCTAGGCCCGCACGACCGAGACTGTTTCGTAAGTCTGAATTTCGTACGACTTCGCCGTTTCTACGACGTCGCTCAAGACTCGGCCGATCTCCTGGTCGTACTGCGCCGCGCCCCACGCGTGTCCAGATTCCCAGACCGAAACTACCAACAGTTGCGGTTTTTCTCCGTTCATCATCACGACCGATCCGATGAAGCCCGTCTTGTTAGGAGCTAGTCGTTCAATGGCGTGCTTTACCTCGCGCACCATTGCGGACACATCGCCCAAACCTAGGTCGAAGGAGATAACGCTGACAAATCTTGCCGTTTCGTCGATCGTAATTGCGGCCATCCCGCCCTGTCCGTCTACTACGCCCCGACTTCCTCCCATAGTAGTAAGGGCGCTAACGGATCGGGCATAGCTCGCGGATCGCGGCTTCGGCCCGCTTATTGGGCTTTGCCCCGGTTGGATAGATGTAGTCCGCGACGAGAACCTCGTCCGATCGTTCGCTCGTGATCATCTCGAGATTCATGTCCCTGCGTCCACTGATGAAGTACACCAGCGCTTTGGTGTATTTTGCGTCCTTGCCTCCGCAGATCGTTACGTAGCTTTGATCTGTGCTGCGCGGATTTCTGTAAGTCGCGCCGTTTAGAAGGCGTTGTTCGAGGTCGGGGCCCGGGGGCATCGTGCTGAGCGTCATAAACTCAGTGTGATTGGGCGATGCGAATACGTCCGTACCCAGGAGCCTAATATCCGAAGTCCAGCCAGCCGGCACCTGGAAGTTCAAGCCATCGGCGGGGTCTTTCGATAGCCCGTGCACGCGACGGTTCCAGCGACCCCGAGCAGCACTCCGGCAAGAAGCGTCGATCTCATACGCTGGAGACCGTTGGCTCTTCGGAAAGGATTTCCCAGGAAATTACGTCACGCACCGTGGAAGGCCGACCGCCCATGAACGAAGAGCGTCACTGACGTGATCCCCTTAACAGACGTATCGCGGCGCCCGACGACCTTTCCGATTGTCACGTTATTGATTATTGCCGCCAACTTTGTAGTATTCGCGCTGGAACTAGTTAACGGTGACGCTTTCGTAACCAAATGGTCGCTCGTCCCGGCAGAGATTTCTTCGGGTCATCATCTGATCACGATTCTGACTGCGATGTTCATGCATGCCAGTTGGGGGCACATCCTGGGGAACATGGTCTTTCTCTGGGCTTTCGGACCCGAAATCGAAGACTCGATGGGACCATGGCGCTATTTGGCTTTCTACCTGTTGGGCGGCGTGGCGGCAATGGGCGCGCAAGTTGCCTTCGACCCGCACTCCACCGTGCCCAATCTCGGGGCAAGCGGGGCGATCGCTGCGGTGATGGGAGCATTCTTGGTCACATTTCCGCGCGACCAGATTCGCACGATCCTGGTCATCTTCATATTTGTTCGCGTCGCATACATACCGGCGGTGCTCTTGATCGGAATCTGGTTCCTATTGCAGCTCTGGAGTGCAGGGGCGATCGCGCCCCAGGAACCAAACGGGGTAGCCTATTTGGCGCATATTGGTGGCTTTATGTTTGGAGCAGTCTGCGCACGGCTCTTTGAACCCCGCAACCGAATCCGCGCCTGAACGCAAGAGCGCCGCTACGAAGTCGCCTGCGGCCGATAGGTGCCGAAGCTCCAAATATGCCCCTCCGGATCGCACACGCCGAATTCGTGCGAGCCGTAGTCCGTATCTTCGAGTTCCCGAATGATCTGAGCTCCTGCGGCCTTGGCACGCGCGTAGGCGGCGTCGACTTCCGCGTCGCCGTCGAGCGCTATATAGACTCCACCCGTAACGCCGCCTAAATTTTTCGGGCTCGTACCATAGGGATCGTCTTTGACGCTGCCTAGCATAATCAAATTACCAGCCAGTTGCAGCTGCGCGTGTGCGATGGTATCGCCATCGCCGGGATAGACCTCATGCTCCTCGAACGCCAGGGCCGATTTAAGCCACGCGATTGCGGCTTTGGCGTCGTTGTAGCGAACGCTCGGATAAACAGTTTGCACTTTTGTCCTCACTTGTGTGGTACTCATAGCCTTAGCATAGGGTATAGCAGCCGCTGCGTCTTGGAAAATTGTTCAGGGTTCGGCAAGGCTGGGCGACTCCGGATACCGCCTGGCAGCTACGAAGTCACCCGGCGTGAGGTGCGCGAACTCCGCGAAATCGCGGTACATATGTGCCTGATCGTAATAATCGAGCTCGGCCGCCACGGCCGCGATCTGGTCGGTGCGATGAAGAAGCGAAAGCGCACTATGGAAGCGAACGATCCGCGCGAAGCGCTTCGGCGTCAATCCGGTCCCGTCGCGAAAACGCCGTGCAAATTCGTTGCGCGATACCCCCAGTCGACCACCGAGCTGGGAGAGTGACACCGTGCCTCGCGACTCGCGAATCATCGTTGAAGTCCAACGCACCAAGGCGTCGCATTCGGTTCGCAGGTGCATCTGAAGCCAGTCCAGGGCAGCGAAGATAACGGAGGCAGCGTTTCGTCTTTCGTCTAGTGGCGAAACCTGCGCAGCGATGGCGCAGCGTTCTCCGAGCTCGTCCGCGGCGCGTCCAATTGCGTCGCGAACGTCAACCGTCACGTCGACCAGATCCTTCATGTTCGATCGCAAAAGCGAGCCCGCTCCGGCCGGCGCAAAGCTAATGCCGAGAACGCGGCAGCGCCCCGGCGGGCTCACAACGACGGAGGGCTGCGTTCGGCATCCGTTGATGCAGACGGTGGGAAATGGCGCAAGCGTGGGGTCGCCTCCGTCACGATGACGCTCGTCTAGCATCACGATTAGCTCCGCCGTGCCATCGGGAAAGACGCGCTCCTTTGCATGGGTCAACTGGCCTGCGAAGTACCAGATGCGCTCAACGGAGTCGTGAAACGGCGAATCCGAGGAGGGGGTCCATCGCGCCACGGTCCACCGCCCCAGTGACGAGTCTTGGCTTTGGACCACCAAGCCTTCCATAGAGAAATCTTCGAGATTCCGGCTCCGAACTCACTCCCAGAAGAGTTTACAGTACTTCCGCTCAGCGCGGTCACCTTGCCGCTGCTGTCGAATGAGTAGCCTCGAGCAGCGTCGGCGTGGCCCTTCTGCGGCACCGCGAATATGGCGGCGATCGTCAGAATGTTAAAGAGCCGTTTTAACGTGCTGAGACGCGAGAGCAACGGCGGCCTCTTCGGTCCATTGCGCGCCCAGCGTGATGAGTTCGTCGAGGCGCTCTTTGAGCGCCGTTCGAAGCGCCGCGACGATGCGCTCGTACTCTTGCCGTTCGGTGTAGTCGCGCCAGGCCCCAAGCGATGTCAGCCGTGCTTCGACGAAGCCTAGCAACATCGCCGCCTGTTCCCGCTTCGCTGGCCGAGGCTCGACCGAGCCGTTATACAGCGTCGCGATCGCGGCGACGTGCTGAAGGACGAACGCCGTTAGTACCGGCGAGCGGACGTCTTGCGCGGCCTCCAACGCTTGCGATGCGTATGAGCAGGCATCGTCAAAACAATCAAGCGCTACGAGATACGCCGCCATATTGCTCAAATCGGCCGCTTCCGAACGACGATTTCGCGTCGCTGCATGGCCGATGCGAGCCTCTTCGGCTCGATGCAACGCAGCGGCCGGATCGCCGGCCTCAAACTCGACTTCGGCTAGGTGCCCGGCGATCGATGCCGCCGGTCTCTCGAGGTCGAGCGAAACGTAGAGTGCGAGTGCTTCGGCGTAAAATCGGCGCGCGCCGTTGACGTCTTTGCGGCGAGAGCGAACGGTTCCGAGATCGCTGAGAGCTAACGCCTGCAGGCGGCGATTCGCGAGACGCTCGGCAGTGGCTAGTGCGTCCTGCAGAAGCGCCTCGCCCTCCGAGCCCTTCCCGGTTGCCGCCAGCGCGCTTCCCGCCGCGTGTTGTGCGCGTGCTACCTGCAGATCGTCGAGCATGGAACGGAGCCGTAATGCCTCTTCCGCCGATGCGAGTGACGCCGCCGATTCACCGAGCGCCCCACAGAGTTCCGCATCGGCAATATAGAGCTGAGCGAGCTCGTCACCTCGTTGTTCGGTAATCGATTCGATCGCCAGACGAACCCAGCGTCGTCCCTCCACGGGCGAGAGCGAATACCACAGCCGTGCGAGCGCTCCGGCAAGAAGAGAACCGAGCGAAGATCGTTTCGCGTCTCGAGCGACCACTCGAGCGCCGCACGGAAGTTATCGAGTTCGGCTTCGGCTTCGCGAAACCACGCCTGTTCGGAAGCGACGTACCATTGCCGATCGAGTCGGGCGGCTACCCGAAGAAGCGCGAGCGCGTGGCGCGCTGCCAGGACTTGTCGTTCGCCACTCTCCACCAGCTTTTCGACCGCGTATTGTCTCGTGGCGTCGAGTAGATGATAACGCGCGCTGCCGTGCGCAACGTCGACCATGACGAGCGATTGGCCGATAAGCGACGAGAGCAACTCTAAGACGTCTTGTTGAGGAATGTTCTCGTCGGCGCAGACGGTCGTCGCCGTCTCCAGAGTAAATCCGCCAACGAAGACGGCGAGGCGCTCGAAGCAGCAGCTGCGCCTGCGGGGAAAGCAGCTCGTAACTCCAGTCGATTACAGTGCGCATCGTCGCGTGGCGCGGGACCGAGGCTTGCGGGGCTCCCGTCAACACGTCAAATACTCGATCGAGGCGATCGCAGATCTCCTGTGGTGACAGCACGCTCGCTCGTGCGGCCGCAAGTTCCAACGCGAGGGGCAAGCCGTCGAGACGCCGGCAGATCTCCACGACGGGCTTCACGTTCTCGACGGTCAGTTCGAAGCGACTGGCGGCGGCCTGGACGCGGTCCACGAAAAGGGCGACGGCGCCATACTTCTCGGCCTCAACCGGCGAAGGCCGGCTTTGCCTAGGAACGGCGAGAGATGGGATCTGATAGGTTCGCTCGCCGGTAATGCTCAGGGCCTCTCGACTCGTCGCCAGCAAAGCGACGGTCGGGCAGGCGTGCAGGAGCGATCCCGCTACGGCACGCGCCTGTGAGATGACGTGCTCGCAGTTGTCGAGAATAATTAGCAGACGTTTGTTCGCTAGAAACGCAATGAGCGTCTCGAGGAGAGAGCGTCGAGGCGACTCTTGAACGCGCAACGCTCCCGCAAGAGCTTGCGGGACCAGAGCGGAGTCGCTGAGCGGCGCGAGCTCGACGAACCAGACGCCGTGCGGGAATTGATTTAGCAAACGCCTTCCAACCTCGACCGCGGCGCGCGTCTTCCCGGCTCCGCCGGTTCCCGACGATGCTGACGAGCGGAGCCGTCGCGACGAGATCCGCGATCTCCGCAACGACCGCATCGCGTCCGAGGAACGATGTGAGCTGTCGTGGCAGATTGTGCAGCGGCGCTCGGTCTCGCTCGACGAGGCGCGGACCGCGCGAACGATGAGCGGAGCGCTCGAGCATCTCTCGCGCTTCGTCCGAAAGTGCGAGCGCATCGGCGATGCGCTCCAGCGTGGCGCGGTACGGTGCCCTGCGAAATCCGCGCTCTAAGGCGCTGACGGCCTGCGCACTGATGAGCGCTCTCTCTGCAAGCACCTGCTGCGAAAGACCGGCTTGCACCCGGAACTTCCTGAGAAGGGCAGGTAGTTCTGCGGTCCCCGCCGCGTCTCTCGAGTCTCGCGGTGGAACCATGCGACTTGCGCGCTCTTAACTACCCGGCACCGGCGCGACTCCGATAGGGGGGTCGGTCACTCCGCCGATTATTTGCAAGAATGTACGCAACCAAGCCCTGGAGGTCTACCGCATCGATGTAGCCCGCTGCATCCGCGACCCAAAGATTCTGCGGATCGCTATTATCGAAGTTCAGGTTCGCCGGACTGATCAGGCCGCCAAGGACGATCGGTGCAAAGATCGTGCACGATGACCCCTGGCATTTGAAGATGCCGAGCAGTTGATCGACGTAGTACAGATTGCCGCTATGGTCGAAGGCCAATCCGCCGGCCTTCAAGATTCCGGATTTAAAGAGCGTTCCGGTGCCATCGCAGCCCGAAAACTCCACGATCTCTCCGGTCAACTGGTTCGGGTCGTTGAAGCTCCAATAACAGTTGCCCTGCGCATCGATCGCGATGCCCTCGCCCTGGACCGGATCGCTCCCATAGGTCAGTTTGCGCGACGGCTCGTCCTGCCGGTTCAGATAAACGCTTACGCTCCCCGCGCCGCCTCCGGTGGTCGCGCCGTTAGAAACCGCGACGAGCCGCTGATTGGGAGTAGCGTCGACGTTCACCGGAACTTCGCCGTCATCCCGAAGCGTCGCCTTGGGTCCTTTGGGCCCTGAATGCGTCGTGCGATAAACGAGGACGTCCGAAGCCCCGGAATTGGCGACGTACCAATGCCCGTCGGGTGTCGCGACCATGCCCATCGGCTTCGAGAATCCCGAAGTCAGCGTTTCGTACGGCGTCAGGGTGTAGCTTTTTTTCTTGCGCTTATAGACGACGACTTCGTTGCTGGAGGGCTGAGACGAATACATGAAATCGTTGCCGTAGAAATGGGTCGCCGGTTGCGCAAACGTCTGCGACGTGCCTAAATAGGGCTGCGCCGGGGTGGGTAAATCTTGCGCGCATCCGCTCGCTGCGACGGCGAGCGCTAATTGCACGAGTCGTCGAGCCGCAAGGCCAGACATGCCCTCAGTTTTCCTCGCGCCGTAGGGTCAGTCCTCGGCTGGCTCCCCTGCAGCTGCCTCTGCCGGCATCACGCGCCGTGAAGAAGGCCCGCTTGGGACGAGCCTTCTTCGCCGCGTTCAGAGGAGGTAGACTTTATGAAGAGCTCGTCTCTGCTAAAGCGTGACCTTCACCGTCACTTTCAGTTGACGGCCCTTCGTGTCTTTCACGACGAAATGTCCGCTGCCCAGGACGGCTCCGAGGATCGTGAACTTCGTCGATCGCGTGCCGCTCATCGGCGTGATCACGACGATGCCTTTCGTATCGTTCGTCAAGGTGAACGTGCCGTCTCCGTAACCCTGTTCGCGGAACCTGCAGTCGAGAATGCCGAGAAGCACGATGTGGACGTGTTTGCCGCAGCTCGAGACGATCTGGACCTTGCGCTTCGCGTCCGGCGTCACTAGACCGGCACCGCCTTGCGGCACCGAAAGGGCGGTCGAGTTCGTGGGAATGTAACCCGAGCTCCCAGGCGACTGCCCGTGGCACGCTACCATCGTGAGCGAGAACGCTACCGCTCCGGCGGCGAATCCGATTCGTTTCAGATTGAATCGCATAAAGTTGCTCCTTTTGCCTTTGTCGCTCGAGTTTTGCGTGATGCCGAGGGAGGTCTCGAGCAGGCCCTTCCGCGGACTTAGCTATCCGAGAAGATCGATTTCACGCTTGCGACCCGTGGAGCCGACGGAGATGTGATTGCATGCACGCCGTCGCGGGTCTTAAGCATATGACCAAGTTAGCGCACCTACGTAACGCCGGCCACATACAGCCGCGACCGTATCAAAAAACTGTACGAACTAACTGTATGAGTCGTGGCGCGGAAGCGGGACCCCAGAGCCGGCCGCGGAAGGACGATCGTCGTGCCAATGGTTGCGTCATCGCGCCTTGTCCCGTTGTGCATAGCGGCCGTTGCGCTCTCGGCCTGTGGCGGATTGTGGCCGTCGATATCCGCACGCCCCGAGCCTCAAAATGCGGTGCGAGCGAATAACGCCAATCGTGAATCGTCGCGGGTTTTGCCGCAAGCAAAGAGTAGAGACTTGCTCTATGTCTCCGATCAGCTGTTTACTGACGTCTACGTTTTTTCGTACCCAGCACTAGGGTTCGTTGGGACGCTCACGGGCTTCAGTCTGCCTGAGGGCCTATGCTCGGATGAGCGCGGAAACGTCTTCGTAACTGATTTACTCGCGCGCAAAATCGTCGAGTACGCGCATGGCGGTTCAGAGCCGATCGAAACACTGAACGATGGCGGATACCCTGAAGGCTGTTCCGTCAGATCCGTCGACTGGAAATCTCGCCGTCGCCGATTACGGTTCTAGCGGCAGCCCCGGAGATCTCGCCGTGTTTCATAACGCACGGGGGACGGCGGTAGTCTATACCGATCCGACGATGATTTCTTTCCGGAACTGCGGCTACGACGGTAAGGGGAACCTGTTTGCCGACGGGCAGAAGTATGATAACGACCCGGGCCTCGCCGAACTTCCCGCCGGCGGCGACAAGCTTAAAGACATCGAGTTTGGGCGAGATTTCGACGCCGAAGGCAGCGTTCAATGGGACGGGCAGCACTTGGCTGTTATGGGGAACTCCCCGGAGAGCATCTACCGTCTGACGATATCCGGCTCCAAGGCTAGGGTTGTCGGACGCACAACTCTGAAGTCACCGAGATTTTCTTTCTCGTTCTGGATACAAGATCGCAAGCTTATCCTGACGTATGTGCCGGTTCACTCCAGAGCTAAGGATATTGCCTTGGGCGTTTGGACCTATCCCGGCGGCGGCAAGCCGGTGAAAAACATTCGCCGGCTCTTGGGCGCCTACGGTCTTACTGTGAGCTCAGCCGGGAAATAGCGATCGAGCGTTCCGCACGCTGCACGGCTGCATCGATCTGCTCGTGCGTTGCAACGGTCCCGTCGAACTTCTCGCTGTAGATCACCATCAGTTCTTTGCGCCGGTCGGAACCTGGGAGGTAGACGAACCGTACGTCAATGCGTTTGCGGGGCAACGTGTAGCCCTTCGCGGTGACGAGGGCAAAGACGTGTTCTGAATCGGAGCCCGAGTTGATTCCGGCCGGAGCAGCATAGCCCAACTTCGCTAAAGCCGCCTCGAGCTGGCCGAGGTCGGGCGGTTGCGGCGTTCCGCCGGCGTAGTCGCTCACCCAGGTATCGAGATAGAATTTCATCCCACCCAGCGTCGCGTGCCGCGGCGAGTCGTAGCCGTAGTGAAGCTTGGGCATCGAGGCGAGATACGCTTCGAACTGTACCCAGTAGAGTCGTTCGATGGTTCTGTGTTCGTCCGCTTGTACGAAGACGAACTGACGGCAGTTGGTGATGCCGTAGAGCACCCAGGCATCGCTGCCAACAAATCTCGCGTCGGCAGGCAGGGTGATTCGGACGGCGGGATCGCGGTCTGACACAACAGAGTTGCCATGTACGGAACGCGAAGGCGCTTGCGGCGAAGCGATCGCCGAGATCACAGTCGCTATTGTGGCCGCCATTAGGAAGAACGCCCCGCGCATTCCCGCTAGGCCGGAGATTCGAAGCTTCCGGGACTGTTTGCCGTTCCCGTGAACCGCGCCACGCGCTCGGGCTTGGCTTCGGCAAGCGCCTTGCGCACGCCCTCGACGTCATAGTCGAAGGTATAGACCGGCGTCGCTGGCTGTTGCCGCCACGATTCGGCGATTGTGCCGTTGTCGACTGCGTCGAATCCGATTTCGTCGATGAGCTGCATCACCACGGCCTTCGCTGTCGGATCGTCTCCCGCCACGGGCAGCGCGATCCGGCCCGGCGTGCCTTTCGGCTTGCCGTTTTCGAGCAAGTGCTGCGCGTAGATGTTATTGAAGGCTTTGATCACGGCGTGTCCGACCTGCTGCGACACCCAAGCGCTCTCCGGCATGCCACGCTCGATCGGTTCGATTCTACCGTCACGCTCGCGCGGATAGTAGTTCCCCGTATCGACGACGATCGTTTCGGCGGGAAGCCCTGAGAACAGGTTCTTCGGAAGTTGCGGGACGTTCTTCTCGGGGATGGTGACGATCACGACGTCACGGTCGCGGACTGCTTCCGTCACGGTCACCGCGCGAGCGCCCGTGGCAGCGGCGAGGTTCTGCAGCGTTTCGGGCCCGCGAGAGTTCGCGACGGCCACGTCGTGCCCGACCGCGCGAAATCGGCGAGTAAGCGTGGCGCCGATGTTGCCGGCGCCGATAATCCCAATCCTCATGGGTTCCAGAACCCGCCTGTTTAGGAAGAGGTTGAGCCGTGGTTGCGCTTCCAGCGGTCAGACCAGCGATCGCAGTGCTAGATATTCCACGAGGCTCCGGTCGTCGCGCCTAAGTGTCAGAGCGACCGTCGACCCCGACTTGGTGAGCAGTTCTTCGAATTGCCACAACGTGTAGCCGGACGCAGGCTTCCCGTCGATTGCGACGATGATGTCGCCGCGATGCATCCGCGACGCACTCGCGGGCGACTCCGGCAGTACTGACCGAACGACAATCGTGTGAAAATCCGTTCCTTCAGCCGCCAAGAGCAGTCCACTTGCGTCGGAAGCGAACGGATCGGCGAAATGCGCGTTCGGCTCTAGCGTAAGCTGTCCGTGTACGTAATCGATGCATCATGGTAAATCGTCTGAGGATGTTGCCGCCGAGATTTATCGACAACGCCTCGTTTGAAAGCGATCCCTCTGTGTCGCGCGAGAGCGCGACGACCGGACGGTCGACGATGTACGGACCAACGTGCAAGGCGGAGATACGGCCGAGTACTTCCGTCGGCTCTGCTCCACCGACGCCTTCATCTTGCGTCGCGACCGTCTTACCGACCGCTTCGAGCAGACGGTACCGGTCCACAACCGGCGACGAAACGATCGTTCCGCCGGCGCCGGTGTCGATGGTAAGGCGTACCGGAATGGCCGGCCGGCCGGCAACGAGGAGCGTTCCGTCGATTTGCGGATCGGACCCGCCGAGAAGGTGAAACGGCATCGTCGTTCCTCGGCCCGCGTACCGGTACTGCGCCGGATCGTGCAACGTTATCAATCGATTCGCGTAGTCGATTTCGACGACGAACGGAGCGATCACGTCGTAACCAATGTCGCCGTAGATTCGCCTTCCGACCAATGGCCAGAGCCCTGCCATCGAGACGGTGGCTCCCTGCGTCGTTGAACGTGTAACACCGCCGGGAAGGACGATTTCGAGCGCGTCGACCTTCGAAGGCAACGTTCGAGCTAGAGCCGGCGCCTGAAGAGAGAAATCTCTGCCCGGATCTTAGCCCCAGTTCGGTCGCGACTTCGGAAGCCACCACCGAGTTACTCGACCCCGTGTCCAGGGCGAAAAGATAGGGCCCTCTTCCGTTGACGACCACTGGCAGAAAAATCGCGTTCGCCAGCAGCTCGAAGGAGAATCGCACCGGATCTCGCGTGGTTCGGAAACTGCGCTAATCCATAGGGAGCGCTGCGCTGACTCTTCGGAATTAGGCTCATCCCGCAGGCCGGGCACGCGCCCGGGCGAGAGAAGGCGAGTTTATCGCAGGCAAGGCCGCAAGGCGGACAGACGTAGGCGCTTTCAAGCGTCGCCGCGCCCAGGGTGGCAAGCGGTAAGGCGGCCAGCGCCGAGAGAAAGCGCGCGCGATCGATCCGAGGATAAGAGGCCATGGTCGTACCCACCCGCGCCCCGCCTTTGGGCGACTCTTAATTCCTTAATACTAATTCTTTAGGAGTTTACCTTTGAGCGGCTAAGTTGTCAAGCCGCTTGTGGCAGTTGGGTAAGAACCGGAGCGGAAATTCACGGCCCGTGGAGCGGGAGCTAATCGAGCATGCGACAGACTAATCTTACGAACGAATCCGAAGAGTACCGTGCGCGTCGTGAGGAGCTTCGACTCGCCGAGATTGAGGAAATGCGCCATCGCGAGCGCGTTGCCGAGCTACGCCGCAGGCTGTCGCAAGGTGCCGCCATTGAGGATTACATTTGTACGAAGCGTGCGGCTGAGCGAGTTGTTCAGCCGGCCCGATCGCGCGCTGGTAATCTATACAAACTTAGACTGCTGAACTGCGGAGATAGCACTTTCAGTGCGACTTGGCGAGCGAGGATGCTAAAGGCAACCAAGATTCAACGCTGTCGGCGGTCACACGCGATTACAACGGGACGTTGCGGCATTTCTACACCTGCCATCCGCATATGGCCGACGATGTTCAACCAGGGCGGCATCGACCTGCTCGCGCCCGTCTACACTATGCTCGATCTTAACGCCGGGCGGCCGCGGCGACTGGCTCGCCTCTCTTATATATTAAGTTGCAGCCTGAAGCGATTTGTGAGAGAATCCAGCCACAGAGCAGCGCGATCTTTCGAATGGTCGATAAAATTGCGAGCGCAAGCCTCCGTATCGGAGGAATCTTGCGCTTGAATAACTGGTTGCCTGGATATCGTTGAGAAAGGGAGCAAGCAACATTCCGCCTCGCAATAGAAAAAGCAGATCGGGCCCGAAACGCCCGCCAAAAACCAAGCCTGTCCAAAACGTCAAAGGAAGCACCGCTTGAAGTGCTGGGCAGCATTAAGCAAGTTTTCCCGAGCACGACCTTTTCCGTCGAGCTCGACAACGGCCACGTCGTCCTTGCTCATATCGCGGGACGCCTGCGCCGCCACCGTATCAGAATTCTTCCCGGTGACCGTGTAGACGTGGAACTTTCGCCATATGATTTGACGAAGGGCCGAATAGTCTATCGCTATCGCGCGGGTGAAGAGCGCCGGCCCCAGCGCGGGTCCGAGCAAACGCCCTAAGGCTTGCCTAGTAAGGCAGCTGCCTGGGAGTGAGCCTAAACGAGCTCGATACGCAGATCTCGATAATCTGCGGCTCGCTTAACCTGCGAAACGTTTTGTTACCGTACTGAAAGTCTTCGCCCGCCGCAGCCGCATCGTAACGCGCTTGCGCGCCCGGATTCAATTGCGGGCGTAGCTGCAGCGTCTGCTTCTTTAAGTTGACGCCGTATGCGGCTTCTTTCCCGAAAAGCACGATGTTGCCACGCCCGTTGGCATAGCCCCCATAGACCGGTTCGGAAAGGTCGGCGGCGTCGGCCGAATTACGCTCGGCCTTGATCGCGAGGACAGCAACGGGCGCACTTAGGCTATACATCGCCATTCCAAACAACAGTTCGCTGGAAAAGGTTGCCGGCGGACCGGGCCGGCCTAAAAGTCCCTCCGGGTCCGGCCTCGGCCCCGGCACCGCCTCCCGGGCCACAGTTTCGAAAACGAGTATCCAAACGGGAATCAAAGGTCGAGGCGCCAAGCGTTGGCCCCATGTCGATGAACGCAATCTTCGTTCAGGTCGACGCCGGCGAGCTCTCGCGATTCCAAGCCGAGCCGTCATCGGTTGAGGCGCTCTTCCAAAGCGGAGGCGGTATGCCCGATGCCTTCATCAAGCTTTCGAAGGCTATGGAAGATCGAGTGCGGACGATCGGTCCGCAAATGCTGGCTGAGAGCCTCTCCAAGCTCGACCCATCGCTTCGCCGGATGCTCGCCGAGCGTCTGGGGAAGAGTCCCGCAGACTTGGCTCGCGGCGTTGTTGGGGACGATCTCCTAAAACTGATGGAGCAGCGTCGCTCGCGCGTTTCGGCTCGATCTTCAAGCGCCGCCGGTACGCGCGCCGTTTGTACCCTCGATAAGGCCTGGCACGGCGTACACTACCTTTTGTGTAGTCAATCCGAGCCTGGAGCGAGTCTCCTGAGCCAGCCGGTTCTGGGGGGTAGCATCCTCGGAGACGACGACGAAGGATTCTCGGGTTACGGGCCCCCGCGGTACTTCACCGCCTCGCAAGTTTCCGAACTCGCCGCGATGCTTAACCGTCCGGAACTCGAGTCGGAGGCGGCGTCGCGATTCGACGCCGAGCAAATGTCCGCCCTCGAAATTTATCCAGGCTGGCGTGCTTCCGATTCGGAATGGGTAATGGATGGCTTTCGCCGTTTGCGCGATTTTTATGCAGACGCCGCGGCCAAAGGAAACGCCATCGTTACCTGTCTGGTGTAACAGTTGTCGCGAATGCGCTCTCGAAAAACGTACGATTTTCCCGCCGCTGCAGTAAGAGAAGGCACGCCGCCGAAATTCCCACGGCGTAAAAAGGGGAGCGTGGATATGAAGGCTTTCTCGGGGTTGTTGCGCGGCGGGCTGAGTGCCTGCGCGGTCCTTGCGATTGTTTCGGGCTGCGGCGGATCGCAGACCCAAACAAACGCTCTGGTTCCGGGCCAGTCAAACGCTGCCACCGCCGAGCTAGGCCGGCTCGGAGTGGGCTCGTCCATGGCTGCCGACGCCCAATCCAGCGACCTTCTCTACGTCGCCGACGCCAAGGACGGTAGCGTTCACGTCTATTCCTATCCCGCGGGCAAGCCGCAAGGCAGGCTCCTCGACGTTCGGGCCAACGCGCTCTGCGCGGGGAAGAACGGGGACGTTTTTGCCCCGGCCGGCAACGAAGTGCTGCGATACGCGCACGGCGGCACGCGGCCGATCGCCGTGCTGCACGACCCGCTCGGAACCGCCCCGCAGTTTTGCGCCGTGGATTCCACTACCGGAAACCTTGCCGTTTCCGGCGGCTCCGCGACTCAATCGGGCGTCGCGATCTACGCCGCCGCCAAGGGCGGCCCAACCATCTACGCAGGGCGCAACGACGCCCGCTATGGTTCCGCTCGCGTACGACAACGATGGAAATCTTTTTGCGCTGACGGCCGCCGGCAAGGTGGTCGAGCTGGCCAATGGCGGCAAGAGATTCAGAGAGCTCGATTGGAGCGGAGCGCGCCCGACGCA
Organism: Vulcanimicrobiota bacterium; assembly: GCA_963730125.1. Classification (GTDB taxonomy): domain Bacteria; phylum Vulcanimicrobiota; class Vulcanimicrobiia; order Vulcanimicrobiales; family Vulcanimicrobiaceae; genus Cybelea. The sequence goes on along the minus strand of CAVSQP010000023.1, from coordinate 3,441 downwards.
GGCCGGCTCGATCCAGTGGGACGGAAAGTACCTCGCGGTTGCAAGTGATGCGACGATCTCTCGATATACGGTGGCAGACTATCAGGCAACGCCGGCAGGCGAGATCGCGATCAAGGGGGCCACGAACGTCCCGCAGTTCTGGATTCACAAGGGCAAGGTCGTCATCCCGGACTCCCGCGGCGTCGCGCTCTACGGCTACCCCGCCGGCGGCAACCCGCTCAACGTCATCAAGGACGCCCGCGCCGCGCAAGCCGTAACGGTCAGTCCCGGCACGCAATCCGCGTTCGCAATCACCACTTACCACTACGACAACTTTCGAACCGGATGGAACAATGACGAAACGACGTTGAAGTACGGCAACGTTAACGCCGGTTCGTTCGGCCTGCTTCACAGTGTAGCGCTCGACGATCAAGTGGATACCCAACCGCTCCTCATCCCCAACGTAACCACGACTCGTGGCGAAAAGTCGGGGAGCGCGCACGACGTGGTCTACGTCGCGACGGAAGGCAACACGATCTATGCGATCGACGCATCGAGCGGAACGATCTTATTTCAAACCAACTTAGGCGCCCCGGTTCCGGCGCCGCTGGGCTGCAACAACAACGGGCCGAACGTCGGCATTGACGGAACGCCGGTCATCGACCGAGCTGCCGGCGTGATGTACGTTATCGCCTATACGCTGGAGGGTAGCGTTCCGACCTATCGCATCCACGAGCTGAGCCTCTCGGATCTTTCCGACGTGACGCCCTCGGTCGTCGTCTCAGCGTCGCACACCCTAACCGATGGTACGACGTACAACTTTAACGCAACCTATCAGCGGCAGCGGCCCGGACTGCTGGAAGCAAACGGGAATATCTATGCCGGGTTCGGGAGTTTCTGCGACTTTTCCGCATCGCAATCGCGAGGCTGGCTGCTCGGCTGGCAGGCCGGATCCCTTATTCCGCTTGCGGCAAACCGCCTGAACAATAGCCTCGCGCAATCTCCCGATAGCTTCTTCCTAACCGCTATCTGGATGTCCGGATACGGCCTTGCAGCCGATCCGGTCGGGCAACATCTACTTCGTTACCGGAAACTCGGATTATTCGGGAGATACGTACAACGGCGTCACCAACGTTCCCGAAAGCGTCGTGAAGGTTAGTGCCGATCTCACCCAGCTCCTTAGTATTTTCACTCCCTTTGACGCCGGCCAAATGGACCAGTACGATGCCGACTTGGGATCGGGCGGCGTAATGCTGCTGCCGGTGGGCTCGACTCCGCTAGCCGCGGCGGCCGGCAAAACCGGAACGCTGTACGTGCTCAATCAAAACAGCTTGGGCGGATACGTTCAAAATGGTCCAAACAACGACCTCGCCGAGGTTTCTATCGGCGGATGTTGGTGCGGTCCCTCGTACTATGCGGTCAAGAAGAAGCATCAGCGCATCGTCGCCAGCGGCGGCAGCAGCGTGACCGTATGGAACGTCAAAGACAAACACAAAGTGCGGCTGACGTTTGCCGGATCGGCCGGATTGCCAAACGGACAGGATCCGGGTTTCTTTACTACCGTTTCATCTACCAAGAATGGGCGCAACGCAATTATTTGGGCACTCGCGCGGCCCCAGTCGGTTCCCGGACCGATGACGCTCGTCGCCCTTGCGGCGGAACAGAGCAGCGGTTCGCAACTCCAAACGCTGTATCAAGCGTCGGCCGGCTACTGGGCGGCGCCAAACGGAAACGCCAACACCGTTCCGGTCGTAGCGAACGGCAAAGTCTTCATCGCGAGCTACCAACAGCTCCAGATTTTCGGCCTCGGCGGCTCGGCAGCGACGGCTTCCACGGGCCGACCCATTCCCGCCGGCGCCTATCGCGGCGCCGTCAAGACTCCGAACGAGGTTACCGGGACGCTCGTTAAGGTCAACGGCTCGCAGCTTACCTTGCGTACGCGCGACGGAAGACTCGTGCGGGTAGACGGCTCGGCGGCGGTCAAAAACGAGCGCAGTGAAGACCTGATCGTGGGCCGGCCGTTCGACGTGCGGGGAACGTACGATGCAGCAGGCATAATGCGCGCCGCCATCATCATACGGGCGAAGCCGTCACCGTCGACGTGGCCTCCCGATCGGTAAGGCGCCTGCTGGATGGGTTTTCTTCTTTAAAGACGACCTCCAAGACGCGCTGACGTGGGCGGCGGGATACATCCCGTATGGTGGTGCCGACCTCGGTGAGGTAAGAGCCGTAGCGGAAACCGTGGGCGACGGCGACGCCGGTGAATTCAACAAAGCTTGGGTCGAGGCGGGCGATCGGATCGTCGAACGGGCGCGCGCGGCGCTCGCGGCGGGCAATCGAACCACCGCGCGCGACGCGTTCATGCGCGGCAGTTGCCACTACGCGTCGTCATATCGCCCGCTTTTCGGAAAGCCCGTAGACCCCCGGCTGCTCGCCGCGTTCGGCAAGCAGATCGCTGCATTCAACGACGGGGTTTGCGCTCTTCGATCCGCCCGTGACGCCTTTACAAATACCGTTCGACGGTCAATCGATGCCGGCGTACTTCCTTCCGGCGCAAGGGCGCGCGAAGGAAGTGCGCCCGCTGATGATCCTAACCAACGGCTACGATGCGACCGTTACCGATATGTACTTTGCTTCGGCAGTGGCGGCGTCCCAACGCGGCTACCACTGCCTCTTCTTCGATGGCCCCGGTCAGGGAGAGATGCTCTTCGAGCACGACGTGCACATTCGGCCCGATTGGGAGAAAGTGATCGCGCCGGTAGTGGACTTCGCGCTACAGTTCGACGAGGTCGATCCTAAACGCATCGCCCTTATGGGCTGGAGCTTTGGCGGATATCTCGCGTCACGCGCGGTTTCTGCAGAGGAGATGACCACTTTGACGCGGCGTTCGGTGCTTTGCAGTTCCCTCACTTTGGGCACGGTTGGCACGTTGACGCGGCCCTATCGCAATGCGGCGGCGACGAAAGCGACCGTGTGGTGGCAGCAGGGTTTCGCCGAGGAGGAGGACGTTGTTCCTGTTCAAGCAGATCGTGGCGGCCCAGAAGGCGAGTCGCAGTCCGATGAGCTGACCCTGACCTGCCTATGCGCCGTTGCGCCCGGGAGGATGCGTTTCCAAGCGCGACCAGGCGGAGTCGTGCCGGATATCTTCGAACAGCCTGCACGCCGATCCGTACCGCTGTACGCCTGGAGGAGCGGCTGGTCGACATCATCAACATCATCGAGATCACGACGAAGGTGCACCGAAACCGCGCTCCTCGGCGTCATCTACAACAACATCGAAGGAGAACCGTTGCCGGCGTGCGTGCCGGGTGGAATATGTTCACCAACCATATCTGGCGGCCGCTGGTCGAGAAGGCTGCGGATCGAGGACATCCGAAGCTTGGGATGCCTATTACGATTTCTTCAAGGAGGTGCAGAAGAAATTGCGCGCCCAGGGCGTGCGCAACGTCTATGGCCTCGGTT
>CAVSQP010000022.1:0-45169 GCA_963730125.1 Vulcanimicrobiota bacterium | reverse complement strand
TCGCGCTTGGAGGAACATGCCGTGAAATCGCTCTCCGCTCTCTGGCCGATCGCTGCTCTCTGCATACTCGCAGCCTGCGCGGGGCCGCAGCGCACGATGCCTGCCATGATTCAAAGTGGAGCCACCGGCGCGATCGCGCCTGCAACACTCGACGTCACTTCCGGCGACGTCGAGAGCGGGCGCAATGCGAAGATACTCTACTATCACCTGATGCCGCTGCGCGCGCATCACCGACGAGACACAGACGGCGCGGGCGTGCGCAAGAAATATCCGGCCGACTTGGTTCGCAGGAAGGGGCCGGTCATGAAGACGGCGGCCTCGTACAATATCTACGTCAACTGCAAGGCCGGCGATGAGAGCTGCTGGGGCGATCCCGAAGGATTTGAAAAGAACTTGACCGGGAGCAGCTTTGCCGGTCTGCTCACGCAATATACCCACACCTCGCCCGACGGCTACACGTTCGGCGGTGCCTTCTCGCTGAAGTACAAAACCTACACCAAGCTCTTATATCAAAACGACCTGCTTGCTATCGTGCACGCTGCCCTGATGCAGAACGGCAAGAAGGCCGGCTACACCAGCATGTACCACGTCTTCCTTCCCAAGGGCACCGATACGTGCTTCGATCGCACGCGCTCGTGTTACTCACCCGACCATCGCAATACGTTTAACTTCTGCGCCTACCATGAAAGCGTTTCGTTCAAGGACGTGCGCGACGTCGTCATCGTCTCGATCGAGCCGTATCAGAAGATCAGCTTCTGCGCCTCGCGCGCCTCCTCGGGAGCCGGCGCGCTCACCAACTCGACCGCCTCGACCTTGGGGCACGAGATGTTCGAGTCGATTACCGATCCCGGGCCGGCCTTTGCCTGGTTCAACTTCACCTTCTACTCCGAGGTCGCCGACCTGTGCGAGACCTTCCAGTGGAAGATTCCCTTGAACGGGGTGACGTACAGCATACAGCCGATGTACTCGAACGCCTATCACGCCTGCGCCGACGGGCCGTAGCGCCTACGGCGTCTCGACGGCGAGCCGCTGGCTCCACTTGATCCGGCCCGTGGCCTGCATCGCGACGAAAAGCGTGATGATGGCGCCGATGGTAATCGTCAGTCCGCTCCATCCTTCGTTGAACAATGCGTACGAGAAGAGAATGAGATATACGAGCTGCGCGAGCGCGCTTTCGACGGCGGCAAAGCGCCAACCGACGACGAGCCGCAGATACGAGATCGTCAAGAAGAGTGTGACGGCCGAGCAGATCGCGAAGGCAGCCTCGAGCGCGATGCGGTCGACCAGATACGCAAAGAGCAAGTGGAACGCAAAGAACGAGGCGGCCAGGAAGAAGTAGTTAACCGGGTGGAGGTCAACGTTGCGCAGCGTCGTGATCACCAGCATCACGAAGAAGTAAAAGAATAGCGCGACCGGCGCCCAGAGCGTGATTCGCTGCGCGAGCGGGCCCGGCTGGAGCGGGTAGGGGAAGGTCATCCCGATGCTGTTGCCGGTCACTAGCGACGTGTAGTGCCAGCCGAGCCGCCAGCCCTTGCCGAAGCGTACTTCGTCCACGGGAAGCAGCGTTTGCGACGGAAAGTCAATGGCATCGAAGTTGGTCGTCATCGCGAGCGCGAAGTCGTTAATCGATTGCACGCCGCTTCCGAAGCAATAGCTCCACGTCTCCATGCCGCGAGAAGAATACCCGATAGCGATCGTCGTCTCTTGACCTGGCGGCAGATCGAAGCTGACATAGCCGCTGTCAAGCGCCGCCGGATCGGCGATTCGCCGGCCGCCCACCGTCGCGTTGAAATCGGCGTAGGTCGCCTGGCTCGATGGAAAGGCAAAGTGCACGGAGAGTTGCGATGCCGGCGTGTCGTTACGCACCCGGTAGCGGGCAGCAAACCGAACGGAGTAAAGGTTGTACCAAAGCAGCCCAACGCGGCGTTGCTCGAGGTCGAGCTTCACGTCGATACGGCTGCTGCGCAGCGGAACGACGATGGTTTGGTAGGCTCGTTCGGCGCGTTTCTTGTCCTGATTGTAGGTCTCTCGAGCGACGCGCGCTTGGACGGACGGCGCGGTCTGCGCCTGCGGGCCACCCCACTGCGCCGTAAGCTTGGCGCGCTGCGTGGAGTCGGAGTCCCCGGTACGCTGTACCAGCGTCCCGCCCAGGATCATCCAAGCGATCCCCGCGCCGATAAAAATGACGGTAATGGCGATCAGACGCTTGAGCATGCCTACCTCGCAGAGAGTTTCGCATCTATACTTTGCGATGCAAAGCCATTTACTTTGTAGCACAAAGTAATGAGGAGCGCAAGAGGCTCCAGGCTACGAGCGGGAGGCCGCGGGTCTGCGCAGGGTGCGGTAGTCGCCGTTGCGGATCGTAATGCCGTGTCCGTCGAGCCACTCCAGCATCGGCACGGCATATTTGCGCGACGTCCCTAAGAGGTTGCGGAACTCCGCGGCCGTCATGCGATCCCTCTCGCTCAGTAGCGTTTCGACCCGCGCGCGGATCTCGGCGATCTGCGAGCCGCGATAGAGATCGTCGCCTACCTTGACGAGGGAACCGCGCGCGAGCAGCGTGTCGAAGGCTCTAACCGCGCCGGAAACCTTCGCGAGCTTAACCGCTGCTGCCACGCCGGCAAACGGTATCGGCAGAAACGGCTGCTCCTCGTCGAGCGGAACGAGATGATCGAAGAAGGCACGCTGTTCGGGCGTAAGCGACGGCTCGTGATCGACCGTGCAATAATAGCCGCTGCGATGCAGCAGGCGTCCCTCCGAGACGAAACGCTCCATGATGCGAACGAGCAGCGGCTCGCCGATCCCCAGCGAACGCGACAGCGCGAGCGAGGTCACGCCCATCGCCCACGACTCGCGTTCTTGCGCCTCATGCAGCCCTTCGATGACGCGACCCAGCAACATGCGGGCTGCGGCGCCGTCGACGTACTCGGCTGGCCGCTCGATCGGCAACGCTTCTTCTCGTTCGACTAGCCGCTGCATCACCTCGCGAGCGGCCTGCTCGCGCAAGTTGACGGCCACCGCAACGGCGGCAAGATCGACGGACTGCAAACCGCGCTCGTGTAAAAGCGCCGCGGCGGCGCGTTCGGCAGTACCCTCACCATCCGCGTCGTCGGGCACGTCGAGCGCTTCGACGTGTCCGCCGCCCAGCAGCGTCATCGGCGACGGCCGGCGCAGCACGAAACGCAATCCAGGAAAAGCGACGACCGGCTCGCGCAAATGCAGGTTTGCCCGCATTTCGTTGGCATTGACCGATCCGTTCTGAGCGACGAGCGTTCCCAGAACTTCGCTCGAACCGACGTACGCGCGAACCGCCGTGCGGCGGCCGATTAGCGACAGCGCACTCTGCAACGGCACGAAGCGCACCGCGAAGCTCGTGCGCGCGGTGAGCTCGCGTCCAACGACGGCGTGGCCCCGCTCGATTTCATGCCGGTCGACGCCGGGAAGGTTGAGCGCGACGCGCGTGCCGGCTTCGACGCTGCGCCGTGTCGAACCGAAAACGCCGATGCTGCGCACGTGCGCCGCCTTGCCGCCGGGCTCGACCATCAGCGTCTCGCCGGTCTCGATGCGGCCCTGCATCAGCGTGCCGGTGACGACCGTACCTAAGCCGGGCAGCGAAAAGACGCGATCGACCGGTAGATAGACCGGTGCGTCGATGTTGCGCGGTGGGAGCGCCGCAAGCTCGTCGTGCAGCGCGTCCCGTAACGCGTCGAGATTCTCGCCGGTGACGACCGAGACGGGATAGATGGGTGCCGAGGCCGCAATCGTTCCTTGCAGATGCTCGGCAATGCGCTGCGATGCGTCGTCTCGTTCGCCGGCTTCCACCAAGTCGATCTTGCTGGCCACGACGATGATGCGCCGGACGTTGAGAAACTGCAGGATCTGCAGATGCTCGAGCGTCTGCGGCATGACGCCCTCGACGGCGTCGACGATCAGCAGCAGCAACTCCATCCCCGCCGCTCCCGCCAGCATGTTGTGCAGAAATCGCTCGTGCCCGGGAACGTCAACGATGCCGCCCTCGACTCCGTCGTCGAAGCGCAGGTGCGCGAAGCCCAAATCGAGGGTCATGCCGCGCTCCTGTTCCTCAACCCAGCGATCCGGATTCGTTCCGGTCAGCGCGGCGACGAGCGCCGACTTTCCGTGATCGACGTGACCCGCCGTCCCGACGATGTGCACTCTATCCGGCGGCGCGACGCGGCGCCATGTGGTACGCGCTGAGAATCTCACCGGCGGCGCGCAACCCCGACTCGGCGCCGCCCTCCATGAAGCCTTGATACTCAACCGACGTGTGCTCGCCGGCGAAATGGACGCGCCCCTGCTGCGTGGCTTCGTGACCCGCGATCGTCGTACACTGGCCGACCAGCCAGCATGAGTAGCTCGCGAGAATATTGGGATCGGCCTGCGCGTTGCCGAACGTCGCCTTACCGTTCCAGGCCGGCGAAACGCCCGGCCAAATGCGATCGAGTTGCTCGAAGAACGCCGTCGCGTGCGCCTTCACGGCGGCCGATTGATCCGCGCGCGCGTACGGCATCGGCGGCGTGTCGAGCATTCCGGCCGCACCGGCGGTGAAGACTTCGATCAAACCATCCTTCCCCGGTTGCCCCAGCGAGAAGTCGAGCGCGCTCTGCGCCGGCAACGTCGTCCAGATCTGGCCCGACGTCGGCTGCGGCCAGGGATGTTTGGCGCGCATCCAGGCCCGGCGATCGAACTGCAAGTGCAGTTTGGTGTGGTAACCGTAGCCAAGATTCTCGATCGCGTTGATTTTCGCCGAATCGAAGCCGGCGCTCGAATAATCGAGTGCGCGCAAGGCGATGAACGGTATCGTCAGCACGACGCGATCGGCGTAGACCGTCTGGCGCGCTGCCGCCCGCATCAAAGTGCAGTTCGTACGTGCCCTTGGGCATACGCCGGATTGCCAGCAGCCGGTAGTTGTGTATCACGCTGCCGGCCGGCAACCACTCCGCAATTGCTTCGGGAAGCGACTGGCTCCCGTTGGCCAAGATGTACCGCTGGTCGGAGTAGCCGAGCACGTTCATCTCGTGGTCTTCCGCATAGTGGCGTTGCGCCCCGAGCTGCATGACCAAATTCAGCGCGCTCAGCTCTTCGACGTCGCGCCCATACTCGTTGGCGTACGAAACTTTGATCAGCCGTCCGAGCCGCGAGTTCATTCCTCCGGGAACGTAACGCTCGATCCAATCGCGCATGCTCGTTGCATCGATGCGCCGCGCCGTTGGCGTCGCGGTCTTGTACGTCGTCGTTGGATCGATTTCGGCGAGCTGCGCCTGCAGGATGGGGTAGATTTTCGCGAAGTCGCGATCGGCGTCGGCCATCGAGTAGTAACGGCCGTCGAGGAAGCATGTATCGCGAGAGTGCGGCGGCCGGCCGGAATACGTGTCGAGCAATGCGAGCCGAAAACGTTTCGCCAGACCGCGAATCGTCAGGTGCGTCGAGTCGACCATCGCGCCGCACCACTCGGTATGCTGGCGCTCGTTCCAATAGGAACGCTCCGAATGCATCCGGCCGCCGACGCGCGACGACGACTCGTAAATCGTCGCCGCAATGCCCGCGTCGTGCAGCCGCAAGGCGGTCGTCAGTCCGGCGATGCCGGCGCCGACGATTACGACGCGCTCGCGTCCGCGAGCTTGCGAGCTGCTCCACGCAACGAGTTCCGGGATGCTTGCCGCTGCGAGCGCCGCGCTCCCGAGATCGCGGACGAAATCCGCGCGCCGCATTAGAGTTTCAAACTAAGATCGACGAAGAAACCGAATGGCTGGCGCACCGACGAGATTCCGACCTCGGTAATGTTGTAGAAGGTTCCGTACGGGTAGCGCAGCTGCTGCGGCGGATTGCGGACGAAGTTTCCGGCCGGCGCGAGAATGTTCGAGGGCAGGCTCGAGTAGACGCACGTCACCGAATTATCCCAAGCGTACCCGCGCTGGTAGCATTGGTTGACGATATTGACCGCCTGGAACGTCAGCGTTGCACGCGGCGTCAGCTCGTAACTCGTCTGGAGATTGAGCGAAAACTGCGACGGCTGAATGAACGCGCCGAGGTTATCGAAGTGATTGCTGTACGGATCGGGCAGAAAGACCGCGCCGATCGAGCCGCCGGCACAACTGACGCCCGGAGTGCCCGGCGTTTTTGAGGGCTGCGCCCGGCACGACTGGGGCACGTATCCCGGCCAGACGAGTGGGGAGCCGTAGTTCGAGCCGTCCATGTAACGGACCGACGGCGTAATCGCGAACCGGTTGCGGCGGTAGTTCAGAATCAACGACGCAACGTCGGGCACCGTGTAGCCGTTGGCGGCATTGAAGGGGGTCGGAATCACGTCATACGGCGCGTACCAGCCATTGGTATCGAAGAGCGGCTGCAGCGTATCGTGGAAGTACGGATTGGGAATTTTTAGCTTGCCCTGATTGCGCGTTCCGGTTTGGTCGTTGGGCAAAATTGCCAGAGCGTTCCCCGGATAGGCGCCGCTGCCGCAGGCTTGCCAGTTTGCCGAGCTCTTCGTGACGTTCGCACAAGCCGACGAGTACGAGTTGTAAAGCTCGATCTGCTGGTTAAGCGCGTCGATCACGCTTACGCCGTTGATCGGACTATATTTGATCCGGTTCTCCGTATGCGTGTAGGAGAGCATGCCCGAGAGACCGTTGCGGCTGAAGTCGCCGTACTGCATCGAAAACTCGACGCCGTAAGACTCCTGCGTGCCGACGTTGAGTCCGGCCAGCGTTCCCTGCACCGGATTGATGGCCTGGAACTGCAGCTCGTTGTTGGTGTTGCGGTAGAACGGCGTGATTTTATACGAGAGCTGCGTTCCTTTGACGTGCTTCTCCAGCGACAAATCGAAGTTGTCGGACGTGTCCGGATAAATTGCGTGATCGGGCGTGTGATACCCTAAGGGATAGAACTGCGCGATGAACGACGCGAGGTTCTGCTGGAATGTATTGTACTGGTAGTACGACGAGCCTTCGGCGCGGGCGTACGTGCCGGCCGAACCGCGAATCACCGTGTCGGGGTTGATCGTGTACGTGAAGGCGAAGCGCGGCTCGAAGACGTTCGATACGTTGAATCCCGCGCCCACGTTATAGAGGCCGTTGCCGGGATCGGTCATCGGCGCCAGACCGGGCGCACATGTACCGAAGGAACCGCTCGTGGCATTCCAAGTCCACTGCGGGTTCGACCCGGAGGCGCCGCAATGTTCGCGATTGTAGGCATCGAACCAGAACTGGCGCGCCGGGTAGCCGGACTCGAGATCGTTGGTGCCGTAGGCGAAGTGATCGAAGCGCGCGCCGATGTTGACGACGATACGGTCGTTGGGCTGCCACAAGTCGGTTAGCGCAAACGAGGTAAAGTAGGGCGTGACGTTATCCACCTGCGCGCTGGCGCCGTTCTCGGTAACCATCCACCTAGCGCCCGCCTTCGCGGCCGGAGAACCGGGCGGAGCGGTGCCCGGCGTAAGGTTGAAGTTGTATCCTCCATAGCCGTAGTAGCATCCGCCCGAGTCGAGGCAACCGCCTTGGCTGCCGGCGTCGAAGCAGCTCCACGGCTGCCCGGTGTGATAGTTGTAACAGTGGCCGTTGGGCGTGCCGTAATTGCTCAGAACGGTGCCCAGGCCGGTCGGCGCACGGCTCGACGTCGTAGGATCGGTCGAACTGTACATCGCGTTGTACGTCTGCAGCTTCTGCGTCGTGAACGATGCCTCGCCGGTCAGCAAATTTTTTGGCGAGAGCTGATTGGCGTAGATGAGTCCGGCACCGTAGCCGTGCTCGAGGACTTCGTAATCTGCCGGATCCGAACCAAAGATCAGCTGCGAGCTCTGCGGACCATTGATGAACCAGTTGGAGTACTCGCCGTAGACCAGGGCGCGAAGATACGAGCGCTGGTCGAAGTTCCGTTGGTACTGCATCTTCTCGATCGAATAGCCGTTCCAGTTTCCATCGCGATCGCTCGGATCGACCGGCGAGCCTGGAGCTCGCGGCATCGGGCTGCTGGGGAAAAACCCGGTGACGAGGTCGTTCGGATTGGGCGACTTCATCAGCGGTCCGCCGTAGTAGAGCGAATCGAGATAAGGCATCGGATAGCCGATGCCGGTCTTGTTGCCGACAGCCGGCGTATATCCGACGTCGAACGCAGAGCTGTAGAACTGGGCGGCGATGCCGCCGGTGACGTAGAGCAGCTGCACGTCGTCGCGCAGCGGCGAGTCGCGATGCGGGACGCCGAGGTGCAAGTTTACGACGTTTTCACGGTCGAAATCGGTAGCTTGCGCGTAGGCGTAGCCGGGAGCCCGTATGAAGCCGTAGTTGGGTGCATTGCCGCCCGCGCCGTCGAGAATATTGTAGACGTTGTTATGCGTCGGGACGTTGATCGGATAGAAGTAAAGCGGATCGCTGACGCCGCCGAAGTTATCGCCGTAGCGGAAGGTTTGATTCGTCCCCGAGAGGCCGATGTAGTACGAGAACATGCGGTCGGGCGTGGCTCCGCCCACCTCGATCGTCGCCTGGTGGTAGAAGGCAGGGCCGCCGATCCCCAGATCGGCGTTGCCATAGCCTGGATAGGTTCCGGTCTTGATCACTTGATTGATGTAGCCGGCAAGACCCGAGGAGTTCGAAGTCGCCGGCGTGCCGCCGGTATAGACCTGTACTTCTTGATTGCCCAGCGAGGTGAGCGTGGCAATAGGGGCGAGATCCGATTGACGCGTCGTCGGCAGACCGTCGAACTCGTAGGCTACCTGATCGACGTCGCCGCCGCGAATGTAGACGCTCTGATACCATCCTTGCTGATTCGACGGAACGGTAACGCCCGGCGCACTGGCGATAGCACCGTAAGCCTGACTGAGCGAGCCCGAACCGGAGAGCGTCGACGCCGCCTTCTGTCCCGCGGAGTTGATCGAGAATACGTCGCTGGTAACGCCCGAATGCACGAGGGATTGCGACGTGCGCGACGTCGTGCGCGCGATGGTGCGCAGCGCGGGTTGCATGGCGATGGCAGTACTTGCCGATTGATCGGCTAAAATCGAGATGCCCGGCTGCGACTGCGGCTCGTATCCGGTCTTTGTGGCGCTGACCGTATACGTGTCGGGCGCGAGCGAAATGAACGAAAACGAGCCGGATGCATCGGTCGTGCTCTGCGCCGTCTGAGACGGCGACGCCGCGGTTACGGTCGCCCCTGCCAGCGGCGCTTGCGTCGCCGCGTCGACGACGCGGCCGCGCAGCGTGCCGGTCGTGCCGGCCCTCGCAACGGACGAGGCGGCGATGACGAACGCGACGACGAGTGCGACCGTTGCTTGTTTCATAAAGAAGAGCGCCTTTAAACTCGCCGAATAGAACCTCCTCGCCGCATCATGGCCGTCAAAGTAGAAGAATCCAAAAGCTCCGTCCAAACCTCGCTCTCGCGGCGCCGCGATGCGAGCGTTGCGCGCGGCGTGGCGACGGCCCATCCGATCTGGGCGGCCCGCGCCAGCGGAGCCCTGCTCTGGGACGCCGATGGTCGCCGGTACCTCGATTTTACGGGCGGAATCGGCACCCTCAACGCCGGGCACGCGCATCCGAAGGTCGTAGCCGCCATCGCCGAGCAGGCGGCGGCATTGACTCACGCGTGTTTCCAGGTGGCCGCCTACGAGCCGTACGTTGCCGTCGCCGAGGCGCTCAACGCCCGCGCGCCGGGGAGCTCGGCCAAAAAGACGCTGCTGCTCTCGACCGGCGCCGAGGCGACGGAGAATGCGGTAAAAATTGCGCGGGAGTACACGCGCCGCCCAGCGGTGATCGCATTTACCCACGGCTACCATGGCCGTACGCTGCTGGCGCTCTCGATGACCGGCAAAAACGTGCCCTATAAGCAGCATTACGGGCCGTTCTGCGCCGAGATCTATCACGCGCCGTTTCCCTACGAGCATCACGGCGTTGGGACGCGCGAAGCACTCGAAGCCCTCAACGAGGTGTTCGACGCCGTCGTCGCGCCCGACCGCGTCGCCGCCATCATCATCGAACCGGTGCTTGGTGAGGGCGGATTCGTTCCCGCGCCGGCCGACTTCTTGCCGGAACTGCGGCGCATCTGCGACGCGCACGGCATCGTGCTCATCGCCGACGAGGTGCAGACCGGATTCGGACGCACCGGAAAGTTTTTTGCCTGCGAGCATTACGGCGTCGAGCCGGATCTCATCGCCGTGGCGAAGTCGCTGGGCGGCGGACTTCCGCTAGCCGCGGTCGTCGGCAAGGCGGCGATCATGGACGCGCCCGAGCCCGGCGGACTCGGCGGCACCTTTGCCGGCAATCCGATTGCCTGCGCTGCGGCGCTAGCCGTCTTCGAAATCATGGACGATGCGTTTTTGGCGCGGGCTCGCGAAGTCGGTGAGCGCATATTCGAGGCGCTGCGCGCCATGCAAGAAGAGTTTCCGCAGATCGAAGACGTACGCGGCCTTGGCGCGATGGTCGGGATGGAGCTTTCGTCCGACGCCGGCGCGGTTCTCGGTGCGGCACGCCGGCGCGGCTTGCTCTTATTGCTGGCTGGAAAACGCAACGTCATTCGCATTCTCGTTCCGCTCGTCGTGAGCGACGACGAGCTCGAGGAAGGCCTCGCCATACTGCGGGCCAGTTTGAAAGAAGTGTATAACGAGGTGACCGAAAATTAGTGATGACCGAAATCGTGAAGTATACGATTACACGCAGCGCGTACTAGCGCTCATCGAAGGCCCCGATCCCAGCCCCGAAGAGGCGCGCTGGATCACCAAAGAGACCGTTGAGTCGTTTCGCGACCACATAAACCCCGGGTTTTTGGAGTACCGCAAGGCGGGCGACGTCCGCGAGGCCGGCGCAGTCGTCGAGTGGGCCGATGCCGGTCCCAACTCCTACCGCGATCTCAACGGACGCTGTTATATCGACTGTTTGGGCGGCTTCGGTATCTTCAACGTCGGTCACCGCCATCCCAAAGTCGTCGCCGCGGTGCAGAATCAGCTGCGCCGCCAGCCGCTTCACAGTCAAGATCTACTCGATCCGCTGCGCGCCATGCTCGCTAAGGCGCTAGCGATGCTGACGCCCGAGGGGCTTGAATTCAGCTTCTTCTGCAACAGCGGCACGGAGGCGGTCGAAGGCGCGCTAAAGCTCGCACGCGCTTACGATCCGTTCAAACAAACGATCGTGGCTGCCACTAAAGGCTTTCACGGCAAGAGTTACGGCGCGCTGTCGGCCAGCGCCAAAGCCGAATTCCGGCGGCCCTTCGGACCGATGCTGCCGAACATAGAGCACGTTCCCTTTAACGATCTGCCCGCACTGCGCGACATGATGACCTCGTGCAAGGCCGTCGGCGAAGACGTCGGCGCGGTTTTACTCGAGCCGATCCAAGGCGAAGGCGGCGTCAACATTCCCGACGACGACTACCTTCCCGGTGTACGCGCGCTCTGCGATGAGTTTGGCTCGCTGCTGATCTTAGACGAAGTCCAGACCGGGATGGGGCGCACCGGGAAGATGTTTTGTTGCGAACACTATGGAGTCGCGCCGGATTTGATCTGCCTGGCCAAAGCCTTTGGCGGCGGCGTCATGCCGGCCGGCGCGGTCGTCGGACGGCGCGAGATCTTTGCGCGTCTCTTCGACAATCCATTCCTGCACACGTCGACCTTCGGCGGAAATCCGCTCGCTTGCGCGGCGGCGCTGGCGACGATCAACGTGCTGATCGAGGAACGTTTGCCCGAACGAGCCGCGCGAATGGGCGAGCGAATGCTGGCCGGCATCCGCCGCGCCGTCGAAGGGCACGACGAATCGGTCGTTGATGTGCGAGGTAAAGGGCTGCTGATGGCGCTCGAGTTCCGCGATCACGAGACGGGCTTCGAACTCGCCAAGCGGATGCTCGATCGCGGCGTGCTGGTTTCGGGTACGCTCGTTAACGCGCGCGTAATTCGGGTCGAACCGCCGTTGACGATTACGGAGGAAGAGGCCGATTATGTGTGCCAAGCGCTGGCCGAGTCCTTAAATGACATGTCCACGCACCGTCACCCTGAGCGCCCGCGGCAACCTGAACAAACCGTGTCACCCTGAGCTTGTCGAAGGGTAGGAGTCAAGAGCTAATGCAAACGGCAACCCATCCGACGGCCAACGCCGACGAGATCCTCAAGCACCTTCCGCGCATTGACGGCGTGATTCCGATGTACGCCGGCGGCGAGTGGAAGCTCGCGTCGGACGGCGGTACCCGCGAGATCGTCAATCCGTCCAACGGGCGCGTCACTGCGACGATTGCGGAAGCGACCGTCGTTGATACGCAGGCAGCCATCTTGGCTGCACGCAAGGCCTTCGACGATGGACCGTGGGGCAGGACCGGCGCGGCCGACCGAGCGGCGCTGCTCTTTAAGCTGGCCGACGCGATCGACGCGCACCGCGACGAGTTCATGCGCATCGACACGCTCAACAACGGCAAGCCGTTGCGCGAGACCGAGTACGATGCTGTGGACGCAGCCAGCTGCTTCCGCTATTACGCGGGGCTCGCGACCAAGCCGCACGGCCAGACTTTCGACGTGCCTGCGCCGTCGCAAACGTTCACCGTTCGCGAACCAATCGGCGTCTGCGGGCAGATCGTGCCCTGGAACTACCCCTTGCTGATGGCGACGTGGAAACTCGCACCGGCCTTGGCGGCGGGCAACGTCTGCGTGATCAAGCCGTCGGAACTGACGCCGCTCTCGACGCTTCGCTTGGCGATGCTGATGGACGATCTCGGCTTCCCGGCCGGCGTCGTGAACGTCATCCCCGGCGCGGGCGCAACGGTCGGACATACGATTGCGGCGAGCCATCTCGTGGACAAAGTCGCCTTCACCGGCGGCACCAAAACAGGGCGCAGCATCATGCACGACGCTGCGGGAAATTTGAAGAAGATCTCGCTCGAGCTGGGCGGGAAATCGCCCAACATCGTCTTTGCCGATGCCGATTTCGATACCGCGATCGACTACGCGCTCTTTGGCATCTTCGCCAACGCCGGACAGGTTTGTTCGGCCGGGTCGCGGCTAATTCTGGAGCGTTCGCTTCACGACCGGTTTATGGAGCGGCTCGTCGAGCGGGCAAAGAAAATCCGCGTCGGCGACGGCTTCGATCCGCAAACGGAGATGGGGCCGATAATCTCGCCGGTGCACCGCGAGCGCATCGAAAACTATATCGCAACCGGCGTCGGTGAGGGCGCGACGCTCCTCTGCGGCGGGAACCGTTTGGGCGGCCCGCTTTCCGAGGGCAACTACATCGCGCCGACGATCTTCGACGATACGACGCCCGACATGCGCATCGTTCAAGAAGAGATCTTCGGGCCGGTGCTGGTCGTGCAAACCTTCGACAGCGAAACCGAGGCGATCCGGCTGGCCAACGACACGATCTACGGTCTGGCCGGCGCGGTCTTCACCAAGGACGTAGCTAAGGCGCACCGCGTGATTCGCAAGATGCGCGCCGGCATCACCTGGATCAACACCTACCATCCGACGTACAACGAAGCGCCGTGGGGCGGTTACAAGCAATCCGGCATCGGCCGCGAGCTCGGCACCTACGGCTACGACGCTTACACCGAAGTCAAGCAGATCAACGTCAACCTCGACGTCGAACCATCGGGCTGGTTTAGCGAATAGCCAAAAGAACGCAGGCCGCCATTACTCACGCGCGGCGGGATTACTTCGGAGCGGATTGATGCCGAGTCGCGAGAGCGCGCGATCGGCCAGCACCTTGCCGCCGGTTTGGCAGTTCGGGCAATAGTTCGTCTCGTTGTCGGCATAGCGGATGCGCCTGATCGTCTCGCCGCAGCGCGGGCACGGCTTGCCGTACCGACCGTGCACGGCCATCCCGTCGCGAAACGCGGTCACCTTTTCCGGAAACTCGCGCTCTACCGCGGCGCTCAACCGGTCGATCCACGCCTGCAGCGTTTCGCGCGTGGCCTTGAAGAGGCGTTCCCAATCCTGCGGCTTGAGCTTCTGCGTTTGTGCCAGCGGCGAGAGTTGCGCGGCATGCAGAATCTCGTCGGAGTACGCATTGCCGATGCCGTCAATGGTGCGCGGATCGGTCAGAGCGCGCTTGAGCGTACGATTCTCCGCGCTCAGCGCCGCCACAAACTCGTCCATTGTGCTCGCGAAGACATCGATGCCGCCGCGATCGATTGCATCCACAGCTTCACTGCCTTGAACGACGTGCAACGAGGCCCGGCGTTTGCTGCCGGCCTCGGTGAGTACCAGCGAGCCGTTTGGGAAATCAAATGAGGCCAGCGCGTTACGGCTGCCGAGTTTCGCGTCGCGCGGGCGCCAATGCAGCCGCCCGGCGATCATTAGGTGTACGACCAGCCAGAGATCGCCCTCGAGCCCAATCGCTATCCGCTTCCCGACGCGGCGTATTTCGCGCGACGGTGCGCCCTTCCACGGCACTCAGCGGCGGCGACGAGGTGCGCAGCAGCGCGACGCTAGTAACGCGAGCCCGCTCGAGTCGCCGCCCGACGATGCGAGGTTCGAGCGCGGCGATGTAAGCCGCAACGTCAGGGAGCTCGGGCACCGGCTACTACCGCGGGAATAACGTTAGGGTACGAATCGCGGCAATCACGATCTCGTCTTCGTCCGGTGCGATCGTGCGCAGGTCGAGCAGCAAACGGCCGTCTTCGATGCGCGCCACGATCGGAGGATCGCCATAGCGCAAATCGGCGGCCAGTCCGTCCGCATCGCCGGTGTTCGGTGCGACAGCAATCGACGCGATCTCACGCCCGGGCAACGTGCCGCCACCGAGATACCCGCTGCTCTCGACGATCGCACTCCCCGGAATCGCAGAGAGATACTCATGCGCGCGCTCGCGCAGTTGATCGAGCGTTGTCGCCAACATGCGATAGATGGGGATTCGCTCGCGGCCATCGCGATGCAGCGCCAGCGTCGCATCGAGCGCCGCCAACGTCAGCTTATCGACGCGCAGCGCGCGCAGCAGCGGATTGGATCGCAGCCGCGCAACCAGTTGCCGTCGTCCGGCGATAATCCCGGCTTGCGGGCCGCCCAGAAGCTTGTCACCGGAAAACGTTACGAGCCCGATGCCGTCGTCGAGCGCGTCGCGGACCGTGCGCTCCGATTCCAGGCCGTAAGACGACAGCGAGTCCAGCGCACCGGTGCCCAAGTCTTCGGCGACCAAAACTCCGGCGCGCCGGCCCAGCGCCACCAGGTCCTTGGGGTCGGCCTCGTGAGTAAAGCCCTCGATGCGATAGTTCGACGGATGCGTTCGCAAGATCAACGCCGTGCGCGGCGAGAGCGCGCGTTCGAAGTCTTCAATATAGACGCGATTGGTCGTGCCAACCTCCACGAGCACCGCGCCGCTGCGCTCGAGAACCTCGGGGACGCGGAAGCCGCCGCCGATTTCTACTAGCTGGCTGCGCGCGACGATCACTTCGCGCCCCTTAGCAAAGGTGTCGAGGACCAGCAGCACCGCCGCGGCGCCGTTATTAACGACCAGCGCATCTTGCGCACCGGTCGCCTCGCCGATCGCGCCGGCGAGTCGTGCGTAGCGCGAGCCGCGATCGCCGCTTTCGAGGTCGTACTCAAGGTTGGAGTAACCGCGGCCGAGACGAGCAATCGCATCGAGGGCTTCCGGCGCCAGCGGCGCGCGCCCGAGATTGGTATGGACGATGATGCCGGTAGCATTGATTGCCGGTTGCAAGCGGCGTTGCTGCAACCGCTCGAGTTCAGCGGCCGCGCCGGCGACTATCGTTTCGAACGACGGCTCCTCGCCGGAAGCACGGACGCGGTCGAGCATTTGCTCGACCGCGTCTTTGACCGTTTCTCTTCCCAAACTAGCCTCGTACGGTGCGACTTCCGGCGCGCTCAGGATGCGATGCATCGCCGGAAGGTGGCGCACGGCGTTACGCCACGTGCTTGCCGAGCATCGACGTTACGGTGTTCTCGGGGACGTAGCCGACAATGCGATCGACCGGCTGGCCATCCTTGAAGAGGATGAGGCACGGGATTCCGGAGACCTGATACTGGCCGGCTACCGCCGGATTGTCGTCGGTATTGAGTTTGACGAACTTGGCCTTGCCGGAGTTGGCGGCTGCGACTTTTTCGACAATCGGGGCGAGCATGCGGCACGGACCACACCAGGGGGCCCAGAAATCCACCAAAACGGGCTGCGTGCTCTTCAGCACCTCGGTTTCGAACGTCGCGGACGTCACCTCAGGTAATGCGCTCATACGGCTTATAACACTCCTACAGTTCGGTTTGTTGCGGCTCGCCGGTGATCTCGGTGATCTGCTTGGCCTGTTTGCCGAGGTTGGTGATGGCGATGACTTCGTCGCCTTGCCCAAGGCGCTGGAGGCGGACGCCTTTGGCGTCGCGCCCGGTCTTACGGATGTCGCCTACCTTGAGGCGGATCACTTGGTTGCCCGAGGTGATCATCAGGATCTGGTCTTCGGGAGCAACGAGAATCTGGTCGACGACCTGGCCGATGTCGTCGCGCTGGCGCGCGAACGCCTTGACGCCCTTTCCGCCACGCGATGTATGCCGGTACTCGGCGATTGGCGTGCGCTTGCCGAAGGCCAACGACGTAACGAGAAGCACTTCCCGCCGTTCGTCCTCGATGACGTCCATCGCGACGATGGTATCGCCCGATTCCAGCGTCATTGCCTTGACGCCGCGTGCGACGCGCCCCATCGGGCGCACGTTCTTCTCGTTGAAGTGCACCGCCATGCCGTGCGTCGACGCGAGGATGATGTCGCGCGAACCGTCGGACAGATCGACGGCCAACAAGTCGTCGCCTTCGTCGAGATTGATGGCGATCAGACCGTTGCGCCGCACGTTGGCGAACCCTTCCAGCTTGGTCTTCTTGATGACGCCGCGTTTGGTGACCATCACGAGATACTTCTCGCCCTCGAACTTGTCGACTCGGGAAAACGGCGGTGACCTCTTCGCCCGGCGGCAGCGTTAGGAGGTTAACGAGTGCCGTTCCGCGAGCTTGGCGCGTGGTATCGGGAATCTCGTAACCGCGCAGACGATAGACGCGCCCCTTATTCGTGAAGAAGAGCACGTGGTCGTGCGTCTTGGTCATAAAGAAGTTCCGGACGACGTCTTCGCGTTTGAGATTTGAGATGCCGGTTACTCCCCGGCCGCCGCGGCTCTGGGTGCGGAACGTATCGGCCGAGACGCGCTTGATATATCCGCCGACGGTGTAGGTAACCACAACGTCGATGTTGGGTGTGATCTGCTCGATCGAGATCTCGTCCTCGGCCGGCTCCACGCTGGTACGTCGCTCGTCGGCGAAGCGCTTGCGCAGATCGAGCGTCTCGCTTTTAACGATCTGAGCGACGCGCCGCGGACTGCGCAGAATATCCTGCAGCTCCGCGATCGTCTTAATCAGCTCGGCGTATTCGTTTTCGATCTTCTGCCGCTCGAGCCCGACCAGCGTGCGCAAGCGCATGTCCACGATCGCCTGTGCCTGCACGTCGGAGAGCGAAAAGCGCTCGGAGAGACGCGTCTTGGCTTCGTCGGTCGTCTGACTGCCGCGCACGATCTCGATGACTTCGTCGATGTTGTCGAGCGCGATGCGATAGCCTTCGAGCAGATGCGCGCGCTCTTCGGCTTTGCGCAGATCGTAGGTCGTGCGGCGGGTGATGACGTCTTTGCGGTGATCGATAAAGTGCTGCAGCAGCTGGCGCAGCGTGAGAACCTGCGGTTCGATCGCGATGGAGCCGTCGCGACGCGGCGGAGCCACCGGAACGAGCGCCAGCATGTTGAAGCCGAACGTCGCCTGAAGCGGCGTATGCTTGAAAAGCTGGTTGAGCACGATCTTCGGCGTCGCATTGCGCTGCAGCTCGATAACGACGCGCATGCCTTTGCGATTGGACTCGTCGTCCATGCGGGCGATGCCGACGATGCGCTTTTCGGAATACGCTTCCGAGACGGCCTCCAAAATGCGGCCCTTGTAGACCTGATAGGGAATCTCGGTGATGACGATCTTGTGTTTGCCGCGTTCCTCGACGATTTCGGCTTTACCGCGAATGGTGATCGAGCCCCGCCCCGTCTTATAGGCCTCGCGAATCGCTTCGTGCCCCATGATCGTGCCGCCGGTCGGAAAGTCCGGCCCTTTCACGATGTCGCACAGCCCGTCGTCGGAGATCTCGGGATCGTCGATCATTGCCACGATGGCGTCGGCGATCTCACCGAGGTTATGCGGCGGAATGTTGGTCGCCATGCCGACCGCGATGCCGCTCGAACCGTTAACCAGCAACTGCGGCAGGCGTCCCGGCAGTACGCTCGGTTCGACGCCTTGATTGTCGAAGTTGTTAACGAACGGCACCGTCTCTTTGTCGATGTCGGCCAAGACATCGAGCGCGGTGCGTGCCAAACGCGCCTCGGTGTAGCGATAGGCGGCCGGCGGATCGGGATCGATCGATCCGAAGTTTCCATGGCCGTCGACGAGCGGGTAGCGCAGGGTAAAATCTTGCGCCATGCGCACCAGCGCGTCGTACACCGACGAATCGCCGTGCGGATGGTAACTCTTGAGCACTTCGCCGATGATACCGGCGCACTTGCGATGCTGCTTGGTGGGGTCCATCCCCATCTCGCGCATCGCGTAGAGGATGCGCCGCTGCACCGGCTTGAGCCCGTCGCGCACGTCGGGAAGGGCGCGCGAGGCAATGACGGACATCGCATACGAGAGATAGCTCTCCCGCATCTCATCTTCGACGTTGACCTGCGCTATGATATCGTTGTTCAATAGTTACCTGCACTCATGAATCACGCGTTTTACAATACTTCGCAACTGACGCTGCGCTCGGAAGAGCAGCTCGCTGCGTTTGCGGCCCGTTTCGCCCAACGTCTCCGCCGCGGCGACGTCGTTGCGCTCTCCGGACCACTGGGCTCCGGCAAGACTACGTTCGTGCGCGCCGTCGTCCGAGAGCTTCACGGCTCGGACCAGAGCTGCAGCCCGACGTTCACATTCTGGCATCGTTACGACGGCGACCCGCCCATCGATCACATCGACCTCTTCCGCATCGAGGATCCGCGCGAATCGGTCGAACTCGGTCTCGAAGAAGCGCTCGACGGAGAGTCGATCGTGCTCGTCGAGTGGTGGGGCAACGCGCCCGAAGCTCTGCCGCCGCGTCGCTACGAAATCCACATCGAAGGCGCGGGCGACCAACCGCGTACACTCATCGTTCGCGAGCCGGCATGAACGTTCTTGCCGTTGACGGTGCGCTCGGCGGCTTCTCCGCTGCAATCGCCTGTGACGGCACCGTCGTGGGGCAACGCTTCGAATCCGGAAACGTTGCGCTCGAACGTGGTCTTTCCGCCGTTTCGGCGGTCTTGCGCGACGCCGGGCGAGTGCCGGCTGAGATCGACCGCCTGGCGGTCGGCATCGGTCCGGGCACCTTCACCGGTCTTCGCATCGCAATCGCCTACGCCAAGGCGCTGGCCGCCGTCTGGGGGCGCCCGCTCGTACCGATCGATTCCTTCGATATTCTCGAGTTTGGGAGGACTTTCGATGACGTTCTTACGGTCGTCGTGGGCCGCCCGGGGGTGATCTCGGCGCGTTACCGTTTCGGCGGCCAGACGCGACGCGCGTCGGGCCGAACGGCCGACGTGCTCGGCCAGCTGCTGCCGCCGCGGACGCCGCCACTCGACGTGGTCGCCGCGCCGGAGGACGTACTCCACGCGCTTGCCGAACGCGCTATTATCGTGCGCTCGATCGATCCGTTCGTCTCCCCGGCCGCTGCGGCCGCCGCTTTGGCGGCGCCGTCACGCGAGCCGGCGCGAAGCTTCCATGAGGTGCGTGCCGACTACGGCGAACTTCCCGCGGTAACGATCGCCAAGAAGCGCTAGGGAATCAACCGCTCGCATGAAGATGGAGCTGGAACGGCCGGCAGAACGGCCCAAGCCGCTATCGGTTGCTCCGATGACGCCGTCGGACATCGGCGACGTAATGCGCATCGAGCGCTGCTCGTTTTCTACGGTGTGGCCATCCGATGCGTTCTATAACGAGCTCCGCACCAACAAACTCGCGCACTATTTCGTCGGACGAGTGGACGGCCAAATCGTCGCCTATGGCGGCATCTGGGTGATTCTCGAGGATTCGCACATCACGACGCTGGCGGTCGATCCACAATACCGCGGCCGCCGGTTCGGCGAGCTGCTGCTCTTGCGTCTGATCGACGAAGCGACGGATCGCGGCGCATCCTGGATGACGCTGGAGGTGCGGGAGAGCAACGTCGTGGCGCAACGCCTCTACCGCAAGTACGGTTTCACGACCGTAACCATGCGCACCGGGTATTACAGCGACGACAACGAAAGCGCCCTGATCATGTGGGCCGGCAGCCTTCGCAGCGACCTCTATCGCAACCGCCTGCGCGTCTTGCGCGGACGGGTTGTGCCTGCGTGACGGGCATCGAGTTCGCGCGCATGGCGCGTGCCGTCAAAGAACAGATCGGCCAGGATCATCGTTACGCGCACAGCGTGCGGGTCGCGCGCTGCGCCGGACAGCTGGCGCGACGCCACGGAGTCGACGCGGCGAAAGCGCGCGTCGCCGGGCTGCTGCACGATCTGGCGCGGCTCTATTCGCCGGAGCGGCTGATCGCAGAGTCCGAAGCGCGCGATTTTAGTATCGAACCATTCGAACGCGCCCATCCGACGCTGCTGCACGCGCGGCTCGGCGCCGCACTCGCTAAAGAGCGTTTCGGCATCAGCGATTCCGCCGTGCTATCGGCAATCGAAAAACACACGACCGGCGCTGCGGAGATGTCGGACCTAGATTGCGTGGTCTATCTTGCCGATACCGTCGAGCCGGGGCGCCGCTTTCCCGAGCGCGCCGAACTATGGGAACTCGCGCATCGCGATCTGTCGTCGGCGATGCGTGAAACGGTGCGGTTGGCAATGGCCCACCACGCCGAAAAAGGGCGCTATGCGGCGCCGCCGACGATTGCGGCGGCACGGGCGTTCGATCTTCCAACACCGAACTGGGTCGCACCGGAGGTAAGCGCATCCGCGAGCTGATAGACGTCGTGCGCGACAGCGCACTCGATAAAAAAGGTGAGAACTTCACGGCGCTCGACGTGGGCGAACGAACGATCCTCGCCGACTCCTTTGTCATCGTGACCGGCCGCTCGAAGGTACAGACGCGGGCGATTGCCGATTCCATCATCGAAGCGGCGCGCGCCGGGGGCCACCACGTCGCGCGCGTCGAGGGCTACGCCGAAGGGTCGTGGATTCTCATCGATCTCGGCAACGTCATAGCGCACGTCTTCACTCCCGAGCAGCGCACGTTCTACAACCTGGAGCGGCTCTGGTCGCGACCGGACGCAGTCGAACAACGGGCGCACGGATCGTGAAGACACAGCGGCCGACCCATCACACGCGCGCTGCCCGCGCGCGCCGCGATTTTTGGAAGCGCTTCGGCGTTTGGATCTTCATCGTGTTCTTCGCGCTCAGCGTCGCCGGCGGATTGATCGTCGTCGGGTCGCAGCTGACCGCGCGACACTAACGTGAAAGAACTCGTGCGCACCGATCGCGTCCTGACGCCGTGGGTGGCGCAAGGCGGCCGCACGCCGCCGGTGATCGTGCGCGGCGAAGGCTCGTGGCTTTACGACGATCGCGGCAAACGTTACCTCGATTTCTCCGCTGGACTCGTCGCCGTCAACCTCGGACACGGACACCCCGGCGTAGCGGCAGCCATCGCCGAACAGGCCCAGCGACTGGCATATGTCGCTCCCACTTTCGGCAACGATCAGCGCAGTGCGCTGGCCGATGCGATCATCGAGCTCGCGCCGTGGAGCGAGGGCGGGCGGGTCTTCTTCACCACCGGCGGCGGCGAAGCCAACGAAGACGCCATCAAACTTGCGCGCACGCTAAGCGGGCGGCACAAGATTCTGACGGCCTATCGCTCGTTCCACGGATCGGCACCCGGCGCGGGAACGCTCACCGGCGAGAACCGGCGCTGGCCCAACGAACCCGGCCTTCCCGGCGTCGTTCGTTTCTTTGCGCCGTTTCCGTATCGCAGCCCGTTCCATACGCGCGACGCCGCGGAAGAAACGGAGCGCGCCGTCGCTCATCTCGAGGAGATCGTGCGATACGAAGGCGCCGATCGCATCGCGGCATTACTGATCGAGCCGGTCGTTGGGAGCAACGGCGTCATCGTCTACCCGCCGGGATATCTCGCGCGGGTGCGCGAGCTGTGCGATCGTTACGGTATCTTGCTGATCTTCGACGAAGTGATGACGGGATTCGGCCGCACCGGCGAGGCCTTTGCGGCGCAACGCTTCGATGTCGTGCCGGATATATTCACCTTCGCCAAGGGCGTGACGTCCGCGTACGTCCCATTGGGAGGCGTGGCGCTGCGCGAGTCGCTAGCGGCGCACTTCGACGAACGCGCGCTGCCCAGCGGGCACACTTTTAGCGGACATCCGCTGGCGATGGCTGCCGGCAACGCGACGCTGCGCGCCTATCGCGAGGAGCACCTCTTCGAACGAGCTCGCGAACTGGAGCCGCAGTTGCGCTCGCGACTAGAGCAGCTGGCACGGCATCACGACGTGCTGGGCGAGGTTCGCGGCGTCGGAGCGTTTTTCGGATTGGAGCTCGTTTCCGACCGGCAAACGCGAACGCCGTTGGTGCCGTGGCAGGGCGACGCGACGCTGAATAAGTTCTTTGGCGACTTGCTCCAGCACGGTCTCTATATTTTCGGGCGCTATAACGTTGCCATCGTCTCGCCGCCGCTGACGATCTCGGTCGAGGAGATCGACGAAGCCGTAGAAATTCTCGATGAGGCACTCGGACGGCTGAAGTGAGCGCAACGCGACTGCCGGTCGAAGACAAAGCCACGCGCGAGATCATCGGCGACGTTCCGGTCGCACGGCACGCCGAGATCGATGCGGCCGTCAGCGCCGCCTCTGCGGCCTTCGCGTCATGGTCGAACGTGCCCGTCGTCGAACGGGCCCGCCTGCTCTTCCGCTACGCCGATGCGCTCGAGCGCCGGCACTCGGATCTCGCACTCTCCGTCTCGCGCGAAAACGGCAAGACGCTGCCCGATGCTCGCGCCGAGGTACGGCGCGGCATCGAAGCGGTCGAGTTTGCCTGCGGGATGCCGTCACTCATGATGGGGGACGCGTTGGCCGACGTCGCGCGCGGCATCGACTCGGTCTCGATGCGCTATCCGCTCGGCGTTTGCGTGGGAATCACGCCGTTCAATTTCCCGGCGATGATTCCGCTGTGGATGTTCCCGCTGGCCATCGCCGCCGGAAACACCTTCGTGCTCAAGCCGTCGCCGCAGACGCCGCTCACGTCGCAGCTGCTCGAATCCATCGCGCGCGAATCGGGCTTCCCCGACGGCGTGCTGACGGTCGTGCATGGCGGCGTTGAAACTTCCGAAGCGCTGATCGACCATCCCGGCGTTGCGGCCGTTTCGTTCGTCGGCTCGTCGAACGCCGCGCGACGCGTACAAGAGCGGGCGGTGCGAGCGCACAAGCGCGTTCAAGCGCTGGGCGGTGCGAAGAACTATCTGATCGTGATGCCCGACGCTGCGGAGAGCGCAACGTGCGACGCGGTTATCGGTGCCGCGTTCGGCGGCGCCGGCCAGCGCTGTCTAGCCGGCTCGGTGCTAATCACGGTCGGCAAGGCCGCGGATTGGCTGATCCCGCGCGTGGTCGAGGCTGCGACGTCGTTGCGGCTAGGGCCCGGAACGGAATCCGACGTAGACATGGGGCCCGTCGTCAGCGACGAGGCAATCGCGCGCATTCGCGGATACGTCGAGCGCGCGCGGGCCGCCGGAATCGACGTACTGCTCGACGCCGGCGCGTGCCCCGGGCCCGGGAAGTTTCTTCGCGCCGGTGATTTTCGACCGCGTCGATCCCGCCGGCGAGCTTGCGCGCGAAGAGATTTTCGGCCCGGTGCTGGCCGTCGTGCGCGCCGAATCGTTGGCGCACGCCATCTCTATCGCCAACGCCTCGCGCTACGGCAACGCTTCGTCGATTTTCACGCGCGACGGTGGAGCGGCGCGTACCTTCGCTTCGCAAATCGAAGTTGGGATGGTCGGCATCAACGTCGGCGTCGCCGCACCAATGGCGTTTTTTCCCTTCGGCGGCGTGAAGGATTCGATCTTCGGCGACCTGCGCTGCCACGGCAAGGATGCCGTCGCGTTCTACACGCAGCAGCGAGTCGTGATTAGCCGGTGGCCTTCCTAAGCCGGAAGCTCGCCCACCCCGCCACGATAAACACCAGGAAGAAGTAGCCGAACCAGCGTTGCGGCGGAGCCGGCACCGGATAGAACAGCGTCACCGCCGGAACGATCAGCAGCAGCAGCGCGATGACGGTTATGGCGATATCCGCGCCGCGCACTTTTCCCAGCTGCCGGCAATATACGAGAGCGGCAACCGATATCAGCATATAGATCAGCAGGAAGCCGAACGAACTCAGCGTTCCACAGTTATTGAATACGTCGATCGGTGCGACGCCGAACGCCAACGCGATCACGGCAACCGCGAGCGTCACGGCCGTTACCACGGTCACCGCGATATTGGGCGTGTCGTGCCGCGACTCGATGCGCCCAAAGACGGGCGGCAGCGCACCGCTAAGCGCCATCGCATAGGCGATGCGGCCGGCAGTCGTGATGCAAGCGAGACAGACGGAGAAGGCGCTGCAGAGGGCGCCGACGGTGAGCGGGATGCCGAGTTCGCCGATGCCGTACGCCTGAACCAGCGTACCGAGCGGAAAGGACTCTTGTGCCAGCGACTTGTGAATGTGGGCGAAGCCGACGATCTCGGCGTACGTTGCGATCACGAAGAAAAGCCCGGCGAAGATTACGCTGCCGACGACCGCTCGCGGTATCGTGATCAGCGGCTGCTTCGCTTCCGCTCCGAACGCCGTCGCGCTTTCGAAGCCCACGAAGCTGAAGATTGCAAAGGCGATGGCCGGACCGATGCCGCCGGGAAACCCGCCTTGCAGCGTCAGCTGCGCGTGGTCTAGCGAAAGGCCTTGCGAATGCAGCACGATCGCCACTACCAAGCAGATAATCGCAACCGAGACGATCTCGAGCGCCAGCATCACGATCGCCGAAATCTGGACGCCCCGATAGGCTGCCTGCCAAGCGATGAAGGCCAAGACCACGACGATGACGATCGACGGGGCGTGCAGCCCGTCGCTCGCCAGTAAGCGGCCGATAAAAAGTGCCATCGCTCCCAGCACCGCGGTCGCGACGAACCCGTAGGCCCATAGCAGCGTCCAGCCGCCGATCGCTCCAACTTGCGGGCCGAGATTCTCGGTAACGTAGCCATACATCGAGCCGGCAGCGCTGGAGCGGCGCGCAAACCGATTGATACAGAACGCGACGAAGGTCAGCATCGCGCCGCCGAACACGTAGGCGATCCACGTGGCGTTGCCGGCCAAGGCGAACATGTAGGGCGCGATCAGGATGGGCGTCATGCTCGGACCGATCAGCGCGATCGAGGTAGCGAGAACTTCGATGAAGCTCAACGAGCCGCTGCGGAGCGCACGCGACCGTTCGGTCTGGGCCATGAGGGCCCTGAATCGGCCGCCCGGCTGCCGAGTTCCCGCGTGCGCGCGAAACTTCGCCGCGCGCGCCGGGGTAGCACCCCGCATGAAAAACTTGTGGGCAAGCCGTGCCGTAGCTGCCGCCGGGCTCGGGTTAGTCGCCCTCGTTCCGGCCTTGCCGGCAGCCGCGCGCGCTTTCGTGCAGGACCAGGCCGGCATGTTCTCGGCCGCGACGGTCGCGCAGCTTAACGATCGGATCGGCAGCTTCAGCGCCCAGACGGGCAAGGAAGTCGTCGTCGTGACGACGCCGTCGCTCGGGGGAGCGAGCCTGCAGTCGGCGGCCGCCACGGCCTTCCAGCAGCAGAGCGTCAACGGCGTGATGATTTTCATCGCGCGCGACGATCGGAAAGACATCATCGTGCCCGATCGCTCCGGCGCGCAAGCCGGCTGGTTCACGCCCGACGTGCTGCGCTCGATTCGCACCGGGATGGAGTCGCAGTTCCGCAGCGAGAACTACGACGCCGGCGTCACCGGCGCCGTCGACGGCATTCTCAATATCTATCGCGCGCACCTCAGCGGTCTTCAGCGCACCTCCGGCGGGGCAGCGCTGCCGGCAACGCGCAACGTTAAGTCAGGAGGATTTCACATCACCGATGTTCTGGTGGATCATCATCGCAGTCATCGGATTTTTGGTTCTGCGGTCGATTCTGCGCGCGATGTCCGCGCCGCGTAACTACGGTGGCGGCGCCGTCCCGCCAGGCGGCGTACCGCCGGGCGGCGCCGGATACGGCCCTGGTTACGGCTACGGCGGCTTCGGCGGTGGGGGCGGCAGCTTCTGGAGCGGTCTGCTCGGTGGTCTCGGCGGCGCCTGGCTTGGCAACGAGCTCTTCCGCGGCGGAGGCGGCGGCATCGCACCGACGCAAGCCGGTCAGATCACTTCCGATTCCGGCGGCGGCTGGGGCAACGCAGCCGACAGCGGCGGATGGCAGAGCGACGCCGGACAAGCGGACATGGGCGGCTCCAGCGGTGGCGATTGGAGCGGCGGCGGCTTTGGCGGCGGCGATTCCGGCGGCGGCGGCGACTTCAGTGGGGGAGGCGGAGGCGACAGCGGCGGCGGATGGTAACCGCGTATGCGACGCCTGCTTATCCTCTTACTCGCCGGTGCCTTAATGGCACCGGCGCCTGTTTTTGCCGCTTCCAATACCGGTTACAGCTCGTACTTCGGCGCGCTGAAATGGCGGCTCGTCGGTCCGTTCCGCGGCGGACGCGTTCTTGCCGTAACGGGTGTTCCGGGACAGCCTAACCACTTTTATTTCGGCGCCGTCGACGGGGGCGTGTGGGAGAGTCTCGATGCCGGCAGAACTTGGCGGCCGATCTTCGACGGGCAGGATATTGCATCGATCGGTGCTATCGCGGTAGCCCCCAGCGATCCGCACACGATCTACGTCGGAACCGGTGAGGCCGACATGCGCTCGGACATCGCCTATGGCAACGGCATGTACAAGAGCAGCGACGGCGGCACGACTTGGTCGCGTATCGGCCTAACCGACACGAAACAGATCGGCGCCATCGTCGTCGATCCGCACGATCCCAACGTCGTTTACGTTGCCGCACTCGGACATCCGTACGGTTCTAATAGCGAACGAGGCGTTTTCAAGACTACCGACGGCGGCAAGAGTTGGACGAAGGTTCTTTATAAAGACGCCGACACGGGCGCGATTTCGCTGGCGATGCAGCCGGGAAATCCCAACGTGCTCTACGCCGCGTTGTGGCAGACTCGCCGCCCGCCGTGGAACGTCTACCCTCCATCGAACGGCCCGGGCAGCGGACTCTATAAAACGTCGGACGGCGGCGCGAATTGGACGCAACTTAGCAGCGGACTTCCCGCGCACGTCGGACGCATCGGTTTGAGCATCTCGGCGGCCGCGCCGCAGCGAGTCTACGCCAACGTTGATAGCACGGCGGGCAAAGGCGGCATCTACCGCTCCGACGATGCCGGTGCGACGTGGACGCGCATGAACGGCGAGCAGCGTTTGTGGCAACGCGGTTGGTACTTCGGCGGCATTACCGCCGATCCACATAATGCCGACGTAGTGTATGTAATGGATACCGCGTCGTATCGTTCGACCGATGGCGGAAAAACGTTCACCGCAATACTCGGCGACCCGAGCGGTCAAGACCATCACATCCTGTGGATCGATCCCGACGATTCCAACCGCATGATCTTAGGCACCGACCAGGGCACGGTCGTAAGCGTCAACGGCGCGAAGACGTGGAGCTCGTGGTACAACCAGCCGACGGCGCAGTTCTACCATGTCGCCACCGATGACGGGTTTCCGTATTCGCTCTATGGAGCGCAGCAAGACTCCGGCGCGGTGATGCAGGTAAGCCGCAGCAAGTATGCCACCATCTCGCAACAGGATTTCCGCCCTATCGACGTCGGCGGTGAGAACGGCATGCTGGCGCCCGACCCGCGGCATCCGGGTTTGGTTTACGGCGATTCGAGCGGTCAGGGCGGACCGACCGTGACACGCGAAATTCCCGCAACCGGTTGGGAAGAGACGCTCGATCCGGTCGCGTCTCGACCGAAGACGGTGTGGCGCAACACGTGGACGCTGCCGCTGGCCTTCTCGCCGGCCGACCGCACGTCACTCTACTTTTCGCACCAAAACGTCTTCCGCTCGCGCGACGGCGGCAGTACGTGGCAGATGGTCAGCCCCGATCTCTCGCGCGCCGATGAGGGAACGCCGGCAAATCTCGACGCGCCGACGCTGGCCGATGACAACGGCTTGCACCGTCATGGCGTAGTTTATGCGATCGCGCCGTCGCCGCTGCGTGCGGCATTGGTTTGGGCGGGCACCGACGACGGTTATATTTGGGTGACGCGTGACGACTCGCGCACGTGGCAGAACGTGACGCCCAAGGCATTGACGGCCTGGAGCAAAGTCGGAATTATCGAGGCGTCGCACTTCGATCCGCAGACGGCGTACGCGGCGGTCGACCGGCACCGCCTCGACGACTACGCGCCGTATATCTACAAGACGCACGATGGCGGGGCAACGTGGAGTCTCATCGTCAGCGGCATTCCACAAGGCTCGTTCGTCAACGCCGTTCGCGAGGATCCGCGGCGGCGCGGGATGCTCTATGCCGGCACCGAGCGGGGAGTCTACGTTTCGTTTAACGACGGCGCGTCGTGGCAGCCGCTGCAGTTCAATCTGCCGGTCACCTCGATTCGCGACCTCGCGGTGCACGGCGACGATCTCGCGATCGCCACGCACGGCCGCGCGTTCTGGATCATGGACGACATCGAACCGCTGCGCCAAGCCGCCGATGCGGCGGCGAGCGGCACGACGTATCTCTTTGCGCCGGCGCCCGCCTATCGCTTACGGCCGGGAAATCAAGAAGGCACGCCGCTTCCGCTCGACGAGCCGCAAGCGCAAAATCCCGCGACCGGACTCGTCATCGACTACTACCTCGCCGACGTCCCACGCACGCCCGTCGTCATCGAGATTCTCGGCACCGACGGTAGCGTCGTTCGCCGGTGGTCGAGCGCGCAGCCGCCCAAGCCGGTCGATCCGAACAAGCTCGCCTACACGCCGTATTGGGTCCAGGCGCATCCGGTACCGGACGCCACTGCGGGCGCGCACCGGTTTGTTTGGGATTTCCACCACGGGTCGTACGACGGGCCGCTGGTGGCGCCCGGAAAGTACACCGTGCGAATGAGCGTGAACGGCCAAACCTACACGCGCGGCGCCGAAGTTCTGCGCGATCCGCGTTTGAAGGCGACCAACGCCGATCTCACGGCGCAGTACGACCTGTCGCGGCGCATCGACGCATTGCACGCCGAAGTCGTCGCGTCGCGCACGAAGGCTCAGGAATACGCCAAGAGTTTGAACGCAGACCGCGCCGCGTCGTTCCGGCGCGACATTATCGGCGAACCGCCGCCCGATAATCCCGACGATTCGGTCGGCTCCTACTCGCAAGACGTCAGCAGTTTCCTCTTCATCGAGAACTCGCTCGACGTTCTGCAAGGCGAGGTTGAAAGCGCCGACGCAGTGCCGACGACGGGCATGCAGAGCGGCTACGATGCGCTGCTAGGCGTCTATCGCCAAACGCTGGCGCGCTTCGACGCGATGAAGTAGCGAAGAGTTATTAGTGCTGGTTGAGCGTTTGCGCGTACCAGCGCTCTAGGTCGTCGTGGAACTGCGCCAGCGCCTGCTGGTGCAGATAAACCATGTGACCCGACTCATAGAAGCCGTAGCTGATATTCTTTTGCAGCTCGGGCGGCAAGTTGAGGTGATTGAGCGTATAGACCGTCGCCCAAAACGGCGTCGCGAAATCGTAGTAGCCGTTACCCGAGAAAATCTGCAGCTTCGGATCGAAGGTCATCGCCTCGGCAAGATCTTGAGCCGTATTGGCCGGCAGCGCGCCGTTGTGCTTCCATTCCCACTGCGCGAAGACGTTGACCAACGGCCGGTAGACGAGCGTCGTGTGATAGCCCAGGATCTGCCGCATGAAGTAGTTGCCGGCTCCGACGTAGGCGGTGTCCATTGCCGCATCGGCGGGGTCGAAGGGCGTCCGCTCGTTGATGCGGTCGAGCGAATAGGACGTGTATCTCGCATCGAGGCGTCCCAGCATCACGCCGCTATTGCGGAAAAGCTCCGTCTCGTAGCGCCAGTACGGAATGCGCAGATTGGATTGCCGGATGTAGCTCTCCGAAAGGCCCGGTGTAGGCATGGAGCTTGGCGACGACGTCGTTGAAACGCGACGGCGACAGGTTCGAACCTTGGGCGAGTGCGGAGAGATACTCGTGCATCGAAAAATCTTCGACCTGGGACAAGAACGCCGTCAGCGATTGCTGCGATCCGGGGAGCGCCTTATGGAACCACGTTGACGCCGCCTCGGTCGGCAGGTAGAGCGGGAAGGCCCAGTCGCCGCCGCCGATCGCCGCAGCGTTGAAGTTGACGTCCCAATCGAGCGAAAAGTCGAGAATCGACGAGAGCAGGATCACGCCGTTCATGCCGAGGCCCTGCCGCTGCAGGGCGCGCACCAGCATCGCCGAGCGCGGCGTGCCGTACGATTCACCGAAGAGAAACTTCGGCGAGTTCCAGCGATTGAACGTCGAAACGTAGCGCGAGACGAACTGCGAGAAGGCGCGGACGTCGGGGTCGACGCCGAAGAAATCGCTC
This sequence comes from Vulcanimicrobiota bacterium, assembly GCA_963730125.1. GTDB lineage: Bacteria > Vulcanimicrobiota > Vulcanimicrobiia > Vulcanimicrobiales > Vulcanimicrobiaceae > Cybelea. Next base: position 14,542 of record CAVSQP010000022.1, on the reverse strand, counting down.
GGCTTTCCGGCGGCGGCGATTCGGCTGAAGCCGGTATCCGGCGCGTCGACGAAGACGAGATCGGTGCGGTCGAGCAGCGAGTACTGATTCTCGACGAGATTGAACGGTGCATCGGGCGTCGCGGCCGCATCGCCGACCACGACGCGCATCGGACCGAACGATCCCATGCGCAGCCAAACCGACGAGCTTCCCGGGCCGCCGTTGTAGAGGAACGTCACCGGACGCGTACGCGGATCCACGCCGTCGGCGGTAAACGCCGTGTAAAACATCCGGCAGGTAACCTCGCCCTTATCGTTTTCGAGGGCGATCGTACCGGCGCGAGCGGTGTAGGCAATCGACTTTCCGCCCAGCGAGATGGCGTGCTGCGTCACCGCATCGGGCGTTATGGCTTCGCCGGCCGCAGGCGACGGCGAGGGCGCGGGCGCCGCCGCAATCAGAAACGCCGCGGCGAGCGCAACGAGCAGTTCACGCATGGTTCAGCGCTCCCGCGTACCAACGTTCCAGATCGGCGTGAAAGCGCGCCAGCGCAGCCGGATGCAGATAGACCATGTGTCCCGATTCGTAGAAGCCGTAAGTAATGTTGCGCTGTATCGAAGGCGATAAATAAAGGTGGCTGAGCGCGTAGACCGTTGCGAAGAACGGCGTTGCAAAATCGAAATAGCCGTTCGCCGAAAAGACTTTGAGGCTCGGGTTATACGTCATCGCCTGCGCGAGATCGGGCGTAACGTTGACGACCTGCGAGTTCGCCCCGTGCTTGAAGTCCCAACTCTCGCCGCCGCTATAGATGAGATCGTAGATCTCGCCGCGGTAGAGCGACGCCGGGCGGTAGTTGAGCACTTGGCGCAAATAGTAGTTGCTGCTCGAGACAAAGGCCGAGTCGATGGCCGCGTCGGTCGGATCCCAATCGGGAGCGACCTGCGGGCGGTCGAGCGAGTACGTCTTGAAGCGCGAATCGATTCGCCCGACGATTGCGCCGCTCTGGCGCATCAGCTCGCTCTGGAAGCGATCGTACGGAATGCGCAGGTTGGAGTTGCGGATGTACTGATCGGAGAGTCCGGTGTAGCGGTGCAGCTTGGCAACGACGTCGTTGTAGCGGTCGGGAGCCAGCTGCGCGCCTTGGGCAAGCGCGTCGACGTACTCGCCGAGCGCGAAGCTCTCGACTTCGGGAAGCAGAACGTTGAGCGGCGGTGCGCCCGGAAGCGCGCGATGATACCACGCCGTCGCCGCTTCAGTGGGCAGATAGAGCGGATAGGCCCAATCGCCGCCGCCGATCGGCGCGCCGTCGTTGTAGTCGATGCTTGAGTTCAGGAACGACGAGAGCAGAACGACGCCGTTGAGGCCGATGCCCTCGTCCTGCAAATCTTTGGCGAGGACCGAGCTGCGCATCGTGCCGTACGACTCGCCGAAGAGAAAACGGGGCGAGTTCCAGCGGTTGAAATTGGTGATGTAGCGCTGGATGAACTGTGCGAAGGCGGTCGCGTCTTGGTCGATGCCCCAAAAATCTTTGCGCGTTCCAGCCCCGATGATCCGCCCGAAGCCGCTTCCCGGCATGTCGATGAAGACGAGGTCCGTCGTATCGAGCAGCGTGTATTGGTTGTCGATCACCCGGTAGGGCGGCGACCCGGTCAGAGTGCCGTCGGCGGTCGCGACGCGGACCGGTCCGAAGGAGCCCATGCGCAGCCACATCGTCGAGCTTCCCGGACCGCCGTTGTAGAGAAAGGTCACCGGTCTCCGCGACGGATTGGCTCCGTCTAGGGTGTAGGCCGTGTAAAAGATGCGGGCGGTGGGTTGGTCCTGGCCGTTGCGCAAGGTGATCGTTCCGGCGCGCGCCGTATAAGCGAGCGCACGGCCGCCTAGGCTGATCGTATGATGCGTTACGGCGTCGGGCGTCAGCGGCGGAATCGGGGGCGGCTTCGCGGCTATGGCAGGCGGTGCGAACGCAAAAAATGTCGCGCCGGCCAGCAGCGCGCGCGAGAGCGTGGCAAACGGTCTTGGGATCTTCAAGGCGAACGCGATTATCGGGCGTCCCGATGCCGCGGTCCTGCCGCTCGAACGAACTCCGGCGCTCAAAATTCTTTCAAACGGCGGCATGCGCCGGATTTTCCGGCTCGTAAGCCCGCTCGATCTCCCGCGCGTAGCGCTGTTCGACCAGGCGCCGCTTGATCTTCATCGCCGGCGAAAGCTCGCCGCCCTCGACGCTGAATTCGTGCGCGATGACGATGATCTGGCGAACCTGCTCGTAGCTAGCCAAGGACCGCGTGTGGTTGTGCACGTCGTGGGTCAGAAAGTCTCGCACGTCCTTACGCGTGGCCAGCAGCTCCTGCGGAGCATCGCTAGGGAGACCGAGTTCCAAGCGCAGCAGCGACCAGTTCGGGCAGATCAGCGCGATGGGATGTGCGTGCCCGCTTCCGGTCACCATGGCCTGCGCGACGAACGCGGAGCGCCGGATGCTCGCCTCGATTCTCGCCGGCGAGATCCACTTGCCGGTGCTGGTTTTAAATATCTCGCGCTTGCGGTCGGTGATTCGAAGAAAGCCGCGCCCGTCGATTTCGCCGACGTCGCCGGTGTGAAGCCAGCCGTCGGGGATCGCGGCGGCCGTTGCCTCGGCGTCGCGATAGTAGCCTTGCATTACGTTGCGACCGCGCACGAGCACCTCGCCATCCTGTGCGAGGCGCACGTCGACGCCGGTGAGTGGACGGCCGACGGAGCCCCATTCGTTGGCGGAAAGCCGGTTCACCGAGACGACCGGCGAGGTCTCGGTAAGGCCGTAGCCCTGCATGATCGGAACCCCAAGCCCCAGGAACGTCATCGCGGTATCCACGTGCAGCGGGGCGCTGCCGCTGGTGAGGAACAGGACGTTATCGAGGCCGAGGCGGTGCCGAATCTTGTCGAGCACGAGACGCTTGGCAAGCCGGTATTGCATTCCAAGCCACGGCGACGCGCCGCCCTCAAGCTCGGTCGCCCGCGAGTAGCGCCGTCCGATGGCGAGGGCCCACGGAATGAGGCGTCGCTGCAGGCCGCCGGCGTGCAGCGCCTGTCCTTTGATGCCGGCGAGCACGCGGTCGAAGATGCGCGGCACGGCCGTCATTTCGGCCGGGCGCACGTCGCGCAGATCCACGAGCAGTTCGTTGGGATCGTGGCAGATGTAGTAGCGTACGGCACCCAGTAAATAAATGTAGATCAGCACGTGCTCGTAGATGTGCGAGTACGGCAGCACCGAGATCACTTTTAGGCCGGCGCGGATGCCCTCGAATCCGCACGCCAGCGCGACTTGCGCGTCAAAGCTTAGGTTGTCGTGCGAAAGCATGACGCCCTTGGGTTGTCCCGTCGTTCCCGAAGTATAGATCAGCACGGCGAGATCGTCGGGCACCAGGGTTGCTTCGTAGGCGCCGGGGAGCTCGGGACGTGACGCGCGGACCTCGGCGCCCCGCCGTTCGAATTGCGCGAGCCCGTCGTCGCCCTCGGAGTCGAATCGGATCACGCGCGGAAGCGTCGCGCCCGACGACTGCAGCCGCTCCGAGGTTGCGTGCGAGTCGACGAAGAGCAGCCGCGCGCCGCTGTGCTCTAAGATGAAGGTCGTGTGGTCGAGCGCCTGCGTGGGATAGATCGGGACGACCACGCAGCCGGCAAAGAACGTGGCGAAGTCGCAGACGATCCAGTCGATGCAGTTGTGGGAAATAAGCGCAACGCGATCGCCGGCGACGAGGCCCGCGTCGCGGATCGCGCAGGCGACGCTCTCGACTCGCGACAGCAGCTGCGCGCTCGAGGTTGGCGTCCACGCATCATTGACGCGCTCCACCAAGACGTCGTCGCGCGGCTCCGCAAGCGTCCGGCGAATTAAGGCCGGAAGCGCCTCCCGAGTAGGAAGCTCCGCGGTTGTCACGACGCTGCCCAATGCGCGCCGCGCGGTGCCGTCCCCTTTGAAGCTCGCGCCCGGCGCGGCCTATGGGTCGCGGAGGTAGGGTCGTGCGCGCTCCAGCCGCGATGCCGTCATTCCGGCGACGTCGAGCAGCTCGTCGAGCGACGTAAAGTTGCCCTCGCGCCGGCGCAGCTCGACGATGCGGCCGGCGACGGCGCGCCCGATTCCCGGGACTCCGGCTAACTCGGCCTCGGCGGCGGCGTTGACGTCGATGCTCGCGCCGGGCGGCGGCGTCGCCGATCGCCGGCGACCGCGGTGATGTGGCCCGGCGCGACGCGTCGTCGAAGAGCCCGCGCGCTCGCCGACGGACGGCACGTCGATTTCGTCGCCGTCGGAGGCGCGCTGCGCGAGATTCACGCCGGCGGAATCGGCCGCTGCCCCGAGGCCGCCCGCTAACTCCACGGCCGCCGCATAACGGTCGCCCGCGCGAAGCTGATAGAGTCCCGGCCGCTTGACCGCACCGGTAACATAAACGACCATCGCCTGGTCGTGCATTCGTCGCTTGGCCCGATCGGAGCCGGTGCGGGACGGATCGACGCCCGAGGGCCCGGCCGCTAGGGGCAGGGACCGCGTTTCGATGGGCGGGCGCGACGGCGGATGGTGCAGCACGAAAAATGCCGACACCGCCAGCACCGCGCCGATCGCTGCAATTCGTGGGATCATGCCCCTCCATCACGCAGCCGGGGTACCACGCAAAGGGTAGCAACGAACGCGCAGGCCGTGTACCATGCTGCTTGATGGCCGACTCATACGATTTTCGCTCGTTCGAGCGGAGCTGGCAGGAGCGCTGGGAACGCGACGGGATCTACCGCGCCGACGACGCGAGCGCTAAACCGAAATATTACGCGATGGACATGCTGCCGTATCCATCGGGCGATCTTCACATCGGTCACGCCAAGAACTACACCCTCGGCGACGCGGTGGCGCGCATGCACCGCATGATGGGATACGAGGTGCTGCATCCGATCGGCTGGGACGCATTCGGCCTCCCGGCCGAGAACGCGGCCATCGACCGTAACATCGATCCCGCCGTCTGGACCACGGAGAGCATCCTCAAAATGCGCGGCCAGATCCGGCTGATGGGAACGAGCTACGACTGGTCGCGCGAGATTGCGACCTGCGAGCCCGAGTACTATCGCTGGAATCAGTGGCTCTTCATTAGGCTTTACGAGCAGGGCTTGGCCTACAAGCGCGAAGCGCCGGTGAACTGGTGTCCGCGCGATCGCACCGTGCTGGCTAACGAACAGGTCGAGGACGGACGCTGCTGGCGCTGTGGAACGCTGGTCGAACGCCGCAATCTCTCGCAGTGGTTTCTCAAGATTACCGACTATGCCGATCGGCTGCTCGACGACCTCGCGACGCTGCCCGGCTGGCCGGAGCGCACCAAAACGATGCAGCGTAACTGGATCGGGCGCAGCGAGGGCGTCGCCTTCTCGTTCGCCGTCGACGGGCTCGACGAGCGCATCGAAGTCTTTACGACGCGGATCGACACCGTCTACGGCGTCACGTTTTTAGCGATGGCGCCGGAACACCCGGTTGCCGAAGCGTTAACGGCAATCGTTTCACCCGAGCACGCAGCGGCGATGGCGGCCTTTGCCGCGTCGCTCAAATCGAAGTCGGAGCTCGAACGCACCAGCCTGATGGAAAAAGAAGGCATCTTCACCGGCGCCTACGCCATCCATCCGTTGTCGCACGAGCGCGTGCCGATCTGGGTGACGAACTACGTGCTGGCCGATTACGGAAGCGGCGCGGTGATGGGCGTTCCGGCTCACGACGAGCGCGACTACGAGTTTGCGACGCGCCACGGCTTGCCCGTAGCGCAAGTGGTCGTACCGCCGTCGGCAGCCGGAACCGAGGCTTTCACCGAGCCCTACGTCGACGATGGAAAACTCGTCGCGAGCGGTGACTTCGGCGGCATGTCGAGCGCGCGCGCCCGCGACGCCATCGCCGAACGGCTGCGTACCATGGGCATCGGCGGAAAGAGCGTCAACTATCGCTTGCGCGACTGGCTGATCTCGCGCCAGCGCTACTGGGGCACGCCGATTCCGATCGTCTACTGCGAACGCTGTGGCGAGGTTCCGGTACCCGACGCGCAACTTCCCGTGATGCTCCCGCCTCGAGCGCTTGCGGCGAGCGAGGGGTCACCGCTCGCGTCTATTGCGGAGTTTGTCGAGACGACGTGTCCGAAGTGCGGCGGACCGGCACGGCGTGAGACCGACACCATGGACACGTTTTTTGATTCGTCGTGGTATTACTTGCGCTACCTGAGCCCCCACGATGATAAGGCGCCGTGGGATGCAGCGAGTGCCGCGCATTGGATGAACGTGGATCAATATATCGGCGGCGCCGAGCACACCGTCTTGCATCTTCTTTATGCGCGCTTCTTCTACAAGTTCTTTATCGATCGTGGCTGGGTGACCGGCCGGGACGAACCCTTCGAGCATCTCTTCCACCAAGGTCTGGTGCTGCGCGACGGGGACAAGATGTCGAAATCGCGGGGCAACGTCGTCGGCGTGGATGAGACCGCCGAGCGCAACGGCGTCGACGCGATGCGTCTGTTCTTACTCTACGTGACGCCGCCCGAGGATACGAGCAACTGGACTGACGACGGCATCAGCGGGCGCGTGCGCCTGCTCAACCGGATCTGGCGCGCCTGCGAGCCGTTCTTTGCCCGTCATCTGAGCTTGCCGCCGTCATCCTGAGCTTGTCGAAGGACGACCGGCGACCCCTTCAGCGAAGACCCCGGCCGAAAAAGCCTTGCTACGCGCGGTGCACCTCGTGGCGAAGTCGGCGATCGACGAGACGCGCTCCCACCGCTTCCACTACAACGCGACGATCGCGCGAATCGACGAACTGGTCAACGCGATGACGGCCGCCGACGAAGCGACCCGCGGCTCCGACGCGATGAAGTATGCGGTTACCGTACTGCCGATCCTCGTCGCGCCGTTCGCGCCGCACATCGCCGAGGAGCTGTGGGCGCGCATGGGGCACGCGGCGTCCGTTCATTTAGAGCGTTATATCGAGCCGGACGGAGACGTTTTAGCGGTCGAAGAGATCACGCTGGTCGTTCAAGTCAACGGCAAGGTGCGCGCACGTATTGCGGCGCCGACGGGCGTAACCGAAGACGCGGCCGTAGCGCTGGCGATGGCCGACTCAAACGTGCGCGCGCACCTCGACGGCAAAGAGATCCGCAAACGCATCTACGTGGCCGACAAACTCCTCAACCTCGTCGTCGCCTAACCTGCCTCGCGCGCCAGCATCTCGCGATAGATTTCGCGGACGCGCTCGATCGTGTCGATTTCTTCCGGCGGCTTGTCGTCGCGGATGCGCACGATCCGCGGAAAGCGAAGACTGAAGCCGCTTTCGTGCAGATCGCTCTCCTGAATGACGTCGAAGGCAACCTCGAGCACGATCTTCGGCTCGACCGGGATCTCGTACGAACGCGCCTTCTCGCGCTGCTGGTCTTGAGGCAGCCGGTGCGCGAGAAACCACGGGGTGAGCTGCGCGATCTCGGCGTCGGTTAGACCGGAGTAGGCTTTGCCGATCGTTTCGAGCCGTCCACCGTCGCCGCGCACGGCAAAGGTGTAGTCGGAGAGCACGCCGGCGCGCTTGCCGTGGCCCCATTCGACGGCTACAACGACGACGTCGAGCGTCGAGAGCTCGCGCTTGAGCTTGAGCCACCACTTTCCGCGCCGGCCGGGCGCGTAGGGAGAGTCGTCGCGTTTGAGCATCAAGCCTTCGTTGCCGCGCGCGCGTGCGGCCTCAAAACGATCGTTGATTTCGACGGCCGGAAACTCGGCGACGCGCTCGAAGGGCGCGACACGCAACGACGTCCGGTAATGCGAGCTCCGCCAAACGTTCGCGGCGCACCGTCAACGGTTCGTCGAGCAGCAGATCGTCGCCGATCGCCAGTAAATCAAAGATGACGTAGGCCAGCGGCACCTCGCGCAAGAGCTCGTCGTCGAGCGTCTTACGCTGCAAGCGTGCTTGTAGCGTCCGAAACGGCAGCACGGCGTCACCGCGCATAGCGACGATCTCGCCGTCGAAGATGGCATCGCCGGCGATCGCGGCCAGTGCCGCGGCGATCTCCGGATAGGACGGTGTGACGTCGTTGAGGCGGCGCGAGAAGAGTCGCACGCTGCCGTCGCGCACGTGCGCTTGCGCGCGAATCCCGTCGTACTTGTCCTCGACGATCCAAACCGCGCCGTCGAGTTGCGGATATTCCGTCGCGTACGTAACCGGCGTCGCCAGCATGAAGCCGATCGGTGCGCCGTACTCGACGCGCAGCTCGGCCAGCGCACCGTGTTTCGCCGCCAGACGCGACGGCGCCGACGTCGCCGGCGGCCATCACGCCGCGACGCACGGCATCGGGATCGGCGCCGAAAGCGCGCGCGATTGCGTCGAGCACCAAGCCTTCACGCAATCCGACGCGCAGGTCGCCCGTTATGATCTTGACGACGTAGGTTGCGACGAGTGGATCGGTGCAGGCGCGAAAGATCCGTTCGAGCACCGCTTCGCGGCGCCGGTTCGACTGTTTGCCCGAAGCTGCGGCGATTTCGCCGAAGCGCGTTTCGAGTATCGCCGGCGTGAGATGCTCGGAGAAGAGCGTTGCCGCACGTGGCGGCCGCACCAGCGGCGCCAGCGCCGCGCCGAGATCGCCGGTCGCGCGATAGGCGCCTCCCAATGCCGCATCGTCGAACTCCCACACGCGGCGCGCCACTCCGACGATCGTTCGTCCGCCCACCGAGAGCGTGCGCGAATCCCTCGCCGCAAAGGGCGAGCCGGTGAAAAACCGAGCGGCCGCCGGCAGATCGGCGTCGTCGAGCGTGCGAAAGTATTGGGCGAGAAGCTCGATCTTCTCGAGTTTACCGGAATGCGAGGCGATTCGCGCAGCCGTCTCCGCGAAGCGTTCCATCGCGAAGACTACGCGACGCGCGCGGGCGGATTCTTCTGAAAGTAGTCGTAGGTTTGGCGGATTCCGTCGGCGAGCGCGGTCGACGGCCGCCATCCGAGTTCCGCCGCAGCGCGCGAAGAATCGAACTCGGCGTCGCGCGCGTCGCCCGTGCGCGGCGGCGCGTGCGTGACCGGCGCCTCGTATCCGGTGAGGCTTACCAGCGCGCGGTAGATGTCGTTGACGCTGGTGCGCCGCCCGGTGCCGATGACGTAGCACTCGCCCGAGCCGCGTTCGAGCGCTTCGAGGTTGGCGCGCGCGACGTCGGCAACATAAACGTAGTCGCGCGTCTGCTCGCCATCCCAGTCGATGCGCACGCCTTCTTGCCGCAGAAACTTTCCGATGAAGATGGCGATGACGCCGGCCTCACCGTTGGGGTCTTGGCGCGGCCCGTAAACGTTGCCGTAGCGCAACGCGGTGAAGTCCAGATCCTTTGAAGCGCGATAGAAGCGCAGATAATGCTCGGCGACCATTTTCGAGATGCCGTACGGCGAACTCGGCCGCTGCGGCGTCGCGTCGTTAATGGGAAGATGGTCGGGCGTTCCGAAGGTGGCACCGCTCGAGGCAAAGATCACTTTCCGCGTGCCGCTGCGCTGAGCGTTCTCCAGGACGTTGAGCAGGCCGACGATATTTACTTGCGCGTCGTAGATCGGGTCGCGGGCCGAGATCGCGACCGAATGCTGGGCGGCATGGTGGTTCACGACGTCGGGCTTGAACTCGGCAAAGATGCGCGCGATGCCTTCGTCGCGCACGTCCATGTGCACCAGCGTGACACCGCTGGGGACGTTGATGCGCCGCCCGCCGCCGTGCTCCCAGAGCGAGTCCACGATCAGAATCTCGTGCCCGGCCGCGAGGTAGGCATCCGCGACATGCGATCCGATGAATCCGGCGCCGCCGGTAATGATGATGCGGATGACGTTTCCTCCTGCTCTTCCTAGACGCCGGCGCACCTCGTCGTTAGTGCAGCGGCGTGCCGCCGTATGCGATTCTTCTTTGCGCGGCCGGCTCGGTGCTCGCAACGCTCACCGTTTCGCCGGCGCCTGCCGACGTACGCACCGTCGTCGTTGCCGCCGACGCTGCATTCGTCCTCTTTCTCTTTAGCCGGCACTGCCGGACGGCGCGCTTTCGCGACGTTGCTGCTCGTCACCCTCGCCGCCGCGACTCTTAACGCCGGCATTCGCACGCGCTCCGATGCAGAAACTCGTGGCGAGGACGAACGGCGCGCTATACCGCGACGCTGCTCGATCGCGTCGAGCAGCCCGACGGTACCAGCGAGGTGACTCTCGCCCTCGACAACGGTGCGACGGCGGCCGCTCGCGTGCGCGAAGACGTACCGCCCGGTGCGCGCGTGCTGGTTCGCGGTCGTCTGGAACCGTTCGACGAGGCGCGCAATCCCGGCGAGCCGAGCGAACGCGCGATCGAGGCCGAGCGCGGCGTGGACGGCCGGCTCGAGGGTGCGACGATTCTCGCAGATCGATCCAAACGCGACCGGCGACGCGCGAACGTGGCTGGCGCGCGCACACGCCTGGGCGCACGAGCAACTGCGCCGGCGATTAGGCGAGCCCGCCGCTTCGGTGGTGTCGGGAGAGTTGTGGGGCGAGCGCGCCGCGATACCGCCGGCACTGCGCGCGGAGTTCCAGGAAACGGGAACGGTGCACGTTCTCGTGACCGCTGGCTTACACTTGGGCGCGGTCACGGCGCTCGTGACGTTGCTTCTTGGCGCGCTGGCCATGCCGCGGGCGCTGACGTGCGCGATCGCGATCGCCATCGTTTGGCTCTTCGTTTGGTGGAGCGGCGCGCAGCTGCCGGCAGTGCGCGCGGCAACGATGGCCACGGCGGCACTGGCGGCGCGCGCTTGCGGACGCGCGACCTTTTCGTGGAACGCGCTGGCGATTGCCGCGACTGGTCATTGCTTTCGCGCGGCCGTCGAGCGTCGCGTCGGCCTCGTTCGCGCTCTCGTTCTCGTGCGTCGGCGCAATCTTTGCCTGCGCGGCGCCGTTGGAGCGTTGGCTCGAAGGTGCCGTTGCGATACCCGATCGTCTGCGCGAGGCGCTCGTCCTTTCCGTCGCGACGCAATTGGGAACCTGGCCGCTCGGAGCGGCGGTCTTTCTGCAGTTTGCGCCATATGCGGTCGTAGCAAACTTCGCCGTGGTTCCCTGCGTTGCGCTGACCATGGCGCTGGCTGCGGCGCAGCTCGCGCTGTCGTGGTGCGACCCGTTAGCGCAAGCGACCGCCAATCTCAACTCGTGGCTCTTGGCCTGGATGCTGGGCGTGGTGGATACGCTGAGCGCGCTACCGGCTGCCGCTGTTCCGATGACGCCCGCGCCGGCGTGGTGCATCGCAGCATACGACGCGGCTCTGCTGGCAGCACCGTTTCTCTGGCGCAGCGACGCAAAAGCGGCCGGCGTTAGTTGGGCTCGAACGCTCGCCCTTGCGGCGGTCGTTCTGGGAGCAGCGCTCGTGTTGTTACCGCCGCGCAGCTATTGATTCGCGCCTTCGCATCACCGTGCTCGACGTCGGGCAGGCCGATGCAATCGTGATTCAAACACCGGCTGGTCACGCATTCCTCGTCGATGCCGGTGGCCGGCTGGAACGCGGGAGGCAGGGCGACGACTCGGTCGCCGAGCGCGTCGGCGAACGGACCGTCGTCCCATTTCTCTTGCGGCACGGCATTCACGCGGTCGACGCCGTCGTGCTCTCGCATCCGCACGGCGACCACGCCGGCGGCCTTGCGCCGGTGCTGCGCCATCTGCGCGTCGCCGAAATCGCCGACGGCGGCCAGCGCTACGGGGGTCACGCCTACCAAGACGCGTTGGCTACGGCAAGAGGCGAGGGTGTACCGATCGCCTACCCTCGGGCCGGCGTCGAGTGGCGAACGGATGACGGCGTCACGTTACACTTCATCGGTCCGTCGTTGCCGTTCATCGCCGGACGAAATGCGATCAACAGCAACTCCGTAGCATTCGTGTTGACGTACCGCCGATTTCGGATGCTCTTCACCGGTGACGCGGGAAGCGAGTCGGAGGAGCGCTTTTTGAGTGAAGGCGTCGATCTGCACGCCGACGTTCTCAAGGTCGGACATCACGGCTCGGCTTACGGCTCGTCGCCCGGCTTTATCGGCGCCGTCGTCGCCGCGCTACGCAATCGTCTCCGTGGGCCGCCACAATCTCTTCGGCCATCCGGCACCCTCGACGCTGTCGACGCTGCAGCGCTTCGGCGCTCGGGTTTATCGGACGGACGAAGACGGCGCAGTCACGATCGTTACCGACGGAGAGAGATCGAGCCTTGCGACAATGCTCGATCCGTAAGATCGGATAAGCGCCGCCTTAATCGTCGCGGGAGCGATGGGTCAAACCAACGAACCGTTCTGCAAAGCTCTCCAGAGGTGCGGCGCGATGCAGACTTCGCCCAGTCAGACCTACAGCAGCCTTTCCCTCAAAGACCTTCTGGATGCGCGCGACGCATACCACATTGCGTTGATGAAAAAGAGCAACGTGCGCGCCACCGCCGTCGGACTCTACTTGGTTCGCAACGACGAAGTGTGGCCCACGCGCAAAGACTTTCACCCAAAGAAGGTCACGACGCCGCGCCGGCTGTCGAACTCGAGCGTAACGCCGTTCTCCTGGCCGTGCGTGCTCGTTTTCGTCAATCAGTGGATTTATGCGCACGACTTCGGCAAGGTCTACGATCCAACCGAAGCTATTCCGCGCACGCTCTATCTGCCCGACGGCCGCAGCGTTCCGGTCTGCGTCGTGGAGGCCGATTTCGCGCAGGTTGAACCGCAGGAACCAAAACGCAACGCCTATCCCGACTACCTCATCGGCGGCGGATTCCCGCTCAGCGTCGACGTGCAGGGCGAAACGCGCGACGCCAGCGTCGGATGCCTGGTAACCGACGGACACACGCACTACGCGTTGACCAACCGGCACGTGGTGGGGGAGCCGGGATCGCCGGTGTATGCCGTGTTGCGCGGCGAGCGCGAGCGGATCGGTGAGGCCAGCGAGCTGCAGATTGGCCGCATGCCGTTTTCCGAAGTTTACGACGTTTTCGCCGGTACTAATACCTACTGCACGCTCGACGTCGGCTTGGTGGAGATCGACGACGTCGCCGACTGGACGTCACGGCCGTACGGCTTGGAGAACGTTGGGCCCGTCGGCGACATCAACGAATACACGCTCTCGCTGCAGCTGGTCGATCAGCACGTGCAGTGCTATGGCGCGGCGAGCGGCAAGCTCCGCGGCCGCATCAAGTCGCTCTTCTATCGCTACAAGTCCATCGGCGGTTACGATTACGTATCCGATTTTCTGATCGCGCCTGAAGACGGCGTCTCGACGCGCCCGGGCGATTCGGGGACGATCTGGTATCTCGAGACCGCCAGCTGCGCTCGCACCCATCGCAGTCGAATGGGGCGGTCAAGCGGTCCGGGTCGGGGAGAATAACGTCAACTTCACCCTGGCTACCAACTTATCGACGGTGTGCCGCCTGCTCGACGTCGACCTCGCGTGGGGAAACGACACTGCCGTACAGCCCTTCTGGGGAGCGACGGGTCATTTCAGCATCGCGCGCATCGCAACGACGCTGCTGCAAAGTAACGTCGCCGGCTTGATGACGCGCAATGCCGACAACATCGCCTTCGATCTCGACAAGCTCAAGAGACCCGACGTTCGTCAAGAAGCAGCTTCCGCACCTGAGCTTCATTCCGCTCGCCGACGTTCCCGATCTCGTCTGGAAGAAGCCTCAGGGCTCGGTACCCGGCGGGCGCGACACCGCACCGAACGTCGGCCCGGAGCACCCCAACCACTTCGCCGACGGCGACGAACCGAATCCCGCGCATCACAACGTCACGCTGCGCAACTTCAGCCTTGCCGACCCGCGCAACAACCTCACGCCGAAAGCTTGGTTCGATTTTTATCACGGCCTGTACCAAGCCAAAGGAGAAACGCAACAGCACCCCTCGAGCAAATACGGACTCCTGCCGTTTCGCGTATGGCAGATCTTCGACTTGATGGTCGAGTTCGCGAAGAGCGGCAAACTGCCGCAGTTCGTCTGCGCTGCCGGCGTTCTGGCGCACTATGTCGGCGACGCTTGCCAGCCGCTCCACGGCTCGTATCTCGCCGACGGATATTCGGATCAGCCAACGAGCGGCCCCAAAGCCCATCCAACAAACTGGCCCGCGAAAGGCGTCCACAGCGCCTACGAAGACAACATGGTAGACATGTTCGCTTCGCAGCTCTTTCCGTTGGTAACGAGCGACGCGCGAAAGAGCAGCAGTTTCAAGGGCATGGAAGTTACCAGCGGTGCGGACGCAGCGCTTTTTATCGTCGAACTCATGCAAGCCACCGGCAAACAGATCCCGCCGCCGAAACTCTGCACCGCATACGAACACGCCGGCGGCGGCAAGTCGAAGAACACGATAACCGCGCTCTGGAATAAGTTCGGCACGGACACCGCTTTAGTAATGAGCTGGGGCGCTCAAGCGTTGGCCTCGATTTGGGACGCCGCGTGGCGGCTTGCGGGAGATCAGTCGACCGCCCGAAGCGGGGGCGCGCTGACGCAAGCTCACGTCAAGCGAATAGTCGATAGTGCTACCTTTGCTCCGTCGTACACCTTGGCAGAGATCGAAAGCGTGCTCAAGTAGCGCAAAATCAAGCTCGACGTTCGGATAGGCGCGC
>CAVSQP010000021.1:0-35396 GCA_963730125.1 Vulcanimicrobiota bacterium | reverse complement strand
TTCGTCATCGGCCGCGTCGTCCGTCGCGAGGGCCGGCACGACCGGCACGCTGCGCGGCCGCGTCGTCGACGCGGCGACGCAAGCGCCGCTGGCTGGGGCGACCGTAACCGCGGCGTCGCCGTCGCAAACGGCGCAAAGCACGACCGATGCATCCGGCTCGTTTTCGTTCATTTCGCTCGCGCCCGACACGTATACGGTCAGCGCCACAAAGACCGGATACGAGCCGCAGTCGCAGCGCGGCATCTCGATTTTAGCCGATCAATCGGCAGTACTGCCATCGCCATGCAGCCCGCGTTACGCACCATCGCGCGCACGACGTCGCGCACGTCGCAATCTCCGTGCATTCGGGCGTTACCAGCGACGTATTCTCGATCAACTCCGCCGGGCAGAAGGCGGCCTCGACGCTCTCCGGCTCGGGCTCGCTCAGTCAGGCGTACGGTGCGATCGCCAGGCGCCCGGCGTTACCGTTCCATCGAATCAGCAAGGCTGGTATCAGAGCGTCTACATTCGCGGCGGCGACGTCGATCAGGTCGCCTACGAGTTCGACGGTCTGCCGACGACGCGTCAATCGGATCTCGCGCCGATCGCCACGCTCACCTCACTGGGCAATCAAGAAGTGCAGGTCTATACCGGCGGCACGCCGGCGACGTCGAACTCCTCGGGTCTTGCCGGCTACATCAATCAAGTGATCAAGACCGGAACCTATCCAGGCTATGGCGACGCCGATCTGGGGATCGGCGGCCCTGCCTTCTACCACCAGGCGACGATCGAGGTGGGCGGAGCCACGCCCGATCGCATGTTCTCGTACTACATCGGCCTCTCAGGGACGAATCAAACCTTCCGCTACGGCGATAACTTCGGCGGCGTCAGCGATCCGCTTTACTTCTATCCGATCAACGTCCCGACGCATAACAACGTCTACAATATTCTCGACGGCGCGGGCGGCAATGCGCCCAACTACGGCTTCATACCGGCTCCTGGCTACGCCTACGCGCAAGCTACCGATTTCGACCGTGAAAACGTCGTAAACTTGCACCTCGGCGTCCCGCATCGCGACTCGCCGCTGCGCGACGACGTGCAGCTGCTCTACGTCACCGGCGGCATCGCCGCCCAGTTCTACAGCTCCGCGTTCGACGTCGGGTATACGCCGGCTGTCGGCAACAAGACCGGCATCGGCTATCCGATGCCTTATCTCGATTCGCTCTACTACGGCGGACCGCTGATGAAGTCGCCCAATCCGAACGACCTCGTCACCGGGTTTTTCCCCAGCAGCCCGATGCCGCGAGCGCCAGGCTCGCCGGTCGATCCGAGCGATCGCGATGGAAACTGGAACGGCTATTCGATCGAAAAGATGCAGTACCAACGGAACTTCGACCAGCGCTCGTATCTTCGCGCCCTGGTCTACGGCGAGTACTCCAACTGGTTCATCAATGGTCCGCAGAGCTCGCAGCTGATCTTTCGTTCGGATCCGGCAGATTACGAAGTCCTCGAGCACGGCTACGGTGCCGGACTCATCTACGCCAATCAGCTCTCGCCAAAGAACTTGCTGACCGGCGAGGCATCGTTCACGACGCAGAAGCTGCAGACGTACAACGCGATGTACAGCTCGACCGATCCTACGACGTCGAGCCGCGCGCCGACCGGCCTGGGCACCGTTCTGAGCAATTACGGCACGCCCAACGGCCACTGTTACAACTATCGCACCGGGCAGCCGTGGAGCTGCTTCGACGCCGGCAGCCAAGGCGGTTGCCTCGACTCGGGCGGATGCTACTACGGCTATGGAGGATACAACTTCAACCTTACGCCGGGCACCGCTCCGCCCGGTTCTCCGGCCGCGAAGGCGGGCGCTAGGTGGATGGTTACCGAGAACGGCGCCAGCGCGCAGGTGGATAACGTCACGCCCTACTTTACCTCGTTTGCGCTAACCGATTTGTGGCAGCCCAACGACCGTATCGTCGTCAACATCGGCGCGCGCTTCGATCACTTCGCCTACGGCACCAACGATCTCGAGTCCGGCTACCCGGCGCGCCAGTTCTGGTTCGATGCCTACAATCGCGAACATTGCGGCGCCTCCGGGTCGAACCCGCAGTGGACTTGGAATGCCACGAGCGGTTCCTTCGGTACATGTGCGCCCGGTCTGGCGCCGATGACCGATCCCGGCAACGGCCTCTACAACGTGGGCGCGGGATTCAATGTATCGAACGTCTTCGAGCCGCGCTTCGCCTTCACGTACACGATCAACCCCGACACGGTGATTCGCGGCTCGGCCGGCACGTACGCCCGCGCCGAAGGCTCGTCGTACTACCAGTACAATACATTCCAGCAGAACCTCGCGTCGTTCATCGCGCAGTTCTATCCCTTAGGGTATCACACGCCCGATCACGCAATTTATCCGGACACGTCCGACAACTTCGATTTGTCGCTGGAGAAGCACGTCAAAGGAACGCAGCTCTCGTATAAAATCACGCCGTTCTACCGCAACACGAACAACGAGCTGCAGTTCCAGGCCATCAATCCGGTGCAGGGAACGCTGGCCGGACTCAACGTCGGCACGCAGGAGTCTTACGGCGTCGAGTTTTCGATGCAGTACGGCGACTTCAGCCGCAACGGTCTCTCGGGCATGCTCTCCTACACGCACACGGAGAACCGGATCAAATATAGTCCGATCAACGGCGTAAGCGTGATCGACGCGCTTAACCAGCAGATCGAGCTTTACAACTCGTACTCGTCGGCTTGTGCGAACGTCACGAAGAGCTCGGCAAACTGGCAAGCCTGCGGCAGCGGCGCCTATGCGGGGAACGCTCTGGCGATTTTGCCCAACGACCAAACCGGAACGCGCAATCAGGGCAAGCTAAAAATTCCCAATCCGTACTTCCACGATACGTTGCAGCCGCTCTTCGATACCAATGGCTGGTACGCGCCGTATGACGTGATTCCGACCCCCTTCAATGCCGCCAACGGCTACACGGTGCCCGACGTTGCGTCGTTGATTCTGAACTACCGCCGCAACCGGTTCGCGATTACGCCGTCGGTCCGTTACATGGACGGCTCGAACTACGGCTCCCCACTCGTCTGGCCGGGATACGTGCCCCAGTCGTGCCGGGCGCAGCCCTCAAAAACGCCGGGCACTCCGGGCGTCAGTTGTGCCGGCGGCTCGATCGGCGCGGTCTTTCTGCCCGATCCGTACAGCAACCACTTCGATAACCTCGGCGCGTTCATTCAGCCGTCGCAGTTTTCGCTCAACCTCCAGACGAGTTACGAGCTGACGCCGCGTGCGACGCTGACGTTCCAGGCGGTCAACATCGTCAACCAATGCTACCAGCGCGGGTACGCTTGGGATAATTCGGTGACGTGCGTCTACTCGAGCCTGCCCTCGAACATTCTCGCGCCGGCCGGAAACTTCGTCCGCAATCCGCCGCAGCAGCTGCGCTACCCGTACGGAACCTTCTACAACATTACCGAGGTCGGAATCTCGTCGGTGCGCCAGCCATTCGGTTTCTTCGTCGACCTTAGTTTGAAACTCTAATGCGGCGCGCGGATTTCGTCCGCGATCTCGGGAGCGCGGCGCTCGCAGCGGCAAGCATCCCGGAACTCGTTGCGTGGAGCAGCTCGCAAGCTCGCGGACGCGAGCGCGTCGTAATCGTCGGCGCCGGCATCGCCGGACTGACGACCGCCTTGCGGCTGCACGACGCGGGCATAGCGGCGACGATTTACGAGTCGTCGTCGCGCGTCGGCGGCCGGATGCATTCGGAGCGTTCCTATTGGAACGAGCGCCAGCATACCGAGTGGTGCGGCGCGATGGTCGACTCGACGCACCTGACGATTCGCGGTCTGGCGAAACGTTTTCGGCTCGCATTGCTCGACACGTATTCCGGCCGGCCGCCGCACTCTCGCGATACCTGCTTCCTCGACGGCCGTTACTACTCGATGGCCGACGCCGATCGCGACTTCGCGAAAATCTACCCCATCCTGCAGGCGCAGCTCGGCCGAAATCGATCCAACGACGACGTACAAGACCGCGACGCCAACGGCGCGGCGCATCGATGCAACGAGCATGCGCGATTGGATCGAGCGTTACGTTCCCGGAGGAATGAACTCGCGGCTCGGACGGCTGATCAAAGTTTCGTACGCCAACGAGTATGGGCGCGACGTCGAAGAGCTGAGCGCGCTGAATTTGGTCATGCAGCTCGGGGCGCAACGCCACTATGCGGAAGACCACGAGATGAACGTGCTCGGCTACTCCGACCAGCGGTACATCTTGGCCAACGGGAGCCAGTCGCTTCCCGAAGCAATTGCGGAGTGGTTGCCGGCCGGCAGCGTGATACACAACTACCGGCTGCTGGCAATCCGGCGTATGCCCAAGGGCACGTACGAACTGCACTTTGATGCGGGCGGCAGCCGCCAGACGGTCTACGCCGATCGCGTCGTGCTGACGATACCGTTCATCGCCTTGCGCGCACTCGATTATTCGAGCGCCGGCTTCGATTCGGCGAAAATCAACGCGATCGAGAGCTCTTGGCTACGGTTACCACACCAAACTGCACTTGCAGTTCGATCGCCGGGCCTGGATGCGCGCCAAACATCCCTGGCCGCAGCCGACGTCGGGCCAGATCTGGACGACGTTGCCGGCGCAGAGCGCGCTCGACTTCTCGCTGGGGCAACCGGGGCAGGATGGTTTGATCGAAGTCTTCACCGCCGGTGCGGCCGGAATGCTCGACACGCCGCCGATGCCGTACGCGCGCGCGGATCAATCGGCCGCCGTGAAGGCGCACGCGACGGCGTTCTTCGAGCAACTCGATCGCATTTGGCCGGGCGTTTCGCCGGCCTGGAACGGTAAGGCGACGTTCGGCAACGCGCAGGCCGATCCCAATATTCTCGCGAGCTACTCATGCTGGCTGGTCGGTCAGTGTACGACGATTGCGGGTCACGAAGCTACGCAGCAGGGGCGCGTCCATTTCGCCGGCGAGCACACGTCGGTTGAGTATCAAGGCTTCATGGAGGGCGGCGCCGAGTCGGGGTTGCGCGCCGCCGGTGAGATTCTCAGCGCGTACCACATGGCGCCGCGTCGCGCCGCCGGATAGAGTGCACATCGTCGGAACGGCGGGTCACGTCGATCACGGAAAGTCGGCGCTGGTCGCCGCGCTGACCGGAACGAATCCGGATCGCTGGGTTGAGGAACAGGAGCGCGGCATGACCCTCGATTTGGGCTTCGCGCACCTGCGCTTCGACGACGGAGTCGAGGGCGGCATCGTTGACGTTCCCGGGCACGAGCGATTTCTGCACAACATGCTGGCGGGAGCGGCGGGGATGGAGTTGCTGCTGCTGATCGTCGACGCGGTCGAGGGCGTCATGCCGCAGACGCTCGAGCATCTGCAGATCCTGCAGTTTCTCAACGTCCGGCGCATCATCGTCGTGGCCAGCAAGATCGACTTGGTGGAAGCCGGCGAACGAGACGACGCATCGCAGCGCATTGCCGAGCATCTGCAAGGAACGATTGCGGCCTCGGCACCCATCTATCCCGTCTCGGTCGTCACCGGCGAGAATCTCGACGCGTTACGGGACGCGCTGCACGACGAGCTTGCGGCGCTCCCACCGCGCAACATCGACGCACCGGTCTATCTACCGGTCGATCGCGTCTTTTCGCTTCCCGGCTTAGGCACGGTCGTCACCGGCACGCTGATGCAGGGCCGCATCGAAACCGGCGAGACGCTGATGGTCGAGCCCGGCGGCAAGGCGGCGCACGTGCGCAGCATCGGCGTGTTCGGTTCGACACGGCCCAGCGTCGAAGCCGGCGCGCGCGTCGCGCTCAACCTTCCCGGCGTCGACCGGCACGAAATCGAGCGGGGCCACGCCGTCGTTGGACGCGAGCTCACCGCGCGCACGAGCTTCGCGGTGCGCTTCGTGCCGTTGCAGAGCGCGCTGTCGCTAATCGGCCGCCGCACGGCGGTTCGCGCGTACGTCGGTTCGAGCGAAGTTCTGGGAACGCTCGTCGCTCAGAACGGATCGGTCAATGCCAACGAAATGCGGGCAAACCTGCATTTGCGCGAGCCGGTCGTCGCTTTTCCGGGATTGCGTTTCGTGTTGCGCCGGCCGTCGCCGATGACGCTGCTGGGCGGCGGACACGTCGAAGCGCTCGACGTACCCGACGACGCGGATGGTGAGGGTACCGCCGAACGCGCCGCCGCGGCGCTTTTACACGAGCGCGGTTTGCAGTCCGTCGATCTCGCCGCCGTTGCGGTGGCCGTCAACTTGCGCGAGCAGGCCGCTCGCGAGGTGATGCAGCGGCTAGTCGAACGAGAAGAAGCGTTGCCGATCGAGCGGCCTGCCGAGTACGTCGACGGCGCCGCAGCCCGCATGTTGCTGGGTCGCGTCATCGAAGGGCTGCATGAGGCGCAAGAACGCGAGTCGTGGGCGATGGGCGTGACCTCGCTCGCGCTGTCGCGTTCGCTGGGGATCGGCGAGCCGCTGCTCGTTCGCATCATGGAGCGTTTCGTCTCGGAGGGACGGCTGCTGCATCGCAGCGGCTATTATTGCACGGTCGATCACGAGCCGTCGCTTACGCCCGAACAGCGTGCCTTCTTCGATCATCTCGTTCCGCTCGACGAGGAGCAGCCGTTTCTGCCGATACCGTTTGCCGGCGTGGCAGCAGCGGTTAAGCTCGCCAAGGTTGCCGGCGCGGTCAAAGCCTTCGACACGCTGCTCGCGCGCGGTTCCCTCGTCAAGGTAGGCGACGATCTCTATCGCGGCTCGCAGATCGCCGAGATCCGCGCGCGGGTCGAAACGCTGCTGAGCGAGAGGGATCGCATGACGGCCGCGGAGTTCCGCAACCTCTTAGGGACGTCGCGCAAATATGCCGTGCCGATGCTGGAGTGGCTCGACGGACACGGCATTACGATCCGCAACGGCGACTACCGCACCCTGCGCAGACCCGCGGCCTCCCGCTCGTAGCCTCGCCGCCTCTTGCGCTCCGCGTTGCTTTGTGTTACAAAGTAAATGACTTTGCAACGCAAAGTATAGATGCGGAACTCTCTACGAGGTAGGCATGCTCAAGCGTCTGATCGCCATTACCGTCATTTTTATCGGCGCGGGGATCGCCTGGATGATCCTGGGTGGGACGCTGGTACAGCGTACCGGGGACTCCGACTCCACGCAGCGCGCCAAGCTTACGGCGCAGTGGGGTGGCCCGCAGGCGCAGACCGCGCCGTCCGTCCAAGCGCGCGTCGCTCGAGAGACCTACAATCAGGACAAGAAACGCGCCGAACGAGCCTACCAAACCGTCGCCGTTCCGCTGCGCAGCAGCCGCATCGACGTGAAGCTCGACCTCGAGCAACGCCGCGTTGGGCTGCTTTGGTACAACCTTTACTCCGTTCGGTTTGCTGCCCGCTACCGGGTGCGTAACGACACGCCGGCATCGCAGCTCTCCGTGCACTTTGCCTTTCCATCGAGCCAGGCGACCTACGCGGATTTCAACGCGACGGTGGGCGGCCGGCGCATCGCCGATCCGGCGGCGCTCGACAGCGGCTACGTCAGCTTCGATCTGCCGCCAGGTCAAGAGACGACGATCGCTATCGGGTATTCTTCTCGCGGCATGGAAACGTGGAGCTATTGCTTCGGAAGCGGCGTGCAATCGATTAATGATTTCGCGCTCGCGATGACGACCAACTTCGATGCCATTGACTTTCCGTCGCAAACGCTGCTTCCCGTGGACGAAGTACGCTCCGGCAAGGGCTGGCGGCTCGGCTGGCACTACACGTCGCTAGTGACCGGCAACAGCATCGGGATGACCTTCCCCTATCCGCTCCAGCCGGGCCCGCTCGCGCAGCGAATCACGCTCTGGGCGCCGGTCGCGCTATTCTTTTACTTCTTCGTGATGTTGGTGATCACGACGCTGCGCAACGTTGACCTGCACCCGGTTAACTACTTCTTCCTGGCCGCCTCGTTCTTTGCGTTCCACTTGCTCTTCGCGTATCTGGTCGACCGCATTGCGCTCGAGGCGGCCTTCGCGATCTGCTCGGCCGTCACGCTCTTCTTGACGATCTCGTATCTGCGGCTCGTCGTCGGTTGGCGCTTTGCCGCCGTCGAAAGCGCGCTCGCGCAGCTCGTATATCTCATTCTCTTCTCGTACGCGTTGTTCAACGAAGGATGGAGCGGGCTGACGATTACCATCGGCGCCATCATCACGCTTTTCGTCGCGATGCAGGCTACGGGCCGGATCAAGTGGAGCGAGCGGCTCGCCGTCGAGACGCCGTAGGCGCTACGGCCCGTCGGCGCAGGCGTGATAGGCGTTCGAGTACATCGGCTGTATGCTGTACGTCACCCCGTTCAAGGGAATCTTCCACTGGAAGGTCTCGCACAGGTCGGCGACCTCCGAGTAGAAGGTGAAGTTGAACCAGGCAAAGGCCGGCCCGGGATCGGTAATCGACTCGAACATCTCGTGCCCCAAGGTCGAGGCCGTCGAGTTGGTGAGCGCGCCGGCTCCCGAGGAGGCGCGCGAGGCGCAGAAGCTGATCTTCTGATAGGGCTCGATCGAGACGATGACGACGTCGCGCACGTCCTTGAACGAAACGCTTTCGTGGTAGGCGCAGAAGTTAAACGTATTGCGATGGTCGGGCGAGTAACACGAGCGCGTGCGATCGAAGCACGTGTCGGTGCCTTTGGGAAGGAAGACGTGGTACATGCTGGTGTAGCCGGCCTTCTTGCCGTTCTGCATCAGGGCAGCGTGCACGATAGCAAGCAGGTCGTTTTGATATAAGAGCTTGGTGTAGGTTTTATACTTCAGCGAGAAGGCGCCGCCGAACGTGTAGCCGTCGGGCGAGGTGTGGGTGTATTGCGTGAGCAGACCGGCAAAGCTGCTCCCGGTCAAGTTCTTTTCGAATCCTTCGGGATCGCCCCAGCAGCTCTCGTCGCCGGCCTTGCAGTTGACGTAGATGTTGTACGAGGCCGCCGTCTTCATGACCGGCCCCTTCCTGCGAACCAAGTCGGCCGGATATTTCTTGCGCACGCCCGAGCCGTCTGCGTCTCCTCGGTGCTGCGCGCGCAGCGGCATCAGGTGGTAGTAGAGTATCTTCGCGTTGCGCCCGCTCTCGACGTCGCCGGTAGTAACGTCGAGTGTTGCAGGCGCGGTCGCGCCGGTGGCTCCACTTTGAATACATGGCAGGCATCGTGCGCTGCGGCCCCGCGCAGGCGGCGAGTAAGCAGAGAGCAGCGATCGGCCAGAGAGCGGAGAGCGATTTCACGGCATGTTCCTCCAAGCGCGAAGCGAAGCTGAGAGAGATATCGTGGGAACGATGCCATTTCGCCTTCTGCTCTGGGCAGCTCTGGTGAGCTGTGCGACCGCCTGCGCCCTCGCCCCCGACGACCGCCGCGCTTCCCGCCACGATCGGTGAAGCGGCCGCCTCGCGGGCGAGTGGTACGTTCGTGATCGGCAATAAGCATCATCACGTTTACACGGGGTTAAATATCTCCACGCGCTCGGGCGATTGCGTTCGCATCGAGCATTCGACCGACATAACGATCGAGCGTTCGCAGATCGGTCCCTGCGGGGGCAACGGGGTGAGCGTCAGCGGCGGCCGGTTCGTACGCATCTACGATAGCTACATTCACCCTGAGACGCGCAGCAAAGGCTGCTGCGACCACAACGACGGCGTGCTGCTGGAGAACGTCTCCGACGTGCTCGTAACTGGGAACGTGATTGCGTACGGCGAGTCGAACATCGAGGCGCCGCAGGGCGTGAGCCACCTGTCGATCCGGGGAAACTTTCTGCTCAATCCGCGCGGCCCGTTCCCTCGCGGACAGAACGTGCAGACGTGGAACGCCCGGCGCATCGTCGTGCGCGAAAACTACACGCTGAGCAGCCCCAATACGCGGCGCTATCTCTATCCCGACGATCAGGAAGACTCGATCAACTTCGGCTTAGGCAAATCGTTCAAAGCCGAGGATAACTACGTGACCGGCGGCGAGAGCCCGTCGGGCTGCGGAATCATCGCCGACGACGGTGCCAACGGCGTCGAGATGCTCGACAACGTGCTGGTCGATACCGGCGCCTGCGGCATCGGCATCGCGAGCGGTACCGATCAGATCGTAAAACGTAACCGTGTCATCAACCGCAACCCGGTCAAGGGCGGGGGTAATACGGCGATCTATGTGTGGAATCAGTATCAGAGCGTTCCATGCGGACCGGTGCGATTCGTAGATAACGTCGCGACCGAGCTTCGTAAGGATGGATCGCAATCGGGTTTCTGGGACGGCGGCGGCTGCAGTCCCGTTGCAAAACAGCGTAACGTCTGGAACGAGCCGGCCTACAAACTGCTGACGCCGGTGCGCGAGAAGCTGCCGCCGCCTGAAATCCCGCCGCAGCCCAAGTCCTGCGTCATCGAATCTCCGTACTCGACGCAGACTAAGATGGCCGAGCTGTTAGAAATGCAACAAGCGTTAGAACGCCGAGTACAACTTCGACCGCGACGAGCACGACGATAGTCAGCTCGAGAAACTGGTCGCGCCGGCCACGCGACTGATCGCTGAAGAAGCGATACATTTCGCCGACCGAGGCCAGCTTAGTGTCGATCTGCCCTTGCCAATCCGACAAACCGAGGCGCGCCGCAGCCGCACGATAGATGCGCGCGTAATACGCATCGCCGACCAGCTTGAGCGCGTTGGTCGAGCGATCGGTGAGCTCGAGAATATCGACGATTAGATAACGAAGCGTCGCGGCTTGTTCGGCCTCGCGCCGGCCGCTGAGCGAACGCGCCGGACCGGCCGGCTGCATCTTATAGATTGCGTCGAGCTCGCTGTCGAGCTGCGCGTCGTACGTGCGCAGCTCCAGCAGCTGGGAGTTGGCGAATTCGAGGATGTCCTCGATGGCTCGCGCGCTCTCGCGCCGGTCGTAGACGAAGGCCGTGTCCCACTGCACGATGGTCAGATCGTCTTCGAAATACGAGAAGCGCACTCTCAGCGCTTCCTCGGCTTCACTCGCCGCCAGACGCTTACGCTCGCCGATCAAAAGTGCCGCCAGCGCCGCCGAATGATCGTCGAGCAGCGTCTCGGCATCGATCGCTTCCGAGAAGCGATCGACCTCGACGATCACATAGTCTTCTACCAGCGCTTCATGCCGGTCGTCGAGTGCATGGGCGTACTCGTCGCAGATGCGCTCCACGGTCGCCTGAGCAAAGTTGAGGATGCGTTCGTCGCTGCGCGCGCGCTCGGTCAGCGCCACGAGGTCGTTCCACGTTCCCATCGCGGGGAAGCTTAATCGCAGCGAAACGACTCCGTAATCGTACAGCTTCAATCGCACCGAGCAGCGCGAATCTCCAATGGTCGCATCAGGGAGTGCCGCAACCAGCGGTGGCACCGGAAACTGCAGATATGGCTGAGCGTGCGGTCGGAGCGGCAACGCGGCCGGCGCCCGATGGTCGCCGCCCAGCGCGCTCATCTTTGCCAGATCGATGGTATCGGCGACGTCGAACAGGTAGTACGCCCGCACCGCACCGGCGACGATTTCCAGCATCGCCGCGCCCTTCCGACTTCGCCCGCGGGACCCTGCTCGCGACAGGCTGCTTCGTTGCCGTAGCGTAAAGAAACGACGATGCCGTTGCGACTGCTTTTTCTCGGTTTGTTCCTCGCGGCGCTCGCCGTGCCGGGCCGCGCACAAAGCGAGACCGGCCCCTTCACCGGCCTTTCCTATCGGCAGATCGGTCCGGCGATTAGCGGCGGACGCAGCAGCGCCGTTGCCGGGACCGACCGCGATCCCGCACTCTACTATGCCGGTGGCGCCGGCGGCGGCGTCTTCAAGTCGACCGACGGCGGAGCGTCATGGGTTCCCGTTTTCGACAAGCAGCCCGTGGCGCCGATCGGTGCGATCGCCATCGCGCCGCAGGACGATCGCGACGTCTGGGTCGGAACCGGCGAATCCAATCCGCGCAATACCGTAGAGTCCGGCGGCGGCGTCTTTCACAGCACCGACGGCGGAAAGCACTGGCAGCGCGTCGATCTCGAAGGTTCGGCGCACGTGTCGGCAATCAACATCGATCCGCGCGATCGGCGCACCGTCGTCGTCGGCGTGCTGGGGCGCGTTTCGAGCGACTCCACCGAGCGTGGTATCTTCATCACGCGCGACGGCGGAGCGCATTGGAAGCGGACGCTCTACGCCGGGCCTTCGAGCGGCGTCTCGTCGCTCGTGCGCGTTCCCGGTCGGCCGTCGACGCTCTTTGCCGGCATGTGGCAAATCCGTCGCCTACCGTGGCGGCTCGACAGCGGCGGCCCGGCGGGCGGAATCTATCGCTCCGATGACGGCGGCGCGACGTGGCGCAAGCTGACCGGCAACGGATTGCCGTCGGGTCTGACCGGACGCATCGGATTGGCAGCGGGCGCGCGACAACGTCTTTACGCGCTGATACAATCTCGTGAGGGCGATTTGTGGCGCTCCGATAACGGCGGCGTGACGTGGCGGAAGATGCCGCACAGCCCGTTCCTCGGCGCGCGGTCGTTCTACTTCAGCAGCATCTACGTCAATCCGGCAAACCCCGATCGCTTGATCAACGTGTCGCTCGTCCTCTCGATGAGCACCAACGGCGGCCGTTCCTTCCAAGCGATTTCAAAGGGCGCGGGTTGGGACTATCACGCGATCTGGTGGTCGGCCGACGGAAAGCGCATCATCAACGGCAACGACGAAGGCGTCATTCTTTCGTCAGACGGTGGCGCGAACTTTTGGCAGCCCTACGACGTGCCGATCGCCCAGCCGTACCACGTCGGATTCGATCGTCGCGTTCCGTACTATCGCGTCTGCGTCGGCCTGCAGGACGACAACAGCTGGTGCGGACCGTCGACGAGCGACAGCTACATCGGCGTGATGAATCGCGACTGGTATCAGGTTGGTCCCGGTGACGGCATGTGGGCGCTCTTCGATCCGAAGGATCCGTCGTATATCTGGTCGACGTCGACCGCCTCCGATACCGGGCAAGTCTATCTCTTCAACGAGGTGACGAAACAGATCTACGAAGTCTCGCCCGACGCCGAGTCGAACGGGGAGACGGCCCCGCGTAACCTGCGCTATCGGTGGAATTGGGATTCGCCGCTGGCATTCACCAACGACGGGAAGGCGCTGCTCGGCGGTAACGTCGTCTTCGAAAGCGCCGATCGCGGACAGAACTGGACGGTAATCAGTCCGCGATCTGACGCGCAACGATCCGAGCAAACAGGGCAAGAGCGGCGGCCCGATCGGTAACGACCTGTCGGGCGCAGAGAACTACGACACGATTCTCTACATCGCGACGACGCCGCTCGACGACGCGATGATCTGGGTGACGACCGACGACGGCGTCGTGCAACTGACGCGCGATCGCGGCGCCCACTGGACGAACGTCTCGCCGCCGGAGTCGCTGGTGCCGCCGTGGGGACGAATCATGGGCCTCGACGCCGGGACGTTCGGCTGCCGGGACCGCGTTCATCGCGGTCGAGCGGCACTTGCTCGGCGACGACCGGCCATACCTATTGCGAACCGACGATTACGGCGCGCACTGGCACTCGATTTCCGGTAATCTGCCGCCCAATCAGTTCGCGCGCAGCATCCGCCAGGATCCGCGCAACGGCAACGTGCTCTATGCCGGAACCAATCGCGGCATTTGGATAACCATGGACGGCGGCGGCCACTGGCAGTCGCTACGGCTCAACGCGCCGGCAACGGCGATCTACGATCTCGAGATTCAGCCCGATGCCAACGATCTCGTGGTCGCTTCGCACGGCCGCGGCGTTTGGATTCTCGACGACTTGACGCCGCTGCAGCAATGGTCGCGCACGCAATCGGGAAGCGTCGCGCTCTTCACGCCGCGCGACGCATATCGCATGTGGCAGTGGGCACCCGTCAACACCTTCCCCGATCCGCCCGTACCGCCTAACGAGTTCGTCGGCCCCAACGCACCGTACGGTGCGATCGTCAACTACTATCTGCCGCGAAGCGCCAAGACCGTTACCCTCGAAATCGTCGACGCGCGCGGTAACGTCGTCCGGAAATTGGAGAACAAGGACGTTCCCAAACGCATCGGCCTCAATCGCGCTTCGTGGGATCTTCGCGAGAACGGTCCGGCAAAGTGGAACGGAACGTTCAAAGGAAACGAAGGTCCCGACGAAGGCGCCGAAGTCGTACCCGGTGCGTACACCGTCCGCCTAACGGTCGCCGGAACCGCGACGACGGCACCGCTAACCGTCAAAGCGGACCCGCGCGATCCGGCGGCGTCGCGCTACCAAGAACGCTACGACTTTATGACGACGCTCTATCGCGATCTGGGAACGATCGATACGATGCTCAATCAGATCGACGCCCGTCTCAAGCACGCGACGCCGACAGCAAGCCGCCGCGCTCGCTTCGTTCCGGCGGCAGCTAACCTACAACCCGCGCAACATCGAAGACCTGAGCGGACCTGCCGGCGCTGCGCGAGCACGTATTCGACCTCATCGGCCGGATGGGCTCGTCGTTTCAGGCGCCGACGGCGGTGCAGCGCGAACAAGGCGCAAAATACCAGGCAGAGGTCGAGCGCATCAGCGCCGAGTACCGAACGCTCTAGCAGGAAAGACCTGCAACCAAACACGCATCGCGGCTGTCAATGGTAGTTGAAAAATGAACGTAGATAAGATGACCGAGCGCGTTGCCGACGGGCTCAACGCGGCCTATTCTCGCGCGCTCCACGAACACAACACGCAAACGACTCCCGAGCATATGCTGGCCGCGCTGCTCGACCAGGAGCGCGGCATCGCGCCCGACGTTCTCGCAGCGGCGGGTGCCGATCCGAAAGCGATCGCGCAACGTGCCGAGGAGGCCATCGGCAAGCTCCCGCGTTTGAGCGGCAGCAGTGCCGACTCGGCGCAGGTCACGCTTTCGCCCGAGCTGGCGCGCATCATGAGCGTGGCCGAGAACGAAGCCAAAGCGCTGCAAGACGACTACACGTCGGTGGAGCACGTGCTGCTGGCGATGGCGCAGTCGTCCGGCGAAGTCGGCCGCCTCTTTCGCGACGCAGGTTTGACCAAAGACAAGCTGCTGCAGGCGCTGCGCCAAGTGCGCGGCAACCAGCGCGTCACGACCAAAGATCCCGAAGGCACCTACAAGTCGCTCGAGCGCTACGGCCGCGACCTGACGCTCGAGGCCGAACGCGGCAAGCTCGATCCGGTGATCGGCCGCGACGAAGAGATCCGCCGCATCATTCAAGTCTTGTCGCGCCGCACCAAAAACAATCCGGTGCTGATCGGCGATCCGGGCGTCGGCAAGACGGCCATCGTCGAGGGTTTGGCGCAGCGCATCGTTCGCGGCGACGTGCCCGAAGGGCTTGAAGAACAAGCGCATCGTTTCGCTCGATATGGGCGCGCTGATCGCCGGTGCGAAATATCGCGGCGAGTTCGAAGAGCGGCTCAAAGCCGTCCTCAAAGACGTCGCGTCCTCGGACGGGCAGATCATCCTCTTCGTCGACGAGCTTCACACCGTCGTCGGCGCCGGCAAGGCCGAAGGGGCGATGGACGCCGGCAATCTGCTCAAGCCGATGCTGGCGCGCGGCGAACTGCACATGATCGGCGCGACGACGCTCGACGAATACCGCAAATACATCGAGAAGGACGCCGCTTTGGAGCGGCGCTTCCAGCCGGTCAATGTCGACCAGCCCAGCGTCGAGGATACTATCTCGATTCTGCGCGGCCTCAAGGAAAAGTACGAAGCCCATCACGGCGTGCGCATCAAGGATGCGGCGCTCGTCGCGGCCGCGACGATGAGCAACCGCTACATCACCGATCGATTTTTGCCCGACAAGGCCATCGACTTGGTCGACGAGTCGGCGGCAAAGCTGCGCACCGAGATCGACTCGATGCCGCAGGAGCTCGACGAGGTTTCGCGGCGCGTGTTGCAACTGGAGATCGAGCGCGAAGCGCTGCGCAAGGAAGGCGACAGCGCCAGCCGGCGCCGTCTCGAAGAGCTGGAGAAAGAGATCGCCCGGCTGCGCGAAGATCAGGCGCGCCTGCGCGTGCGATGGGAAGCGGAGAAGAACGCCGCGGTAAAGCTCCGCCAGTTGCGCGAAGAGATCGAAGCAACGAAGCTTGCAATCGAACAGGCCGAGCGTCAATACGATCTCAACAAAGTCGCCGAACTTCGCTACGGCACGCTGCCGCAGCTGGAGAAGCAGCTCGAATCCGAGGAGCAGCAGCTCGCGCACAACAACGGCGCGCGCCTCTCGAAGGAAGAGGTTGACGAGGACGACATTGCCGGCGTGATCGCGCGTTGGACCGGCATTCCGGTCTCCAAGCTGCTCGAAGGCGAGAAGCAGAAGCTGCTCCACCTGGAAGACGAGCTGCATCGGCGAGTCGTCGGCCAGAACGAAGCGGTCGACGCGGTCGCCGAAGCCGTGCTGCGCTCGCGTTCGGGTTTGGCCGATCCCAATCGTCCCATCGGTTCGTTTATCTTCCTGGGGCCGACCGGCGTCGGCAAGACCGAGCTGGCTCGCGCGCTCGCCGAGTATCTTTTCGACGACGAGCGCGCCCTTATACGCATCGACATGTCGGAGTATCAAGAGAAGCACACCGTCGCGCGTTTGATCGGAGCGCCGCCCGGATACATCGGTTTCGAAGAGGGCGGCCAGCTCACCGAAGCGGTGCGCCGCCGGCCGTACTCGGTGATTCTCTTCGACGAAGTCGAAAAGGCGCACCCCGACGTCTTCAACGTATTCTTGCAGATTCTCGACGACGGACGGCTGACCGACGGTCAGGGCCACACCGTCGATTTCAAGAACACGATCGTTATCATGACGTCCAATATCGGCAGCCACCGCATCCTCGACTATAAGGGCTCCTTCGACGGCGCCGATTACGCGATAATGCGCGCGACGGTGCTCGACGAGCTGCGCCAGCACTTCCGTCCGGAGTTCCTCAACCGCGTCGACGAGATCATCGTCTTCCACGCGCTTACCGAGGACGAGCTGCTGACGATCGTCGATCTGCAGCTGCAGCGGCTGCGCAAGCGTCTGGCCGAGCGCCGAATCAAGCTCGAGCTCTCCGATGCGGCAAAGCGCCACATCGTCAAGGCCGGCTACGATCCGCACTATGGCGCGCGTCCGCTCAAGCGTACGATCCAGCGCGAGTTGGAGACGCCGCTGGGGCGCAAGATCCTCGCCGGCGAGATCGACGACGGGGACGCCGTGGACGTCGGTTTCGACGAGAACAAGGGCGAGCTGACCTTCACTATCGGGGAACGGGTCGCCGCAACGGCGTAAAGGGCGTCGATGCTGGCTGCATTGACGCTCACCGGTCTTCTCGGTTATCCGTTTCCCGCCGCGCTCGCCGGCAACGACCGCGGCACCGCGATCGCCTACGCGCTGGTTACGCGCGGGGTGCGGACGCTCTGGTTCGCTCGCGCGCCCGATTACGCGCCGCAGCAGCTCTTCTCGTCGGGCGGCGACGACGGCCAAGAGCTCAGCGACCTCGTCGTTTCCAACGACGGCGCGCACGTCGTCTACGTGCGCGGCGGCGATCACGACGCCAACTGGCCGGAGCCGCTGCAGCCCAACGCCGCGTCGAGCACGACGCAGCCGCAGATGCAGGTGTGGTCGGCAGCGACGGCCGGCGGCGCTCCGAAGCTGATCGGCGAAGGCGACGCCCCGGCCATCTCGCCCGACGGCTCGCGCGTTGCCTACACCAACGGCGGCGCAGTGATGATCGCGCCGATCGATGCGAGCGCAGCTCCGAAGCGGCTCTTCTTCGATAGCGGGCAAGACTCGGATCTGCAGTGGTCGCCCAACGGAACGGCGCTGGCCTTCGTTTCGGCGCGCACCGACCACAGCTTCATCGGCGTCTATCGCAACGATGCGACCGCGCTTACCTTTGTCGCGCCGACGACCTCGCAAGACTTCATGCCGCGCTGGTCGCCCGACGGCGCGCAGATTGCCTTCGTTCGGCTGCACGGTGACGGTGGTCCGCCACGCGATCCGCTCACCTGGAACCCGGTTCCGTGGGAGATCTGGGCGGGCGATGCGAGCGGCGGCGCCGCGCATGTCGTCTGGTCGAGTCCAAACACGCCGCGCGGCACGCTTCCGCAGTCGGCCGGCGGCCCGTTTATGGAGTGGGCGGCCGGCAACAATCTCGTCTTCAAGAGCTCGCAAGACAACTGGCTGCATCTGTACGCCGTCTCTGCAAGCGGCGGCGCGGCGCGTTTGCTCACCCCCGGCGCGTTTATGGTTGAAGACGTTGCGATGTCGCCCGATCGTGCATCGGTCGTCTACAGCGCCAACACCGGATCGACTGCGGGCGATGACGACCGGCGCCACATCTTCCGCGCCGATGTCGCGAGCGGCAGCGTGACGCAGCTAACGCACGGCGCCAGCAGCGAGACGAATCCCGTTCCGCTGGAGAACGGCGCGATCGCGTTCAATCGCGCGACCGCGCAGCAGCCGCTGCTCGTTACGCTGCAAACCGGCGACGCGCAGCGCGCGCTCGACGCAAATCTCGTCGCGAGCGACTTCCCCGCATCGGAACTGGTGACGCCGAAAGAAGTTTCGTTCCGCGCCGCCGACGGCTTGCTGATTCACGGCCAACTCTTCGAACCTGCCGGCGGCGGCAAGCATCCGGGAATAATTTTCGTGCACGGCGGCCCGCCGCGTCAGATGATGCTGACCTGGCACTACATGGATTATTATTCGAACGCCTACGCCGTCAATCAGGCGCTGGCGAGCCGCGGCTTCGTCGTTTTGTCGGTGAACTACCGGCTCGGCATCGGTTACGGACACGATTTCAACTATCCGTCGCGTTGGGGGCCGACCGGCGCGTCAGAGTACCAAGACGTCGTGGCCGGTGCGCGGTTTCTGCAGAAGCAGCCGTCGGTCGATCCGAATCGGATCGGCATTTGGGGCGGTTCGTACGGCGGTTATCTCACCGCCTTGGGGCTGGCGCGCAACTCCAACATTTTCAAGGCGGGTGTCGATTTTCACGGCGTGCACGACTGGTCGCTCGACATCGACAATCCGGTCTGGGGCTTTACCCAGCTCAAGCGCTACCAGCGTTATAACGCCAAGGCATTAATGAAGGTCGCTTGGGAGTCGTCACCCGACTCCGCAATCGCGACGTGGAAATCACCGGTGCTGCTGATTCAAGGCGACGACGATCGCAACGTGGAGTTTCACCAGATGGTGGATTTGGTGGAGCGCTTGCGCATCGCCGGCGTCCCCTACGAGCAGATCGTCATCCCTAACGAAATCCACGGATTTTTCCGTTACCAGGCGTGGCTGACCGCCGACACGGCGACGGTTGACTATTTGACGAGGAAGTTACAGCCTACGCCTTAGCGGCTTCGCGCTTTCGCAGCTTCAAGCGGTCGCCTTCGTTGAGAATGCGCTTGCGCAGCCGAATCGACACCGGGGTCACTTCGACGAGTTCGTCGTCTTCGATGAACTCGATGGCGCGCTCGAGCGAAAGCTCCTCCGGCGGTGAGAGCTTGACGTTCTCGTCGGAGCCGGCGGCGCGCATATTGGTGAGCTTTTTCTCGCGCACGACGTTGAGCGCGACGTCGTAGTTGTCGTTGGCACGTCCGACGATCATCCCCGCGTAAACGTCTGTGCCCGGCCCGACGAAGAAGCGGCCGCGCTGCTCGAGACCCGTCAGCGCGTAAGCCGGTCGTCCGTCCGGTATCGCTGGCGACGAGCGTACCAATGCTGCGTCCGGGCAGTTCGCCCAGCCATGGGCGGTGGTCGTAGTAGGTGTGCGAGAGCATCGCCGTTCCGCGTGTCAGGGTTAACAGCTCGCCGCGCAGCCCGAAGATCGCGCGAGTCGGCATCGTGTACTCGAAGCGGCGCGAGTCGCCCACGGACAGCATGTTCGACATCGTCGCCTTGCGCCGGCCGAGCGCCTCGATGACCGGGCCGCTATACTCTTCGGGAACGTCAACCACGACGTACTCGATCGGCTCGAAGCGCTTTCCGTCTCGCTCACGAAGGATGACTTGCGGCTTGGAGACGGCCAGCTCGTAACCTTCGCGCCGCATCGTTTCGATCAGGATCGCCAGATGCAGCTCGCCGCGGCCGCGCACTTCGAGCGTATCGGGCGAGCCGGTGTCTTCAACCCGCAGCGCCACGTTCGACTCGAGCTCGCGCAGTAAGCGCTCGCGAATCTGGCGCGACGTCAGGAACTTCCCTTCGCGCCCGGCGAACGGCGAGTTGTTGACGCTGAAGAACATCGAGACCGTCGGTTCGTCGACGGCGACCGCGGTGATGCTCTCGGGAGCGTTGGCATCGGCGAGCGTGTCGCCGATATTGAGATCGTCGATTCCGGAAATGCAGACGATGTCGCCCGCAGCGGCCTCCTCGACGTCAATGCGCTCGAGCCCGGCAAACGTCAGCAGCGTCGTAAGGCGCAAGCCGGTTGCGATCTCACCCTCGCGAGCGATCTTGACGATCGGATCGTTAAGCCGCGCGCTGCCGCGGAAGATTCGGCCGATGCCGACGCGCCCGACGTAGCGGTTGTGGTCGATGGCCGAGATCAGCAGCTGGAATGGGCCGTCCTCGGCGGGCGCCTCGGGGATGCGCGCGACGATAGTTTCGAAAAGCGGCTCCAGCGAGTCGCCCGGATCGTCGAGCGAACGCTTGGCGATGCCGGCCTTGGCGTTGGTAAAGATCACCGGGAAATCGGCCTGCTCGTCGTTGGCGCCCAGCTCGACGAAGAGATCGAAGGTTTCGTTGACGACCTCCTGCGCCCGCGCGTCCTTGCGGTCGATCTTGTTGACGACCACGATCGCGCGCAGATCCAGCTCGAGCGCCTTGCGCAGCACGAAGCGCGTCTGCGGCATCACGCCTTCGGCGGCGTCGACCAGCAGCAGCACGCCCTGCACCATCTGCAGCACGCGTTCGACCTCGCCGCCGAAGTCGGAGTGTCCCGGCGTGTCGACGATATTAAACTTTACGTCGCCGTGGCGGACGGCGGTGTTCTTGGATAGGATCGTTATTCCGCGTTCGCGTTCGAGCGGATTGGAATCCATGACGCGCGTCGCGACCTGCTGGCCCTCGCGGAATACGCCGCTCTGCCGCAGCATGGCGTCGACGAGGGTGGTCTTGCCGTGATCGACGTGGGCGACGATGGCGACGTTGCGTATATCGGAGCGGGTGTTCACTGTTGCCCTACTTCGCTATCTAACGGCGTCACGCCCGCGGGATCCAAGGAGCGCAAGATGAGTTTCCCTCGCGTGCAGGAACCAAACCCGCATGCGCGCAGCCCTCTTTGCCGTCGCTTGGTTGGCTCTCATCGGTGCGGCCGTTACTCCGAGTCCAAGCCCCTTCGCGTCAGCCTCGCCGACGCCGTTAGCAACGCCGACGCCGCTAGCAACGCCGACGATCTTGATGCTCGCGCCCGACGCGGCACCGCAGATTCTCTACGTGCATTTGAGCTCGAACAGTCCGCGTGCCGGGGATACGCTTAACGTAGTCGTTCTTACGTCGTCGAACGTTGCCAGCGTCGAGATTCGCATCGCCAGTTTTGGCGCGAATCTGCCGAAAACCGACGTCGGGCATTTCGAGGGCGGCAATCCGGTGCCGAGTATCCCGTTCTTCATGAGTCATAACTTTACGCTCGACGTGATCGCGCGCAACACCGCCGGAGCTTGGGTCAAGCAGAGCCTCCCGTTTCAGATTAGATAGCGCGCGAGGTCGAAGACGCTATCTTTATGGAAGCCTAGGCTCGCGTAGAACTCCGCAAGGTGCGGCTCGCGATGCGGCAGCTCGACCATTACGCTCGATGCATCGGTATCTTTTGCATGTTCGACGGCGCGCTCGACGAGACGCCGCCCGATTCCGCGCTCGCGATGCGCGTGCGTAACGTAGAGGTCGCTCAGAAACCAGATGCGGCGGCAGTACCACGACGACCAGAGCGGATAGAGCTGAACGAACCCCGCGACCTCACCGCCGGCGCGTGCCAGAAAAACGACCGACTCGTTCGCGCGGAAACGCTCTTCTAAAAAAGGACCCGACTCTGCCGAGTCGTGCTCGCCTGCGAAAAACGTCCGATAGGCGTCGAAGAGCGGCGTTAGTTCGGCGACGTCATCGAGCGTAGCGCGACCAATGGCGACATCCGTGGATTCCATCTCCTATTAGGGTTTGATCGAATAGACGGTTCCTGCCAAATGCGCTACCCGAGCGGGTCACCGCGCCGCTGGGGCAGCCGCCCCCGTGACGAGCAAAAATTGAGCCCTTCGACTCATGGGCCTTAGGTTAATGCAAGCGCGCGTGCATGCTAAACTTGACTAGGTAGGAGTGCTGTCTTGCATTTACGTGCTTTAATTTTTTTATTGGCCGGCGCTGCGTTTTTAACGGCGTGTGCTTCCAATGGTCGCTCGTACACGCCGGCGACGGTTGGGCTATCGGGCACCGGCCGCGGCGGATCGTCGTTGCACCGTTCGGAAGCGAGCGGGTATGCGACGCTCTACAGTTTTCGCAGCGGCAGTGACGGCCAGGGGCCGGTGGGCGATCTCGTGGCCATGAACGGCACACTCTTCGGCACGACGCAATACGGCGGCGGAGCCTGCGCCGGCTACCTCGGCGGATGCGGCACCGTCTTTGAATTGCGCTCGGCGAGCGGCGAAAGCATCGTCTATGCATTTCACGGTCAGACTACCGGCGACGGTGCGCTGCCGCTGGCCGGCCTCGTGCGGTTCGAAGGCGCACTCTATGGCACGACCTCCTCAGGCGGCGGCGCGAGTCAGTCGGGATGCGACTGCGGTACCATATTCCGCGTGCATCCGAACGGAAGCGAAGAGGTCATTCACAGTTTCAGCGCCGGCGACGGCGACGGTATGATTCCGGCCGCTCCATTGATTAAAGCAAGGGGCAGGCTCTACGGAACGACCGTCCTGGGCGGAAATAGTCCGTCCGGTACGGGAAGCGTTTTCGAGGTGAACGCCTCGGGCCGCGAACGCGTCGTCTACTCGTTCTTGGGCGGCACGACTGATGGCCAATCGATGGACGGCGGCTACCCCGATGCAGGCCTTACCAATGTAAGCGGCACGGTGTACGGTACGACGTCTGCGGGCGGAGGCACGGGCTGCACTCTGGGCTTCAACGAAAGCGGATGCGGTACGATCTTCGCAATCGCACCGCCGCACGCAGAGAGCCTGCTCTATCGATTTCGAGGTAAGGG
This sequence comes from Vulcanimicrobiota bacterium, assembly GCA_963730125.1. Classification (GTDB taxonomy): domain Bacteria; phylum Vulcanimicrobiota; class Vulcanimicrobiia; order Vulcanimicrobiales; family Vulcanimicrobiaceae; genus Cybelea. The sequence goes on along the minus strand of CAVSQP010000021.1, from coordinate 12,260 downwards.
CGAAACGGGTGGCAAGCACGGATCCTACCCGCAATCTACGCTCGTCCTCGTAGACGGTAAGCTGTACGGCACGGCGTCAGGCGGCGGCGTGAAGGGATCGGCCTGCAACGGTACGGGTTGCGGCACGATCTTCAGAATCGATCCGTCCGGCAGCGGTTATCGTGTGCTCCACAAATTTACCGGAGGTTCCGGCGGGTCGAATCCATTTGCCGGTCTCGTCGAGGTCAACGGAATGCTCTACGGGACGACGACCACCGGCGGCGACCACAACGACGGCATCGTCTTCAAGATCGGTTTGTCGGGCCGGCGATACGAAGTGCTGCATAGCTTTCAAGGGCAAGCTGCGGGCGACGGGTCGACGCCCGAGTCGGCGCTGATCCAGATGAACGGCGTGCTATATGGCACGACGTCTATGGGCGGCACCTCGACCAACTGCAGCACCAACGGCTGTGGAACGATCTTCAAGATAAACCCGTAAGCCACAAGCGGAGCTGTTAAGCTATAGCCATGTTGCGTTCATTGGCTGCCGTCGCGCTGACGCTGCTCGCTGCACAGGCCTACGCGCCGCTTTCGAGCGCGGCTAGACTGACGCAGGTTCCCAACCCGCAACGTCATCCGACGAACGACGAGCCATTTCCAGCACCGGATGGTATGCAGCTCGTCATCGAATCGAATCGCACGGGAAAGCAGCAACTGTACGCCATCTCGTCGGACGGAAAGCTCCTGCGCCGGATTACCAGCGACGATGCCGTAGACGACACGCCAACGTGGTCGCACGACGGTCATCGGATCGCGTACGTGGAGATTCGCGGCAAGCTGAGCTGGATCGCGATCGTTGCGGCCGGAGGCGGTGCAGGGCGTCAAATTGCCGGTGGCGACGGGCTCGACTATCTGCACCCGACGTGGTCGATCGACGACCGGTGGATCATGTATAACGTCAACTCACGACGAGATCCACAGACATACGAGCTTTGGGCGATGCGTCCCGACGGAAGCCGACGCCATGCCGTCACACACACCGACTACAGCGAGACAACCTACGGGTCGTGGTCGCCGGATGGCCTTCACATCGTGTACCGGCGAAAATTTCCGCCATATCGGTCGCAGATTTTTGTAGCGGATGGTGATGGCAAGCATCCCCGCAACATCTCAAACGACGACGCGTACGACGGCTGGCCATCGTGGTCGCCGGACGGCCGCACGATCGTCTTCGCGTCAAACCGTCTCGAATCGCAACGCGATTCCCTCAACGAGGCCATCTTCCTTATGGCTGCCGACGGCAGCAGGGTGCGGCTCCTAGCTCGCACGTCCGGGCGAAATACCGAGCCGCGCTTCGCGCCGGACGGTAAAACCGTATACTTTAGCCACTGCGTTCATCACGAGTGCGAAGTATTCAGCGCGGCACTGGAACCGGCTCGACGCTAGCTCCTCTTCTGGCCTGACTACGTCCGCCGCATCCGTGCGCGCGCCAGGCGTCCGAAAACGTCCGAGGTGCGCGGGTCACTGCGGCCGTATCGCGTACTCCTGGTCCGTGTCGTATTCGCCTTCGAGTCCATTCGAGCGCAGATCGTAGCCACCGAGCGGTGTTTTGATCATCCGGATATCGATCTTCGGTCGAATCGGAGCCTTTTGAACGTAGTCCCTACGCACGATTTTAATCACGGGATAGGCCTTGACGGGAACTGCGACGAGGAAGGTTTCCTCTGCAGCACTGTGCGCGGGAACGAAGAAATCCGTCTTCTGATTCCCGGCCACAGCGCCACTGCGCAGCTTGGCAAAGGAGAAAAGCAACGCCGCCGGCAGCCGTGGAACGTCTGCCCTCACCGTAACGTTAGTGGGCGTTTCGATTATCTTATAGCGCCGTGATTTATTCACGATTACCTCGCCGTAAACGGTGAGCGCCTCAGCGGCGATGTCGACGGGGATGTTCCCCGTATTTTGGAGCCGTTTGTGAATCGTCAGGAAGGCGACGCCGTTTACCGTCGCGCCCTGATCGATGGTCGTGGGCAGAGAGAACGAAGGCGCCTCGGACAGCGGCTTGATGCGCTGCTCGTATACGAAGGTGTAGAGCGCCCACAACCCGGCAGCGATTATGGCAACGACTTCGACGGCAATCCGAATGTTGTCTCCGAGCGTCGGAACGGAGTGTACCTGCAACACTCGACCCCCGCGATCACCCTTTTCGCCATGATTCACAACCATCGAATTCGGAGTCGCCTATGAGTTTACCCCGGGGTGCTCGGACTGCTTTCTAACCGGCGTGGCCGGTAGGTCGCTTCGGGGCCCCTCACCAAACGCGCAGATGTGGGAGACGCATCTCGCTAGCGGCGAAAAGCGCAGAGTCGGCTCGTTGCACTCGCAGGCGGATATGTAGGTCCGAGAGGTTTTGGACGAGCGCCGTGGCTCGGATCGGAATGCGAAACATGGGTCCAGTGTAACGACTAGGGTCATGGTGCGACCATCCGAATATTGCTCGTTGCCACGCCTTACGAGACTTTAGCAAGATTCGGATAGTTGCCCGGCGGAATTGGTACTATGCTGCTGGAGTGCTAGAAATACGTTCGGCATTCCAGCCGGCCTTACACGCCGCATACGATGAGGCGCTCGCGTACTTGGAATCTCTCAACGATGCTCCCGTCGGTGTAACGACAGACATTGCGACACTTCGACAGCGGTTGTTTCGGCCGTTGGAAGACGCGCCGATCGACCCCGTCGCGGTCGTGCAAGACCTCGTGGATGACGTAAAGGGCGGCATTCTTGGCATGCCGGGTGGACGTTTTTATGGCTGGGTCATCGGCGGCTGTTTGCCCGCCGCGTTGGCAGCAGATTGGCTTACGTCGGTCTGGGATCAGAATGCAGCACTTTACGCTTGTGGTCCTGCGGCCGCGATCGTTGAGGAGGTCTCAGGCGTTTGGCTTAAGGATTTCCTGCGCGTTCCGCAGTCCGCAAGCTTTGCGTTGGTTACCGGATGCCAAATGGCTCACGTGACTTGTCGCGGCCGCTCGGCACGCGCTGCTCGCACGCAAGGGTTGGGATGTCGAAGAGCGCGGGTTGTACGGCGCACCGCCCATTAGGATTATTGCGAGCGTCAATCGCCACGCTTCCGTCGATCGAGCCGTGCGACTTCTGGGGCTGGGTGCTCAGCACGCACAGTTTATCGAGCCGAGCGATACTGAAACGATGGACGAGGAAGCACTTCGTCGCGTTTTGCAGGCGCGCGGGGACATGCCCGCCATCGTGGTGCTCCAGGCCGGCGACATCAATACCGGCGCGTTCGATTCCTTCAAGACCCTGATACCGGTCGCGAAGGAGCATGGTGCGTGGGTGCACGTCGACGGTGCCTTCGGCCTTTGGGCCGCCGCTAGCCCGCGTTATCGCCATTTGATTCATGGAGTGGATGCGGCAGACTCGTGGGCAACTGACGGCCACAAATGGCTGAACGTTCCCTTCGACTGCGGATATGCATTCGTCGCTGATGCGCAGGCGCATCGCGCTGCAATGTCGGCGCGCGCGCCATACATTACCGAGACCGCACTCGCGCGCGACCAAATAGATTGGAATCCGGAATGGTCGCGTCGCGCGCGCGGATTCCCTACCTATGCCGCTCTTCGGCAACTCGGACGCAGCGGAGTTGCCGATTTGATCGACCGCTCGTGCCGGCACGCCCGCGCGCTCGTAGAAGGCATCGGCGATCTCGCAAGTGCCGAAGTGCTCTGGCACCCGCTCCTGAACCAAGGTCTCGTGCGATTCAGAGCGACGGGCAAAGATGACACAGCTTCAGAACACGATCTGCGCACGGAGCAGGTGATCGATCGCGTCGCCCGATCCGGCCAAGCATTCTTCGGCGCGACAACCTGGCGGAAAAAGCGCGCGATTCGGGTCAGCGTTCTGAACTGGCAGACCTCGGACGAAGACGTCTCGCGCGCCATAGCAGCGGTTGCAAACTCGCTCTAGCTGGTCTGAATGTTGTCACCGAGGACCTTCAAGATCGCGTTGCCCCTATTGCGCCTGAGCCCGATCTCGTCGGTCTAGGCTCGTATTCCGCGGAAGCAGCAGCGAAAGGGCGTGGCGCCGACAGGTGCAAACCAAGTGCAACCCGGAAATGAAACTCGGCCGAACCTCGTCGAGCCACTCATTGCGAATGCGCCGGTAAAAAGGGTTTCGTCAACATCGTGGGAGCGTACGGGTCTGGTGGCTCGCACGGTCTTCAAAATCGCTGAGGTCGTCGCAAGGCGACTGGTAGGTTCGATTCCTACACGCTCCCGCCAGAACTGAGCACGGATCACCTCCAAAACGCTGCTGTTGGTCACGAATTGGTCACGAAGATTTTAAAGGGCGCACGGTCTTTTCGGACTCGCCTATCGGTGAAGGCCGTACGCCTCCAGTTCTGTCTGAGTCCCGAAGAAGACCATACCGTTGGCGACGCTCGGTACTGAGAACTTGGTGCCAGGCGCGGCTTGATCGCGCGTGCCGGCGCGCCCGCTGTCGTAGAGTTCGATCGCAACGTTGCGCGCGTCGTACGCGCGGAGTTGCGCCGGAGGACCGCCCCGCACGCGCCCGCTAACGGCTACCGTCCACACGATCCCGTCGGCATCGCCGTTCGACGAGATCGCCGGAGTCGCACCGGGATAGTTGAACGCATCGCGGCTCTGTGACATCGGGTGCGACAGCAGCCCGTCGTGGACCGCGTAGCGGCGCAGGTGCTCCCCGGGCGGCGCGTAGTAGACGGCGTCGTCAAAATAGGCTGGGTTGCTGTACATCTGGCCGCCGCCGAGGTTGCCGTCTAGCTGCTGGACGATATCGTTACGGTATCGATGAAAGCCGCCGAGATGGTCGCGATCGACGACGAAAATCCAACCGTGCTTATCGGCGCTCACCGCCTCGCGCGGGTGAGGCCCGTCTGTTTGCGGGAGCAGCATGACGCCGGTCGACGCGAAGTCGAGATCGTGCCCCGACTCAACGTGTTCGTTGAACGGCGCGAAGTAATCGGTAACGGAGAGCCCGTGCGTCACGCGCAGCAACGACATTCCGTAGTCCGGGCCGCCGCGGTCGGCGTCGAACGAGCCGTTCCCGGTCGTAACGTACAGGTTTCCAGCCTCATCAGTCGCGGGCGCTGCGCCCGACATCCAGATGCCGCCGAGGCTGCCCATCGGCGCGATGCAGAGCGCGAAGGTCTGCGCGAGAGTGGACGCGTCGTACCCGAGAAGCCAGCCGCGCGCGTCATCATTTGAGGCGAAAGCGACGTAGACGGTGCCGCGCGACAGTGCGAGACCGGATCGGCCAAACCCGCGCTCTGGGTCGAATCGTACTCCCCGGTAGCCGGGCGCCGACCCCTCAATCGCAACTGGGCTGTCCGGGCGTTCCGCACCGGTTCTGATGTCGAGTGCGTGCAGGTGCCAGAAGTACTTGCCGCGCTCTAGAGTCTTCGCGTAAACGAAGACCGTCTGCATCGACGGATCTATCACGGGCGTGCCGGTGATCCCGTGCTCGGGAGCGAGAATCGTCGGGTCGCACTCGGGCTGTCGCTTATTTGTACACGGTACGGTCGTGATGCCCCGTTTCGGATCGATGAAGCTCGCGTGCCACAAGGGCCGCGCACGCCTGCCGCTCGCGTCGAAGGCGTACACGCTGTCGTGCTCCGTCGAGACGATCACAACGTCGACCATCCCGATGCCCTGCGACGTTCACGCGCGGGACGTAGAGCGGCTGCGCATAGATCATTCCGTCGACCGGCCGCGCGAAACGCTTTCCGAACGAGCCTGCGTGCACGTTGGCCGGCGTGAGCACGGTCTCGTCTCTGGTTCTGCCCGGTCCGAGCGAGATCGTTGTGCCACGTTAGCACGCCTTGGAACCTCGCGGTTGGAACGTTTGCTGGCGGATGGGAAAACAGCGCAGACGCCGGAACATGCGCTAAGCGTGGCTATCGTGAGGATTGTAGCCACGCGTCGTGCGATAGACGAATGGTTTCGCAAGTGGTCCGTCCGTCCCCGGCGAGCAAGCGCCTCATTGCGTACGACAATCTTGCGAAGCGAGGGCGGGAGTCATGTTTATTTCCTCGGCCCCAACTCGCTTGGAGGTTCGCTGGGCGGCGGAAACGTCTTATTCTCTAGGTACCCGGCTGGCGGCGCACCTACGAAAAAGCTCACGTGCAGTTTTGACTACCCGATTGGCTTGGCAATCAGCAAATAGCATTCACAAATGCTTGCCTGAGCCATCGCTCGCGGAGGCTCCTCCCCCGCGAGCGATGGTCAAACCGAGACGTAGCTACTTCTTAGTGCTTAGTGCCGCGCCGTCTGGTTGCGTGAGTCCGTTGGTGATCATCTTCGTCGCCGTACCGCCGGCCGGATAGTTCCAATAGCCCGCAGTGGGGACGCTGTTGATGAAGGTTGGCGCGATCACGCGCAGCCCTTTGTGCTTCTTACTACCGAGATTTTTCGTAATCCAGAACTGCCAAACCGCACCCGCGTTGCTCAGCGTCGTCGAGCCGACGACGCTTCCCGCCGATCCGGAGAGTTGTATCTGATAGAGCGTTGGCCCGGCGCCGGCTCCAAACGCCAAGTCCGTGCCATCCCATTGCATCGACCCCGCCGATAGGCCGCCCGCGCCGCTGACCGAGATCGTCTTTACCGTCGAGCTCCCCTTCGGAAGCTCGAAGAGCGCGAAGCCGCCGGTGCCGTAGGCGTCGCAGAAGAGGTTGCCGTTGTTGTCGTAGCCGCAGCCGGGAAGCCCATTTTGGCCCGACGGCGTGTAGATCGTCGGCGTTCCGGAGCCGCCGGGGAAGACGACAAAGCAGTCTCCGCAACTGCCGGCGAGCACTCCAAGTGCGAGGTCTCCGGTCGTTGGATCGACGGAGCAGTTGAGTTCCGGATAGCCCGGAAGATCGAGCGTCCGGATCGGCGAGGAGCCGCCATGCGCGTAGACTTCGACGCTCATGCCGTTGCCGTTGAGAATAAAAACGTCGCCGCCTTTGTTCGAACAGACGCCCGACGGCGTTTGAAATCCCGTTAACGTGCCTTTGAGCTTACCGCCGGGATACGAATAGACTTCAACGTCGTTCGCGCCCTGGTCCGCGACGTAGAGCAGGCTCTTGGACCTCTTCGCATCGGGTGCCATCCACGAACGCGCTGCGTTCGCACCCGCCAATTGCAGTGGATGCGCCGCGCCGGCGCCGCCCATGTGTCGTAACTGCGCGACGGTGCTCTGACCCGTAGCGCCGAGCTGCGCCGGCGACATGCCGCCTCCGCATCCCGCGAGCAGCGCGACCATTACGGCTGCCGCCAGAGTTTGGTGCCCTAGATGTAAACGCATTTTTAAGAAAGCCTCCTAAGCGGTAAAAGAAAACCTTACTTCGGCGCTTTGGTTATCGGTGCCGCCTTTGGGATACTTCCAAATCCCGAGGTTCGCGGAACCGAGCGGGTCGCATTTCTTCAAGGCTCATCGGACCATCGATCAGTTTTCGGTACCACGCCGAACGCTCGGCGGTAAGCTCGGCCGCCAGCTTGGCGTACTAGCGCCGATTTGACCTATTCGTGGATGCGTTGATTCTAACCCAACGTTGATACGTTAACGCGGCGCTTCCGTGGCATACTGCGCCAACGATTTTATTCATAACAGCTCAGCATCGTCGCAGATCGCTTCCCTCTCGCGAGATGCGAGGACCGGGCGGAAGGGCAACGTGCAAGTGAATTCCATTCAATCCATCCGTTACCCACTCAGCATCCTTCTCGTTATAGCTTTTTTGACGAGCTGCAGCGGCTCGGCGATCCAGCCGGGCGTTCCGGCATCGCAGCTCAACGTAAAGGCCCCGGCCGGCGAAGGTACGACCCTGGACACAGACTTCTTGGGCTGCCCGTATCAGTCGGGGGACGTGTGGCAGACTAACATCTCGTCCGCACAAGTCGACACCTATAGTGCCGCCTACATTAAAGCCACGATCGACGGTGGCGGCGGCGGAAAGTTCGCCGTTTGGGCGCCGAAGACGAACGAGCTCATCAATGCGGCGACATCCTCGACGCCGCTGGTTGCAGTCCATGGGAAGGTCAAGTGGCACACCCCCTACTCGCCGTGGCCGTGGGCTTCCAACTTCTACATCTCGCCGATGGGCGACGCCCACGCGATGGTTTTGCAAGGCACGAGCTGCCAATACTTCGAGGGCTACGACACGACCTACAGCGGCGGAAGCCTGTCGATGTATAACGGCGGAATGTGGGACTTGACGAAGGCGTTCGTTCGGCCGAGCCAGGGTTCGATTTCCACGGCCAGCGGGATCCCAATCGGGCTGCTCGCCGTGCGCCCCGAGGAGCTTACCGCCGGCGTGATCTTGCATGCGATCGGATGGGACGGCGTCGCGCACTCTTGGTCGCAGCATGCGTGCGTCTCGCCGGCTGGAAAGACCGATTGCACCGACAGCTTAGCGTATAAGGGTCCGTCGAGCGACACGCCGATGCCGTACGGTGCCCACATTCGGCTGAAGGCAGCGTTCGACGATTCATCGTTCCCGAAGGAGGCGAAGACCGTCGCCGAGGCGCTCAAGACCTACGGTGCCTACGGATACGATACCGGCTGCTGCAATTCGATCCCTTTTGTGAACGACGTGAACGGAGCTCCGGTATGGACGAGTGCCGACGAGTCGGCTATCACGAAGCTTACCATATCGAACTTCGACGTGGTCGTAGCTCCGTAAGTTAGTACCATGTTCTGACGGGCGCTCGCGAGCCGCGAGGGGCGGCTATAGCGAGCGTCCGTCGAGCAGTTTACGCCCGTTGCCCGCCATATTTTGATCCCTTCTTGGCGACGAATAGAATCGCCAGGGGCTTTCGATTCGCGTAGCCAATGGCTCGCGCTCCCAAGCGCAATGTTTTACGAAAGAAGGGCGAGATCATGGAACTCCATCCCTACTTGTTTTTCACCGGCAATTGCGAAGAAGCCTTAAACTTTTATAAGGGAATCTTCGGCGGCGAGATCGCGGGCATCATGCGATGGAGTGAGATGCCGAAGGATGCGGGCGGCCCTCCGGTTACGCCGGAGAATGCGAACAAGGTAATGCACGCGCGATTTGAATCGCCGGCGGTTTCTTTCATGGCTGCCGACGCGAGTCCGGGCAAGACTTACGGCGAGGGTCCGATCTCGCTTTCACTAGGCACGACGGATCCGGCCGAAGCGCAACGCGTCTTCGACGCCCTCTCGGCCGGTGGAAACGTAGAAATGCCGCTTGCCGACATGTTTTGGGGTGCGAAGTTCGGGATGTTCACCGACAAGTTTGGAATCGACTGGATGATCAACTGTCAGATCGAGAAGTAGGCGCCGGTCTACTCGATTAAGTGAACGTCGCCGAATTCGTGATAGGCGTATTCACGTTCGGCGGCCTCCGCATACGCATCTTGCAGGAGCTCGGCGCTCATGAAGGCGCGTAACATCGAGACATGCGTGGCATTGGCGTCGTGGAAGCCTGAGAGCAGCGCGTCGACGGCGTTGAGCCGATAAGTGTCGTCGATAAACAAGTCGCTCCAACCGGCAGCCGCGACGACGCCGTCCGGAGTTGCAGCGGTTTCGAGGGCGCGCACGACGGTCGTGCCGACGGCGACGATGCGGCGTCCGTCGCGGCGCGCGGCGTTCACGCGATCGGCGGTCTCACGCGAGACCGTGAAACGTTCGATCCCCGGACGCTCCGGCGCCTCGAAGCTGGCCACGCCGCAATGCAGCGTGACGCTCGCGATCTCGACGCCTCGATTGCGCAACCGCTCGACGACCTCTCTGGTAAAAGGACGCGCCGCTGACGGCATCTCCGACGAACCGATGCTGCGCGCAAAGAATGTCTGGTACTCGCGCAACGGAAACCTGCGATTGAGGTAAGCGTAGCTGATAGGTTCGCCGAAACGCGCGAGATACGCGTACATCGGCGCGGGCAGTTCAAACGACGCATACCACAGCCGCGGCCGTTCCCGATCCACCGGCGCAAGGAGCGTCGCCGATGCGCCGCCGGGAAGGACTAACGTCTCGCCGGCGACGACGGGGGCGCGCGGCTCGACCGTCCACAGCCGCGCGTCGATCATCGTGCTCACGTGTAAACGAACCTCGCCACCGCTGGTTCGCCGTGCGGCGAGTGCAGCGGGCAGCGTCGCGGAGTCGTTGACGACCAAGAGATCGCCGCCACGCAGCAGCTCGGGCAAGTCGTAAAAGTGCGCGTGTGCGTGCGAACCCGTGCGGCGATCGGTGACGAGCATTCGTACGCCGTCGCGCGCGATGCCGCGATACTCGGGCGGCGCGGTCGCCTCGACGAGACCGCGCGGTAAGGCCGCAGCAATCAAGCCGGCACCAAATCCGAAGCACGCACGCGTTCGAAGCCGCCCTTCATTTCGGCGATCGCACGAAGCAGCGCTCTAGCAGAGTCGGCCGGGTCGCGCAGTTCCGACGGGTCGGCATCGGGGATGGCGTCGCGATGCATCGCCGTGTTCATGTCGCCGGGATCGAAGACCAGGACCCGCGTCGAGGTGCCTTCGAGCTCGGCGGCGAGCACGCGCGAAAAATGTTCGAGCGCGGCTTTCGTTGCGCCGTAGCCGCCCCAGGCGGGATAGGCTTCGACGCCCGCATCCGACGTAATGTTTACAATCGTCCCGACGCCGGCCGAGGCCATCAACGTCAGCGCATGTTGGGTGAGGTGAATCGGTGCAAAGACGTTCACGGCGAAGAGCGAGTCGAACGTCGGCCGGTCGAGGTCGGCAACGGCCGGCAGCGGCACCATGCCCAACGTCGACGCATTATTGACGAGCAAGTCGAGCCGGCCGGCGTGCCGGGCGGCGGCGATCAGGGCGTGGGCGTGACCCGGGTCGGAGACGTCGCCGGCAATAGCGACCACGTTCCCGACATCAGCGAGCTCCTTTCGCGCGCGTTCGAGTTCGACGGCATCGCGGCCGTCGATGATTACCAGCAGTCCTTTGGCGAGCAGCTCCCGTGCGAGCGCCTTGCCTAAACCGCGCGATCCGCCGGTGACGATCGCGACGTGCCCTTCTTGAAACCATTCCATAATGCCACCGAGTCTACAACCTCAACTATACTTGAGGTCAAGGGCCAACCATGGAACTTCTTACCGTCGGCGAGGTGGCCGAACGCAGCGGACTCCCCGTATCGACGCTGCACTTCTGGGAAACCAAGGGTCTAATCCGCAGCATTCGCACCGAAGGCAATCAGCGACGCTATGCGCGGCCCGAGCTGCGGCGCATTGCCGTGATCAAAATCGGGCAACGCGCGGGAGTTCCGCTCGCCGAAATCCGCGAGCTCCTCGATACCCTACCCGCCGATCGTGCGGTCTCGGTCAGGAATTGGGCGGCGCTTTCGCGTCGCTGGAAGCAGAGTCTCGACGACCGGATCGCCCGGCTCACCGCGCTTGCGCGATCAGCTTGGCCAATGCATCGGCTGCGGCTGCCTCTCGCTCGACAAGTGCTGGCTGCGCAACCCAAACGACGAGCTGGCGGCGGAAGGGCCGGGGCCGCGGCTTCTGAACTTCGACGAGTAGCTGCCTGTCAGGAGGCTCGCCCGTGAAGCTTCGCATTGTTCTCGCCATCACGACCGTCGTGTTGATTGCCGGCTGCGGCGGCAGTTCGCAGTCCTCGCTTCGCGCACCCGGCGCGTTGCCGGCGCTGACGACACGCACGCAGGCGACCGAAAAAGTGCTGTACTCGTTTACCGACGGTAGCGACGGTGGCGGCCCGAACGGGGGCATTCTATTCGATAGCGCAGGCAACGCATTCGGGACGACGCATTTCGGCGGCATCACGACCTGCGGCGGCCAAGTCGGTGGCGGCTGCGGTGTCGTCTTCGAGCTCTCGCCGAATCAAAGCGGCGGCTGGAGCGAGACGCCGCTCTATGCCTTCGCCGACGGCGCGGACGGTGGTTTCCCCAACTCCGGCGTGATCCTCGACAAGAACGGCAACCTCTTAGGCACCGCGAGTACCGGAGGCAACTTTGCGTGCAGCATCGGCTGCGGCGTGGTCTACGAGCTGAAGAAGAGCAGCGGCTGGACCGAGAGCGCGCTGCATACCTTCAACGGCAGCGACGGGCAGTTTCCCAACGCGACTTTGCTGCCGGGCGCGAACGGAACGCTGTATAGCACGACATGGTATGGCGGCACCACCGGCAACGGCACCGTCTTTTCGTTGACACCGAGCGGAAGCGGATGGGCGGAGAGCGTGCTATACAGCTTCAACGGAACCACCGATGGCAGCGCGCCGGCAGGTGGTGTGATTGCCGATAAGGCCGGCAAT
>CAVSQP010000020.1:0-49185 GCA_963730125.1 Vulcanimicrobiota bacterium | reverse complement strand
CTCCGTGCCGCTGTTGCAGAAGAAACTGAATTCAAGCCCCTCTGGCGTCAGCATTGCTAGCGCCTTAGCGAGCATGGCGCGCAGCGGATCGAGTAGATCTTGACTGTGAAGCGGCTGGCGGCGCAGCTGATTCCAGCGCGGCGACGACTTTGGGATGGCGGTGACCGACGTTAAAGATACCGAAGCCGCCCAAACAGTCGATATAACAGCGGCCGTTGAGATCGCGGTCAGAGTGGGGCCGGCATCGGCCCACTCGAGCGACTGCGCCGGCCTCGCGGACGTCGCCCTTGCGGTACTCCAAAAACCCGGGGTTTATGTGGTCGCGAAACGACTCAACGGTCTCTTTGGTCATCCAGCGCGCCTCTTCGGGGCTGGGATCGGGGCCTTCGATGAGCGCTAGTACGCGCTGCGTGTAATCGTATACTTCACGATTTCGGTCATCACTAATTTTCGGTCACCTCGTTATACACTTCTTTCAAACTGGCCCGCAGTATGGCGAGGCCTTCCTGGAGCTCGTCGTCGCTCACGACGAGCGGAACGAGAATGCGAATGACGTTGCGTTTTCCAGCCAGCAATAAGAGCAAGCCGCGCCGGCGTGCCGCACCGAGAACCGCGCCGGCGTCGGACGAAAGCTCCATCCCGACCATCGCTCCAAGGCCGCGTACGTCTTCGATCTGCGGAAACTCTTCTTGCATGGCGCGCAGCGCCTCGAATATGCGCTCACCGATTTCGCGAGCCCGCGCCGAAAACGCATCGTCCATGATTTCGAAGACGGCTAGCGCCGCGGCGCAGGCAATCGGATTGCCGGCAAAGGTGCCGCCGAGTCCGCCGGGCTCGGGCGCGTCCATGATCGCCGCCTTGCCGACGACCGCGGCTAGCGGAAGTCCGCCGCCCAGCGACTTCGCCACGGCGATGAGATCCGGCTCGACGCCGTAATGCTCGCAGGCAAAAAACTTTCCGGTGCGTCCGAATCCGGTCTGCACCTCGTCGGCGATGAGCACGATGCCGTGCGCGTCGCAGATGCGCCGCAGTTCTGGCAAGAAGTCGGCCGGCGCCGGGAACGAATCCACCCTCACCAAGCACCGGTTCGATAATGATGGCGGCGACGCGGTCGGGCGCGACGACGGCGTCGAACACCTCGTTGAGGGCTTCGAGTGCTTCGCGCGTCCCAACGCCGTGGTGCTCGTAGGGAAACGGCGCGTGATAGATCTCGGCGCAGAACGGCCCGTAATGCTGCTTATAGGGCACGTTTTTGCCGGTCATCGAGAGCGCCAATAGCGTACGGCCGTGGTAGCCGTGGGTAAATGCGATCACCGCGGGGCGGCGCGTGTACTCCCGCGCAATTTTTACCGCATTCTCCGTCGCCTCGGCGCCGGTCGAGAGCAGCAGCGTCTTTTTGGCCGAGCTCCCCGGCGCGCGGGCGTTGAGCGCCTCGGCGACGGCAACGTACGGCTCGTAGGCGGCCACCTGGAAACAAGCATGAGTCAATGCCGCCGCCTGCTCGGCGATGGCGGCTACGACCCTCGGATGCGCGTGCCCGGCGTTGAGGGTGCCGATTCCGCCGGTAAAATCGAGGTACCGGCGACCATCGGCGTCCCAGAGCAGGGCTCCGCTGGCGCGGGCCGCCCAGATCGGATGGGCCGTCGCCACGCCGCGCGCAACGCTCGCATCGCGGCGCCGCGAGAGCGAGGTTTGGACGGAGCTTTTGGATTCTTCTACTTTGACGGCCATGATGCGGCGAGGAGGTTCTATTCGGCGAGTTTAAAGGCGCTCTTCTTTATGAAACAAGCAACGGTCGCACTCGTCGTCGCGTTCGTCGTCGCCGCCTCGTCCGTTGCGAGGGCCGGCACGACCGGCACGCTGCGCGGCCGCGTCGTCGACGCGGCGACGCAAGCGCCGCTGGCAGGGGCGACCGTAACCGCGGCGTCGCCGTCTCAGACGGCGCAGAGCACGACCGATGCATCCGGCTCGTTTTCGTTCATTTCGCTCGCGCCCGACACGTATACCGTCAGCGCCACAAAGACCGGATACGAGCCGCAGTCGCAGCCGGGCATCTCGATTTTAGCCGATCAATCGGCAAGTACTGCCATCGCCATGCAACCCGCGCTGCGCACCATCGCGCGCACGACGTCGCGCACTTCGCAATCCCTCGTGCATTCGGGCGTTACCAGCGACGTATTCTCGATCAACTCCGCGGGACAGAAGGCGGCGTCGACGCTCTCCGGTTCGGGCTCGCTCAGTCAGGCTTACGGTGCTATCGCCAGTGCGCCGGGCGTTACCGTTCCGTCGAATCAGCAAGGATGGTATCAGAGCGTCTACATTCGCGGCGGCGACGTCGATCAGGTAGCCTACGAGTTCGACGGTCTGCCGACGACGCGTCAATCGGATCTCGCCCCTATTGCCACGCTCACCTCGCTGGGTAATCAAGAAGTACAGGTCTATACCGGCGGCACGCCGGCGACTTCGAACTCCTCGGGTCTTGCCGGCTACATCAATCAAGTGATCAAGACCGGAACCTATCCAGGCTATGGCAACGCCGATCTGGGGATCGGCGGCCCTGCCTTCTACCACCAGGCGACGATCGAGGTGGGCGGAGCCACGCCCGACCGCATGTTCTCGTACTACATCGGCCTCTCGGGGACGAATCAAACCTTCCGCTACGGCGATAACTTCGGCGGCGTCAGCGATCCGCTTTACTTCTATCCAATCAACGTCCCGACGCATAACAACGTCTACAATATTCTCGACGGCGCGGGCGGCAATGCACCCAACTATGGCTTCATACGGGCTCCCGGCTACGCCTACGCGCAAGCTACCGATTTCGACCGTGAAAACGTCGTAAACTTGCACCTCGGCGTCCCGCATCGCGACTCGCCGCTGCGCGACGACGTGCAGCTGCTCTACGTCACCGGCGGCATCGCCGCCCAGTTCTACAGCTCTGCGTTCGACGTTGGATATACGCCGGCTGTCGGTAACAAGACCGGCATCGGCTATCCGATGCCTTATCTCGATTCGCTCTACTACGGCGGACCGCTGATGAAGTCGCCCAATCCGAACGACCTCGTCACCGGGTTTTTCCCCAGCAGCCCGATGCCGCGGGCTCCAGGCTCGCCGGTCGATCCGAGCGATCGCGATGGAAACTGGAACGGCTATTCGATCGAGAAGATGCAGTACCAACGGAATTTCGACCAGCGCTCGTATCTTCGCGCCCTGGTCTACGGCGAGTACTCCAACTGGTTCATCAATGGTCCGCAGAGCTCGCAGCTGATTTTTGGTTCGGATCCGGCAGATTACGAAGTCCTCGAGCACGGCTACGGTGCCGGACTCATCTATGCCAATCAGCTCTCGCCAAAAAACTTACTGACCGGCGAGGCGTCGTTCACGACGCAGAAGCTGCAGACGTACAACGCGATGTACAGTTCGACCGATCCTACGACGTCGAGCCGTGCGCCGACCGGCCTGGGCACCGTTCTGAGCAATTACGGCACGCCCAACGGCCACTGTTACAACTATCACACCGGCCAGCCGTGGAGCTGCTTCGACGCCGGCAGCCAAGGCGGTTGCCTCGACTCGGGCGGATGCTACTACGGCTATGGAGGATACAACTTCAACCTTACGCCGGGCACCGCTCCGCCCGGTTCTCCGGCCGCGAAGGCGGGCGCTAGGTGGATGGTTACCGAGAACGGCGCCAGCGCGCAGGTGGATAACGTCACGCCCTACTTTACCTCGTTTGCGCTAACCGACTTGTGGCAGCCCAACGACCGTATCGTCGTCAACATCGGCGCGCGCTTCGATCACTTCGCCTACGGCACCAACGATCTCCAGTCCGGCTACCCGGCGCGCCAGTTCTGGTTCGATGCCTACAATCGCGAACATTGCGGCGCCGCCGGGTCGAACCCGCAGTGGACTTGGAATGCCACGAGCGGTTCCTTCGGTACATGTGCGCCCGGTCTGGCGCCGATGACCGATCCCGGCAACGGCCTCTATAACGTGGGCGCGGGATTCAACGTATCGAACGTCTTCGAGCCGCGCTTCGCTTTCACGTACACGATCAATCCCGACACGGTGATTCGCGGTTCGGCCGGAACGTACGCCCGCGCCGAAGGCTCGTCGTACTACCAGTACAATACATTCCAGCAGAACCTCGCGTCGTTCATCGCGCAGTTCTATCCCTTAGGGTATCACACGCCCGATCACGCAATTTATCCAGACACATCCGACAACTTCGATTTGTCGCTGGAGAAGCACGTCAAAGGAACGCAGCTCTCGTATAAAATCACGCCGTTCTACCGCAACACGAACAACGAGCTGCAGTTCCAGGCCATCAATCCAGTACAGGGAACGCTGGCCGGACTCAACGTTGGCACGCAGGAGTCTTACGGCGTCGAGTTTTCGATGCAGTACGGCGACTTCAGCCGCAACGGTCTCTCGGGCATGCTCTCCTACACGCATACGGAGAACCGGATCAAATATAGTCCGATCAACGGCGTAAGCGTGATCGACGCGCTTAACCAGCAGATCGAGCTTTACAACTCGTACTCGTCGGCTTGTGCGAACGTCGCGAAGAGCTCGGCAAACTGGCAAGCCTGCGGCAGCGGGGCCTATCCGGGGAACGCTCTGGCAATTTTGCCCAACGACCAAACCGGAACGCGCAATCAGGGCAAGCTTAAAATACCCAATCCTTACTACCGCGATGCGCTGCAGCCGCTCTTCGATACCAATGGCTGGTACGCGCCGTATGACGTGATTCCGACCCCCTTCAATGCCGCCAACGGCTACACGGTGCCCGACGTTGCGTCGTTGATTCTGAACTACCGCCGCAACCGGTTCGCGATTACGCCGTCGGTCCGTTACATGGACGGCTCGAACTACGGCTCCCCACTCGTCTGGCCGGGATACGTGCCCCAGTCGTGCCGGGCGCAGCCCTCAAAAACGCCGGGCACTCCGGGCGTCAGTTGTGCCGGCGGCTCGATCGGCGCGGTCTTTCTGCCCGATCCGTACAGCAACCACTTCGATAACCTCGGCGCGTTCATTCAGCCGTCGCAATTCTCGCTCAATCTCCAGACGAGTTACGAGCTGACGCCGCGTGCAACGCTGACGTTCCAGGCGGTCAATATCGTCAACCAATGCTACCAGCGCGGGTACGCTTGGGATAATTCGGTGACGTGCGTCTACTCGAGCCTGCCCTCGAACATTCTCGCGCCGGCCGGAAACTTCGTCCGCAATCCGCCGCAGCAGCTGCGCTACCCGTACGGAACCTTCTACAACATTACCGAGGTCGGAATCTCGTCGGTGCGTCAGCCATTCGGCTTCTTCGTTGATCTTAGTTTGAAACTCTAATGCGGCGCGCGGATTTCGTCCGCGATCTCGGGAGCGCGGCACTCGCAGCGGCAAGCATCCCGGAACTCGTTGCGTGGAGCAGCTCGCAAGCTCGCGGACGCGAGCGCGTCGTAATCGTCGGCGCCGGGATCGCCGGACTGACGACCGCCTTACGGCTGCACGACGCGGGCATAGCGGCGACGATTTACGAGTCGTCGTCGCGCGTCGGCGGCCGGATGCATTCGGAGCGTTCCTATTGGAACGAGCGCCAGCATACCGAGTGGTGCGGCGCGATGGTCGACTCGACGCACCTGACGATTCGCGGTCTGGCGAAACGTTTTCGGCTCGCATTGCTCGACACGTATTCCGGCCGGCCGCCGCACTCTCGCGATACATGCTTCCTCGACGGCCGTTACTACTCGATGGCCGACGCCGATCGCGACTTCGCGAAAATCTACCCCATCCTGCAGGCGCAGCTCGCCGAAATCGATCCGACGACGACGTACAAGACCGCGACCCCAACGGCGCGGCGCATCGATGCAACGAGCATGCGCGATTGGATCGAGCGCTACGTTCCCGGAGGAATGAACTCGCGGCTCGGACGGCTGATCAAAGTCTCGTACGCCAACGAGTATGGGCGCAACGTCGAAGAGCTGAGCGCGCTGAATTTGGTAATGCAGCTCGGGGCGCAACGCCATTATGCGGAAGACCACGAGATGAACGTGCTCGGCTACTCCGACCAGCGATACATCTTGGCCAACGGGAGCCAGTCGCTTCCCGAAGCAATTGCCGAGTGGTTGCCGGCCGGCAGCGTGATACACAACTACCGGCTGCTCGCAATCCGGCGCATGCCCAAGGGCACGTACGAACTGCACTTTGATGCGGGCGGCAGCCGCCAGACGGTCTACGCCGATCGCGTCGTGCTGACGATACCGTTCATCGCCTTGCGCGCACTCGATTATGCGAGCGCCGGCTTCGATTCGGCGAAAATCAACGCGATCGAGAGTCTTGGCTACGGTTACCACACCAAACTTCACTTGCAGTTCGATCGCCGGGCCTGGATGCGCGCCAAACATCCCTGGCCGCAGCCGACGTCTGGCCAGATCTGGACGACGTTGCAGGCGCAGAGCGCGCTCGACTTCTCGCTAGGGCAACCGGGGAAGGATGGTTTGATCGAAGTCTTCACCGCCGGTGCGGCCGGAATGCTCGACACTCCGCCGATGCCGTACGCGCGCGCGGATCAATCGGCCGCCGTGAAGGCGCACGCGACGGCGTTCTTCGAGCAACTCGATCGCGTTTGGCCGGGCGTTTCGCCGGCCTGGAACGGTAAGGCGACGTTCGGCAACGCGCAGGCCGATCCCAATATTCTCGCGAGCTACTCATGCTGGCTGGTCGGCCAGTGTACGACGATCGCGGGTCACGAAGCTACGCAGCAGGGGCGCGTCCATTTCGCCGGCGAGCACACGTCGGTTGAGTATCAAGGCTTCATGGAGGGTGGCGCCGAGTCGGGGTTGCGCGCCGCCGGTGAGATTCTCAGCGCGTACCATATGGCGCCGCGTCGCGCCGCCGGATAGAGTGCACATCGTCGGGACCGCGGGTCACGTCGATCACGGAAAGTCGGCGCTCGTCGCCGCGCTGACCGGAACGAATCCGGATCGCTGGGTTGAGGAACAGGAGCGCGGCATGACCCTCGATTTGGGCTTCGCGCACCTGCGCTTCGACGACGGAGTCGAGGGCGGCATCGTTGACGTTCCCGGGCACGAGCGATTTCTGCACAACATGCTGGCGGGAGCGGCGGGGATGGAGTTGCTGCTGCTGATCGTCGACGCCGTCGAGGGTGTCATGCCGCAGACGCTCGAGCATCTGCAGATCCTGCAGTTTCTCAACGTCCGGCGCATCATCGTCGTGGCCAGTAAGATCGACTTGGTGGAAGCCGGCGGAAGAGACGACGCATCCCAGCGCATCGCCCAGGATCTGCAAGGAACGATTGCGGCCTCGGCACCCATCTATCCCGTCTCGGTCGTCACCGGCGAGAATCTCGACGCGTTACGGGACGCGCTGCACGACGAGCTTGCAGCGCTCCCACCGCGCAACGTTGACGCACCGGTCTATCTACCGGTCGATCGCGTCTTTACGCTGCCCGGCTTAGGTACGGTCGTCACCGGCACGCTGATGCAAGGCCGCATCGAAGCCGGCGAGACGCTAATGGTCGAGCCCGGCGGCAATGCGGCGCACGTGCGCAGCATCGGCGTTTTCGGTTCGACACGGCGCAGCGTCGAAGCCGGCACGCGCGTCGCGCTCAACCTTCCCGGCGTCGACCGGCATGAAATCGAGCGGGGCCACGCCGTCGTTGGACGCGAGCTAACCGCGCGCACGAGCTTCGCGGTGCGCTTCGTGCCGTTGCAGAGTGCGCTGTCGCTAATCGGCCGCCGCACGGCGGTTCGCGCGTACGTCGGTTCGAGCGAAGTTCTGGGAACGCTCGTGGCTCAGAACGGATCGGCCAATGCCAACGAAATGCGGGCAAACCTGCATTTGCGCGAGCCGGTCGTCGCTTTTCCTGGATTGCGTTTCGTGCTGCGCCGGCCGTCGCCGATGACGCTGCTGGGCGGCGGACACGTCGAAACGCTCGACGTGCCCGACGACGCGGATGGTGAGGGTACCGCCGAACGCGCCGCCGCGGCGCTTTTACACGAGCGCGGTTTGCAGTCCGTCGATCTTGCCGCCGTTGCGGTGGCCGTCAACTTGCGTGAGCGGGCCGCTCGCGAGGTGATGCAGCGGCTAGTCGAACGAGAAGAAGCGTTGCCGATCGAGCGGCCTGCCGAGTACGTCGACGGCGCCGCAGCCCGCATGTTGCTGGGTCGCGTCATCGAAGGGCTGCATGAGGCGCAAGAACGCGAGTCGTGGGCGATGGGCGTGACCTCGCTCGCGCTGTCACGTTCGCTGGGGATCGGCGAGCCGCTGCTCGTTCGCATCATGGAGCGTTTCGTCTCGGACGGACGCCTGCTGCATCGCGGCGGCTATTATTGCACGATCGACCACGAGCCGTCGTTTACGCCCGAACAGCGTGCCTTCTTCGATCATCTCGTTCCGCTCGACGAGGAGCAGCCGTTTCTGCCGATACCATTTGCCGGCGTGGCAGCAGCGGTTAAGCTCGCGAAGGTTTCCGGCGCGGTTAGAGCCTTCGACACGCTGCTCGCGCGCGGTTCCCTCGTCAAGGTAGGCGACGATCTCTATCGCGGCTCGCAGATCGCCGAGATCCGCGCGCGGGTCGAAACGCTACTGAGCGAGAGGGATCGGATGACGGCCGCGGAGTTCCGCAACCTCTTAGGGACGTCGCGCAAATATGCCGTGCCGATGCTGGAATGGCTCGACGGACACGGCATTACGATCCGCAACGGCGACTACCGCACCCTGCGAAAACCCGCGGCCGCCCGCTCGTAGCCTGGAGCCTCTTGCGCTTCTCGTTACTTTGTGTTACAAAGTATGTGACTTTGCAACGCAAAGTATAGGAGCAAAACTCTCCACGAGGTAGGCATGCTCAAGCGTCTGATAGCCATTAGCGTCATTTTTATCGGCGCGGGGATCGCTTGGATGATCCTGGGCGGGACGCTGGTACAGCGTACCGGGGACTCCGACTCCACGCAGCGCGCCAAGCTCACGGCGCAGTGGGGTGGCCCGCAGGCGCAGGCCGCGCCGTCCGTCCAAGCACGCGTCGCTCGAGAGACCTACAATCAGGACAAGAAACGCGCCGAACGAGCCTACCAAACCATCGCCGTTCCGCTGCGTAGCAGCCGTATCGACGTAAAGCTCGACCTCGAGCAACGCCGCGTTGGGCTGCTTTGGTACAACCTTTACTCCGTTCGGTTTGCTGCCCGCTACCAGGTGCGTAACGACACGCCGGCATCGCAACTCTCCGTGCACTTTGCCTTTCCATCGAGCCAGGCGACCTACGCGGATTTCAACGCGACGGTGGGCGGACGGCGCATCGCCGATCCGGCGGCGCTGGATAGCGGCTACGTCAGCTTCGATCTGCCGCCAGGTCAAGAGACGACGATCGCTATCGGGTATTCTTCTCGCGGCATGGAGACGTGGAGCTACTGCTTCGGAAGCGGCGTACAATCGATTAACGATTTCGGGCTCGCGATGACGACCAACTTCGATGCCATCGACTTTCCGTCGCAAACGCTGCTTCCCGTGGACGAAGTACGCTCCGGCAAGGGCTGGCGGCTCGGCTGGCACTACACGTCGCTAGTGACCGGCAACAGCATCGGGATGACCTTCCCCTACCCGCTCCAGCCGGGCCCGCTCGCGCAGCGAATCACGCTCTGGGCGCCGGTCGCGCTATTCTTTTACTTCTTCGTGATGTTGGTGATCACGACGCTGCGCAACGTTGACCTCCACCCGGTTAACTACTTTTTCCTGGCCGCCTCATTCTTTGCGTTCCACCTCCTGTTCGCGTATCTGGTCGACCGCATTGCGATCGAGGCGGCCTTCGCGATCTGCTCGGCCGTCACACTCTTCTTGACGATCTCGTATCTGCGGCTCGTCGTCGGTTGGCGCTTTGCCGCCGTCGAAAGCGCGCTCGCGCAGCTCGTATATCTCATTCTCTTCTCGTACGCATTATTCAACGAAGGATGGAGCGGGCTGACGATTACCATCGGCGCGATCGTCACGCTTTTCGTCGCGATGCAGGCTACGGGCCGGATCAAGTGGACCGAGCGCCTCGCCGTCGAGACGCCGTAGGCGGTTAGAAATGCAGCAGCGTTAGAACGCCGAGTACTACTTCAACCGCGACGAGCACGACGATAGTCAGCTCGAGAAACTGATCGCGCCGGCTACGCGACTGATCGCTGAAGAAGCGATACATTTCGCCGACCGACGCCACCTTAGTGTCTATCTGCCCTTGCCAATCCGACAAACCGAGGCGCGTCGCAGCCGCACGATAGATGCGCGCGTAATACGCATCGCCGACCAGCTTGAGCGCGTTGGTCGAGCGATCGGTGAGCTCGAGAATATCGACGATTAGATAGCGAAGCGTCGCGGCTTGTTCGGCCTCGCGCCGGCCGCTGAGCGAACGCGCCGGCCCGGCCGGCTGCATCTTATAGATTGCGTCGAGCTCGGAGTCGAGCTGCGCGTCGTACGTGCGCAGTTCCAGCAGCTGGGAGTTGGCGAATTCCAGGATGTCCTCGATGGCTCGCGCGCTCTCGCGCCGGTCGTAGACGAAGGCCGTGTCCCACTGCACGATGGTCAGATCGTCTTCGAAGTACGAGAAGCGTACCCTCAGCGCTTCCTCGGCTTCACTCGCCGCCAGACGCTTACGCTCGCCGATCAGAAGGGCGGCCAGCGCCGGCGAATGATCGTCGAGCAGCGTCTCGGCATCGATCGCTTCCGAAAAGCGATCGACCTCGACGATCACATAGTCTTCTACCAGCGCTTCATGCCGGTCGTCGAGCGCGTGGGCGTACTCGTCGCAGATGCGCTCTACGGTCGCCTGGGCAAAGTTGAGGATGCGTTCGTCGCTGCGCGCGCGGTCGGTCAGCGCCACGAGGTCGTTCCACGTTCCCATTGCGGGGAAGCTCAATCGCAGCGAAACGACTCCGTAATCGTACAGCTTCAATCGCACCGAGCAGCGCGAATCCCCAATGGTCGCATCAGGGAGTGCCGCAACCAGCGGCGGAACCGGAAACTGCAGATATGGCTGAGCGTGCGGTCGGAGCGGCAACGCGGCCGGCGCCCGATGGTCGCCGCCCAGCGCGCTCATCTTTGCCAGATCGATGGTATCGGCGACGTCGAACAAATAGTACGCCCGCACCGCACCGGCGACGATTTCCAGCATCGCCGCGCCCTTCCGACTTCGCCCGCGGGACCCTGCTGGCGACAGGCTGCTTCGGTGCCGTAGCGTAAAGAAACGACGATGCCGTTACGACTACTTTTTCTCGGTTTATTCCTCGCGGCGCTTGCCGCGCCGGGCCGCGCACAAAGCGTGACCGGCCCGTTTACCGGCCTTTCCTATCGGCAGATCGGCCCGGCAATTAGCGGCGGGCGCAGCAGCGCCGTTGCCGGGACCGACCGCGATCCCGCACTCTACTATGCCGGTGGCGCCGGCGGCGGCGTCTTCAAGTCGACCGACGGCGGGGCGTCATGGGTTCCCGTTTTCGACAAGCAGCCGGTGGCGCCGATCGGTGCGATCGCCATCGCGCCCCAGGACGATCGCGACGTCTGGGTCGGAACCGGCGAATCCAATCCGCGCAATACCGTCGAGTCCGGCGGCGGCGTCTTTCACAGCACCGACGGCGGAAAGCACTGGCAGCGCGTCGATCTCGAAGGTTCGGCGCACGTGTCGGCAATCAACATCGATCCGCGCGATCGGCGCACCGTCGTCGTCGGCGTGCTGGGGCGCGTTTCGAGCGACTCCACCGAGCGTGGTATCTTCATCACGCGCGACGGCGGGGCGCATTGGAAGCGGACGCTATACGCTGGACCTTCGAGCGGAATCTCGTCGCTGGTGCGCGTTTCCGATCGGCCGTCGACGCTATTTGCCGGCGTCTGGCAAATCCGCCGCCAACCTTGGCGGCTCGATAGCGGCGGCCCGGCGGGCGGAATCTATCGCTCCGATGATGGCGGCGCGACGTGGCGCAAGCTGACCGGCAACGGATTACCGTCTGGTTTGACCGGACGAATTGGTATGGCGGCCGGGCCGCGACACCGCGTCTACGCGCTGGTACAATCGCCTCAGGGTGATCTGTGGCGTTCCGATAACGGCGGCGAGACTTGGAGAAAGATGCCCCATAGCCCGTTCTTAGGCGCGCGCTCCTTTTACTTCAGCAGCGTCTTCGTCGACCCGGCCAATGCAGACCGCCTGATCAACGTTTCACTCATTATGTCGATGAGCACCGATGGCGGCCGCTCCTTTCACGCGATTGCGACCGGCGCGGGATGGGATTATCACGCGATCTGGTGGTCGGCCGACGGAAAGCGCATCATCAACGGCAACGACGAAGGCGTCATCCTCTCGTCGGACAGCGGAGCAAATTTTTGGCAGCCCTACGACTTGCCGTTCTCGCAGCCGTATCACGTCGGCTTCGATCGCGGCGTTCCGTACTATCGCGTCTGCGTCGGCCTGCAGGACGATAACAGCTGGTGCGGACCATCGACGAGCAACAATAACGTCGGCGTCATGAACCGCGACTGGTATACGGTCGGTCCGGGCGACGGGATGTGGGCGCTCTTCGATCCACGCGATGCTGCCTATATCTGGTCGACGTCGACGGACTCCGATACCGGACAGGTCTACCTTTTTAACGAGGCGACCAAACAAGTCTACGACGTCTCCCCCGACGCCGAGTCGAACGGTGAATTGGCCGCGCGCAACCTGCACTATCGTTTCAATTGGGACACGCCGATCGCGTTCACCAACGATGGGAAGGTGCTAGTCGGCGGCAACGTCGTTTTCGAAAGCGCCGATCGTGGGCAGACGTGGCAGGCAATCAGCGGCGATCTGACGCGAAACGACGCGAGCAAGCAAAGCAATACCGGGGGTCCGATCGGCAACGACGAGTCGGGCGCCGAAACCTACGACACGATTCTCTATCTCGCTACGACGCCGCTCGACACCGGCATGATCTGGGCGACAACCGACGATGGCGTCGTGCAGCTGACGCGCGATCGCGGCGCCCACTGGCAGAACGTCTCGCCCCCCGAGTCGCTCGTCCCGCCATGGGGACGCGTGATGGGACTCGACGTGGGACGCGCCGCCGCAGGCACCGCCTTCATCGCCGTCGAGCGCCATCTGCTCGGCGACGACCGTCCATACGTATTGCGAACCGACGACTACGGCGCGAACTGGCACTCGATTGCCGGTAATCTGCCGCCCAATCAGTTCGCACGCACGATCCGTCAGGACCCTCGCAACAACAACGTGCTCTACGCTGGAACCAATCGCGGCATTTGGATAACGATGGACGGGGGTGCGCACTGGCAGTCGCTGCGCCTCAATGCGCCGGCCACGGCGATCTACGACCTCGAGATTCAGCCCGATGCCAACGACCTGGTAGTCGCGTCACACGGGCGCGGCGTTTGGATCCTCGACGACTTAACGCCGCTGCAGCAATGGGCGCACACTCAATCGTCGAGCCCTACGCTCTTTGCGCCGCGCGACGCCTATCGCATGTGGCAGTGGGGAGTCGTCAACACCTTTACCGATCCGCTCGTGCCACCCAACGAGTTCGTCGGTCCAAACGCTCCAAACGGAGCGATCTTCAGCTACTATCTAGCGCGAACGCCCAAGACTGCGGCAATAGAGATTCTCGATGCGCGCGGTAACGTCGTGCGCCGTATGGAGAACAAGGAAGTCACGAAACACATCGGACTTAATCGCGCTTCGTGGGACCTGCACGAAAACGGTCCGGCAAAGTGGACCGGAACCTTCGTTCAAAACCGAGGCCCGGACGAAGGTGCCGAAGTTGTGCCCGGTTCTTATTCGGTTCGACTCACGGTTGACGGCGTCGCGACGACGCAGCCGCTCGCCGTCAAAGCCGATCCGCGCGATCCTGCGGCGTCACGCTATCAAGAGCGCTACGACTTTTTGTCGGCGCTCTATCGCGATCTCGGAACCATCGACACGATCCTGGATCAAATCGACGCGCGCTTCAAAACGGGCGCTGACCGTCAAGGGCCGCAGCTGCGCGTGGTGCGGCGACAGCTAACTTACGATCCACGCAATATCGAAGACCTTAGCGGTCCGGCGGCGTTACGCGAGCGCCTGCTCGACCTCATCACCCGAATGTCGACCTCGTTTCAGGCGCCGACGGCGGTGCAGCGCGAACAGGGCGCAAAATACCAGGCAGAGGTCGAGCGCATCAGCGCCGAGTACCGAACGCTTTAGATGGTAGTTGAAAAATGAACGTAGATAAGATGACCGAGCGCGTTGCCGACGGGCTCAACGCGGCCTATTCTCGCGCGCTCCACGAACACAACACGCAAACGGCTCCCGAACATATGCTGGCCGCGCTGCTCGACCAGGAGCGCGGCATCGCGCCCGACGTTCTCGCTGCGGCGGGTGCCGATCCGAAAGCGATCGCGCAACGTGCCGAGGAGGCCATCGGCAAGCTCCCGCGTTTGAGCGGCAGCAGTGCCGACTCGGCGCAGGTCACGCTTTCGCCCGAGCTGGCGCGCATCATGAGCGTGGCCGAGAACGAAGCCAAAGCGCTGCAAGACGACTACACGTCGGTGGAACACGTGCTGCTGGCGATGGCGCAGTCGTCCGGCGAAGTCGGCCGCCTCTTTCGCGACGCAGGTTTGACCAAAGACAAGCTGCTCCAGGCGCTGCGCCAAGTGCGCGGCAACCAGCGCGTCACGACCAAAGATCCCGAAGGCACGTACAAGTCGCTCGAGCGCTACGGCCGCGATCTGACGGTGGAGGCCGAACGCGGCAAGCTCGATCCCGTGATCGGCCGCGACGAAGAGATCCGCCGCATCATTCAAGTCTTGTCGCGCCGTACCAAAAACAATCCGGTGCTGATCGGCGATCCGGGCGTCGGCAAAACGGCCATCGTCGAGGGTTTGGCGCAGCGAATCGTTCGCGGCGACGTGCCCGAAGGGCTGAAGAATAAGCGCATCGTTTCGCTCGATATGGGCGCTCTGATCGCCGGTGCGAAATATCGCGGCGAGTTCGAAGAGCGGCTCAAAGCCGTCCTGAAAGACGTTGCGTCCTCGGACGGGCAGATCATCCTCTTCGTCGACGAGCTTCATACCGTCGTCGGCGCCGGCAAGGCCGAAGGGGCGATGGACGCCGGCAATCTGCTCAAGCCGATGCTGGCGCGCGGCGAACTGCACATGATCGGCGCGACGACCCTCGACGAATACCGCAAATACATCGAGAAGGATGCCGCTTTGGAGCGGCGCTTCCAGCCGGTCTTTGTCGACCAGCCCAGCGTCGAGGATACCATCTCGATTCTGCGCGGCCTCAAGGAAAAATACGAAGCCCATCACGGCGTGCGCATCAAGGATGCGGCGCTAGTTGCGGCCGCGACGATGAGCAACCGCTATATCACCGATCGATTTTTGCCGGACAAAGCCATTGACTTGGTGGACGAATCGGGGGCAAAACTGCGTACTGAGATCGACTCGATGCCGCAAGAGCTCGATGAGGTTTCGCGACGCGTGTTGCAACTGGAGATCGAGCGCGAGGCGCTGCGCAAGGAAGACGACAGCGCCAGCCGGCGCCGTCTCGAAGAGCTGGAGAAAGAGCTCGCCCGGCTGCGCGAAGATCAGGCGCGCCTGCGCGTGCGATGGGAAGCGGAGAAGAACGCCGCGGTAAAGCTCCGCCAGCTGCGCGAAGAGATCGAAGCAACAAAGCTTGCAATCGAACAGGCCGAGCGTCAATACGATCTCAACAAAGTCGCCGAACTTCGCTACGGCAAGCTGCCGCAGCTCGAGAAGCAGCTCGAATCCGAGGAGCAGCAGCTCGCGCACAACAACGGCGCGCGCCTCTCGAAGGAAGAGGTAGACGAGGACGACATTGCCGGCGTAATCGCGCGTTGGACCGGCATTCCGGTCTCCAAGCTGCTCGAAGGCGAGAAGCAGAAGCTGCTCCACCTGGAAGACGAGCTGCATCGGCGAGTCGTCGGCCAGAACGAAGCGGTCGACGCGGTCGCCGAAGCCGTGCTGCGCTCGCGATCCGGTTTGGCCGATCCCAATCGCCCCATCGGTTCGTTCATCTTCCTGGGGCCGACCGGCGTCGGCAAGACCGAGCTGGCTCGCGCACTCGCCGAGTATCTTTTCGACGACGAGCGCGCCCTTATACGCATCGACATGTCGGAGTATCAAGAGAAGCACACCGTCGCGCGTTTGCTCGGAGCGCCGCCCGGATATATCGGTTTCGAAGAGGGCGGCCAGCTCACCGAAGCGGTGCGCCGCCGGCCGTACTCGGTGATTCTCTTCGACGAAGTCGAAAAGGCGCACCCCGACGTCTTTAACGTATTCTTGCAGATTCTCGACGACGGGCGGCTGACCGACGGTCAGGGCCACACCGTCGATTTCAAGAACACGATCGTTATCATGACGTCCAACATCGGCAGCCACCGCATCCTCGACTACAAGGGCTCCTTCGACGGCGCCGATTACGCGATAATGCGCGCGACGGTGCTCGACGAACTGCGCCAGCACTTCCGTCCGGAGTTCCTCAACCGCGTTGACGAGATCATCGTCTTCCACGCGCTTACCGAGGACGAGCTGCTGACGATCGTCGATCTGCAGCTGCAGCGGCTGCGCAAGCGTCTGGCCGAGCGCCGAATCAAGCTCGAGCTTTCGGATGCGGCGAAGCGCCACATCGTCAAGGCAGGCTACGATCCGCACTACGGCGCGCGTCCGCTCAAGCGTACGATTCAGCGCGAGTTGGAGACGCCGTTGGGACGCAAGATCCTCGCCGGCGAGATTGACGACGGGGACGCCGTGGACGTCGGTTTCGACGAGAACAAGGGCGAGCTGACCTTCACTATCGGGGAACGGGTCGCCGCAACGGCGTAAAGGGCGTCGATGCTGGCTGCATTGACGCTCACCGGTCTTCTCGGTTATCCGTTTCCCGCCGCGCTCGCCGGCAACGACCGCGGCACCGCGATCGCTTACGCGCTGGTTACGCGCGGGGTGCGGACGCTCTGGTTCGCTCGTGGGCCCGATTACGCGCCGCAGCAGCTCTTCTCGTCGGGCGGCGATGACGGCCAAGAGCTCAGCGACCTCGCCGTTTCCAACGACGGCGCGCACGTCGTCTACGTGCGCGGCGGCGATCACGACGCCAACTGGCCGGAGCCGCTGCAGCCCAACGCCGCGTCGAGCACGACGCAGCCGCAGATGCAGGTGTGGTCGGCAGCGACGGCCGGCGGCGCTCCGAAGCTGATCGGCGAAGGCGACGCCCCAGCCATCTCGCCCGACGGCTCGCGCGTTGCCTACACCAACGGCGGCGCAGTGATGACCGCGCCGATCGACGCAAGCGCGGCTCCGAAGCGGCTCTTCTTCGATAGCGGGCAAGACTCGGATCTGCGATGGTCGCCCAACGGAACGGCGCTGGCCTTCGTTTCGGCGCGCACCGACCACAGCTTCATCGGCATTTATCGCAACGATGCGACCGCGCTTACCTTTGTGGCGCCGACAACTTCGCAAGACTTCATGCCGCGCTGGTCGCCCGACGGCGTGCAGATTGCCTTCGTTCGGCTGCACGGTGACGGCGGTCCGCCACGCGATCCGCTTACCTGGAACCCGGTTCCGTGGGAGATCTGGGCGGGCGATGCGAGCGGCGGCGCCGCGCATGTCGTCTGGTCGAGTCCAAACACGCCGCGCGGCACACTTCCGCAGTCGGCCGGCGGCCCGTTTATGGAGTGGGCGGCCGGCAACAATCTCGTGTTCAAGAGCTCGCAAGACAACTGGCTGCATCTGTACGCCGTTGCTGCAAGCGGCGGCGCGGCGCGTTTGCTCACCCCTGGCGCGTTTATGGTTGAAGACGTTGCGATGTCCCCCGACCGTGCATCGGTCGTCTACAGTGCCAACACCGGATCGGCTGCGGGCGATGACGACCGGCGCCACATTTTCCGCGCCGATGTCGCGAGCGGCAGCGTGACGCAGCTGACGCACGGCGCCAGCAGCGAGACGAATCCCGTTCCCCTGGAGAACGGCGCGATCGCGTTCAACCGCGCGACCGCGCAGCAGCCGCTGCTCGTTACGCTGCAAACCGGCGACGCGCAGCGCGCGCTCGACGCCAATCTCGTCGCGAGCGACTTCCCCGCATCGGAATTGGTGACGCCGAAAGAGGTTTCGTTCCGCGCCGCCGACGGCTTGCTGATTCACGGCCAACTCTTCGAGCCCGCCGGCGGCGGCAAGCATCCGGGAATAATTTTCGTGCACGGCGGGCCGCCGCGCCAGATGATGTTGACCTGGCACTACATGGATTATTATTCGAACGCCTACGCCGTCAATCAGGCGCTGGCGAGCCGCGGCTTCGTAGTTTTGTCGGTGAACTACCGGCTCGGCATCGGTTACGGACACGATTTCAACTATCCGTCGCGTTGGGGGCCGACCGGCGCGTCAGAGTACCAAGACGTCGTGGCCGGTGCGCGGTTTCTGCAGAAGCGGCCGTCGGTCGATCCGAATCGGATCGGCATTTGGGGCGGTTCGTACGGCGGCTATCTCACCGCCTTGGGGCTGGCGCGCAACTCCGATATTTTCAAGGCGGGTGTCGATTTTCACGGCGTCCACGACTGGTCGCTCGACATCGACAATCCGGTCTGGGGCTTTACCCAGCTCAAGCGTTATCAGCGTTATAACGCCAAGGCATTGATGAAGGTCGCTTGGGAGTCGTCACCCGACTCCGCAATCGCGACGTGGAAATCACCGGTGCTGCTGATTCAAGGCGACGACGATCGCAACGTGGAGTTTCACCAGATGGTAGATTTGGTGGAACGCTTGCGCATCGCCGGCGTCCCCTACGAGCAGATCGTCATCCCCAACGAAATCCACGGATTTTTCCGTTACCAGGCGTGGCTGACTGCCGACACGGCGACGGTCGACTATTTGACGAGGAAGTTACAGCCTACGCCTTAGCGGCTTCGCGCTTTCGCAGCTTCAAACGGTCGCCTTCGTTGAGAATGCGCTTGCGCAGCCGAATCGACACCGGGGTTACTTCGACGAGTTCGTCGTCTTCGATGAATTCGATGGCGCGCTCGAGCGAAAGCTCCTCCGGTGGTGAGAGCTTGACGTTCTCGTCGGAGCCCGCGGCGCGCATATTGGTGAGCTTTTTCTCGCGCACGACGTTGAGCGCGACGTCGTAGTTGTCGTTGGCACGTCCGACGATCATCCCCGCGTAAACGTCCGTGCCCGGCCCGACGAAGAAGCGGCCGCGCTGCTCGAGACCCGCCAGCGCGTAAGCGGTCGTCCGTCCGGTATCGCTGGCGACGAGCGTACCGATGCTGCGTCCGGGCAGTTCACCCAGCCATGGGCGGTGGTCGTAGTAGGTGTGCGAGAGCAGGGCCGTTCCGCGCGTCAGCGTTAACAGCTCGCCGCGCAGCCCGAAGATCGCGCGAGTCGGCATCGTGTACTCGAAGCGGCGCGAGTCGCCCACGGACAGCATATTCGACATCGTCGCCTTGCGCCGCCCGAGCGCCTCGATGACCGGGCCGCTATACTCTTCGGGAACGTCAACCACGACGTACTCGATCGGCTCGAAGCGTTTTCCGTCTCGCTCACGAAGTATGACTTGCGGCTTGGAGACGGCCAGCTCGTAACCTTCGCGCCGCATCGTTTCGATCAGGATTGCCAGATGCAGCTCGCCGCGGCCGCGCACTTCGAGCGTATCGGGCGAGCCGGTGTCTTCAACCCGAAGCGCCACGTTCGACTCGAGCTCGCGCAGTAAGCGCTCGCGAATCTGACGCGACGTCAGGAACTTCCCTTCGCGCCCGGCGAACGGCGAGTTGTTGACGCTGAAGAACATCGAGACCGTTGGTTCGTCGACGGCGACCGCGGTGATGCTTTCGGGAGTGTGGGCATCGGCGAGCGTGTCGCCGATATTGAGATCGTCGATTCCGGAAATGCAGACGATGTCGCCCGCAGCGGCCTCCTCGACGTCAATGCGCTCGAGCCCGGCAAACGTCAGCAGCGTCGTAAGGCGCAAGCCGGTTGCGATCTCACCCTCGCGAGCGATCTTGACGATCGGATCGTTAAGCCGCGCGCTGCCGCGGAAGATTCGGCCGATGCCCACGCGCCCGACGTAGCGATTGTGGTCGATGGCCGAGATCAGCAGCTGGAATGGGCCGTCCTCGGCGGGCGCCTCCGGGATGCGCGCGACGATGGTTTCGAAAAGCGGCTCCAGCGAGTCGCCCGGATCCTCGAGCGAACGTTTGGCGATGCCGGCCCTGGCGTTGGTAAAGATCACCGGGAAATCGGCCTGCTCGTCGTTGGCGCCCAGCTCGACGAAGAGATCGAAGGTTTCGTTGACGACCTCCTGCGGCCGCGCGTCCTTGCGGTCGATCTTGTTGACGACCACGATCGCGCGCAGATCCAACTCGAGCGCTTTGCGCAGCACGAAGCGCGTCTGAGGCATCACGCCTTCGGCGGCGTCGACCAGCAGCAGCACGCCCTGCACCATCTGCAGCACGCGTTCGACCTCGCCGCCGAAGTCGGAGTGTCCCGGCGTGTCGACGATATTAAACTTTACGTCGCCGTGGCGGACGGCGGTGTTCTTGGATAGGATCGTTATTCCGCGTTCGCGTTCGAGCGGATTGGAATCCATGACGCGCGTAGCGACCTGCTGGCCTTCGCGGAATACGCCGCTTTGCCGCAGCATGGCGTCGACGAGGGTGGTCTTGCCGTGATCGACGTGGGCGACGATGGCGACGTTGCGTATATCGGAGCGGGTGTTCACTGTTCCCCTACTTCGCTATCTAACGGCGTCGCGCCCGCGGGATCCAAGGAGCGCAAGATGAGTTTCCCTGGCGTGCAGGAACCAAACCCGCATGCGCGCAGCCCTCTTTGCCGTCGCTTGGTTAGCTCTCATCGGTGCGGCCGTTACTCCGAGTCCAAGCCCCTTCGCGTCAGCCTCGCCGACGCCGCTAGCCTCGCCGACGCCGCTAGCAACGCCGACGCCGCTAGCAACGCCGACGATCTTGATGCTCGCGCCCGACGCAGCGCCGCAGATTCTCTACGTGCATTTGAGCTCGAACAGCCCGCGTGCCGGGGATACGCTTAACGTAGTCGTTCTTACGTCGTCGAACGTTGCCAGCGTCGAGATTCGCATCGCCAGTTTTGGCGCGAATCTGCCGAAAACCGACGTCGGGCATTTCGAGGGCAGCAATCCGGTGCCGCGGATCCCGTTCTTCATGAGTCATAACTTTACGCTCGACGTGATCGCGCGCAACACCGCCGGAGCTTGGGTCAAGCAAAGCCTCCCGTTTCAGATTAGATAGCGCGCGAGGTCGAAGACGCTATCCTTATGGAAGCCTAGGCTCGCGTAGAACTCCGCAAGGTGCGGCTCGCGATGCGGCAGCTCGACCATCAAGCTCGATGCATCGGTATCCTGTGCATGTTCGACGGCGCGCTCGACGAGACGCCGCCCGATTCCGCGCTCGCGATGCGCGTGCGTAACGTAGAGGTCGCTCAGAAACCAGATGCGGCGGCAGTACCACGACGACCAGAGCGGATAGAGCTGAACGAACCCCGCGACCTCACCGCCGGCTTGTGCCAGAAAAACGACCGACTCGTTCGCGCGGAAACGCTCTTCTAAGAAAGGACCCGACTCTGCCGAGGCGTGCTCGCCTGCGAAAAACGTCCGATAGGCGTCGAAGAGCGGCGTTAGTTCGGCGACGTCGTCGAGGGTAGCGCGAGCAATGGCGACATCCGTGGATTCCATCCCCTATTAGGGTTTGATCGAATAGACGGTTCCTGCCAAAATGCGCGACCCGAGCGGGTCACCGCGCCGCTGGGGCAGCCGCCCCCGTGACGAGCAAAAATTGAGCCCTAAGACTCATGGGCCTGAGGTTAATGCACGCGCGCGTGCATGCTAAACTTGACTAGGTAGGAGTGCTGTCGTGCATTTACGCGTTTTAATTTTTTTATTGGCCGGCGCTGCGTTTTTAACGGCGTGTGCTTCCAATGGTCGCTCGTACACGCCGGCGACGGTTGGGCTATCGGGCACCGGCCGCGGCGGATCGTCGTTACACCGTTCGGAAGCTAGCGGGTATGCGACGCTTTACAGTTTTCGCAGCGGCAGTGACGGCCAGGGGCCGGTGGGCGATCTCGTGGCCATGAACGGCACGCTCTTCGGCACGACGCAATACGGCGGCGGAGCCTGCGCCGGCTACCTCGGCGGATGCGGTACCGTCTTTGAATTGCGCTCGGCGAGCGACGAAAGCATCGCCTATGCATTTCACGGTCAGACTACCGGCGACGGTGCGCTGCCGCTGGCCGGCCTCGTTCGCTTCGAAGGCGCACTCTATGGCACGACCTCCTCAGGCGGCGGCGCGAGTCAGTCGGGATGCGACTGCGGTACCATATTCCGCGTGCATCCGAACGGAAGCGAAGAGGTCATTCACAGTTTCAGCGCCGGCGACGGCGACGGCATGATTCCGGCCGCTCCATTGATTACAGCAAGGGGCAGGCTCTACGGAACGACCGTCCTGGGCGGAAATAGTCCGTCCCGTACGGGAAGCGTTTTCGAGGTGAACGCCTCGGGCCGCGAACGCGTCGTCTACTCGTTCTTGGGCGGCACGACTGATGGCCAATCGATGGACGGCGGCTACCCCGATGCAGGCCTTACCAATGTAGGCGGCACGGTGTACGGTACGACGTCTGCGGGCGGAGGCACGGGCTGCACTCTGGGCTTCAACGAAAGCGGATGCGGTACGATTTTCGCAATCGCACCGCCGCACGCGGAGAGCCTGCTCTATCGATTTCGAGGTAAGGGCGAAACGGGCGGCAAGCACGGATCCTACCCGCAATCTACGCTCGTCTTCGTAGACGGTAAGCTGTACGGCACGGCGTCAGGGGGCGGCGTGAAGGGATCGGCCTGTAACGGTACGGGTTGCGGCACGATCTTCAGAATCGATCCCTCCGGCAGCGGTTATCGTGTGCTCCACAAATTTACCGGAGGTTCCGGCGGGTCGAATCCATTTGCCGGTCTCGTCGAGGTAAACGGAATGCTCTACGGGACGACGACCACCGGCGGCGACCACAACGATGGCATCGTCTTCAAGATCGGTTTGTCGGGCCGGCGATACGAAGTGCTGCATAGCTTTCAAGGGTATGCTGCGGGCGACGGATCGACGCCCGAGTCGGCGTTGATCCAGATGAACGGCGTGCTTTATGGCACGACGTCTATGGGGGGCACCTCGACCAACTGCAGCACCAACGGCTGTGGAACGATCTTCAAGATAAACCCGTAAGCCACAACCGGAGCTGAAAAGTTCTACGCACCGCCGCATCCGTGCTCGGTGTTCTGTCCGTAGTACTGCGCCCGTTGCTTGAAGTCGTAGACGCGAAAGACGCGCCCGCGAACGTCTGAGTCGGGGTTGCAATCGACCGTCGGCGCGGGCCGAGAAATGAAGCACACTTGGACGCGATCTCCGGCACGTTCTTTCACCATAACCTCCGTACCCGGGACGCCTCCGTACAGCGTCACCGAAGCGAGCATGTCGGGATGTGCCGGATCGCTCCCCAAGCGCGAGTCGTAGACGACCTCCACGCCGTTTTCGAAGTCCTGCGGGGTGAACGTCGTCTGGCCTTCCGCCGTGAGGCGCGGCTGCACCGACTTCACGGTCGTGTCGACGCACGCAACGGAACGATAGTGCCAGACGCCCGGCGCGTATTGCTCGTCCGACGCCGCAGCGGGAGTTTGTACGGCGACCAGCCAGAATCCGCAAAATAGAGTAAACGCACGATTCATCTCGGTTTGCCTCCGAGGTGAGCGTAGCGCGCCCGCCGTCCAAAAACGTCCGCGATTGACCCGACGCCTTCGGTCGGTTGCAATGGCGCGGGAAACGCGCCCTTACCGCGAAGGTCACATAGATGCAGCCCAAACGCGTACTCGTGGCCGGCGCGGCCGGATTCATCGGCTCCCATCTCGTCGACCGCTATCTTGGCGACGGAGCCGCGGTCGTCGGCATCGACAACCTGCTGACCGGAACGCGTACGAATCTCGACGGCGCGCAAGGGTCAAGGGACTTTACGTTCCTCGAAGCCGACGTTTCGGCCGGTTGGGAGCCGCTGATCGAACGGATCGAACGCGACGGCCTGGTTCCCGAGCTGATCTTGCACTTGGCCTCGCCCGCAAGCCCGATCGATTACTTCAAGGTACCGCTGGCGACGATGGCGGCGAACAGCGTGGGAACGCAAAACTGCCTCGAAGCGGCGCGCCGCTGGAACTGCCGTTTTCTCTTCGCTTCAACGTCGGAAGCGTACGGCGATCCGCTCGTCCATCCGCAGCGCGAAGATTATTGGGGAAACGTCAATCCCGTCGGCCCGCGCGCTTGCTACGATGAATCGAAGCGTTTCGGCGAAGCGGTGACGATGACGTTCGTTCGGTCGGAAGACGCCGACGCCCGGATCATCCGTATCTTCAATACCTACGGCCCGCGCATGCGCCCGAAGGACGGGCGCGTTGTGTCGACGTTCATCGTGCAGGCGCTGAGCGGCGAACCGCTCACCATGTATGGCGACGGAATGCAGACCCGGTCGTTTTGCTACGTGGACGATCTCGTCGAGGGAATCGTGCGCTGCGCGGCGAGCGACGAGACGCGTGGCCGCGTCGTTAATCTCGGCAATCCGGAAGAATATACGATGGCGGAGCTGGCGAAGCTCGTCTGCGACATCGCCGGCGTCCCGCTGAACGTCGAGCACTTCCCGGCGCGGGAAGACGATCCCGGACGCCGCCGCCCCGACATCGGGTTGGCGCGCGCCTTATTCGACTGGGAGCCGCGCGTTTCGTGCGCTGAGGGGTTGCGCCGAACTGTTGACTACTTTCGGTCGACGAGCAGCTCGAGTTCGCGCGAGATGCTCTCCCAGCCGCTCCAAAACCCGGCGTCGGCCTGAGCGCGATCGGTCGCAAGACCGTATAACGCCGTATAGGCCGCGCGCGTTAAGTTTCCCGCATCGCTCGACGTATCGAACCGGCCCGCGTCGGAAACGTTGTGCCGCAGCGATTCATCGAGGAACTCGGTCGCAAATCGGTCGACTTCGCGCCGCGTCGCACCATTGGAGGTGGGCAGCTCCAGCCGGTCTGCGATTCGCGCCAGCTGCGCGCGCGGGTCGTGCGCGAGGAGGTCGTAATCGACCACGACGAGCGGCTTTTCACGCAAGTCCCGCAGAAACGGGACGTTGTGCAGAAGCCACAGCAGGTTGGCTTTTTCCAGCGGGATCTCTTGGCGCCGAAAGAGCGAAGCCGCAACGCTCATCGGATGCCGGATGGCGACGACGTACGCATCGTCGATGCCGGCGTCGCGCAGTGCCCCGAGCCAAAACGGCAGCAGACGGATCGTTCGCGGATCCTTGAATCCCCACAGCGGCACCGATGCGAACGAATCGTTGAAATACCGCGCGGCCTTGAGCTTGAGCAGGCGAATGCGATGATGGTGGAACCGCTCGCGCGCGATGAGCGACGTATCGTCCCAAGCGATTCGCAGCTCCTCCAGCACGCGTTGGCTTAAACCGACGATCGACTTGTCTTCCCAATAGCCCGTCGGATTGTCGGGTGCGAACTCGAAAAAGTTGTCGCCCAGATAAACCGACAGCGCCTGCAGCCCGCGAGCAACGGTGCTGGTCCCACTTCGATGCATGCCGACGACGACGGCAGCGCGCGACGACATGAGTTAAACCGTCGCCCCGCGGTGCGAGCGCTGGTAGCCGCCGATGGCGGTGCGGACGATTTCGCGAACGTCGCGGTAGCGCGGCTCCCAGCCGAGCTCGCGCCGTGCCAGCGCCGCATCGGCAACCAGCGTGGCGGGATCGCCGGGCCGCCGCGCCGCGAACCGGTAACGAACTGCCGCACCGGTCAGAGATTCGACTGCTTTGACGATTTCGAGGACCGAAGCGCCTTGGCCGATCCCGAGGTTTGCGCGAAGCGAGTCGCCCTTGTGCCGCAGACGCTCGACGGCGCGCACGTGGGCCGTGGCGAGATCGTCCACGTGAATGTAATCGCGCACGCAGGTTCCGTCCGGGGTGGGATAGTCGTTGCCGAAGATTTCGAGCGTTCGGGAGCCGAGCGCGGCATCGATGGCCAGCGGGATCAGGTGTGTCTCGGGATCGTGCTGCTCGAAGAGATCGCGGCTCTCGGCGGCGCCGGCGGCGTTGAAGTAACGCAGGCAGACCGAACGCAGGCCGTACGCCCCCTCGTAATCGGCCAACATCTGCTCGACCATGAGCTTGGTGCGGCCGTAGGGATTGACGGGATCTTGTGCCGTGGTTTCGGCAATGGGTGCACCGCCGGAGACTTCGCCATAAGTGGCGCAGGATGATGAAAAGACGAAGCTGCCGGCGCCGCCACGCCGCGCGGCGTCGACGAGGGCGACGGTTTTTGCGACGTTGTTTCGATAGTAGAGCGCGGGTTCGGCGACCGATTCGCCGACATACGCATACGCGGCAAAGTGTACGACGATGTCGACGTTGCGTTCGCGGCAGATCCGCTCGACCAAGGCCTCGTCGGAGATGTCGCCTTCGACCAGATTGTGCGCGGGAACGAACGCGGCGCGGCCGCGCGAGAGATTATCGAGCACCACGTACGGAAGCGCCGCGTCTTCCAAAGCGGCGACGAAGTGCGAACCGACGTAGCCGGCCCCGCCGGTTACCAAAACAAACGGCGCACTCAACGTACGGCGCAGCTGCCCGCAAGGGCTCGATCGAGAAGCGACGTCAAGACTCGCCGCGCGTCGAAGTGCTCGGCGGCGAGTTCGCGCGCGGCTCGGCAGTGACGCTCGTAATCCGCGCAAACCCGTTCGATTGCTTCCACCGCCTCTTGCGCGCTGCTAAAAGCGAACAGGCCGCTTCCGGTGGGAAGCCATGTAGAGAATCCGGTCTCTTGCGTGACGACCGGACGTCCGCAGGCAAGAAACTCGGCGCTGCGGTCGCTGAACCAGCCGCTCGCACTCGCGACATAGCCGCGCTTGGCGACGGTGAACTCGGCCTTGGCCTCTTGCAGAAAGCGCTGGTACGCCCACGGATCCAGCGACGGCGGCATTGGATCCCGAACGATCCATCCGTTTTGCCGCAGCTGCTCGCGCGGCGCCGAAGCGCCGCCGACGGCGACCTCCAGTCGCGCCTCGGTCTTCTCCGGCAAATCGAGGTAGGGCTGGAACGATTCGGATTTCATGCCGTACGTGCGGCCGCCGTAGCACATCGGCGGATAGCTCTCCCACTGCATCATCGTCGAGAATGCGCCGTCGGGGAGCCCCGGCGTCACGGGCCATGCGTCGAGCACGATCGGCTGCCGCGTCGGCTGCCACGCAAGGCCGTCGTCAGGGATCGTGCAGTCATCGCTGCCGATATTTTCGCCGAACGAAAAGAAGGCAGTATGGCGAAGTGCCGCCTGCATGGCGTGTGGATCCGTCAGGTGGCGAATCTGCGTGAAGGCGGGATCCGTGTCGACGAGCACGCGCACGGGAACGCGCATCATCCAGTCACGCAGCGGATTGACCCCCGAGACGTTGAGGCAGATCTCCGCCGTGCGGCAAAGCTCGTCTACCATCGACGCGGCCGGCCCGTGCCACGTTCCCGTATGCGCGTCGTGATAGGCCCACCGCGTTTCCATTCCAATGCGAGCGAAGATGCGTTTCGCGAAGACGAGCCCGGCCGTTGGATCGGCCGTCACCTCGTGACTCGCGGGATCGTAACACGATTCGAAGTCGTCGCTGTCCTCGAGAAAGTACACGTCGTGCCCTTGCTGCGCGAGCCCCATCAGATACTGAAGGTGGTGCCAGGTATGCCCGGCGAGCGGTCCGCGTACGACGTAGCCCAACACCAAGATGCGCACGCCGGCCTTACAATCCCATCCGGTCGAGCATCTCGCGAAGCACGCGCCCGCTGTCGAAATATTCGTGCGCGATGTCGCGCGCGGCAGCGGAGTGCATCTTCGGGTCGGCTTCGACTTGCCGCAGCGCGTCGATTGCGCTCTCCTCATCGTGGAAGGCGAGAAGTCCGCGCCCGGTCGGCAAGATGTTGCGACCACGAGGTGTCCTGCGTAACGACCGGTCGCCCCGCCGCGAGATAGCAGCTCGACCGGCATGAGAACCAGCCGGTGTTTGCCTTCACGTAGGTTTGTTTGGCGACGGAAAACTCGCCGCGCGAGCTGGTGATAAAGTCTTGATAGCTGCGAGCGTCGTGCGCGTAGCGAGCGGCGTCGAGTACGATCCAGCCGGCTTCGCGCGCTCGCTGCGCCGGGAACGTGGATTCGCGCGTTTGGCTGACCGCGACACTTAACGGAATTTCCGGAAGCCGTTGCGGCAGCCCGAGAAAGCGCAAAAACTCGACGTCCTTCTGTCCCCAGCGTTCGCCCTCGAACGTTACGCCGTCGACGACGCTCCAGTTCATCACCGTCGAGTAGAACGGCGCGCTCGCGGCGAGTGAGTCCCTAGGCGGCCAAAGGTCGAGCACCACGGGCTGGCGCGTCGGATACCACTCGAGGTCCAGCGTGGGTATTCGGCAGGAGACGTTGCCGACGTTTGCCCCAAAGGTGAAGCGATGCGTGTGATCTTGAACCAACGAGCGCATCCCGGTCGGACCGCCGGTAAGCGACACGTCGTTGAGATACTGGATTTGCGTAAACATCGGGTCAGTATCCACCAGCGCGCGGACCGGTATCGCCGCATACTCGTCGCGCAAGAGTCGCCGAACACGACAGATTAAGAAATACGTCCGCCGTCCGGCAGAACTCCGCCAGCGCGCGTTCGGAGAGGCCGAAGCACTGCCCGGAAATGGCGTCGCGATAAGCCCAGCGGTCGGCCAATCCAAAGTACTCCATTGCCGATGCGACGTGAGCGACGTTGAAGGCTGCGTCGAGCTCGCCCTGATATACGGGCCACGCTCCCGTGTCCTCGAGGTAAAGAACGTCCCATCCTAGCGCGGCGAATCCGGCGACGTACTGTAGATAATCCCAAATCACGCCGCCATACGGAAAGAGTCCGACGAAGCCGGCGACGATGATTCGCGGTTTAGCGTGCACCGGCCATCTCCAGCTGCCGCACCGTGCCGTCGTGCACCTCCAAACGCACGTCGCAGTGAGCCAGCGTCGTCGGCCGGTGGGCGATCATGAACACGGTGCGGTTGCGCATCAGCCGTTCCATCGCGTCGACGATCACCGCTTCCGTCGTGAGATCGAGCGCGCTCGTCGGCTCGTCGAGCAGTAGAATCGGGGCATCCTTCAAGAAGGCACGAGCGATCGAGACGCGCTGGCGCTCGCCGCCCGAAAGCCGCATACCGCGCTCGCCGACCTCGGTGAGATAGCCGTTGGGCAGGGCTTCGATAAAGTCGTGCGCGTTGGCGCGACGCGCGGCTTCCTGAATCTCTTCGTCGCCGGCGTCGGGCCGGCCGTACGCGATGTTCTCGCGAATCGTGGTGGAAAAGAGCATCGTTTCTTGAAGCACGATCGCGAACTGGCCGCGCAAGTCGGCGACCTTATAGTCGCGCAAGTCGACGCCGTCGAGGAGTATCGCGCCGCCCGGTTGGGTCGTAGAAGCGCGTCAGCA
Source organism: Vulcanimicrobiota bacterium (assembly GCA_963730125.1). Lineage (GTDB taxonomy): Bacteria > Vulcanimicrobiota > Vulcanimicrobiia > Vulcanimicrobiales > Vulcanimicrobiaceae > Cybelea. The sequence goes on along the minus strand of CAVSQP010000020.1, from coordinate 19,657 downwards.
AGCTGACGAAGGTCGTCTTGCCGGCACCCGTTCGCCCCTGAATTCCGACGCGGCTGCCGGCAGCGATGACGAGGCGAACGTCGTGCAGTACGTCGTGTCCGGGCTCGTAGGCGAACGACACGCCTTCGAAAACGAAGTCGCCGTTGGCGCGTTCGAGCCGTAAAGCGTGAGGCCGTTCGACGACCTCGGGAAGCTCGTCGAGCAGCGAGAAAGCGCGGCCGGCGCTGGCCAGCCCGTTCTGCAGATCGGCAATTTTTTTGCTGATCGTCTTGAGCGGCAGATAGATTTGCGCCTGATAGGCGAGGATCATCAGCAGCTCGCCGGTCGAGAGATGCCCGGCTCTAGTTTGAAGCACGCCGAGAAAAAGCACCGCCGCGGTACCGGCGGCGACCGTCACGCCGATCGCCATATCGAACTTCGACTGCAGCCAGGCGATGTCGAGCTGACCGCGTAGACGGCGGCTGGCGCGATGAATAAATCGCGTCTGCTCGTACTCTTCCTGGCCGAATGATTTGACGACCCGTCCCGCGGCCAATGCCTCTTGCACGACCGACATCGCCGAGCTCTCGATATCCTTGACCTCGTACCAGCGCCCTCGCAAGCGCTTCCCGAAGCGGCCGGTGATGAAGTAAAGGGCCGGGCACACGACGAGCGTAACGAGCGCCAGCTGCCAGTTCAGCCACGCCGTAACGGCGATGACGGACAAGGCCGTAAAGAGCGCGCTGACCAACGGAATGACGCCATCAATGAGCACGTGCTGCAGGCACTCTGCGTCGTATTGAATGCGAAAGACGGAATCGGTGGTGCCGGTGCGGTCGTGATAGGCCAGCGAGAGTCGTTGCGCGTGGCGGAAAAGCGCGGCACGAAAGTCGAGCACGAGGCGCTCGCCGAGATAGGTGGATGCGAGCCACACGGCCATGCCTTGCGCGTAGAGCATCAGCGTAATCAGCACCAGCAGCGCGGCGACGGCTGCGAGGAGGACGTACGGGCTGCTGCCGATCACGTGCAGCGGGGCGAGGAAGGCCGGCAGCGGCTTCGAGCCGATCACGCTGTCCACCGCGATCTTCAAAGGAAGCGGGGTGAGCAGCGTCAGCGGTGCGGCGGCCAAACTCAACAGGAGCGTGCCGGCGACTTGCGGCCAGTACGGCCGCGCGAACGCGACGATGCGGGCAAAGACGTGGCGGTCGCCGCTCGGACGTGAAGTCATGCCTGCAGAATGGCTGCCGCAACGCGGCGCGCATCAAAGAGTTCGGCCAGTTCGCGCGCGGCTTTTGAATGCATCTCGTAGTGAGCCGTTACTTCTTCGAGTCCGGCTGCGGCCTCGTCGACGGTAGAAAAGCGAAAGAGTCCACGATCCTTCGGCAAGATCGCGCTAGGACCCGTGTCTTGAACTACCGCCGGTCTGCCGGTCGCGAGATAACAGAGCGTGCGGTCGCTGATCCATGCGTTCTGAAAATGCAGGCAGGACCACTTGGCGCAGCTGAACTCGCCGCGCGACTGCCTGATGTACGACTGATATGCTTGCGGATTGCCGGCAACGTCGTGCGCCTGGCGAAGATGCCAGCCCTTGCTCTCTAAAAACGTCGCATCTTCTTGGTCGGCGGCAGTCTGCCGGTCGAGCAGTAACGCGAGCTCGAGCGGCACGCGCGTACGCTGCGGAAGGTCGGCATAATCGAGAAAAGCGCTTCGTTTATTGTTGTCGTGAACCACGCCGCCGTCTTGCACCCATTCGCGTCCCCACCAATTCGAAACCGTCGTGAACGCGCCGTCCGCGGCCGGCGGAGCGACGGGCCAGAGGTCGAGGCTTACCGGCGGCCGGATCGTGATCCAGTCGATGCCGCAATCGGGAAACTTAGCATTAGGTTTTCCGACGGTCTCGCCGGTCGTGAAGTAGAGATCGTGCGGTAAGACTTCGAGCGCGCCCGTTGCGATCCAGTACTGCAGCAGGCCGGGATCGATATCGACGAGTGCCGTGCGGCGAAATCGTTCCAGCAGCCAATCCGCGATGCGGTGATGGAAGTTAAGAAGAAGGTCGGTTTGCGCGAAAACGGCGTTTGCGGCGGCTGCGGTGACGTTGACGAACTCGCGGTCCGGCGTGTACAGCAGCAGGCGGTCGTCCATACCGTATCGGCGCAAGCGTTCGGCGAGCACGGCAACGCGCGCCGCATCCTCATTGGAGTCGCCGGTGGGCCGAAACTCTTCGAGCCACCAGACGTCGCAGCCGAGACGTTTGAGGCCGTCCACGTACTGCAGGTAAACCCAAAAATGTCCCCCGCCTGGTGGATAGTTGACCACGTTGTGCGGCGATACGACGACTCTCATGCGTACGTCGCGTCGCGCCACGCCGCGCCGGCATCGCGAAAGTTGATCAGCCGAACGTCGCGGTCGCGCAAGAAGTCCCTCAACCGAGGATCGGAGAGCGTACCGAGTTCGAGCTCTCGTTCGAAGTCGTACGGCGAAGAAAAATCCGAGCCGAGGTAGCCGGGATGGCAGCTGAGCTCGAGGATTCCGTCGCGTAGCTCCGCCTCGAGCATGCGAAGCAGACTGTCGATGGCGATATGCTCGGGGTGCGGCTCGCCGTCCCACTGTCCGTAGAAGTTCGGAAAGTAACGTACCGGCGAATGCTCTCGTAACGGCAGGTCGTAACGCCGAGCGATGGATTGAAAGATCGGGCCGAGGCGTTGGTCGCGATGAACGTTCTGATGCGAGTCGATGTGCGTCGGCAGGCGTCCGAGCGCGCTGAAGAACGTTTGAATCTGCAACTCGATCTCGCGCTCGCACGCCGGGCCGTCGTCGAAATCAACGAGCGTGTTGCAGTTTTCGTCGGTCAGCGCGACGTGAATACCGACGCCGAGTTCGGGTGCCTCCTTCGCCATCGCCGCCGCTTCGGCGACGGCCGGCATCGTAATCATCAGGCTTGCGCTGGTTACTACGCCAAGCGAGTGCAGCTCGCGGATCGCGCGATTGATTCCGCGGCTGGCGCCGAAGTCGTCAGCGTTGACGATTAAATATTTCATGCAACTCTCGGATCGCGCGCCGGCAGGCTTGCGTCGCGGTCGCTGCTTCCAAAGAACCTCGTAAAGCGATCGCCCCACCGGCGATTGCGAGAACGGCGCCGGCCGCCCATGCGCCATCGATTGCGGCCCCAGCCGCCAACGCCAGGCATACAACAGCCGATAGCGTGCTCCACAACGTAAAGCGCGGCCGCAGACGAAAACGCGCCAGCTGACGGCCGGCACCGTGCTCCTCGAGCAGCATGGTCAGGCGCGTGCGGCCGAACGCTCCATCACCGGCTTCGAGGTCCCATGCGTCGTACTCACCGCCCGCGACACTCGTCATCGCGGCAGCGCGCAGTCTTTCTTGCATTGCTTGCAGCCACGTCGCCGGACCGCGCCAGCTCTCGGTCCAGACGGTTTCTGCGTGCGGCCACAGCGCCGCAAGACTCGCGGTAACGGGACGGCGCCACCACGTCAGGCCGAACTCCAAGCGGCCGCGCAGACGTGCCGCCGGCTGAACGAGATGCAAGAATGCGACGTAGGCGCGCGCTCCGAGCATGCGCGCCGGCGACTCCGAGTGCGATTCGAACTGCGCCCGACTCGCCGCACGAATCGCTTGGACGATCGGCAGGGCCGTCGCGACGGCGAGAAACGGCAGCGCAAGCAGCAGCGGACGCCACGACGCGCCGAGCGCCGTCAGCACCGCCAGCGCGGCGACGATCAAATACCATTCGGGCATCAGCGCGAGCGACCAGCAACGGCTCGGGTTGCCGCGCTTCGAGCGATTGATACGGCGCGCTGCCCCACGAGCCGTGGTAGATGCGGCCCGGACGAAAACCAAAGGCAAGAGCCGCGCCCTTGGCGTAGATGCGGCCGCCCCACGTCGTGTGTCCGAGCTCGTTATACTTCTGCGGCCACTTGCGCTCCAACAAGGCTTCGGCGCGCCCGTAGCCGCGCTGCTGCTTCCAATAGGAACGAAGCGTCGTTCGGCGGTGGTGCCACACCAGGGCCGCGGGGCTAAAGCCGAGCGTCCAGCCTCGCTCCTGAAGGCGCCAGCATACGTCGACGTCGTCGCCGGCTATGCGTAGCGACGGATCGAAACCGCCGATCGCCGCGAGGTTATCGCGACGAAAGGCCATGTTGCAGCCGGGGATGTGTTCCGCTTCGCGGTCGTCGAGCAAGACGTGCGCCGGGCCGCCCGGCGCGTTATCGAAACACTCCGCGACGATGCCGAGATTTGGCGGCGCCACGTTGGGGCCGCCGATGCCGGCGCGGTCGGAGCTCATGAACTCGGCTGCTAAATATTTGAGCCAATGCGGATCGGGAAACGCATCGCTGTCAATGTAGGCGACGATATCGCCCGTTGCCGCCTCCAGCCCCGTGTTGCGCGCGTTGCTGAGGCCCCGGTTGGGGGTGGTGATCAGGCGCACCGGATATTCGCCGGCGATCGCCCCGGTGGCGTCGGTCGAACCGTCGTTGACGACGACGACATCGTAGTTTGGATAGTCCACGCGCATCAAACCGTCGAGACATTCGCGGATGGTAGACTCTGCGTTGAAGGCGCAAACGACGGCCGTGATACGAGGCCACGCAATCTGCGGCGGAAACGGCACTGCGGCGAAGACGTCGCGCACCGCGGCCAGCGCCGGTTTGGGCGTGCGATCGCGCCGCGTCAATCCAAAGTCCCAATCGAGAATCGGGTGGCCGCCGCGATGCCATTCGTCGGTCCAGGCGTACACGAACGCGCCGGCGCAGCCGGCGGCAAAAATGCTTTGCAGCTGCCAGGTGAGGGTTTCCGCCTGGCTCGATTCGCCGTTGCGGCGGCTGTCGAGCCCAACTTCGGCCATCAGCAGTGGACGGTCGCCGGCGATATTCTGTAACCGGGCGAGATACGCGCGCAGGCTCGCCTCTTGCTCCAAGTAGACGTTGAAAGAGACGAAGTCCAGGAACGGCAGCTCCAAATACTCCGTCGTTGGGAAATTTACATAGGTAACGAGTGCCTTCGGATCCTCGCTCCGGACCGCGCGGCAGAGGCGCTCGATGAACCGCTCGATGCGGCGGCGCCCGTACCAGCGCACGACGCCCGCGGGAATCTCGTTGCCGACGGCATAGGCGAGCACGGCCGGATGGCCGGTGCAGCTGCGCACCGCTTCGCGCACGCGCGCTTCGATGCTCGCGGCGCGGTCGGCGTCGTCCAAAAACGCGACGTGTTCTTCCCAGGGCAGGCCGACCATGACCCGCAGGCGGCGGCGGTACGCCGCGTCGAGCACCCAGCGCGGCGGCACGGTATACGTGCGCACCGCGTTGATGCCTTTGGCTGCCATCATTTCAAAGTCGAGCTCGACCTTCCCGGGTGTGAAGACTTCGTCGCCGCGATCGTCGAGCGCGAACGTTCCGTAGGTCGCGCCGCGCACGAAGAACTTGCCCGTCTCGGTAAAGAGAAACTTGCCGCGGACCACCGGGCGCACGAGCGGTAACGGCGGGGCGGTGATTTCCCTTTCTGCGGGCTCCATGACGTTCATATCCGTCCCACCAAAACGGTCGCTCGCTCCGAGCGCGGAAGAGACGACCGTCCGACGCCGCGATATCGCAAGCCGTGGCGAGCGAGCCGTTCCCCATCGAGCACGTTGCGGCCGTCGACGACGACGCCGCGCCGCAAGCTGTTTGCCAGCGCGCTAGGCTCGATGTCGGCAAACTGCGGCCATTCCGTAAGGACGAGCAGCGCATCGGCGTGCGCCGCCTCCATGGCCGACGCCGCGAGCGTGGTCCGCCCCGGAAGCGTCGCGACCGCGATGGCGGGATCGTAGGCAATCGCCGACGCCCCGCGTTGCGACAGATCGTCGAGCACACGCAAAGCGAGCGAGCTTCGCAGGTCGTCGGTCCCGGCTTTGAACGTCAGGCCCCAGACGCCGATGTGTGCTTCACGCAGATCGCCGAGCTCTTCCTCGAGTATGTCGACGACTCGCCGAGGTTGTGCCTCGTTGACGCGAAGCGTCGCCTGCAGAAGATGCGACGGCGCACCACTCTGGCGTGCCACGTACTCGAGACTCTGAACGTCCTTCTCGAAGCACGGACCGCCGAATCCGATGCCGGGGGTGAGGTACGCCTCGCCGATCCGACGATCGCAGCCGACGCCACGGAGCACGTCCAGGGCATCGGCATCGAGGCTGTCGCAGAGATTCGCGATCTCGTTCGCAAAGCTGATCTTGAGCGCGAGGAAGGCATTCGATGCGCCCTTGATGAGCTCGGCGTCGCGGCGGCGCGTCACCATCACGGGCGCGTTGAGCCGGCTGAGCAGCATCGTATAGGCGACTGCGGCACGATCGGATTCGGCCCCGACAATCGTTCGGTCGGGATGGAGGAAGTCGTAGACCGCGTTGCCCTCGCGCAAGAACTCCGGGCAGTAGAGGAGTTCGAGCCCCGCCGGAAGCCGGGCGGCGATACGGTCGGACGTGCCGGCCGGCACCGTCGACCGGAGCACGACCACCGCACGACGCTCTACCGGGAGCGTTTGAAATGCATCGACCACTGCGTCGAGCGCGGAAAGATCGGCGGAGCCATCGGCGTTCGAGGGCGTTCCGACCGCTACAATAATGAAGGTGGCGCCGTCGAGTGCTTCGCGCAGGTCGTCGACGAAGCGCAGCCGGCCGTTAGCGAGGTGCCGCCGGAGAAGCTCGGGCAGCCCGTCCTCGCGATACGGCGGTATGCCGGCGCTCAGTGCCTCGATGCGCTGCGTATCGGTGTCGAAGCCCACGACGTCGCAGCCCATTTCGGCAAAACCTACCGCATTCGCGGTTCCAACATACCCCGTTCCGAGTATCGCGACTCGGCCGCGGTTCATCGTACGCACGTGAACTTTTAAATCTTCCCCTGCAGCCCGGTGTTAAGGTCCTAGAGTATCAGAGCCTCGGGGATGCGCCACGCACGCGACTCACACAGTTTCCCACACGTTCAAAAGAGTGCGGCAAGCACTCGTCTGCCGCTCACTGCATATAATCAATGAAGAGCACGCGATTGCCGACTATTGTTAGCTTGCAGGTTAGAGTTCGATTACGTTAGTGGAGCTGAATGCTCGGTCGAACACCGAGGTAACGCAGGTGCGCTCGGTCACTGCGGCCGTATCGCGTACTCCTGGTCCGTGTCGTATTCGCCCTCAAGTCCATTCGAGCGCAGATCGTAGCCACCAAGCGGTGTTTTGATGATCCGGATATCGATCTTCGGCCGAATCGGAGCCTTTTGAACGTAGTCCCTACGCACGATCTTAATCACCGGATAGGCCTTGACGGGAACTGCGACGAGGAAGGTTTCCTCTGCAGCACTGTGCGCGGGAACGAAGAAATCCGTCTTCTGATTCCCGGCCACAGCGCCACTGCGCAGCTTAGCAAAGGAGAAAAGCAACGCTGCGGGCAGCCGTGGAACGTCTGCCCTCACCGTAACGTTCGTGGGCGTTTCGATTATCTTGTAGCGCCGTGATTTATTCACGATTATTTCGCCGTAAACGGTGAGCGCCTCAGCCGCAATGTCGACCGGTATGTTGCCGTTGTTTTGGAGCCGCTTGTGAATGGTGAGGAAGGCGACGCCATTCACCGTCGCGCCTTGATCGATGGTCGTGGGTAGAGAGAACGAAGGAGCCTCTGAAAGCGGCTTGATGCGCTGTTCGTATACAAACGTGTAGAGCGCCCATAATCCGGCGGCGATTATAGCGACGACTTCGACGGCAATTCGAATGTTGTCGCCGAGCGTCGGAACGGAGTGAACCCGCAACACTCGAACGCCACGATCGCCCTTTTCGCCATGATTCACAACCATCGAATTCGGAGTCGCCTATGAGTTTACCCCGGGGCGCGCGGACTGCTTTCTAGCCGGCGCGGCCGGCGAGGTCGGTTCGGGCTGCCGCTGCACCCCGGCCCTGCGGACTGCTTTTCCAGAAGTCGCACCCTCACCAAACGCGCAGATTCGGGAGGCGCATATCGCTTACGGCGAAAAGCGCAGAGTCCGCTCGATGCACTCGCAGGCGAATATGTAGGTCCGAGAGGTCTTGGACGAGCGCCGTGGCTCGGATCGAAATGCGAAACATGCATCTAATGTAATGGCTAGGTCATGGTGCGACCATCCGAATATTGCTCGTTACCGCGCCTTACGAGATTTTAGCAAGATTCGGATAGTTGCCCAGCGCGATCGGTACTACGCTGCTGGAGTGCTAGAAATACGTTCGGCATTCCAGCCGGCCTTACACGCCGCTTACGATGAGGCGCTGGCGTTCTTGGAATCTCTCCACGATGCTCCCGTCGGTGTAACGACGGACCTTGCGACGCTTCGACAGCGGTTGTTTCGGCCGTTGGAAGACGCGCCGATCGATCCTGTCGCGGTCGTGCAAGACCTCGTGGATGACGTAAAGGGCGGCATTCTCGGCATGCCCGGTGGACGTTTTTATGCCTGGGTCATCGGCGGCTGTTTGCCCGCCGCGTTGGCAGCAGATTGGCTTACGTCAGTCTGGGATCAGAATGCCGCACTTTATGCTTGCGGTCCCGCGGCCGCGATCGTTGAGGAGGTTTCAGGCGTATGGCTTAAGGATTTGCTGCGCGTTCCGCAGTCCGCAAGCTTTGCGTTGGTTACCGGATGCCAAATGGCTCACGTGACTTGTCTCGCGGCCGCTCGGCACGCGCTGCTCGCACGCAAGGGTTGGGATGTCGAAGAGCGCGGGTTGTACGGCGCACCGCCGGTCAGGATTATTTCGAGCGTCAATCGCCACGCTTCCCTCGACCGGGCCGTGCGACTGCTGGGGCTGGGTGCTCAGCACGTACAGTTTATCGAGCCGAGCGATACTGAAACGATGGACGAGGAAGCACTTCGTCGCGTTTTGCAGGCGCGCGGGGACATGCCCGCCATCGTGGTGCTCCAGGCCGGCGACATCAATACCGGCGCGTTCGATTCTTTCAAGACCCTGATACCGATCGCGAAGCAGCATGGTGCGTGGGTGCACGTGGACGGCGCCTTCGGCCTTTGGGCCGCCGCTAGCCCGCGTTATCGCCATTTGATTGATGGAGTGGATGCGGCAGACTCGTGGGCAACTGACGGCCACAAATGGCTGAACGTTCCCTTCGACTGCGGATATGCATTCGTCGCTGATGCGCAGGCGCATCGCGCCGCAATGTCAGCGCGCGCGCCATACATTACCGAGACCGCACTTGCGCGCGACCAAATAGATTGGAATCCCGAATGGTCGCGTCGCGCGCGCGGATTCCCCACCTATGCCGCTCTTCGGCAACTCGGGCGCAGCGGAGTTGCCGATTTGATCGACCGCTCGTGCCGGCACGCCCGCATGATCGTAGAAGGCATTGGCGATCTCGCAAGCGCCGAAGTGCTCTGGCACCCGCTCCTGAACCAAGGCCTCGTGCGATTCAGAGCGACGGGCAAAGATGACATAGCTTCGGAACACGATCTGCGCACGGAGCAGGTGATCGATCGCGTCGCCCGATCCGGCGAAGCGTTCTTCGGCGCGACAACCTGGCGGAAAAAGCGCGCGATGCGGGTCAGCGTTCTGAACTGGCAGACCTCGGACGAAGATGTCTCGCGCGCCATAGCAGCGGTTGCAAACGCGCTCTCGCCGGTCTGAAGATTCTCACCGAGGACATTCAAGATCGCCTTGCGCCTATCGCGCCTAAGCCCGATCTCGTCCGTGTAGGCACGTATTCCGCGATACCGCTCGCCCGCACTTTGCCGGAGAGGCACGTTTGGCCACTTCCAGAGGATCCTCACTACACGATTCGCCTGACCAATGGCCAGAACGATCCGGGCCATGAAATATTGTCGACGACTTCACGCGCGAGTGCTGGGCGCTGGAAATCGGCTTTTCGTTTGGCAGCAACGACCTCGACCGAGGCCTCGAGGACCAGCCTTCGAGCTAGGCTTCTAGGAGATGATTCGCTTCGATCACGGTTCCGAGTTTACGAGCCACGCGATGCTGCGATGGAGGGCCAAGTGGAGCATTGCTCTACGCTCTCTGACCCTGGTAAACCGACGCAGAGCGCCCACATCGAGTCGCTCAACGGCCGCATCCGCGACGAGCTGCTAAACACCCAAGTCTTCGTAAGGATCTTTGAGGCTCGTCGCGCCGCTGCTGAGTGGCAAACCGACTGCAATTAGTCCCGGCCGCATTCTGCGCTCCGAAATCTGTATGCCGAGGTAGTTCGCAGAGCGGCATAAAATCAAGCCACCCTCACAACTATCCGTGGCCTGAAATCGCCTTACACGCCACCAGTGCCAGCGGACGGTATGTCTTGCGGTTTTTCGGCTCCGCGCCTTTTTAAAATGTTTCGTCGTTGAAGCACAGCGTAACATCGCTCAGCCCACGCCATGTTGTCGGCGAGGTTTGTCCGAGAAAGGCTCGGTCCGTCGGCGAGCCGTTCGTGGGCATCTTTGGCATCCACGATCGAGTCGAACGTTTGTTGACTTGGAAGTCTTAGTCGATTTGGACGGAGCAGAGCAGCTCTCTTGCCGCCGTTAGGTCATGGTCTGACATCCCAAACGCCGGCTCGATCTGCTGTTCTATTGCGGCGCCTGTTATTGGATCGGTAACCGTAGCAGTTAGAATACCGCTTATGTCATACACGAATGTGGATGAGCTCATCATCCTCCTCGGGGTCGCGACCAAGATCAAAGTCAAACTCTGCGAGAGTTATACAATCGTCGGGATCTTCTGTTTCTCCCTCGGTTACGAGGGTTTTAGCTGCGCGCTGGCCGTGTCTTAGAAGGCACACGTTTTCTCCACTCGCCGGCAGGGGGGTAAATCGCGGAATGATTATCGCGTTTGTGAACACCGGCTCAGCCCCATCTTGGACCACGTCATCTAAGTTTGTAGCGAGAAGCTCCCCGAGGGAGTGAGAGGTAACGTCTACGATTTTCGTTCGATCCTTCCGGGGTTCCGAAGGTAATAGTCCCCGAACAACCATTTCACGGTTGGCGACCAACGCGGCGCCCCGAGCCACGGCTTCGTCGGGATGAGGTGACAAGGAGAGCTTGCAGGAGAATTGCTGCTGCACTACGTCTCGTATCATTGGCATGCGCGTAGAGCCGCCTACTAGGAGGACCTCATCGATTTCGGCTTCTTCGATTTCAGCGAGCTCAAGCACGTCAACCACCAGCTCCCGACATCTCTCGACCAATGCGGTACTATCCCGCTCGAACTCATCACGCGTGAGGCGGAACTGGACCCGATATGGACCCGCAGTAGCGAAAACTGGCACATCTTTTTTTCGGCTCAACGCTCTCTTGAGCTCTTCGGCCTTACGCTTCACCTCGAACATAATGAACTTGTCATCCCGAATATTTTTGCCATGTTCTCGAAGAAAGGCGTCGCTTATCCGGCCTATGATTATTTCATCCCAATCCAAGCCTCCCAGATCGTGGTTACCCTTTGTCGCAATAACGGTATACTTACCATCGTCGACGCGTAATACGGTTGCATCTAACGTTCCACCGCCAAGGTCAAAGACCAGCAGGTTGCCCGATTGTACGCTATTCTCTTCTTGAGCATGATCATAAGCCGCAGCCGTAGGTTCGTTTATCAGTCGTAGAACGTCAAGGCCAGCAATCTCGGCCGCGCGCTTCGTTGCCAACCTTTGGTAATGGTTGAAATAAGCCGGTACGGTTACTACTGCGTGATCCACTTGATTCCGTAAGAAAGTTTCTGCGTCGCTCTTTATTTGCGATAACATATGCCGAAAGCAACATCGCATTGTACTGATAAGGACCGACAAACATCGCCCAGTCCCGGTCAGCCATATGCACCTTAAACTCAGATGCAACTCTATTAGGGTTAAATCCGATCTGAGCAAGCGCTGTCACACCTACAACTGCGTTGCCCTCTTCGTCCAATTGTACCTACGCTAGGGGTAAGTATGGCCCCGTCACGATCGCGTAGCATTCGCGCTTGTCCGTATTCGTCTATGATGGCCATTGCCGAGTACGTCGTACCAAGGTCTATACCAATCGCAATTGAGGGGCTCACTGATATATCCTCCTTGCAGAACCGAAGATGCGCTGTTTCATATTCCTCTCGAAGATAGTTGGGTCGATACCCAAGGTTGGCGCGCGTGCATGATCTTACTCCAATCAGACAGCTATACATGGGCCGGATATCCGTATCCGGTTCGGAAGCCCCAACATGCTCCGAGGCATTATCGATATCGCTCTTGCATCATACCAATATTAGACTCGCATCTAGTTGTTCGAGTCGGTCGCGGCCGGCATCCAGATGTTCGTTAGCCCATTCGAGAATAGAGCGCTGTTGCGAGAACACGATGATTTGGCGGTCTCGGCTCATGCGGTGCAGCAGATCCATGATGGCCACGGCACGGACGTCATCGCAATGAGCGGTGATATCATCCAAGATCAGAGGGCAGCTCTCGGCCGACGCCCTTGTTAGGTGTTTGACCATCGCGATGCGAAGCAGCAGGTAAACCTGTTCGGCCGTCCCGTGCGAGAGCAACATCGCGTCATGCATTACGCCGGTTGGTGTGCCAATCTGGACTCGAAGCGACTGCGGGTCGACGGCTGCACGAGAATACAAGCCCTTGGTAACGATCGGAAGCCACTCTTCGATGGTTGCCCGAAGCACGGGGGCGATGCTGCGGTGTACAGTGTCCTGAGCCCGCTGGAGAAACTCGCGGGCGGAGCTGAGCGTACGCTCTAGCCGTTGCACGCGCTCGAGCTCGATCTGCGCTTGTTGGCAGCCCTTCTTCGGCCTCGGCAACAGACGTCAGCGAGCGCGCCATCTCTCTGACTTCTCCGGCTTCGTGATCGGCGGCCGTGCGGGCTGCGATCGCCGAGTCGCGAGCGGCCCGTACCGAGACGCTCGTCGGTGCGCGACTCTCTCGCAAGAAGGCGTCAATGTCGCCGGGCCTTAGTGCAGTGCACACCTGACCTGCCTCTCGAGCCTTCTCTGACGCTTCTTGCGCTAACTCTTCCAGCGTTCGTCCCTGAAGGATGCCCTGAAGCTCCTCCCACTTCCCGATGGCCGCCTGCAACGCTCGCAGATGTTCGGCATGTGCTTGCTGCCACGCGTGCAGACCGTTCAGTTGCGCTCGCGTATCGCCGAAGACGGAACATTGGCGCGCGAGCTCCTCAACTCTCGCCAACACCTCGGCTTTCCGGCGCTCGTAATCGCAGGCTTGTTGTTCCTGGGATTCGGCGGCTGCCAGCCGATGCTCTAAGTCCACCTTCCGCGAAAGTTCGACTGCATTCCGAGCGCGCACGGCGCAGTCGTCGAGGTAGCGGCGGCATATCGCTCCCAGGCCGTCGTGAAGCTCGTACCCGCGAGCCTCGAACGCCTGCGCCAAGGTCGACCGCAAGCCTTCGGCCTCAGCATTCTGTTCCGCCGCTCTGCCTTCCCAAGCGCGCTGCTCGGCCTCGCCGCTGACGCCGACGGCCGCAGAGATGTCGGCGCCGGGGCGAAGACGTCGGATCGCTAACCATGCGAGCATCGCAACGCCCGCCACGGCTGCAGTCGCGGCTGCGCCGGGGTGATGTACGAAGAACAGCACCGCAGACATCACGAACGCGACGACTGCCAAACCGTAAGGCCACATCGGTATGCTCGGGGCGGCGAACGAGGGAGGCTCGGCCCTCGGCTGTGGCTTGTGCAACGCATGCTCTGCAGCCGCTGCCGTCACCTCAGATAAGCGACGGTTAGCCTCGACGATGCGCGCGTCGGGGGACGTTTCGCCTTCGATTCCGGGAGGTATCAGGGACAGTTCGGATCGTAAGGCAGCAGGGTCTTCGCCCTTAGGGCGGCGCGGGAGGAAAGGACTCGTATGCGCTAATCGCAGCGGCGACCGCGTTGGCCGTTCCCGATCGTCATCGAGCTGAGCGGGTGGCTCGGGCCCTACTTCGGCGGTCAAGGCGCGAGCCCGTTCCAGATCGGCGCTCAACTTTTCCGCTGCGGTCTCGCACGAAAGCCGCCTCTGCGCACGCGTACGTTCGCTCGCGCGCGTCTGCTACGCCCGCCAAACGATCGCGCTCGCCGAGACGTCGAAGGTAGAGATCGTGAGACGATCGAGCCGACTCGACCTGACCTTGCGCCTGTTCGCGCGCATCCTTCGCGGCGCGTAGCGGCTTGGTGCTAATTGCGGCGATCCAACCCCACGAAATCTCTAGCATAGTTTTCGATCGCCTCGATGGCTGACGAAGCCGTGGCATCGCGATCGGCGCTGGCGGCGGCGCGCTGTAAGTGATCCTGCAGCTCCTCGGGCTCGTTGAGGACCCCCAGAATATCGGCTTGGCCAACGCAGGCGGTTCGGGCAAACGCCCTACGGTCGAGTCCTACGAAACGCGATCCATCGGGCGTTCCGTCGAACATGATCTCGCTCGACACATCGCGCCCGAGGTCGACGTCGACGGCAGAGCAGTCTACGCGACCATCGAGATCGTAGTGCAAAGCGATGCGCTGCCCGCTATCGAGCGCGATCTCTGCGCTAACGATCCACTTCTCGGCATCCCAAGGACGGTGGCGCTCGCGAAACCGCGCGTCTTCCTTGCAGAGCCCGCCGCCGCGTCGGATGCCGCAGAGGCCTGCATACGTGGCTGCGTGCCACGACGACTTGCCGGCGCCGTTGGGGCCGATGATGACCGTCATTCCCGGCGCAAAGTCTAATTGCTGGTTTTGGAACGGACCGAACGAAATCGCGGAAACGAACCGAAATCGCACTAGAGCGGCTCCAAATCCGTACGCCCATCGAGCGCGCGCAAGCCAACGGTTAGCACGCGTTCTCGTTCGTCGTCGGGCATCACGCCGGCCCGAACGTCGCGGACGAACTGGCCTCGGACGGTCTGCTCTCGCGCAATCGTCTCGAGGTCGTAGGCGGGATGCAATTCCTTCACGCGTGCGACAATACCGTCCAACTCGGTGTTCAAGGCGCGTACGTCTTCGAGCTTGAGGTCGACCTGCGTGGCCAACGCCCCGGAAAGCGTGACCCTGGCTAATCCGTGTAACCCGGCCAGTTCGGCACGCGTCCGCTGGAGGATCTCGTTCATCGACGAGGCGCCTGAAACGTCGACGCAAGCGTCGTGGAACGGAATGGCGGCCACGTCGACTCGGGATCGGCGCAGCTCACCGCCGGCGATTTCGACGACCACCGCGGTGCCGGCACCTTCTCCGAACGCGATCGGCTGCGGGCTGCCGGCATACGTCAGCCACCGGCTATCCCGTGGATGATGATAGTGACCAACGAAGGCGTGCATCAGACCGGACGCCGGTATCTCTTCTTCGCCGAAGGGCGCATGCGGAGTCTTGCCGTCCTCTTGCGCCGTCAAGAACCCGTGCTCGGATCCGTGAAATAATGCGAGGTTGTGCAGTGCGCCGTCGACATGGAAGTCCGTCAGAAAGTCGTCGGTATTGGCAGGAGCACGATGCGCCGCTCCCCACAGTATGAAGCCGTCACCGAGTGGGGCGGGCGTGAGGTGCGATTCGGAAAAGACCTGAACGTTCGAACTCCAGGAAGCCTGCCGATAAAGCGATTCGGGTCCGTACCAATCGTGGTTTCCGGGTGCGAGAAAGACCGGAGTCGACCCCAGCTCCGCAAATGAAGATTGCAAGAAGCTCGCCGTATCCGGCGTGAAACATTCCTGTTCGTACAAATCGCCGGCGCAGAGGAGAGCGTCCGCGTGCTCGTCGACGGCGAGGCGGCAGATACGTTGAAGCGTTTCGGTCAGCGCCGAGCGAAGGCGGCGCCCAAGTGACGGGTCCGCCCACTTAAAAGGCGCGTCGAGATGCAAATCCGAGAAGAGGACGAGCTTCAAGCGACACTCCACGGATTAGATTTGGTGACGAACGCGGAGCGACTGTTCCACGATGCAGGGTTCCCGGGGTTCATATTCGCGGCTTCGCCGAGTCCTGCAATAGATAAGCGCGCTTCTGGGGCCCTGGTGAGGGCGAGACCCCTGGTGCAGTCGATCCTGACGCGGGAGTTGGGCTCGTCTGCACTGGCGTAGTAATCTGCTGCGAAGGCGGTGAAACACCTGCGGTCCAGACTGTACCATCCGCAAATTTGACCGCGGTTATCGCGCATGAGACGTGATCGCGATTTGGAGCGCCGTTGCGATTATGCCAACTCCTGGGGCCAAGAAAGTCGAATGATGCACCTGGAGCCACAGACATCTTGTCCGCTGAGGCGTTCTCCTGAGTATCAAACTCGCTGGTGCGGATCGCGGTGTTGAACGCGTCGTAGGAGATCAACTCAACTCTGAGCGCGGTGACAGGCTTGTCTGACGTATTAGCAAACGCGATGCCGAGATCGAAAAACAAGTTTGGCACCGACGCATGGGTATATAGGCCTGGCTTCCAGCTCGCGTCGCGCGCCCACGGCTCGCACTTGTTCAGCGTGACTGGCGAGTTAGCAGTCGTAGCTATTGAGGCTGTGTATTCTTTATCCGCGATTGCCGCCGTTGAAGATGCAAAGATAAAACGAGCAGCATAACAACAACGCGAGAACGCGCGGCTAGTGAGCCCGTTCGTGCCCATAGTGATATACGAAATCTTCATTGAACTTTGCTCCTACTTTCCGAAGGCGAATCTGAGCTGCATGCGCGGCATCTTGATCAATCAACCGGATTGCACCGCTCCCGGCAGACGTGTTTTCGACTGTGCGCTCGATCTATGGTTTAGCCACGGTTGTCAGTCTATTTATCGACATCAAACCGCCTCGGCGACTGCGATCCACCGGCCGCCTGCCGAGCATTGCCGCAGCCACGCCGATTCTTAAGGCATAGCGGGCAAAATCCGAGCTCTTGGTCTACTGACCCCTCGACATAAGAACGGATAAGAGGACGAAAACGTTTTGCCCCGCCACGCTTGAGCCCCGGGCAGTGGAGCTTCGTTCCATTCGCTACGGCACACGTGTGCGAGCATGCTCCTTGCGCAGGGAGTGCACCCTAAGGTCGTCCAGGAGATGCTTGGGCACTCGACCATTGCGATTACGATGGACCTCTATTCGCCACCACGCCGTCCCTCCAAGCTGAGGCTGCGACCAAGCTCGACGCCGCGCTTGCAGATCGGCCATGGCAGGGGCTTCGAGGGTGGTCGCGTAGGCGGAGGTGACCTAAAGGTGACCAGCAGCGTGCATGGCGTCTCGTCGAGCAGTGGTCCACGCTCTCCAAAACCGCTTACAGAATAAGGCACTTTCGCAATCATGGGAGCGTACGGGTCTGGTGGTTCGCACGGTCTTCAAAATCGCTGAGGTCGTCGCAAGGCGACTGGTAGGTTCGATTCCTACACGCTCCCGCCACTGTGCGAGATGCCGCCGCTATCAGCGTTCTTCGCTGGATGCAGTCGCCAAAATACCCAAACGGTACACAATCAAGCTGCGGGCGCTTCAGGCACCTTCGCGGTCTGGCGCGACGGAGCGCACTAGGCTGCTGACCGCTTTACCCGGGTAGGCGTCGAGTTTGTTGGACTTCTGGCGCTTCGACTCGTCCAGGAGATGGACATAGCTGCCCGTAGATGCCCAGCAGTAATCCCAACACCCGCGTCACCGTTGGATTCGGAAACGACTCGATGGAAGCCGCGCAGTGACCTGCGAAGGCGATGTCGGAGGATTTCGCCCGCTTGCGCGAAGTTAAGGGTATGATCGATATACAATCGCAGGCCGAGGTGCTGCTCAAGGCTGCTGGCTATCGAACGTGGCGGTGGCTTCAGGGTGCCGATATAGATGTGGGTTTTGAAGACGCCTCTTCAATAGGCTTTCTGTACGTTTTCGACACGGCTGCGGCCTTGCTTGACACCTATGAGTCGCGCGAAGAGACGACGCTTGCGGCGTATGCGTTGTCGCTCCGCCAGGCGGCGAGGCAAGGCGTTGAACGTTTACTCCGTGTTTATCACGGCCGATGATCCCGGTGCTGATATCGAACGTCGCGTATTGAGAGTCGAAGAAAACCTCAACCGAACCCGTAAGATCGCGCGTGCATCGGTTACGTCGCTGCGGGCTTTAGAGGTAGCTTTACTGCCACTTCTTCCGATAATTGCGCGCACGCAATCGAAACCAGTCGGACTACCAGGAACGGTTGGCAAACAAAATCGCCAAGGCAAACGGCCGGTCCATATCGCAGGCCTTTCTTCGGCTCCTGCGTCGGGCGAGGAAATCGCGAGGATGCTTCAGGACAGCTAAAGTGAAACTTGCGTTTATCGAGGTTGCAGGGTTCAGAGGTTTCCGCAATCGCATAAAGGTGAATCTTGCAGCCGGGTTTACGATAATTTCCGGTCCTAACGGCGTCGGGAAGAGCAGTCTACTTGATGCGGTCGAGTACGTGCTTCTTGGGAAGCTCACAAAGTACGGAGACGAGAAAGCCGCAGGCGAAACCGTAGACGATTATGTTTGGACGGTGGGAGATCCAGTCCGCACGTCATGTTTCGTGTCGCTCGGCTTCACAGATTCAAGAAACGGTTCCTTTGAAGTTACTCGAACGCCGAGAGTCAGGCCTAAGCATAAGCGCGCAAGATCTGGAAAAGGAGCTTTGCGTCGATTGCGAAGGTGCCGAGGCGGGACTCGAACTACTGTGCCGCACGTCGATTATTCGCGATGAATTAATCTCCGGCATGAGTCTTGATCTCGCAGAGAGGGAACGCTTCCAATTCGTTTCCACCGCTATCGGCTCCATCGCCGCCGCAGACGATGTTGAACGCGCGAAGGATATTATAGCGTCGGCTGAGGCCATAGAAAACGCCGCCGAGCGCGAGTATATGGAGGCTCAAGGGCAGCTGTCTCGAGGCCATTAACCAGCTGAGCAAGGCTGAGGAAGCTGCCGCGCGGCGTCTGATGTTTCAAGTGCGCTCGAACGTTTCCAGAACCTCATCGGAGCGAAAAAGCGAAACCGTCGATTTGACGGCGTTTCGCGCGGTCGCTGTAAAGAAGTCCGAGGTCCTGGCTCGCCTAGAAAAGTGGCGCGACCATTGGAGTGCTTCCCTTTCAAAGCTCGCGATAGACCACCCGAATTCGATACCTGAGACTCCTTTCGGCAGCGAAAACGCGAGTTGAACAGTTAACAGCCGAGAAAGACACGGCAACGCAGCGTCTTGCTGACGCGAAGCGAGCGTTAGCGAAAGTACGCGAAACTGATGAATTGGCTGCCGCCGTTGCCGATATCGTACAGCTCGGACGATCGGTCGGGCGTTTGGACGGTCACTGCCCTTTGTGCGATACGAAACTCGCGGAGGAGGAGTTCCAGCGTGGGATGCGCGCAGCCGCGGCTCGGGTGAAAAAGTCCGAGGCAGCTACAAGCGCTGCTGCGGCGGTCGACACTGCGAATGCGCATCTGGGCGCAGTAGAAGTGCAGCTTTCAGAGGCGAGTGAAACCGCGAGGACGCTTGAACAAGGTGAAACCACCCTTTCGGTGGCCGCACGCGAGATTAGGGAAGCCTTCGATCGGGCTGGCTTTGAAATCGGTGCCGACGTCACGGTAGATACGATGACGTCGGCGATCGGTAAAGCATCGACGGAGCTCGCTGAGCTCGAAAAGGCCCTGCGAGTCTTAGGGCTTGCTCAGACGACCTCTGGCGCAAGAGAGCTCAAAGAGAAAATTTCAACGCTAACGGCGAAGAGCGATGATCTGGAAGGACGGCACGTGCGGGCAACAAAAGCTGTCAAGCGCGCAAAGGAAATACAGAGAAA
>CAVSQP010000019.1:0-368651 GCA_963730125.1 Vulcanimicrobiota bacterium | reverse complement strand
GGAACGACGTATCGCTTCCGCCCTTCTTGGGCGCGCGCATCTTGCCGAGCAAGATCTCCGGGTCGCGATCGCCGGTCAGACCGGTGTCGTAACAGAGCGTCCGGAAAGAGCCGTATCCATTTTTCGGTCCGGTGACGACGAACTCAGCGCGCGAGGCCGGCGGAATGACGATCGACTTCACCGTTTCGGTCGGCGGCGTAGTCGGCCACGTGTCGAGCGCGAAGCCGTCGATCGCGACGACGACCAAATCGCCGCCGGTCGAAAGCTTGAGCGTCTTGTGCCCGGTGGCATTAACCACGCGGAAGAACTGCTTCTCACCCGGCGCAATAGTGATGACAGGCTCGAATGCGCCGTTAAGCGTCGTCACCAGGCCCAGATCCGAGCCGCACGGCTCGCTGTTAATGATTTTTGGCTGGGCGGTCGGCGATGCCATCGCCCCCATGCCGTCCATGTGGGACATATTCGAGGAGCTGTCGACATCTTCGTCGTCGCCGCCGACCGGCGGAGCCTTCTCACCAACGCCGATGGCGCGCACGACGATCATGCGCTCTTTCATCTTTGCCAGGCCCGGCAGATGATGCTCGAGACCGTTGACGATAATCGCGCCCGACATACCGCCGGAACCAACTTGATACGTGGTCTGGCCGTGGACGTGCGGATGGTACCAATAGAGTCCCGGCTCTTGGTTCTTGGGAACGTGCACGACATAGTGCAGCGTCTGCCCTGGTCGCGCCAGTGTTCCGAGAACGTCGTCGCCCGGCGGTCTCGGCGAGGAACCCAATCCGTGGAAGTGGATGTTGATGTTGTCCTTCTCACCCTTGCGCGGCAAGAGTTGATCGGCGACGGTCATCTCGATCCGATCGCCCGGATTAACGCGAATCGTCGGCGCGACGCCGCCCAATCCCTTAAAGGTAAACTGTGGGAAACCGGTCGCACCGCTGAAGGTCACCTGGAGATCGACCTTCGCTACGCCGTTGACGGACTTCACGACGGGCGGCTCGGGCAGCTCGTTGACGTTCGTCGGCGGCCTTTGCGGGACGGTCTGCAGCGAGTTGGGCGGAATCGGGTTCACCGGTCCGCTTGCCCTTCCGCCGCATCCGGCGAGCCAGGCGAAAGCAATTAGAAAAGCGGCAAAACGGCGTAGCACGGCATCTCCTCAAGAGTAGAACGCGGCGGGCGGGCATTCCATTCGGCTCGCGGCGCCCGGGAACCCTCGGCGGGAGCTCACGATTGCTGCCCGGCGCTTGCTTCGCCGAACGGGGCGAGGTGATGCGGGCGAGGCTACTTTCGAACGGTGCTGGTCAGAGAAAAAATCGTGCCCTTGAAGTCTGCGCCCCCAGAGCCCGTCGTCCCGTAGAGGGTGTGATTTAGATCGATGAGCCGTGAAGTTGGTGAACCCCCATCATTTCCGCCGGCGAAACTGTACGACAAATGAAGGTGCCTACAGCGTCGTAGGGTCGATCCAGCCGAGGCCCTTGACGCCCGTCTCGGTAAACCAAAAGTCTTTGTCGGGGCCAATGATGATGTTCGTGAAAAGTCCCGGGTTACTTCTCTGGCTGTAGGTTGGTACGATCGTAAACTTCCCGGAAAGCGTCATGCGTCCGACGCAGTAGTTCGCTGAATCGACGTACCACAGACTGTCCTGCGGTCCGCTCGTTAACGCGAATGGCAGACAGTAGTTGGGCATGGAGTACTTCCGAACGATCACACCAGTCGTTGTCATCTCGTCGAGCTGTATGTTGAGCGCATCATAAAACCATATATGGTTATATTCGGCCCACAGCCCCGACCCCAGCCGGTAAACGTTCCGCACACGGCTGGTTTTGCCGCTCGTTGTAAGTTTGTAGATGCTGTCGTCAGAGGCATTGTACCATAAGTTGCCGTCAGGCCCGGCGATGATGTGGTACGGAGTGGCGGGGGCCTTAAACGTAGTCAGCTGCCCGTCGGTCGTGAGTCTACCGATCTTGCTCGGGAAAGACTCCGTGAACCAAAGCGCTCCATCCGAACCGAGTGCCATCGAGTAAGGCGAAGCGTCGCTGCCCAGCCCGATGAACGTAACCTGACCTTGGGGGGTCACTTTTCCGATCCGGTTGTTCGAGTAGTCTGTAAACCAAACGTTGCCATCGGGACCCTCGAGAATCGAACACCCCTCTTCGGTGAACGACGACGTTGCTTTGTAGACCTTCGTGCCTGTCTTCGAGTACGTCGCGATCGATCCGTCCGCCAAGCACATCCAAAGCGTGTTGTTCGGACCGGCGGTGAGGCCGTAACCCGGATCCGGCAGCTTCTTTTCGCGCGGCGCCGACGGGAGCACGCCGGCCGTTTGAACGCTTCCGCCGCCGTCAGCTCTTGCGGTGATGATTGCATCGGTAAAGTGCCCCGAGAATGCGACACTCGTTTTTGAGATGGACGACTTTAGAACGGTCTCAGAAAGCGATGCCTGTTTGGGATCGCTACTCACTAGATGAATCGTGTTTGGATACTGCCCCTGGATGACGTGATGTTTGAGATCGTGAACGGCGAACGTTAACGGAAAGCTTTTGGGAACGCCGAGCTCGGGATGGGCGTTGCCTAACGACAACGAGATCTCAGAGTAGGTCGGATCGGAGTGCGGCACCTCATGCAAATCGACGCGCCCGATGACGCCGTCCGACTCCGACTCAGTGAACCAAACATTGTTATCGCTTCCCACCGCGATATCATAGGGTCTTGGGTATGTGCCCTTTAACGTCAGCTCGGCAACCTGCCCCGATGTCGTGACGCGTCCGATTTTGCCGACGAGAGACTCAGTAAACCACAGCGCTCCATCGGGCCCCGCCACGATGGCAATCGGTCCGCTGGCCGGCGTCGGGATATCGTATTCTGCGAACCTTCCCGACGGTGTAACGCTGCCGACTTTGTTCGCGTTCTGCTCGAGAAACCACAGTTTTCCGTCGGGGCCCTGGCAGATGCCGGATAGCCCGGCGTTTGATGTGGGCACGGTGAACTCTCTGACGTCGCCGCGGCCGCTCATGCGACCGATCTTGTTGGTCCCCGCGTCCGTGAACCAAAGGTTTCCGTCGTTGCCATAAGCGGCTGCCTCAAGCTTGGAGCCCGCTGCCTTCGTCCGGTACACCTTCATCTGGCCGTCCAAAGCGATGCGCACGATAGCGCTAGTTGAGGCGTTGACGAGAAACCAGAGCGCCTCGTCCGGGCCGTTGGTAATCGAAAATGGACTAGTGCCTAATTTCCGGCTGAGCGGAAACGTGGTCAAATGTCCGTCGGGCGACATTCGCCCAATGGCCGCGGGATAAAGCGTCACCCAGAGATTTTGGTCGGGCCCTTCCGCAATCGAGGTCGCGTTGCCATACGCCGGTATTAGAAACTCCGCCATATCGCTTTTGATTGACGATTTTCCGACGAGCGGCGCGTCGCCTGTAAACCAAACCTGTCGGCCCGGACCGGCGGTGATGCCTTGCAGGTTGTTCTCGTAAGGCGTATATATCTGATCGACGACGTACGACTTGCCGCGGGCATTGACGACGCTCGAAACGATGCGACCCTGCTCTTGCAGCACATCGCGCCGTGGAATGACGTTGGCATTTTCGGCTGCGCACGCCGCCAGGAAGAACACAGAGAGCGCTAAAACGATGCGACCGTTCTTAGCGCCGATCCGCAAGTTTGTCAAAAACAGCCCCAAATTCGAAGATTCGCCTGCTCGCTTTTTCGGCTAGACGGCCAAGTACCTACTCGCCGCGATGCCCACGAAAACCGTCAGGCCGACATGTTGTAACGTGCGACCGCTCGAATTCGTTCCGGGTCAGCGAGCGTTTACTCTGCGCTCAACGCCCCTTCTCGGTACGTTGACGAGTCTCGCTGCGCTTGATTCGCCCGGATCGCGGCCGGCCCGCTGATCGGTGCAGCGCGCGGGAACTCAGTCCCGCGCGCCTATATTTAGGCCGATACTCCAAATTGTGTTGCTGGAAATGCAGATTATTTCTGCGCCGCCGTCACACCCAGCGGGAAGTCGAAGTTGCCCGTAAAGACGGCAATCGGTGAACCGCCGGCCGGGTACTTGAAAACCTCGCCGTTGTTGTTACCCGCATCACCGCAATAAAGAAGGCCCTTAACGATCCAGGTCTGCGCACAGTCACTGGAACCTGTCAGCTGTACGGTGCCCTTCAGCGTTGCCGTCGTTCCGCTGACCGTGTACTGATACAGCGCGTTCGCTACTTGATCGAAGACGGTGAGGTATGTGCCGTCCCATTGTACGGAGCCAGGGAACTGCACAGTGTTGTTTGTCGTGATTGTTTCGAACTTACTGCTGCCCTTCGGGAGCTCAACGAGCCCGAAGTCACCGCTGCTGGTAAAGCCATCGGCGAAGAGATTACCTTTTTTGTCGTAGCCGTCGAAGTACTCTGCGTGCAACGGCGTGCTGTAAACGGTGCCCGTCCCGCTCGCGTTCTTGAAGATCACGACGTCCCCGCCACCCGGGCCCGACTCGTAAAAGACGCCGACCGCAAGATCGCCGCTGGTATTCATGGCGCAACTGGTTGGAAAAGAGTAAGGGAAAGACAGTGTCTTGATCGGCGTGTCGGGAACTTTGTACTCCGTGACCTGGTTCTGGCCCCCCACGTTCCACATGATCTTCTTCCCATAACCGTAGAGGACGTTCGTGCACCCTTGACCACCGTCGCCATTGATCTGACCGATCTGCTGCGTGCTCTTTGGATAGTCGAAAATGCTGGCGTACGTTCCGTAGTCGTTGAAGACGTACTCATACTTTTTCTTTCCGTGATGGTCGGGAACCATCGTCGCATAACGGGGCATGGGGCTCAGACGCGCTGCCGTTACCGGCCTTCCGTTCACATAGAGCATCCTACCGACGTATCGCACGTTTTGCCCGGCGGTTGACGGCGCTACGGGCGAGCCGCCACCACATGCGGACAAGATCGCGAGTGCAAGCAGGGCACCAGCGTACTTCACTAGACCAGTTGAGTTCATTAAACGCTGCTCCTTTATAAGTAAGGTGTCGATTCGTCCGCACCAATCCGCGTCGATCGTGGGCCTGGTAGGATTCGAACCTACGCGCAACCAGTTATGAGCCGGCCGCTCTACCGCTGAGCTACAGGCCCGTCGCTAAACGGTTGCTCTGCCTTCCCTCCGCCGGCGCGCACTTCCCGCGGCAATGTACCGTTGCTTGGAGTGGAGAAGGCTCTCCGGCAAAGGAGGCTGATGCTCATGGTAACGGTCGTCTATTTCTTGCACGTGCTGCTCGCTTTTACCGCGATCGCTTTCTTGGTCGTCCCGGGACTGATTCTCGAGATGGCAGCGCGCACCAAGGACGTGCCCTTTATCCGGCGCCTCTTTCGTTTGGCGAGCTTTCACGGACGCGTCGGCGGCATGATCGCCTTGCTGACGGCAATCGTCGGCTTCATCGTCGCTTGGCGCGTCGGGATTCCGTTGAATGCCGGATGGATGATCGCGGCCTACGTCGTCTTCGTCGTCGTGGTCGTCGTTCTCGGTATGGGCTACCACGCTCGCCGCGAGATGCGCATCGCGGCGCTAGCGGAAGTATCGCCCGACGATGCGCCATCTCCCGAACTTGCCGCGGCAATCGATGATCCGCTCGCCGTTCCCATCTTTTGGGCCAGCGGCATCCTTTGGATCTTACTCATTTGGCTGATGGTTGCTCGGCCGTTCTGACTCCCGAGTTGCGGACCTCGCGGCTGCGGCTGCGTGCGCATCGTGCCGCCGACCTCGACGCCTGCGCTGCGATGTGGGCAAATCCGCTCGTAACTAAACACATCGGCGGGCGCCCCTCGTCGCGCGGGGAAACGTGGCAGCGAATTCTAAAGTACGCCGGCCTTTGGACCATTCTGGGCTACGGTTACTGGGCCATCGAAGAGCTTGACGGCGGCGCGTTCGTCGGCGACGTCGGCTTCGCGGATTTTCATCGCGAAATCGAACCGCCGATCGACGGCCTGCCCGAGGCGGGCTGGGCGCTCGACCCGCGCTTTGCCGGACGCGGCTACGCCACCGAAGCCTTGAGGGCGGCCTTGGCGTGGGCCGACGCAAATCTCACTGCGGAGCGCAGCGT
The DNA here is from genome assembly GCA_963730125.1 of Vulcanimicrobiota bacterium. GTDB lineage: Bacteria > Vulcanimicrobiota > Vulcanimicrobiia > Vulcanimicrobiales > Vulcanimicrobiaceae > Cybelea. Next base: position 362,572 of record CAVSQP010000019.1, on the reverse strand, counting down.
CGCGATCATCGCTCCCGAAAACGCCGCCTCGATTCGCGTTGCGGAAAAGAACGGTTACCGACAGACCGGACAAACGGAATATAAAAACAACCCGATACTGCTCTTCGCCCGTCCGCGAGCGGGCGATTACGACAAGCTGCGGTAGATTCGCGCGCCGGGATAGCGCGCAGACTCGCCGAGCTGCTTCTCGATCGCCATTAGACGGTTGTACTTCGCCGTTCGATCGCTGCGCGAAAGCGAACCGGTCTTGATTTGACCGGCACTCGTCGCAACCGCAAGGTCGGCGATCGTCGTATCCTCGGTCTCGCCGGAGCGGTGCGAGATGACCGTCCCAAAGCCGGCCTCTTTCGCCATCGCAATGCAATCGAGCGTCTCGGTCAGCGTACCGATTTGATTCACCTTGATGAGAATTGCGTTGCCGGCTTTCTCCTCAATACCACGCTGCAGAAACTTCACGTTGGTCACGAAGAGATCGTCGCCGACCAGTTGCACGCGGTCGCCTAAGGCGGCCGTCAGCTTCTGCCAGCCCGCCCAATCGCCTTCGGCCAGCCCGTCTTCGATCGAAACGATCGGATAGCGATCGCACAACTCGGTGTAGAGCGCGATCATCCCGTCGGCGTCGACCGCGTGGTCGCGCGAAAGCGGAAAATACTTTCCGTCTTGGTAGAACTCGCTCGACGCCGGATCGAGTGCGATGGCGAGATCCTTGCCGGGTTTGTAGCCGGCGCGCTCGATCGCTTCGACGATTAAGTCGAGCGCCTGCTGGGGCGTTTCGAGCGGCGGCGCGTAGCCGCCCTCGTCGCCGACGAGCGTCGGCAGGTTGCGTTCGTGCAGAATCTTGCCGATCGCGTGAAAGACTTCGGCGCCATACCGCACCGCTTCGGCTTCGCTGCTCGCGCCGACGGGCACGATCATGCACTCCTGAAACTCCAGCGCACCTTCGGCGTGCTTGCCGCCGTTGATTACGTTCATCATCGGAACCGGCAGCATCGTCGCGGCATCGCCGGCAAGCCTTCCGAGATACTTGTAGAGCGGCTCGCGCAGACTCGCCGCCGCTGCGCGCGCGACGGCGAGCGAGATTCCGAGAATTGCATTTGCGCCAAAGCGCGATTTGTTCGACGTCCCGTCGCAGGCGATGAGCTTATCGTCGATGGCACGCTGCGCGGTCACTTCCATGCCGCCAATCTCGGGCCCAAGCACTTCGTTGACCGCTTGCACCGCCTTGCGGACGCCTTTGCCGCCGTAACGCTCGTCGCCGTCGCGCAGCTCGACTGCCTCGTTTGCGCCGGTCGACGCGCCTGACGGAACCATCGCCTCGGAAATCGCACCCTCGCTCGTCGTCGCCAGCACCGCGACGGTGGGATTTCCGCGCGAATCGAGGACCTCGCGCGCCTCGATCCCGTCAATGAGCGGTGCGCTCACTCGTTGATCCAGCGCTCGAGATCGTGACGACGCGAGACAAAATCGTTGTCGTTGAAGAAAATCTTCAACTCACGAGCGGCGCTCGCCGCACTGTCGCTGCCGTGGACGAGGTTACGTCCGATCGATTGCGCCAGGTCGCCGCGAATCGATCCCGGCGCGGCGGCAAGAGGATTGGTCGCGCCGATCAGCTGCCGGCAGCCCTCGATCGCACCCTCGCCTTCGACGGCCAGCGCTACCAGCGGACCGCGCGTGATAAAACTGACGAGATCGTCGAAGAAGCCCTTGCCTTTATGCTCGCCATAATGTTCGCGCGCGCGCTCGCCGTCGAGCTGCATCAGCCGCATCGCCGAGATGATATAGCCGCGCCGCTCGATGCGCGAAACGATCTCGCCGATCAGCCCGCGCGAGACTGCATCGGGTTTACAGAGAATAAGCGTTCGTTCGATATTCATGAAAGGCTGCTACGCTCTCGGAGTTTCGCGCGCCTTGTCGAACCATTCAAAGGATGATTCGGGAGGATTCGGGACCCTATGCGGGGGTGGCCGCCGGCCTGGCAGCGACCCCGTTTGCCTCGATCGCCTACGTAGCGGAGACCGGCAGCACCAACGCCGATGCCGCCGTACTGCTGGGCGACGACCGCTTTGCGGGACGAACGCTCGTCGCGGAGTACCAACGCCTAGGGGCCGGACGCAAGGGGCGCACGTGGCACGCGGCACCTGGAACCGCCTTGCTCTTCACGACGATCTTACCGCGTGCCGTCGCGACCGAATCCTTATGGCTCGTTCCGTTCTGGGTTGCGCTGGCGGTTCGCGCCGCGCTGCACGAATGCGGCATCTCGACGACGCTGCAGTGGCCTAACGACCTGCTTCTCGACGAGCGCAAGATTGCCGGCGTGCTGTGCCAGTCTCGCGTCACCGGAACGACGGCGCACGTGGCCTGCGGCGTCGGGATAAACGTGCATCGCACGCCCGACGCCGCCCGCATCGAACCTGCGCCGGCTTTTTGCGACGACCTCGCCCGCTTCAGTCGCGCGCTGCTTCTGCGCGCCGTACTGACCCATTACGACCGCACCCTCTTCATGCTCGGCGAGCCCGACGGCGTGATCGACCAATGGAATGTCGCGGCGCGAGTGCCGGGGCGCCGCTATCGGCTGCGGTTGGATAACAGCCCCGACGTTTTCGAGGCGACCGCGCAAGGTCTCGCCGAAGGCGGGGGGCTGCGCATCGTGCGCGACGACGGCGGCATGGCGACGGTTTCGCTGGCCGACGCGCGCGCCTTGCGTTAGGTTAGATTAAGAACGCTCGTTGCGAGCCCGCGCGAGGCGCCGGTCGCAGGCCTCGCAGAAGTTCGGCATCTTGTTATCGGTTTCGAAGACCGAGTTCGAGTAGTACATCGCACAGCGCGCGTTGTAGCAGTGGCGCAGCCGGAAGGCGTGGCCGAGCGCGTGAATGGCCTCCTTGAGCATCCGCTGGAAGAGTAGATTTCCGTCGGCGGGCTCGCCGTAGAACTCCGAGCGTAACCGGTGTACCGAGACGGCAGCGACGCCCTGGGCCTCGTCGGCATCGCCGAAGACGAAGCGATGCGACGTCTTGTACAGATCGAAGTCGGTGATGGCCAGCAGGGCGGCTTCGCCATCGGGATGGGCCCGCCGCACCTTGGTCGTCAAGGTCGAGAAAAAGAGCTGGCCGCGCGTCGCATTGAGCGAGCTGCGGGGAACGACCAGGGATCGTTCGACGTGCGCCGAGGTGATGAAGCGCTCTTCGAGACAGGGGGCGAGACGATTCAAGAACGCGGCATCAACGGTGTTGATCGGCACGATCCGAATCTGCGCGTCCATCTGGTCACCGGTGGTTCGCCTCGGCTCGACCCAAAACTTGCCGGGTCGCGGAGATTTTGGGGAGAGTACAAGCAGCCCGTGCGTCGAAGTCGTTGCGGTGATCGTTGGCGTGGGTATCGATCTCGCGGACGTGGCGCGCTACCGTTTCGACGAACGCAAGCTCGCATGGTTCGCTCGTAAGGTCTACACCGAGTACGAGATCGAGTATGCGATGCGCAAGCGCAACTGGCCCGAACGGCTGGCCGGGTTCTACGCGGCAAAGGAAGCGACGCGCAAAGCCTTCGGGCACGCAATCCCATGGCGCAGCGTCGGGGTCGCCCACGAGCGCTCCGGCAAACCGATCATCGAGCTGCGCGACGTCGCCAAACCGCTGATGCGAGCTCGAGGTCTACGCGCGATTCATTTGACCATCACCCATACCTCGTCGGTCGCCGCCGCAGTCGTTATCCTCGAATCGTGATTCGCGTCCTTACGCCCGACGCGATGCGGGCGGCCGATGCGGCTGCCATCGCGCAGTTCGGGGAAGACGCCTTGATGTCTAATGCCGGCGCCCGCATTGCCGAGCACCTTCGCGAGATGGCAGAGCCCGGTGCGCGGATCGTGGCTTTTGCCGGTCCAGGCAACAACGGCGGCGATGCCTTCGCGGCGCTAGCTCTCCTAGCAGCGGATTACGACTGCACTATCGCCGCCGATCTCGACGGCCGCCGTTCCGATGCGCGTGCCGCCGCCGAGCGGCGCGCGAACGAAGCCGGTGTGCGCGTCGTCCCGCTGCCGCTCGACGAGCAGCAGGCGCGAGCCATGCTGAGGGACGCGGTAGGTGTCGACGCCCTGTTCGGCACCGGCGCGCGTCTGCCGTTACCCGAACCCTACCGGCCGCTTTCGCGCGCGCTCGACCGGCGCGACGGTCCGGTACTCGCGATCGACATCCCCAGCGGCATCGATGCGCTCACCGGCGCGGTCGGTGACGATGCCGTGCGGGCAAGTGCAACGGTAACGCTGGCGGCGGTGAAACCCGGATTGCTGCTGGAACCGGCAAGGCAAAACGTCGGCGAGCTCTGGTGCGAGGATATCGGCATCAGCGATGCTATCCTCGACGCGCAGCCGCAACCGTTTGCCGCACTCGACGACGAGGCGTTCATGCGGCTGCTGCCGCGGCGCCCGCCCGACACCGAGAAGCGCACCGCGGGAGCTCCGCTGATTGTGGCGGGATCCGCGCAGTTTCCCGGAGCGGCCGTGCTCTGCGCGCGGGGTGCAGCCCGCGCCGGCGCGGGTTACGTCACGGTCGCGACCACGGCCGCAGCGGCAAATCTGCTGCGCGCGCATCTCGTCGAGCAGGTGGTCGTCGCGCTCGACGACGACGCAGCGCCCGATGCGATCGTCGAGGAGTTGCTCGAGATCTCACAACGCAACGGTTCCGTGGCGCTCGGCCCGGGCTTAGGTTTGGACGAGCGCACCGCGCGAATCGTCATCGGCTTTCTCGAGCGCAACGAGCTTCCGGTGGTCGTCGATGCCAGCGGCCTCTTTCACCTTAGCAAACATTTAGAGACGTTGCGCGGCAAGCCGGCCGTCGTAACGCCGCACGCCGGCGAGTTCGCGCGGCTCTCCGGTCGCGGCACGATCGCGCCGGGCACGCGGGTGGCGCGCATCCGCGAGTTCGTCGACCGCACCGGGGTCACGACGCTGCTCAAAGGCTCCGACACGCTGATCTACGACGGGAAAACGGTGCACATCAACCCGACCGGCAGCAACGCACTCGCGACCGCGGGCACCGGCGACGTGCTCACCGGGATCATCGCGACGCTGCTCTCGCAAGGGCTTTCACCGGTCGATGCGGCGCGGGCCGGCGCCTATTGGCACGGCCTTGCCGGGCAGGCTGCGGCGGCGGCTGCGGCGCGTCGGCGTCGTTGCCGGCGACGTCGCCGAGTCGCTTGGCGAAGCGCTTCCCGATGCTTGATTCGTTCAAGACCGCGCGCTGAGCGCGATGGCATGATCGCACTACGATGATTGCTTTGCTCGCCGCCCCGTTGGCCTTCAGCCAGGAGCTTCCGGCCGCCGTCGTCAACGGCCGCTTCTTCTATCAACCTTCCGTCGGAGCGCATCGACTTCGCATTTGGCTCGATACCGACGGTTCGGGCTTCGTCACGCAACGCTGCGTCGAGACGCTGAGCTTAAACGTTGCCGCCGGCCACACCACCCTGCCCGATCCGGTGATGCAACCGACGGCTCTATCCGGACGTCTTCCCGTCTTCGATCCGAATCCGGGCGACAGAATCTTCGAAGGAGTCGACGCGCAGTTCGGTGCGACGTGGTTTCAAGGACGAATCGTATCGCTCGACTACCCGCGGGCGCGATTACGACTGCTTGCACCAAACGAGACGCCGTCGGGAGTGCTGGGCAGGGCTGTGCTGCATTTTCGGACGGGCCCCGACGGCAATCGCATTGACGGCCGCCAATATCCCAGCGTCGACGTAACGATCGGTGGGGCCGATCGCGTCGCGATGAGCTTCGACACCGCGGCGACCGTAGCGCTCACGCCGGCGACCGAAAGATTTTTAAACGATGGATGGGGCGCGGTTCGCGCGGCGAGTTTTGTGACCCATGCTGCGATGCGTTCGTGGCATGCCGCGCATCCCTCGTGGCGCTTTGTCGCCGGTGCCGGCGGCGACGGCATCGATCTGCTGCGCGTTCCCAGCGTTACGATCGGCACGTACCGAGCGCGCGACGTTTGGTTCTCGACGCGCCCGGGCGACGATGTTTTCGAAGGTGAGAGCGTTACCGGTAAGATCGGGCCCACTGCCTTCTTTCGGACTCGCGTGACGCTGAACTATCCCGCCGGCGAAGCGTACTTCGACGCTTGAAACCGCGGCCTTTAGCTACGCGCAGCACGGCGGTCGCGCTGCTCTCGATAACGTTGTGGGCAGCCTCGTCCGGCAGCGCCGCACGCGTGAGCAAAGCGCTGGTGCCTACGGATCAAAAGCTTGAGCCGGCGGGCCAGACGGTTACCTTCCCGGCGCGGCCGCTCGACCTCGCGCTATCGGGCAACGAACTCGCCGTCAAGACGTCGCACGGCCTGCTCTTCGCCGACGTTCGCACCGGGAAAATCGACCAGACGCTCGCGCTCCCCAACGATCTGGTCGATTATCCGAAGAATCTCGGCGGAAACGGCTTGGCCGGAATCGTCTGGAGCGGCGACGGCAAGCGCGTTTGGTCGGCCGATGGATTCGGCGTCTTGCGCTCGGCGGCGATTGGGCCATCCGGGCGCTTCGCCTGGGATCCTCCAATCAAGCTCCCGGGACCGTCGGGACACTTCACCGATCCGAAGAGCAAACAACAGGACCCGTCGGTGCCGACGGGGATCGCGCTCAGCGCGGACGAGCGTTACGTCTTCGTTGCCTGCAGCCGCAACGACTCGGTTGCAATCGTCGACGCACAACGGCGCGCCGTCGTTTCATCTATCCGAGTAGGAGTGTCGCCCTTCGCGCTGCTGCGCCGCGGTGAACTTTTATTCGTTAGCAACCTTGGTGGCGACCACGCCAAAGGCGACGAGTTGACGGCCGACTCGGGAGGCGCCCGCGTACGCGTCGACGTTCGCGGCATTGCGCGGCCGGGTTCGGTCTCGGTCATCGATCTTCAGACGCGCCGCGCCGTCGCCACGATTCCAGCCGGGCGGCATCCCGAGGCAATGGCGACGTCGCCCGACGGCAAATCGCTCTACGTGCTCAACGCCAACGACGACTCGATCACCATAATCGACACCACTCGCGCGAGCGTCGTGAGAACCGTCGCGTTGCCGTTGCAGAACGGGGCCGGCGCAAACCCCAGCGCGCTGGCCGTTAATCCTAGCGATGGGCGACTCTTTGTCGCGGAAGGCGGGGACGACCGCGTGTTGGTCCTGGACCCCTCGTCGTACGAACCCGTCGGTCAAATTGCGACCGGCTGGTATCCCGACGCCGTCGCGCTCGGCGCGCAGGGAACGGTCTTCGTTACGAGCCTCAAGGGATGGGGCAGCCGTGGAAACGACTTCGGTTTCAGCCGCCGTAGTCTCGGCTTTCGTCTCGACGTTCCCTTGGGACGAGAAGCTTTCAACGTCTACGACTATGCCGGGACGCTGCAGATTCTTCCACAGTCGTCCATCGCGGCCGCGCAACGCTCCGCAACCGCCTTTGCGGCGACGGCCGCTACAACGGAACCCGTCCACCTTCCGCCATTCAAGCACGTGGTTTTTATCATCAAGGAGAACCACACGTACGACGATTACTTCGGGGACGTCAAGCAGGGTAACGGCGACCCGCGCTACTGCGCCTTTCCGCTACGCGTCTCACCCAATCATCACGCGCTCGCGCAGCGCTTCGGTCTCTTCGACAATTTTTACGTAAACGGGACCATGAGCGGTGACGGTCATCAATGGACCAACGAAGCCGGCACCACCGACTATGTCGAACGCAACACCGCCTCGTGGGCAAAGACCTATCCGAGCGACGGAACCGATCCGCTGGCCTATACCTCGTCGGGATTCATCTGGCAGCGCGTCTTGGATTCCGGCCGAACGTTTCGCGACTACGGCGAATTCGTCGTCTCCGAACCGGCGACGACGCCGGAGAAGCGCGAGCTGGCGACGATTTTATGACGACCGGCTCCATGGCACGCACACGGCCTCGTTCAAGAACGCGCTGGCGCTGGAATCGCTGCGGCCATACGTGGATATGGCCTATCCGGCGTTCACGCTGCGGATCAGCGATCAAGCGCGGGCCGATGAGTTCATTCGGGAGCTGCGGCGTTTCGAGCGCTCGGGAAAGCTGCCGTCGTTCGTCTTGATGCAGCTGGGGAACGACCACACCGCCGGATCGTTTCCAGGGTATCCAGTTCCAACCTCGGCCGTGGCCGACAACGACCTAGCACTCGGACGAGTCGTCGACGCGATATCCCATTCGTCGTACTGGAAGAACACCGTGATATTCGTGGTCGAAGACGACGCGCAGAACGGCGTCGATCACGTAGACGGCCATCGCACCATGGCACTGGTGATAAGCGCGTACAACAAGAAGCACGCCGTTGACTCGAGTTTCTACAATCAAACGAGCATCTTGAGGACGATCGAAGCCATATTTGGACTGCGTCCGCTAACGCAGTTCGACGCAGCGTCGCCCCCAATCGCCGATATCTTCGACTCTCAAGCAACGCAAGCGCCATACGACGCGGTGCCTAATCGCGTACCGCTCGACGTCATCAATCCTAAACGCGTCTCCCTGGATCCGCCCAACGGCTTCGCGTCGCTGCAAGCTTCCGATTTCGACCGTCCCGATGGAGTCGATCCGGCGTTCTTTAATGCCGGTTCTTTCCGCGCGGCGGCGATAAGCGGCATTACGAAGTCGCGTACGCGTTGCGCCGCTTCGTCGCCTTTCGATCCGGCATAGGCGTCGATGAGCGCGCTGCCCACCACGACGCCGTCCGCGAGCGAGGCGATCGGCGCGACGTCGGCGGCGCGGCCGATTCCAAAGCCGACCGCTAGCGGCTTGGCCGTAATCTCACGCAACATCGCGAGCTGACGCCGCAGCGGCGAGAGATCGGGCGCGGTCCCGGCGCCCGTCACGCCCAGACGCGACACCACGTAAATAAAACCGCTCGTTGCTTCGGCGATGCGGGCCGCGCGTTCGCGCGGCGTCGATGGCGCGACGAGTAACGGCATCACCAACCCTTCGGCGCGCAGCGCTTCGCGAAGCCGTGCAGACTCTTCAAGGGCAACGTCGGGAACGATCGCTCCGGCGGCACCCGCTTCGGCTGCGGCTTTTGCGAAGCGTTCCACACCGAAGCGATCGACCGGATTGTAATACGTGAAGAGCACGATCGGCGGCAGCGTTGCTGCCGTGCGCGCGATCAGCCCCAGTACGGCAGCCAATCGCGTTCCGGCAGCGAGGCTGCGTTGTCCGGCCGCGGCTACCGTTGGACCGTCAGCCAACGGATCGCCGTAAGGGATGCCGAGCTCGATCGCGTCCGCACCGGCTTCGCCCAATGCGAGAAGGATTGCCTCCGTCGTCGCGAGATCGGGATCGCCCGCCATCACGTACGGAATGAAGGCGACGCGGCCGGCCGCCTTAGCGCGGTCGAAGACCGCTTCTAGCACGACGCCAAATCTTTATCGCCGCGTCCACTCAGGTTAACGAGAATCAGATCGTCGGGGCCGCGGTCGCCTGCTAAAATACGCGCAAAGGCGATGGCGTGCGAACTCTCCAGTGCCGGGACGATCCCCTCGTGCCGCGCGAACTCGCCAAAGGCCTCGCGCGCTTGCGCGTCGGTTACGGCGACGTAGTTCGCGCGCGCGGCATCCTTGAGAAACGCGTGCTCCGGACCGACGCCCGGATAGTCGAGGCCGGCGGCAATGGAATGCGTCTCGCGGACTTGCCCCTCGTCGTCTTGCAACAGATAGGAACGCGAGCCGTGCAGCACGCCAACGCTGCCGGCTCCGATCGAGGCGGCGTGATGCTCGCCCTCCAGCCCTTCGCCGCCGGCCTCGACGCCCCACAGTTTGACATCCGGGTCGTCGATGAATGCCGTGAAGATGCCTAGCGCGTTGCTGCCGCCACCGACGCAGGCAACGACGTCGCTCGGCAAACGCCCGTAACGCTCGAGCACTTGGCGCCGCGCCTCGATTCCGATGATCTTCTGAAACTCGCGGACCATATACGGATAGGGATGCGCGCCGACTACGCTTCCGATCACATAGAACGTATCCTCGACGCGCCCGGCCCAGACGCGAAAGGCTTCGTTGGTCGCGTCTTTGAGCGTCTGCGTTCCGCTTGTGACCGCATGCACGGTGGCGCCGAGCAGCTCCATCACTTTAACGTTGAGCGCTTGGCGCTCCACGTCACGCGCCCCCATGTAGACGTCGACGGGCAGCCCGAACTTTGCGCCCACCGTCGCCGTCGCGACGCCGTGCTGTCCGGCGCCCGTCTCGGCGAGCAGCCGCCGCTTACCCATGCGAATCGCCAGCAGCGCCTGCCCAATCGTATTGTTGATCTTGTGTGCACCGGTGTGATTGGTGTCCTCACGCTTCATCACCAGCGGCACCGTGGAAACGTCGGCAACGTAACGTTCGCACCGGTAGATCGGCGAAGGGCGCCCCACGAAGTCGCGCAGCACGGCTTCGTAGTCGTTCCAAAAGACCGGATCGTCGAAGGCTTCGTTCATCGATCGCTCGAGCTCGTCGAGCGCGGCAATCAGAACCTCGGGTACGAATCGCCCGCCGAACGCACCGAAATAACCGCGTGCGTCAGGCTTCATGCGGCCCGCACCGCCCGCACGAAGGCCTGCATCTTTTTCGCATCTTTGTGCCCGTCGCTCTCAACGCCGCTGCGCACGTCGACGCCGTACGGTCGCAGCTCTCGCACGCAGCCGGCAACGTTGTCGGGCGTGAGGCCGCCTGCCACGATCACCGGCCGCTGCGCGGCAAGCGACGCAACGCGCGGCCATTCGAAGACCATCCCCGTTCCCCCGGCCCGCTCGCGGTCGTGCGTGTCGAAGAGCAGCAGCGCGCGCGGGAAGCGCGACGCGATCTCCTCGATCGACTCATCCGGATCGCCGACGTGAATTGCTTTGATGGCGCGCTCGCCGAAGAGCGCAACGAACTCGGGCGGCTCGCTTCCGGAGAACTGCAGCCACGCATCGGGGAGGATGGTCCGGACGCGTTCGACCTCGTCACGCTCGGGATCGACGAAGACCGCGACCGGCGCGATCGCGTCGAGCCGGTGGCCGGCGATGTCCACCGCGTTCTCCCACTCGATGCGCCGCGGCGAGGAGGCAAAAATCATGCCGAACGCATCGGCTCCGGCGTCGATCGCCAGCGCAACGTCGTTCCAGACCGTACAGCCGCAGAACTTGACGAGCGTATCAGCCACCGCGTGCAATCTCGCGCGCTTTCACGAAAATACGCCATGGTTCGCCGCTAGCGAGAAGCAGACCGGCGCGTTCGAAGGCAGCCGGCAAGTTCGGCTCGGCGCCGGCGACATATAAAGCGACCGCCGCATTGAGCGCAACGACGTCCGATGCGGCGCTGTACTTGCCACCGAGGATATCGACGAAAGCAGCGCAGCAAGCTTCCACCGATCCGCCGACCGGCGTCTCGCGGGGCTCGTCGACGCCGAAATCTTCGGGCTCCAAACGCTCGATCCGCGCCCCCTTTTCGTCGAAGAAATAGATCAGCGTTGAGGCGTTGCCGACAACCTCATCGATGCCGCCGCCCCCGTGCACGACGGCCCCGCTGCGCGCGCCCAAGCCGCGCAGCGCGTTACCGACCGGTTCGACCAACTCCTCGCGCGCGACGCCGACGACTTGGTGCGTCGCGGCTGCCGGATTGGTCAGCGGGCCGAGCAGATTGAAGATCGTCCGCACGCCCAGCTCGCGTCGCACCGGCGCTGCGTTGCGCATCGCCGGATGGTATCGGGGCGCAAACATAAACGTAAAGTTGCAGCGCTGCAGCATCGAAGCGGCCGTCTCAGGCGGAATGTCGAGCGGAAACCCGGCGGCCTCCAAGACGTCGGCGCTGCCGCACGCGCTCGACGCGGCGCGGTTGCCATGTTTGGCGACCGGGATTCCCGCCGACGCGACGACCAGCGCCGCCATCGTCGAGATATTGATCGTATCGGCGTGATCGCCGCCGGTGCCGACGACGTCGATCACCATCGGCAACCCGTGCTCGACGTGCAGGCTGCGTTCGCGCATGGCGCGCGCCGCGCCGACGATCTCGTCGACGCTCTCGCCCTTAGCGGCCAGCGCCGCCAGCAGCGCCCCGGCCTGCGCGGGTGTGTAGTTGCCGTCCATGACTTCGCCGATGAAGGCCGCAGCTTCGTCTTGGCTGAGATCTTCGCCGCCGATGGCGCGGCGCAGGAGCGCCGAGAATCCGTCATCCTTGTCCTTCGACAGCTCAGGATGACACGGCGATGGAGGAAGTTTCGGGCCAGCTGGTCGCCGTGTTCGCTCAGCACCGACTCGGGATGAAACTGCACCCCGTACACCGGGGCGCTGCGGTGCGCGACGCCTTGAACGACGCCGTCCTCGCTGCGCGCCGTCACGATAAGCATCTCGGGGATCGTTGCCGCATCCAAGCAGAGCGAATGGTAGCGCGTGGCCGTGAGCGGCGAGGGCAGGCCGGCGAAAATGCCGCGGCCGTCGTGTTCGATGTGCGAAACCTTGCCGTGCATTTGGCGCGGCGCGTGCGTGACGGTTGCACCGAGCACCTCACCGATCGCCTGCAATCCGAGGCAGACGCCGAGAACCGGCATCTTACGATCGATCGCGGCGCGCAATACCGTCAGCATCGCCGGAACGTCCTCCGGCCGCCCGGGACCCGGGCCGACGACCAGCGCCTCGTAGTCATCGAGCAGCTCGGGCCGCAAACGCGGATCGTCGTTTAGTATGACGTCGGGCGATGCGCCCGCCGCGGCGAGCAGGTGAACGACGTTGTAGCTGAAGCTGTCGAAGTTATCGACGAAAAGAACGCGGGAAGTCACGCGATGCCGAGCACCTCGCGAGCGATGCGCGTTTTGTGCAGCACTTCTTCGTATTCTGCGACCGGGTCGGAATCGGCGACTATTCCGGCCGAGGCTTGCCACCACGCCTTACCGTCCGCAACGTGGATGCTGCGCAGCGTGATGCACGAGTCAAAGTCGCCGCCGAAGGACCAGCGGCCGATGCTTCCGGCGTAAAAGCCGCGCGAGACGGGTTCGAGTTCGTCGATGAACTGCATCGCGCGCACCTTCGGCGTTCCCGTCACCGTGCCCGCCGGAAAGCCGGCTTTAAAGAGATCCAGCGCGTCACAGTCCGCTCGCAGACGCCCGAGGACGTTGGAGACGATGTGCATCACGTGGCTGTAGCGTTCGATCTGCAGCAGCTCGTCGACGCGCACGCTGCCGAACTCGCAGACCGAGCCGAGATCGTTGCGCCCCAGATCGACGAGCATCACGTGCTCGGCGCGCTCCTTTTCGTTGGCGAGCAACTCGAGCGCGATGCGTGCGTCTTCCTCGTCGTCAACGCCGCGCCAGCGAGTTCCGGCCAGCGGACGAATGCGTGCTTTGCGGCCTTCCAACCGCACCAAGAACTCCGGCGACGCGCCGAGCAGTTGGCCGAATGCGGTGTCTACGAAAAACATATACGGCGACGGATTGTGACGGCGCAGGGCGCGATAGCAATCCAAGCCGCTGCCCTCGAGCTCCGCACCGAAACGAATGCCGAGCTGCAGCTGATAGACGTCGCCTTCAAAGATGCGCCGCTTCACTTCCTCGGCGAGAGCGAGATACCGCTCGCGATCGAGCGACGGCGCCATCTTCGCGCCCGCGCGCAATGGCTGCGGCAGCGCAGGCCTTGCGGCGAGCAGGCGTTCGAGGTAGTAGTCGATGCGGCGCTCGCGCGCCACGGCGTCGCCGCCGCAAGTCCAAATCGTCAGCATATCGCTGAAGTGATCGAAGATGAGCCAGGTCGACGGGATGGCGACATATGCGCCGGGCATCGCCGGCGTTGAGGCCGGCCGCGCCGGAAGACGCGCCGCCGGACGCGCGGCATCGTACGAAAAGGCCAGCAGCGCGCCTCCGCGCGCCGCGTTGTCACCCTCGACGCGATTGGCGGCGATAAACTCGCGCACCCGATCGTACAGTCGATCGTCCGCTTCGAAATTCTCGGCGGCGAGGTAATCGAGACCGATGAACGAGTAACGCGAAATGCGCCCGCCGCTCTCGACGCTCTCCAGCAGACACGATGCCTGCGGCTGAGAGAGCGCGCGATAAGCCCCGATGGGCGTCAAAACGTCGGCGGGAATAATCCGCTGGGACGCGTCTTTCACGCGCCCATGCTTCGACCCGGCTCGCGACGAAACCGGCCCTCTAGGAAAGGAGCGCGCGCAGCCCCTCTTCGTCGAGGACGGGGATGCCCAGCTGCTCCGCCTTCGTCAGCTTGCTTCCCGGTTCGTCGCCCGCCACGACGTAGTCGGTCTTCTTGCTGACCGACCCGGTAACTTTGCCGCCCGCCGCGACGATCAGCTCGGCGGCGGCATCGCGCGTGAGATCCGGCAGCGTACCGGTGAGCACGAACGTCTTACCTGAGAGCTTGCCGCCGGCGGCGCGTTCGCGCTTCGGTGCCGTCATATCGACGCCCGCCTCGCGCAGACGCTCGACCATGGCCAGATTCGAGGGTTGCTTAAAGAAGAGTTCGACGCTTCCCGCAACCTCCGGTCCGATGCCTTCGCTGCGTTGAAGCTCGGCAGTCGACGCCTGCGCGATCGCATCGATCGTGCCGAAATCGCCGGCGAGAATCTGCGCCGTTTGCGTGCCGACGAAACGGATTCCCAAGCCGTAAAGCAGCCGCGCAAGACCGCGTTTCTTCGAAGCGGCCAGGTTGCGCAGCAAGTTTTCGATGCTCTTGGGGCCGGTACGCGGAACGCGCCCGAGCGCCTCGGCATCGAGCGCGTAGAGATCGGCGATGTCGCGCACCAAACCCATCTCGGTAAGCTGCTGCGCCATTACGTCGCCGAGGCCTTCGATATCCATCGCGCCGCGCGACGCGAAGTGGCGCACGCGCTCGTAGACCTGCGCCGGGCACGCCGCGTTGGTGCAGCGCGACATCGCTTCACCCGGCGGATGATCGACGTCCGATCCGCAGACCGGGCAGCGGTCGGGCATTTTGAAGCGGCGCACTTTCTTCGTGCGGTCGGCCAGAACCGGGCCGACGACGCGCGGAATCACGTCGCCGGCGCGCGTAACGAGCACGGTGTCGCCGATGCGGATGTCGTTGCTCTCGATATAGTCGGCGTTGTGCAGCGTCGCGCTCTTGACCGTCACGCCGCCGATCGCGACCGGTTCCAACACGGCGTTGGGATTGAGCGTTCCGGTGCGCCCGACGCTGACCACGATGTCGAGAAGCTTCGTACGCGCCTCGCGCGGCTTGAACTTAAAGGCGATCGCCCAGCGCGGATCGCGCGAAACGACGCCGAGACGCTCTTGCAGCGCCAGATCGTCGACCTTAATGACGACGCCGTCGATCTCGTAGTCGAGCTCGTCGCGCTTTGCTTCCCACTTACGGCAGTATTCGACGACGTCTTCCAGAGTCGCGGCGCCGGCGATGTTGGGATTCACGGGGAGTCCGAGGGCCTCGAGGCGACGCAACGACTCCGACTGCGTGCGCACCGGCGGGGCGCCTTCGTCTGCGACGAGCTGATACGCGAAGAACGAGAGCCGCCGCTGCGCGGTGAGCGCCGGATCGAGCTGTCGCACGCCTCCCGAAGCCGCGTTGCGCGGGTTAGCAAACACCGCCAGACCTTCGCGCTCTCGCGCGTGATTGAGGCGCTCGAAATCGCTCTTGCGGAGATAGACCTCGCCTCGCACCTCAACAAATGCAGGCGCGCCTCTCGTCACCCTGTCGGACAGCCGCAACGGGATCGTCTTTACCGTGCGCAAATTCGCGGTGACGTCTTCGCCTATGCGTCCGTCTCCGCGCGTTCCGCCGCGAGCCAGCGAACCGCCCTTATAATCGAGCGCGATCGCCAGACCGTCAATCTTCAACTCGCAAACGTACTCGACCGGACCGCCGGCCAGCCGCCGCGCGCGCTCGTCGAACGCCTGCAGTTCCTCGACGGTCACCGCGTTTGCCAAGCTCAGCATCGGACGCGCGTGCTCGTAAGGGGCGAACCGCTCCGAGGCCACGGCACCCACGCGCTGCGTCGGCGAATCGGGGGTTCGCAGCTCGGGGTGTTTCTCTTCGATCTCGACGAGCTCGCGCAGCAGCACGTCGAACTCCGCGTCCGTAATCTCAGGATCGTCGAGCACGTAGTAGCGGTAGTTTGCCTCCTCGATCTGCTCGCGAAGAGACTCAACTCGCGCAATAAGAGATTCGCTCATGGATGACTTGCGCGATACTTCATCGCTCGGTCACCCTTCGACAAGCTCAGGGTGACATCCCGACAAGCTCAGGGTGACATCCCGACAAGCTCAGGGTGACATGCTCGACGACTAAGCCTCTACGGCGACGCGATCGCTCTTGGCGAGGTCGTCGAGCACGAGCAGATTCTGCTGCTCGAGACGCGACTGCTCCGCATCGTCGGGAAAGTGATGCCCCACCGCGCGCTGGTCGCGCAGTACCGGAACGAGATAGTGGCCCGTGTACGAAGCTTCGTTGGCCGCGACTTCTTCCGGCGTACCCGATGCGATCACCGTGCCCCCGCGATCGCCGCCCTCCGGTCCGAGGTCTATAAGGTAGTCGGCGGTCTTGATGACGTCGAGGTTGTGCTCGATAACGAGCACTGAGTTGCCTAGCTTTACTAAGCGCTGCAGCACTTCGAGCAGCTTGTGGATATCGGCGAAATGCAAACCCGTCGTCGGCTCGTCGAGCACGTAGAACGTGCGGCCGGTCGAGCGGCGCGAAAGCTCGGTGGCGAGTTTCACGCGCTGGGCTTCGCCGCCGGAGAGCGTCGTGGCCGGCTGGCCCATCTTGATGTAACCCAGGCCGACGTCGCAAATCGTGCTTAGCTTGGTGCGGACGCGCGGAATATTGGTGAAGAACTCCGCCGCCTCGTCAACGCGCATCTCGAGAATGTCGGAGATAGTTTTACCGCGATACTTGATCTCCAGCGTCTGCGCATTATAACGCTTGCCTTTGCAGACTTCGCACGGCACGTAGACGTCGGGTAGAAAGTGCATCTCGATCTTGATGATGCCGTCGCCCTGGCAGGCTTCGCAGCGTCCGCCTTTCACGTTGAACGAGAAGCGGCCCGGCGTATAGCCCCGCATCCGCGCCTCCGGAACCAGCGAGAAGAGCTCGCGGATGTAATCGAACGTGCCGGTATAGGTTGCCGGGTTGCTGCGTGGCGTGCGGCCGATCGGCGACTGGTCGATCACCACGAGCTTGTCGAGCTGTCCCGCGCCCTTGACCGTGCCGTACGTTCCGCCCGGCGGCTGACGGTGCAGATGCTGGTTGAGCGCGCGCACCAGCACCTCGTTGACCAGCGTGGATTTGCCGCTCCCGCTCACGCCCGTGACGGCGGCGAGAACGCCGACCGGAAAGCGCACGTCGATGCCGCGCAAGTTATTGGCCTTTGCGTTGCGCACTTCGAGCCAGCCGCGCGGGTCGCGCCGGCGGCGGGGAATTGGAATGAACTTGCGTCCGGAGAGATAGGCGCCCGTCTCCGAAAGCGGGTTTTTCATCACGTCGTCCAGCGTGCCCGACGTCAGGATCTCGCCGCCTTCGGCACCCGCACCCGGCCCGATGTCGACGACCACGTCGGCCGTGCGCATCGTGTCCTCGTCGTGCTCGATGACGATCAGCGTGTTGCCGAGGTCGCGCAGCGTGCGCAGCGTCGCCAATAGCCGGTCGTTGTCGCGCTGATGGAGCCCGATCGACGGTTCGTCCAAGATGTAGAGCACGCCGACCAGCGCGCTGCCGATTTGCGTCGCCAGGCGAATGCGCTGCGACTCGCCGCCGGCCAGCGTCGTGGCCGAGCGCGACAGCGTCAGATAGTTCAATCCCACGTTGCTCAAGAAACCGAGCCGCGCGCGGATCTCTTTGACGATCTGGTGGGCGATCTGCTCTTGGCGCGCCGTCAGCGTGAGCCGAGCGAAAAACTCCTCCAGCTTCTCGATCGACATTCGGGTCAGCTCGTCGATGTTGCTTCCGCCGACGGTAACCGCCAGCGCCTCGGGTTTTAACCGCGCGCCCTTACATGCCGGGCAAACCGAGGCCGACATGAATTTTTCGATTTCTTCCTTGACGTAGTCGCTCGACGTCTCGCTATAGCGGCGCTGCAGATTGTTGACTACGCCTTCGAACGAGGCGCGGTACTCCCAGGTCTTGCCGCCGCGCGACGTATAGGCGAACGTTTGCTCGCGATCGGTTCCGTAGAGAATCAGGTCGAGCACGTCGTCGGAGAGCTGTTCCACCGGCGTCGTCGTCTTGACCCGGTGGCTGCGCAGCACGCGCTCGAGCTGCTGCATGTAGTACGGATTCATCGAGGGATAACGGCCGCCGCCCAAGTTGCGGCTCCACGGCGCGATGGCGCCGTCGGCGATCGACTTGCTGCGATCCGGTATTACCTTCCAGGGATCGATCTCGATCTTCTCGCCCAATCCGCTGCAGGCCGGACAAGCACCGTAGGGCGAGTTGAACGAGAATAGCCGCGGTGCCAACTCTTCAAAGGAAAGCCCGCAGTAGACGCAGGCGAACGCCTCGCTGAACGTAAGCTCGCGCTCGGGCTCTCCGGGCGACGCGGCGATGACCGTCACGATACCGCTGGAGAGTCGCAGCGTCGTTTCGACCGAGTCGGCCAGCCGGTTGCGCACCTCGGGTTTGACCACTAGGCGGTCGACGACGACTTCGATGGTATGTTTGCGTTTCTTGTCGAGCGCGATCTTCTCTCGCAGCTCTTTTATCTCGCCGTCGACGCGAACGCGCGTGAAGCCCTCCTTAGCGATCTCCTCGAAAAGCTTGGCGTACTCGCCCTTGCGGCCGCGAACCATCGGTGCCAGCAGCGTCAGCCGCGTCCCTTCGGGCAGATCCACGATCGCGTCGACGATCTGCTCGCTCGACTGCGTGCTGATCTCGCGTCCGCACTGATAGCAATGCGGCGTCCCGACGCGTGCGTAAAGCAGGCGCAAGTAATCGTAGACTTCGGTGACCGTGCCGACCGTCGAGCGCGGATTGCGCGAGGTCGATTTCTGGTCGATCGAGATCGCCGGCGACAGGCCCTCGATATAATCGACGTCGGGCTTCTCCATCTGCCCCAAGAACTGCCGGGCGTAGGAGGAGAGCGACTCGACGTAACGGCGCTGCCCCTCGGCATAGATGGTGTCGAAGGCAAGCGAGGACTTTCCGGATCCCGAGAGGCCGGTTACGACGATCAGCCGGTTGCGCGGAAGTACCAGATCGATGTTCTTGAGATTGTGTTCGCGCGCACCCTTAATAACGATAGACTCTAGCTTCACTCGTAACTACGATACACTCACTGGGCCCAGAAGTATGCGCCCGACCTCGGCAATCGAGCTGCAGGTCGCGTCGGGGGGGACGGCACCGGGCGGCAGCTCCTCGGAGCGGACGTTGAGCCAGATGGTGTAGAGCCCGGCATCGAGCGCGCCGCGGATGTCGCGGTCGTAACGGTCGCCCACCATCGCGCCGTGCGCCGGAGCTCCGCCCAGAGTGCGGCAGGCGTGGGCAAAGAGCAACGGGTCGGGCTTGACCATGCCGACCTCGTCGGCCAGAAATATCGCATCGAAGAAATCGCTGATCTGAAGCAGAGCGATCTTTTCGCGATGCGTCTCGGCCAAACCGTTGGTGACGATGCCGAGCTTCATGCCGCGATCGCGCAACGCGCGCAAGAGATCGACTGCCCCGGGGAAGAGGGTGAAGTATTTTACGCGATAGGCGTTGTAGCGGTCGGCGCTGCGTTGCGCCAGCTCGGGATCGCCGACGCCGACGCTTTCGAGTGCCGTCTGCCACATGCTCGCCCGGATGCTGGCGAGCTTGACGCGCAGATCGTCGACGGAAAGGCGATGCCAGAAGCCTTCCGCCTCGGCGATGTAGGCGGCCTTGAGTGCAATCGCGTCGATGCCGTGCTCGGCGGCAACTTCCCGGGCGACCTCTTCGGCGGCGCTGTGATACGCGTAGGTATCGTCGTGCAGCGTATCGTCCAAGTCGAACAGGACGATGTCGATGCGGCGCACGGAACGAAGCGGATACGGCTTAGGGCGCAGAGGTGAACCGGAAGCCGGCGATGAGTTTTTTCATCGAATGTAGCTGCATACGCTCCTGTTGGAAGAGCCAGCCGTCGTTCGAGATCATCACCGAGCCGGAGAATGGCGTGGAGAACTCGGCGATCACAACGAAGAGTATTCCAATCAGCCCGACCAAAATGGCGGTCATCATCAGCTGCGCGGGGCGGTTCTCGACGCCGAAGATATAGCAGAACGCGACCATGGCAAGTGCGCCCATAATCAGCGCGAACCACAAGACGGCGGGCACCGCGGAGTCGGAGTGAATCAACCGCTGCCGCCGGGCGTCGTAGAGGCGCTGCATGTTGGCGATGCTCGCCTGTTGAGCTGACGACTCCCGGAAGTTGGAAGGCGAAAAAATATCGACGCGATACCCGCGTCTTCCAGCGACGCGATCCGCGTCCTCGGGCACCTCTTGACCGCTGCGTCATCGCGGGCCATTCGACGAGGACGACGGTCTTTGCGTACTGCATCAGGTCTTTGCGAATGTCCGAGCGCGCCGTTTGGGAATAGCCGTCGACGGAGTGGTAGAGATTGCCGACCGCGTCAATCTCGTTCTGGACGTTCTGAACCGTCTCGTCGTACTTCTGCCAGACTACTACCACGACAAACCCCAGGACGACGGCATAGAGCACCCCAACGGCCGAGAAGATATAGCCGGCCACATCGTTGTGCCGGCGCAACACCTCGCTGCGAAGGCGCCTTTGTAATAGCGCGTGCAGCCCGACGAAACAGCACACCGCCAGGGCGATGATAAGCAGTTCCGCGATCAGTGCGGGTATGCTGGTGATCGTATGGGTTAAGACGCCCACACCGTTGTCTTGGCCGGGTCGCCGTGCCGTCCTCCGTCCTTCGACTCCTTCGACAAGCTCAGGATGACAAGGTTGTGGCTCAGGATGACGGGGAGTCGACCAGTTCGGCCAGCGCTTTGTCGAAAATCTTTGGTGCCTTCCCGCCGAAGAGGAGCGATTCGTTGCCGCCGATCTGCTTGCGAAGCTCGATGAGCTCGTCGCGGAGCGCCGCCGCCTTCTCGAATTCGAGGTTTACGGCCGCGTCGCGCATCTTGCGCTCGAGGTCGCGCGCCATCTTGAGGGCCACGTCGCGCGGGACTTTTTCGAGGCGAAGCTTCGCGGTATTTTCCTGGGTGGCGCCGACCATGCTGAGGATGTCGTGGATCTGTTTGCGTATCGACTTCGGCTCGATGCCGTGCTCGCGATTGTAGCCGACCTGCATCTCGCGGCGACGGCGCGTCTCGCCGATGGCGCGCGCCATCGATTCGGTGACGACGTCGGCGTACATGATGACCTTCCCCTCGACGTTGCGCGACGCCCGGCCGATCGTCTGTATCAACGAGATGCTGTCGCGCAGGTAGCTCTCTTTGTCGGCGTCGAGAATTCCGACCAGCGAGACCTCCGGCAGGTCGAGGCCCTCGCGCAGCAGATTGATGCCGACTAGTACGTCGAAAACGCCGGCGCGCAGGTCGCGCAGGATAGCGACGCGCTCCAGCGTGTCGACCTCGCTGTGCAGGTAGCGCACTCGCAGACCGTTCTCCAGCAAGAAATCGGTGAGATCCTCGGCCATCTTCTTGGTCAGCGTCGTCACCAGCACGCGTTCCTGACGAGCCGCGCGCTGCACGATCTCTTCCATTAGATCGTCGACCTGATTACGGGTCGGGCGCACGTCGACCTCGGGATCGACCAATCCGGTCGGGCGAATAATCATCTCCACGACCTGCGCGCTCTGCTCGCGCTCGTACGGTCGCGGCGTCGCCGAAACATAAATCGCCTGATTGATGTGCTCCTCGAACTCTTTGTTGGTGAGCGGACGGTTGTCGAGGGCGCTAGGCAGGCGGAAGCCATGCTCCACCAGGACCTCCTTACGCGAGCGGTCCCCGGCGTACATGCCGCGCACCTGCGGCAGCGTGACGTGCGATTCGTCGACGAAGAGCAGCCAGTCTTTGGGAAAGAAGTCGATGAGACACCACGGCGTCGACCCGGGCTCGCGCCCGGTGAGGTGGCGCGAGTAGTTCTCGATGCCGTTGCAATAGCCGACCTCGCGCAGCATGTCGAGGTCGTAGCGCGTCCGCATTTCCAGCCGCTGCGCCTCTAGCAGCTTGCCGTGTCGCCGGAAGTAGGCCAGGCGTTCCTCCAGTTCTTCCTCGATCGAAATGACGGCGCGGCGCAGCTTTTCGTCGGGCGTGATGAAATGCTTGGCGGGAAAGATCAGGAGTTCGGTTTTCTTTTCGACGTACTCGCCGGTGAGCAGGTTCACCACGTCGATCGACTCGATCTCGTCGCCGAAAAACGCGATGCGATGCACCAGCTCTTCTTCGACGCCGACAAACTCGAGCGTATCGCCCCGCACCCGGAAGGTACCGCGCACGAGGTTTATGTCGTTGCGCCGGTACTGCATATCGACGAGTTTGCGCAACAGCACGTCGCGGTCGAACGTCTCGCCGACGCGCACTCGCACCGACATCTCCATGTAGTCGGAGGGCGAACCCAAACCGAAGATGCACGAGACCGAGGCGACGATCAGCGTATCGCGCCGCGTCAACAGCGATTGCGTGGCCGAGTGCCGCAGGCGCTCGATCTCGTCGTTGATCGAGCTGTCTTTCTCGATGTAGGTGTCGGTCGAGGGCACGTACGCTTCGGGCTGATAGTAGTCGAAGTACGAGACGAAATACTCGACGGCATTGTTGGGGAAGAAGTCGCGAAACTCGGCACAGAGCTGCGCCGCCAGCGTCTTGTTGTGGCAGAGCACCAGCGTCGGCTTTTCGACCAGCTCGATGGTACGCGCCATCGCCATCGTCTTACCGCTGCCGGTGACGCCGAGCAGCGTCTGGGCCCGGTCGCCACGCAAGACGCCGCGCGCCAAAGCCTCGGTCGCCTTAGGCTGATCGCCGGCGAGCGCAAAGGGAGAGACCAGGGTAAACTTCTGAGCCACGCTTTCCTTAAACAACCCCCGAGGGCCGAACGATTCAGCCAGCGAAACAAGCGAGCATGCAACAGCCGCTGCTCTTCTGCGGAAACTCCAATCCACAGTTGGCTGAGGAGATCGCCAAGCGCCTGCGCCTTCACGTCGGGAAAGCGCTGGTCTCGGAGTTCCGTAACGAAGAGACGCGGGTCGAAATCGGCGAGAACGTCCGCGGGTCCGAGGTCTTCGTCGTCCAGTCGATCTGCAAAGCGCCCAACGGGAAGGGCGTCAACGACGCGGTTATGGAGCTGCTGCTGATGGTCGATGCCTTGCGCCGCGCGTCGGCGGCGCGCATTACCGCCGTGATCCCGTACTACGGATACGCCAAACAGGATAAGAAGACCAAAGGGCGCGAGCCGATCTCGGCCAAAGTCATCGCCAACCTTCTAAAAATAACCGGCGCCCGGCGGATCGTGACGATGGATTTACACGCGGCGCAGATTCAGGGCTTCTTCGATATTCCGGTCGATAATCTGATGGCGATGCCGGTGCTCTGTAATTATCTCAAGAAAGAGGGGCTTTGCGACGACAAGATCGTCGTGGTTTCCCCCGATGCGGGCGGAGTGCATCGCGCAGAGCTTTTCGCCAAGCGGCTCAACTCGTCGCTCGCCATCGTCTTCAAGCGTCGACCCGAGCCCGACGTCTCCGAAGTTACCGACATCGTCGGCCACGTCGACGGCAAGGTCGCGGTCGTCGTCGACGACATGATCTCGACCGGCGGCACGCTGGCCAAGGCGGCCGAAGCAATCAAAGCGCGCGGTGCGACAAGTGTCTTCACCGTCGCCTCGCACGGAATCTTTGCCGGCGAGGCGGTCGACGTTCTCGAGCGCTCCGAGATCGAGAAGGTGCTGTTTACCAACACGATTCCGTTCGTTAACGGCACCTCGCACCCAAAGTTCGTGCAGCTCTCGATCGCCCAGATTTTTGCCGATGCGATCGCCCGCATCACCACCAACCGCTCGGTTTCGGAACTCTTTGCCGGCGACGAAGCGGCCAACGGAGTCCTTGGAACCCCCGCCGAAATGGCGCCGGTCTAAGAACCGGACTAAGGAAAGGGACCCGTGGCCAAACAGGATTTACAACTCGCCGTCGAGCGTCGCGAAAAGCTCGGCACCACCGGCTCGCACGCTTTGCGCGCCGCCGGTAAGCTTCCCGCCGTGCTGTACGGGCACGGCGCGGCACCCGAACATATCGCGCTCGACGCGCACGCCTTTACCGACCTGATACACCGCAGCGGGCGCAATGCGATCATCACCCTGACCGAGGGCGGCCGCACGCGGCAGACCGCGATGGTTCGCGAGATCCAGTACCATCCCGTTTCACGTCGCGCCGTCCACGCCGACCTGCAGCGGGTCTCCGCCGACGAAGAGATTGTCGCGAAGCTGGCGGTCGTCACGGTCGGCGTCGCCGACGGCGTACGCAACGCCGGCGCGGTCATGGACGTCATCACGCACGAGATCGAGATCGAGGGACCGGCGAGCCGCATACCCGAGAATCTCGAGGTAGACGTTACGGCGCTGGGCGTGCACGATCACGTTACCGCCGCCGATATTGCTCTGCCGAGCGGCTTCAAACTCGTCACGCCGCCCGATACGCTCGTCGTCACCATCGAGGCCTCCAGAACGGAGCGCGAGGTCGAAGAGGCTGCGACCGGACCCGCAGAGACACCCGAACCCGAGGTCATCGGAGCAGCGGAATCCGACTCGTCGTCGGCTTAGGAAATCCGGGCTCGGAGTACGTCTCGACCCGTCACAACGTCGGCTTCATGGTCGTCGACGAAGTGGCGCGCCGTTACGGCGTCGACTCGTGGAAGCGGCGCGACAGCGCGATGCAGGCGCGCGACGTCGCGCACGATGCCGTCTTCGTAAAGCCGACATCGTACATGAACCTTTCCGGTGCGCCCGTACGTTTGATCTCGTCGTGGTATCGCACGCCGCCCGAGAACGTGTTGGTGGTGAGCGACGACATGGATCTTCGTTACGGTAAGTTACGGATGCGTCCGGCCGGCGGTCACGGCGGACACAACGGACTGCGTTCGGTGATCGCTACCATCGGTGAAGGCTTTCCGCGCCTTCGCGTGGGGGTCGGACGCCCCGAGTACGACAGCATCGACCACGTCCTGGCGCCCTTCAACGAGGCGGAGCGCGACGCGCTCCCGGCAATCGTTGCGGCGGCGGCCGAGGGCGTCGAGAAATGGCTGGACGAGGGCGTTGACGCAGCGATGCGCTACGTCAATACCTGGGAGGCTGCCGTCCCTTAGGGGCAGCCGCTGGGAACGTGGTTGATGGCGGCGATGCGCTCGCCGATGCCGGGTTCCGTATATAGGAAGAGCATAGCCGCCTTTTCGGGGCAGACTTCTTCCATCTGCTGGTCCGTCGAACGCACCAGGGCGCGCACCGCCGCGGCGGGATTACCGGTAAGCGCGACGGCGTAGCGGTTCGCCCCGAGATCGTAGGAACGAAGGGCCGCGTTTCGCACCGGAACAGCGACGACATAGACCAGCGCAAAGAGTGCGCCGACGAGGGCCAGGCGCGACAGCGGATCGTCGTCGCGGCGGAAGCGAATCCGATCGGCGAGCACCACGGCCAGGGCAGCGAAGACGATCACGACACCGCCCTGAATCAGCGCGATCTCGAAGAGGTCGTGACGCGCCATTTTGCTGAGGTCGTAGGCGACTTCGTACTCGATTTCTTCCGGGGTACCGCCGGCGATCAGGGTATCCGTCAGTTGAATGCGCCGCGACGCGCCCAGGCCGAGGACTTCCGCTTCACCCAACGGCGTGTTGCCGGCGCTGGCGACAAAGATAGCGACGTTGGGAAGCTTGGCGCGTTCGACCAGTGCGTGCAGTCGCGATCCGAGCGGGCTGGAGATCGGATGCACGGCGAACGGCGATTGAATGTATGGCGCGGCGTACGACCAGCCGGCGCTCACCGCTAGAATGGCGACGATCGTATAGACGTACCATTGGTGCGTCCGCGAAGCCAGCCAGAGAACGGTCGCGGCAATGAGACCGGCGACGATCATGGCCAACAGCGTGTGGTAAATCCAGAAGACAAACCAGAAGCGCGTCAGTTCGAACGTAACGTCGAGCGCGCGGTCGACGCGGTAGAGATAGAAGGAAGGAACGAACGACGCGAGCCGAGCGACCAACGCCAGCGACGCGCCGAAAAGAAAGCGCACTAGCCACTCCGAGCGGATGCGGCGGCGCAGCCAGTCGCGCAGCGACGCGGCGCCGCCGGTCGTCCACAGATAAAAGAGCGCCAGCGCCTGGGCGATCGGAATGAGCAGCCAGCCGACGAGCGTCCAGTGAGCGCGCCGCATCGCCGCCGCCTGGCGCGCCGGATCGACCAGCGCCGTTGCCGGTTCGCTCATCAAGGTCTGGGGGGTCAGCAAATCGACGCGGTGGTCGAGCGCGTTAGGACGCACCATCCCCGCTGAGGCGACGCCTCCGAGCAGCAGCACGAACGCCACC
Organism: Vulcanimicrobiota bacterium; assembly: GCA_963730125.1. Classification (GTDB taxonomy): domain Bacteria; phylum Vulcanimicrobiota; class Vulcanimicrobiia; order Vulcanimicrobiales; family Vulcanimicrobiaceae; genus Cybelea. The sequence goes on along the minus strand of CAVSQP010000019.1, from coordinate 336,129 downwards.
AGCGGAATTACCAGGCAGAACCACCTGAGCGCTCGCGACGCCATGGGAGCCGGACTTCGCGGCAGGCCCGGGGAGTCCGTCGGAGTGCGGTAGGCTTGGGCTACTTTTTCGGAAGTGGACGTGCCGGATTTCCTGCGACGCGCCCGCCTTTGGGAACGTCTTTTGTAACGACCGAGCCGGCGCCGGTGAGCGCGTCGTCGCCGACGGCGACCGGCGCTACCAGCGACGTGTTCGAACCGATAGAAACCCGCCGCCCGATCGTCGTCGGATTCTTCTTGTTGCCGTCGTAGTTGCAGGTAATCGTGCCGGCTCCGACATTCGTGTCTTCGCCGACGGTCGCATCGCCCAGATAGGAGAGATGGCTCACCTTCACGCCTCGCGCAAGCTTCGACTTCTTGATCTCGACGAAGTTGCCGACGTGGACGCGATCGGCGAGGACCGTCTCGCCGCGCAGATGAGCGAATGGTCCGATGGTCACGTCGCTGCCGGTTTCCGAGTCGATGACGACGCTTTCCCGAAGGATAACGCGATCGCCCAGGCGCGCATTGGAGAGGCGCGCATTGGGCCCGATCGTGCAGGCCCTTCCGATACGAGAAAGGCGCGATATCGTAGTGTTGGGGTAGATCACCGTGTCGCGGCCGATCTCCAACTCGGGCTCGAGATAGGTCGCCTGCGGATCGATGATGGTCACGCCGTCGCGCATGTGCTGCGCGCAGATGCGCGCATTCATTTCACGGCGTGCCTGTGCCAGCTCGACGCGGTCGTTGATCCCGAGCACCTCGAGGTGGTCCGTGGCCACGACCGGCGCAACCCGCCTTCCGGAGTTGACGAAATCGGCAACGGCATCGGTCAAATAGTATTCGGACTGTGCGTTGTCGGGCCGCAAGCGCGTCACGGCATCGCGCAGCGAGGTTTCGTCGAACGCGTAGATGCCTGCATTCATCTCGTCGATCTCGAGCTCCGCAGGCGTTGCGTCGCGCACTTCGACGATGCGTTCGACGCTCGTTCCACGGCGGACGATGCGGCCGAAGTTTGAGGGCAGCGGCATCTTGACGGTAACGAGTGCCATCGCGGCGCCTTCCGCATCCGGCGCGTCGAGCGTTTCGATCGTTCCGCGCAGCAGCTCTTCCTTCACCAGCGGCATGTCGCCGCACGCCACGACGATCCGCCCGCCCTCGTGCGGTTCCAGCCGGTCGAGCGCGACTTTGACGGCGTCGCCGGTACCCAACTGCTCGGCTTGCAGAACGCTCGCGACGTTGAAACTCGCGATCTCGCCTTCGAGCTCGGCGTTGACGACGACGAGAATCTCTCCGACGCCTGCGCCGCGCAGCGCGCGAATCACGTACCAAAGCATCGGCCGGCCGCAGACCTCGTGTAGCACCTTGGAGCGCGCGCTCTTCATACGCGTTCCTTTGCCCGCCGCCAAGACGACGGCTCGAATCATGCCGTCACCGCCTGCCGCTTGAGCAACGCGAGCGCGTCGCGCAGCCGCTCGCGCACCAGATCGCGTCCGAGCAGCTCCATCGAGTCGTAGAGTGGAATCGAAGTCGGACTTCCCGTGATCGCAACGTAGAACGGGCGCGCTACGTCGCGCACTTTCTTCTCGAGCCGCTCGGCGACTCTCTTGATCGCCGTTTCGACGGCGAACGCGTTCCAGGCCGGAAGGGCGTCGAACTCTTCCAGCGCCATCTCGAAGGCCCGCCGTATCTCCGTTTCGTCGAGCTTGACGCCGCGAAAGTCTTCCGCGCGAAGCGCCAGACGCCCCGAAAAAAGGAAGGCCAGCAGCGGACCCAAGTCGCTGAGCCGCTCGACGCGCGGCGCGGCGAGCTCCGCTATCCGCGTTAGACGTTCGGGCGTAATGGCCCACTCCTGCGCGCGGCGCGCGAACGACTCGGGGTCGAGACGCTCGCGCAGATAGCGGCCGTTGAGCCAATCGAGCTTGGCGAAGTCGAAGACCGGACCGCCGATCGGAACGTGCTCGACGGCGAATCGCCGCACGATGGCGGAGAGATCCATCAGCTCGTCTTCACCGTCGCGCGCCGCATTGGCCAGCAGCGCGAGAAAGTTGAGCAGCGCTTCGGGCAGATAGCCCATCACGCGAAAAAATAGAATCCCCGTCGGATTGCGGCGTTTACTCAGCTTGCTCTTATCCGGGTTGCGCAGGAGCGGCAGATGCATCAACTTCGGCGGCGTCCAGCCGAAGTAACGGTAGAGCAGCAGGTGCTTGGGCGCACTGGAAACCCACTCTTCACCGCGAAAGACGTGGGTGATCTCCATTAGGTGATCGTCGACGACGTTGGCGAGATGATAGGTCGGCAGGCCGTCGGACTTCATTAGGACCTGCATGTCGACGCTGCGCCACTCGAACTCGATCGGACCGCGCCGCATATCTTCGACGATGCAGATGCCTTCGTCAGGAACGCGCAGCCGTATCACGTACGGTTCGCCGGCGGCCTCGCGCCGCGCGATCGCTTCGGGCGAGTAAGTCAGGCAGAGCCCGTCGTAACGCGGCGGTTGCCCGGCCGCTCGCTGCGCGACCCGCATCTCTTCCAATCGCTGCGGCGTGCAGAAGCATTTGAAGGCATGACCGGCCGCGAGCAGTTTGTCGGCATACTCGCGGTAGATACTCGAGCGTTCGCTCTGGCGGTACGGACCGTGCGGACCGCCGACGTCGGGGCCTTCGTCCCACTCGAGTCCGCACCAGCGCAGCGCCTCGAGGATTACGCGTTCGCTCTCGGCCGTGCTGCGGGCGCGATCCGTGTCCTCGATGCGCAGCACGAACTCCCCGCCGTGCCGGCGGGCGAAACAATAGTTGACCAATGCGACATACGCCGTGCCAACGTGCGGATCGCCGGTAGGCGACGGCGCGACGCGGGTGCGAACCTTATCCAACCAGAGCTCTTCGCTTACCGCATTCGCGCTGTACGAAGTCGATGATATCCTGCAGCGGGGCGCCGGGGGTAAAGATTTCGCGCACTCCGAGTTCTTTGAGCCGCTGCGCGTCTTCCGCCGGAATCGTTCCACCGCCGAAAAAGACGATGTCGCCGGCGTTCTGCGCCCGCAGCTGTTCGACGACCAACGGGAAGAGCGTCATGTGCGCGCCCGAGAGAATGGAGAGGCCTATGCCGTCGGCATCCTCTTGGATCGCGGTCTGGACGATCTGCTCGGGCGTTTGGAAGAGGCCGGTGTAAATGACCTCCATTCCCGCGTCGCGCAGAGCGCGTGCGATCACTTTGGCGCCGCGGTCATGCCCGTCGAGACCGGCTTTAGCGACGACGATGCGTAAGGGCCGCTCGTTCATTTCTTTGCTCGTTGAGATGCCGGCTGAGATAAAGCGCTTCCTCCAGCTTGACTTTCACCTCGGAAAGCGTGCGACGCATCCGATAGAGTTCGATCTCGGTCCGGCAGCGCAGGCTGTGTTTATGACGACTCATCGGCGTGCTACAGTACCGCCTTCTCCGTATATCGGCCGTAGACCGCCGCCATCGCTTCGACGATCTCACCTTCGGTGCAATAGGCGTTGACGCAGTCGATGAGATGCGGCATCAGATTATCTTTGGGATCGCGGCAGGCCGCTTGTAGGCGCTCCAGCGCCGGACCGACCGGCGCCGGATCGCGAGTCTCGCGCACCGACTGCACCGACCGCGACTGAGCGCGCTCGGTCTCCTCGGTGATCTTTAGCAGGCCGGCCGGCTGCGCCTCGTCTTCGCGCACGAACGCGTTCACGCCGACGATGATGCGGTCTTTGGTCTCGATGGAGCGCTGGTAGCGATAGCTCGCCTCGGCAATCTCGCGCTGGAAGAAGCCGGCCTCGATGGCTTCGATGACGCCGCCGTATTCGGCGATCTGCGCGAAGTACGATTCGGCCTGACGCTCCATCTCGTCGGTCAGCGCCTCGACGAAGTAGGAGCCGCCCAGCGGGTCCACCACGTTGGTGACGTTGGTCTCGTAGGCCAGCACTTGCTGCGTGCGGAGCGCGATCTCGACCGACTTCTCGCTAGGCAGCGCCAGCACTTCGTCCATCGAGTTGGTGTGCAGCGATTGGGTTCCACCGAGTACCGCGGCCATCGCTTCGAAGGCGACGCGCACGATGTTGTTCTCGGGCTGCTGCGCGGTGGCGCTGCAGCCGGCCGTCTGCGTGTGAAAGCGCAGCTGCCACGAGCGCGGATCGCGCGCGCCGTACTTCTCGCGCATGTGGCGCGAGTAGATGCGGCGCGCCGCCCGGAACTTAGCGATCTCTTCGAAGAAGTCGATGTGCGAGTTGAAAAAGAACGAAAGGCGCGGCGCGAACGAGTCGACGTCCATGCCGGCGGCCGTGCAGGCCTCGACGTAGGCGAAGCCATCGGCCAGCGTAAAGGCCAGCTCCTGCGCCGCCGTCGATCCGGCTTCGCGGATGTGGTAGCCGGAGATCGAGATCGTATTCCACTTCGGCATCTCGCGCGTGCAGAAGTCGATCATGTCGACGATGATGCGCATGTGCGGTCGCGGCGGGAAGATCCATTCTTTCTGCGCGATATACTCTTTGAGAATGTCGGCTTGAATCGTGCCGCCGAGCTTGGCGCGCGGAATTCCCTTCTTCTCGGCGGCGGCGACGTATTGGGCCAGCGCGATGCAAGCCGGGCCGTTGATCGTCATCGAGGTCGTGATGTCGCCCATATCGATGCCGTCGAAGAGCACCTCCATGTCGGCCAGCGAATCGATCGCGACGCCGCACTTGCCGACCTCGCCGCGCGATTGCGCTGCGTCGGAGTCGTAGCCCATCAGCGTCGGCATGTCGAAAGCAACCGAGAGCCCGTGCTGACCGTGCTCGAGCAGGAAGTGATACCGCTCGTTGGTCTGCGCGGCGGTGCCGAAACCGGCGAACTGACGCATCGTCCATAAACGGTCGCGATAGCCGTTGCGATGAATGCCGCGCGTATACGGGTAATCACCGGGCGCCGACGTATCGGCGGCAACGGAATCCAGCGGTCCGTAGACGACTTTCAGCGGAACGTCGGAAATCGTCCGGTCGACCGCACCGGAACCCGGACCGTGACGCGCCCAGAGCCCCTTGGGACGCTCGATCATCTTGGCCATAGCGGCCGAGATTTTCGACGCCGAGGGCTATTCTCCCTAAGAGAGGCCCAGCGACGAGAGAACGCGATCGGCCGCTTCGTAGGGATCGACGCCGGCGCGCGCGTCGTCCCGCAGCTCGCGATCGAGTCTCCGCTCCAGCCGGCCCATCGCGAGCTGGCGCACTTGGTGCACGAACGCGTCGCGGCGCCGCCGTTCGATTTCGCCCGTCTCGTTGAGATAGGCCACGTGACGCTCGACCGCGTTCCAGAGTTCGTCAATACCGTCTCCGGAGAGCGCTTGCGTCGCGACCAGTTCGGGAATCCAGCCGGTAAACTGCAGCATCTCCATCATCGAACGGATCTCGCGGCGCAGCTGGTCGGCCATCGGGTGGTCCGATTTGTTGACGACAAAAACGTCGGCGATCTCCATGATGCCGGCCTTGAGCACCTGAATCGAATCGCCGCTGCCGGGCTGCAACGCTACCAGCGTCGTCTGTGCCAATTCCGCCACGGCGACCTCGCTCTGTCCGACGCCGACCGTTTCGATTACGATCACGTCCAAACCGAACGCGTCCATGAGCATAACCGCGTCGGCGGTCGCGCCGGAGAGTCCACCGAGATGACCGCGGCTGGCCATCGAACGGATGAACACCGACTCGTCGGTAAAGTGCTCGGAGAGGCGAATGCGATCGCCCAGCAACGCGCCGTGCGAGAACGGCGAGCTGGGATCGACCGAAACGACGCCGACGCTTTTGCCTAGCGCACGCGCCTTACGCACCAATCCCGAGGCAAGCGTCGACTTGCCGACGCCGGGCGGCCCGGTGAGGCCGATGGTCATGGCGCGGCCGGTCTTGGTGAATAAGGCGCGCACCAGGTCGCGGCCGCGTCCCGATTCGGCGTGCGATATCGCGCGCGCGAGCGCGCGCGGCTTGCGCGCTTCGAAATCGCGTAGCAGATCGGCGTAGGCGGTCAAAGTCCCTCATCTCTTAGCATTAAGCAAGAGCGGACCTTCCTGGAAGCCAACTAGTCGCGCAGTGAAGTCGTTCGCATCGCGTTGTGCGGCGCTCTTGGCGCTCGGCGCGGTCGTCGCGTTCGCAAGACCGCAAGCCGCGCCGGCCGAGACGCTCGTGGTCCCGCTGACCGGTAAGCGGGTCCGCGACATTAAGACCGAGGCGCTTTTTCACACCCTGATGCGCGACTTCTTTCTGGAAGACGACGCCACCACGTACGTGCAGACGGGCGACATCCCGGCGATGTGGCTGCGCGATTCTTCGGCGCAGACGATCCCGTACATACGCTATCAGGCGGCCTATCCCGTGCTGCGCGAACGCTTCGTCGGCGTGATCCAGCGCAACGCCCGCAACGTAATCACCGATCCATACGCCAACGCGCTGACCGCCGACTACGGCGTCTGGGAACGAAAGTGGGAAGTCGATTCGCCGGCGTGGCTCGCCGTGCTCGCTTCCGTATACTGGCGCTCCACGCGAGACCGCACCGTCTTCACCAAAGATCTGCACCGCGCGTTGATGTCGATCGTAGCAACCTACCGGTGCGAACAGCGCCATCGGGAGTGCAGTCACTACCGCTTTGCGCAGAGGACCTACAGCGATCCGAATTTCAACGAAGCGACGGGGATGATCTGGAGCGCCTTCCGGCCATCCGACGATGCGGTTCGCTACGCGTTCAACGTTCCTGCCAACGCGTTGGCGGTGGTCGCGCTTCGCGACATCGTGCAACTCGCGCAAGACGGCTACGGCGACGCCCATCTCGCCGAGGTGGCGCAGTCGGTCGGCGCGCGCGCTCAGGTCGGTATCGAACGGTACGGGCGGTTTTACAATACCGACCGGCACGTCTGGATGTACGCCTACGAGACAGACGGTTACGGACACTACAATCTTATGGACGACGCCAACATTCCCAATCTCACGACGCTGCCGTATATCGACTGGTGCTCCGCATTCGACGCGACCTATTTGGCCACGCGTAAGTTCGCCTTGAGCATGGACAATCCGTACTATTTCTCCGGGCGTTACGCGCAAGGGCTCGGTAGCCCGCACACGCCGTACGGTTTCGTTTGGCCGCTGGGCATCATCGGACGCGCCTTGACCGCGACGTCGTCAATCGAGGTCGCGACGTCGATCACAACGCTGGCCGAGACGGACGGCGAGAGCGGGTTGATCCACGAAAGCTTTTATCCCGACGGCTATTGGCGATACACGCGAGACGAGTTCGGCTGGGCCAACGCATTAGGTGCCGAGCTATTCTTTCGCAGCCTAGCCGGCGATTCGGCGACCCAATTCGCTTGGCGCGGACCGATTCTGCCCTTCCAAGTGCGCTCGACGACCCCGACGCTGGTGCCATACATTACCCAGATTGAAAATGCAGCCGAGCTCGACGCGACGCTCGGGCGGCTTTTGCATTCGACGGGCGGCGTAATTCCGCGACGGCCCTAACGCGGCAAACCGCTATCGCCAGCCCCCAAGGGAAGCCGCATAGCCTTTCGCCAAGGTTGGCTTTATGGATCAGGGATATTACCGCTATCCGTCGATAGCGGGCGACCGCATCGTCTACGTTTGCGAGGACGATCTTTGGAGCGTCTCGGCGAGCGGCGGCGACGGCGTACGATTGACGGTCAGTTTCGGCAGTTGTTCGTTTCCGCGGCTCTCGCCCGACGGCGCGTGGATTGCTTTTATCTCTACGGATGAGGGTAATCCCGAGCTCTACGTGATGCCGTCGCGCGGCGGCGAACCGCGCCGCCTCACGTTCCTCGGCGCCACCCTCGCGCAGACTATCGGCTGGAGCGAGGACGGCAGCGAAATTTATTTCTGCGCCAACCCCACTACTTGGTATGAGGGCGAAACGCGTCCCTTTGCGATCTCTCGCGACGGGGGTACGCCTCGCGAGCTGAATCTGGGGCACGCCCGCTCGCTCGCTTCCGGGCCGGACGGGCGAATGGTTATTGGACGCAACGCCGCCGACCCGGCGCGATGGAAGCGTTATCGCGGCGGTACCGCCGGCGAGATTTGGGTCGATGCGATGGGCAGCGGCATCTTCTCGCGGCTCCCTCTGCCCGACGGTAATCCGTGCTGGCCGATGTGGATCGGCGATCGCATTTACTTCCTGTCGGATCACGAGGGCATCGGCAATATTTATTCGTGCGCGCTGGACGGCGGCGAGCTGCGACGGCACACGCACGAGAACGAGTATTACGTTCGTTTTCCCTCGACGGACGGCAAGCGCATCGTTTACTCCAACGGCGGCACGATTTCGTTTTACGACATCGCTGCCGACGCGGTCTCGCCGGTCGAAGTACATACGCACTCGACCGCACCGCAAACGGTGCGCCGTTTTGAAAACGCAGCCGATTCGCTGGAGGGATTCGCGCCGCACCCCGACGGCACGCAACTCGCGTTCGTTTCACGGGGGCAGCAGTTCACGATGCCGCTCTTTGAAGGCGCCGTGACGCGACACGGCTCTGGAAGCGGCGCGCGCACGCGCCTAACCCAATGGCTCGCCGACGGAGAGCATCTCGTCTACGTCACCGACGTCAACGGATACGAACAGATCGGCGTCTGCCGCGCCGACGCCTCGAGCGAAGCGAAGCTCGTTACCAGCGGCGATATCGGGCGCGTTACCGACCTGGTCTGCTCGCCTTCCGACCGCGTCGTGGCCTTCGCCAATCACCGCCACGAGCTGTGCATTCTCGACCTCGACGATGGAAACGTCCGCGTGGTCGACACCTGCCCGACGCACCGCATCGAGGAACCGGCGTTCTCACCCGACGGACGGTTCGTCGCCTACGTGTGGTGGCCGGCGCAGGGAACGTCGATTATCCGCGTGGTGAAAGTCCGCTCGGGCAAGGTCCACGACATCACCTCGCCGCTACGCATCGATCGCTCGCCGGTTTGGGATCCCGACGGTAAGTATCTCTACTTCATCTCGACACGGGACTTCAACCCCGTGTACGATGCGCTGCAGTTCGATTTGAGCTTTCCGCAGGCGAGCCGCCCGTTCGTCGTCACCTTGCGCGACGACGTGCCGTCGCCGTTCGTCCCCAAGCCCAAGCCGATCCATCAGGAGCACACTCGAGAACGCGAACGGTCGAACCACAAACCAGAGAAAGTGCCGGACGTTTCGATCGACTTCGACGGCATCAGCGGACGCGTGCTCGGCTTTCCGGTGGACGAAGGCGAGTACGGTCAGATCGTCGCCGCACGCGAGCGCGCGCTCTTCACGCGTTTCCCGGTCACGGGAATCAAGCCGGTGCGCCGCGAGGATCTCGACAGCGAAGGCCACGGTACGCTCCTCGCCTACGATTTCGACCAGCAGCGGCTGGCGACGCTCGCCACCGAAGTCGACGAGATCGAGATCGGTCGCGACGGACGCACGCTGGTCTACCGCTCGCGCGAACGTTTGCGCGCCATCGATGCGCTCAGCGATCTGCCCGAAGAGGGCGACGAGCAGAAGCCGCCGCCCGAACCGGGCCGCCGCAGCGGCTGGATCGAGCTCGAGCGGGCGAACGTGGAGATCGTTCCGCGCGACGAGTGGTCGCAGATGTATCGCGAAGCCTGGCGGCTCCAGACCGAACAGTTCTGGGTCGAAGACATGAGCGACATCGACTGGGATCGAGTATTCGACCGCTACGCCGCCGTGCTGCCGCGCGTGCGCACGCGTGGGGAGCTCTCCGATTTGATTTGGGAGATGCAGGGCGAGCTCGGCACCTCGCACGCCTACGAGTGGGGCGGCGATTATCGCGAGCCGCCACAGTATCAGCGCGGCTTTCTCGGGGCGGACTTGCGCTGGGACGAAGATCGCGGAGGATATTGCATCGAGCGAATCTATCGCGGCGACTCCTGGAATCGCGAGCACGATTCGCCGCTGGCCGAACCCGGGCACGACGTGCACGAAGGCGACTGCATCGTGGCCATCGGCGGGAAACGTCTCTCGCGCGACGTCACGCCCGATCGCCTGCTCGTAAACGCTGCGGGACGCAACATCTCGGTGACGTTACGCGCACGAAAGGGCGAAGAACGCACCGTGCTCGTCCAAGCCCTCGCGAGCGAAGCGGCGCTGCGCTACCGCGCGTGGGTCGAAGCCAACCGAAAGCTCGTGCACGAACGCACCGGCGAACGCGTCGGCTATTTGCACATCCCAGACATGGGGCCGTGGGGTTTCTCCGAGTTTCACCGCGGCTATTTGAGCGAGTTCGACCGTAAAGGCCTCATCGTGGACGTCCGCTACAATCGCGGCGGACACGTCTCACCGCTGCTGCTCGAGAAGCTGGCGCGCAAGCGCGTCGGTTACGACACGCCCCGCTACGGTGCCCCGGTTCCATATCCGCCGGAATCGGTCGGCGGTCCGATCGTCGCGCTCACCAATCAGTTTGCCGGTTCCGACGGCGACATCTTCAGCCACTGCTTCAAGCTCTACAAGCTCGGACCGCTCGTCGGCAAACGGACCTGGGGCGGCGTCATCGGCATCGATCCGTACCACCACCTCGTCGACGGCACCCTAACGACGCAGCCCGAGTTCTCGTTCTGGTTCATCGACGTCGGCTGGCGCGTGGAAAACTACGGCACCGATCCCGATTATGACGTGGACATCCCGCCGCACGATTATCGCGACGGCAAGGATCCGCAAATGGAGCTCGCGCTTCAGTTAATGGACCGCGCACTCGAAGGATACGTCGAGGTGCGGCCGGATCTCTCGACTCGGCCATCGCTACCATTGCCGACGCTCGCCTAACCGCAGCGCGCTTGGCGCCGGTCGCGGCATTCGTCGTGCCGGCGGCCGTCTTTGCGGTGAGTGCATCGTGGGAACCGGCGTCGTGGGACACGGCCGAGCTGCAAGGCGTCCCGTATATCCTCGGGATCACGCATCCGACGGGCTTTCCGCTCTACGTGATGCTCGGCTACGTGTGGTCGCACGCGATCGCGTTTTCCACCGTCGCCTGGCGCATGAACGCCATGAGCGGGGTCGCCATCGCCGTCGCCTGCGTCGCCGCCTACGGAACCGCCCGTCAGTTCGGCGCGAACCGCGCCATCGCACTTCTGGCAACGCTGTGGTTTGCTTTTTCACGCAACGTTTGGGCGCACGCCGCGCGGGCTGAAGCGCAAGATCTCGCCGTAATGTGCGCCGCGCTGTCGATCTATCTCTTCGTGCGTTGGATGCGCGAAGGAAACGATCGCCGGTTTCTCGCCGCCTTCGCGCTCTGCGGAGTCGCGATGGCGGCGCATCCCAATGCGTTGTGGATTCTGCCGGGGCTGGTCGTCGGAGCGGCGATCGCGCCGCGCCGGCCTTCGCCGCGCCTGATCGCCGGTGCGCTCGCACTTTGTGTTGCCGGGCTCGCGCTCTACCTGTATCTACCGTTGCGCTCGGCGTACGTCATCGCACACCATCTCGATCCCGCCGCGGCGTTGCCCGGCGCCGGCGGCGGAATCTTCTGGAATTACAACAACCCCAGCTCGTTGAGCGGCTTCGTGCGTGAAGTCGCCGGAAGCGATACGCAGAGTGGGCAGTACTTACTCGCGGCATTCAATCCGATGCACGTCCGCGACGCGCTGTGGACCTTCATCGCTACGATTCACGAACAATACGGGGTGATCGTCACGCTGCTGCTCGCCGGTGGTTTCATCGCCGCGTGGCGGCGCGACTGGCGTGCGACGTTCGTGGTAACCACCGCATGTCTGGCGGGCCTTCTCTTCTCGGTCTCCTATCCCAACGAAAGCGACGTTAGCCGCTACCGGCTGCTCGTTTCGTGGCTGGCGGTTCCGCTGCTCGGCGCGCTCACGCCGTCGTCGCCCGGCCGGCGCGATGCGGTCCTGACGTGGATCTTGGCGCTCTTTTTGGCGACCGGAGCCGCGTCGGCATTCGTGGCGCAGCGCGGCTTTCTGCACCACTCGCCGGGCGAGAACGGGCGCTGGGTGATCGACGCGGTTCAGCATCGCGTGCCGGCCGGAAGCGCCGTTGTAGCAGATTGGCTCGATGCCACGTCGCTGGCCTACGGCGCCTACGTCGATCGCTCGTTACCGGGAAGAATCGTCCTCTCCGACGACTCGATGCGCCTCGCCCTTTATCACCGATGGGCCCGGCAAATGCGCGTTTTCGTGCTGGTCGATCCTCATAACGTGACGTCACTTCCGAGGCACGCGCGACTACGCACGCCTGGACGGCTACCACGAACTCTACGAAGTACTTCCGTGATCGGCAAAGTCGTAGTCGCCGGAATCGGTCCCGCCCGATTTGGGACTTGACTTCCGGTTCGCGTCTGGCGAACATTGGGTAAATACCTTATCGGTCCAAGAGTAAATACTAGACCATCCAATATTTGCCAAAAGGGTTGCTTGGGCCGTCCATTTACCACCAAGGGGGACTGATGAGCGCAAACGGACAGGTTTCTCCAAGCCGCGATCGCTGGGCCGGCGAGGCTCGCTGGAGGGGCACCGAGCGGCGTTACTCAGCCGAGGCCGTACGCCGCCTACAAGGAAGCGTCGTGCCGGAGCAGACCCTGGCACGCATGGGGGCGCAGCGGCTGTGGCGCGAGCTGCAAGGCGATGCCCCGGTTACGGCACTCGGGACTCTGAGCGGAAATCAGGCCGTCCAAGCCGCCCGGGCCGGTCTTCGCGCGCTTTACTGCAGCGGCTGGCAAGTCGCCGCCGACGCCAACCTTGCGGGTCAAATGTATCCCGATCAAAGCCTCTATCCGGTCAACAGCGTTCCGGCCTTGGTCGCGCGCCTCAACAATGCGCTAGCGCGCCTCGACCAGATCGAATCGCTCGAAGGCCGCGGGGGCGAGCAGTGGTATCTGCCGATCGTCGCCGACGCCGAAGCCGGCTTCGGCGGCCCGCTCAACGTTTTCGAGTTGATGAAGTCGATGATCGCCGCCGGCGCTGCCGGCGTTCACTTCGAAGACCAGCTGAGCTCTGAGAAGAAGTGCGGCCATCTCGGCGGCAAAGTGTTAATCCCGACGCAACAAGCGGTGAGACATCTTATCGCCGCGCGGCTCGCCGCCGACGTCATGGACGTTCCTACGATTCTGATCGCTCGCACCGATGCAAACGCGGCGCGCCTCGTGACCAGCGACGTCGATCCTTTAGACTGCGAGTTTCTCACCGGCGAGCGCACGCCCGAAGGATTCTTCGTTACCAAGCCCGGGATCGAAGCATGCATCGCCCGCAGCCTCGCCTACGCGCCGCACGCCGATCTGCTCTGGATGGAAACCTCCGAGCCGAGCATCGAAGAGGCGCGCCGCTTCGCCGAAGCGATTCACGCTCGTTATCCCGGAAAGCTCCTCGCCTATAACTGCTCGCCGTCGTTCAACTGGAAGAAGAAGCTCGATGCCAATTCGATCGCGACGTTTCGCGAGCAGCTCGGCGCGATGGGCTACAAGTTCCAGTTCATCACGCTAGCCGGCTTCCACGCGCTCAACCACTCGTTCTTCGAGCTGGCGCACGACTTCAAGGCCCGCGGAATGGCGGCATACGCCGAGTTTCAAGCGCGCGAGTTTGCCAGCGAAGCCCTCGGCTACACGGCAACGCGCCATCAACGCGAGGTCGGCACCGGCTATTTCGACGAAGTGGCTAACGTGATCGGCGAAGGTAGGGCATCGACTACGGCACTGCACGGTTCGACCGAAGCCGAGCAGTTTTACGACGCGCCGGCGGCATCGGCTTAAGCTAGAGTCATGAACGTCGCGCCGGCCGGTTTCACGATCACTCGCGATCTCCCGGCCGGCTTTGCCGATTTCTATCTTCCACTGCACAAGCGGTTTGCGCCCCTGCAGCAACGGCTGCTGCAAGCGCGCAAGGATCGGCTCGCGCGCGCCCACGCCGGCGAGCTGCCCGACTACCTTCCGGCCTCGGAAGCGACGCAGAACGAGTGGCGGATCGAGCTGCCGAGCTGGTGCGCCGATCAACGCAATCAAATGACCGGTCCCGCCGACGATGCCGAGCTCTGCGTAAAGATGCTTAACTCCGGCGCGCCCGGCGTGATGCTCGATCTCGAAGACTCGATGGCCAACACCTGGGATCGTCTAATGCTCGGCCATCGCAACATCGTCGCGGCCTTAGCCGGCGAGCTGACGTACGAGGATGCCAAGCGAGGGCGAACCGTCGGAATCGCGCCGAGCGATACGGTGATCTGGAGTCGCGTTCGCGGGCTGCATCTCTCGCAAGCCGGCGTGATCTCGCACGTTGCAACGAGCGCTTCGCTCTTCGACCTAGCGTTGCTGGCCTTCCGCGCCGGCGCTTCCCGGATGCGACGCCCCCTTTGCATCTACATTCCAAAATCGGAGTCAGCCGAGGAGGCGCTCTGGTGGCGCGACGTTTTCGACGCGCTGGTCGAAGGCATGGAGTGGGAGCCGGGCGCGATTAAGGCGATGGCCCTGGTGGAGTCGCATCCGCTCGCTTACCAGATGGAAGAGTTCGTCTTTAACCTGCGCGACTATCTCATCGGGCTCAACCTCGGGCGCTGGGATTATATGGCCAGCCTCATTCACTACAACCTTGAGGACCCGCAGTGGCTGCTGCCCGATAGAAACACGATTCCAATCGACGTCCCGTTCTTCCAGAGGTTACGTACGCTGTTGCCGGAGATCTGTCACAAGCACGGCATTTTAGCCATCGGCGGAATGACCGCGCTCTACCCTAGCCGCGAAGATCCCGAGCTCAACGCCCGCGCGCTCGAAATGCTGGAGCGGGATAAGCGTAACGAGGCAGAGTGCCTGATGGACGGCGCCTGGACCGGCCATCCCGATCAAAACGCCATCGCGGTGGCGCAGTTCCCCGCTCCAAATCAACTCGACAAGCGCCCGTCGCTCGAAACGCCTCACCCCGACTTGCGTCCGGCGCCGCGGGGCATCGGCAGCACCACGCTGGAAGGTACGCGCGCCGCGGTCCGCACCGTGATTCGCTACCGCCACGGCGTCTTGGACGGACGCGGCGCGAGCCTGCTCGATGGTTACATGGAAGATCTGGCTACCGACCGAATCTATCGCTTGATGATCGCCCAGCGGCTGCGCTATCCCGGGCAACATACGCCGGCGTCGATCGGCGCGATGTTCGACGAAGAGCTCGAGCGCATTCTACGCGAGTTGCCTGCCGAGGCGGGAGAAGCGGCGCTAAGCCGTTATCGTCGCGCGCGCGAACTCTCCGAGCGTATGATTCTCACCGGCGCCTTCGACCCGACCTGACTTGAGCCGGCGCGTTCCGGCGCTCGCCGCGCTCTTCACGCTCGTGCTGCATCTCGCGGCCAATCCGCACTACGGATTCTTCCGCGACGAACTCTACTTTATTATTTGCGGTTTTCATCCGGCGTGGGGATACGTCGATCAGCCGCCGGTCGTTCCGCTCCTCGCCGCCGCGTCGCAGATCTTCGGGCACTCGCTCCTCGCCTTACGCGCGCTGCCGGCAATATTCGCCGCTGCCGGCGTGTACGTCACCTGTCTTCTGGCCATCGAAATGGGCGGCGGCATCTTCGCCCAAGTGCTCGGCGCACTCGCATTTCTCGCTGCCGGCGTCCTGGAAAGCTTCGGCGCCAAGGTTGGCCCCGACATGGTCGGACTCTGGCTTTGGCCGCTGGCAGCGTTGTACGTCTTGCGCATCGCTAAAGGCGGTGACGCGCGGTTATGGCTGGCGTCCGGTGCGGCGATCGGCGTTTCGCTGGAGAGTAAGTACAGCGTACTTTTCTTCGCCGTCGCGCTCGTCATCGGACTGCTGCTGACGCCGCAGCGCCGCATCCTCACGACGCCCTGGTTTCTTGCCGGCACCGCGCTGGCGTTGCTGATCGCCCTGCCGAACTTTCTGTGGCAAGCGCTGCACGGTTTTCCGATGTGGGAACTGCTGCGAAACGGCCAGCAAGGAAAGAACGTAGCCGTAAGCCCGGCGCTATTTCTCTTCCAGCAGCTATTGCTGACTAATCTCTTCGCCTGGCCGATTTGGTTCGTTGGCCTCATCGCGCTGCTGCGCGACGGCGCGGCGCGTTTTCTCGGTTACGCTTACATCCTTCTGATCGCCATGATGATCGCGCTGCACGCCAAGCATTACTATCCCGCAGACGTCTATCCGATTCTGATGGCCGCCGGCGGGGTTGCCGTCGAACGCTGGGTTAGGTTACCGGCCCTGCGCCTCGCGATCGCGACGGTCGTCGTTGCGGCCTGGGCCTTCTTCGCGCCCTTCTCGCTGCCGGTGCTCTCCGAGCCGGCAATGGTGCGTTACTCGGCGTTCGTCGGTCAACTGTTACATATTCAGCGCTCGGCGATGGCGACGGAGCATCATCGCTACTCGGTGCTCCCGGAGGATTGGGCGGATATGCACGGCTGGCCCGAGCTGACGGCGACGATTGCGAGCGTCTACCGTTCGCTGCCGCCGGCGCAGCGGGCGCAAGCGGTCGTAGTCGCCGGCAACTACGGAGAAGCGGCTGCGGTCGACTTCTTCGGCGGCGCCTACGGACTGCCGCCGGCAATCTCGGGCCACAACAACTACTGGCTCTGGGGAACGCATGGTTACAGCGGCAACGTCATCATCGACGTCAACGGCGACTGCGGCGCGACGAGTTTTCCGGGATTGTTCCGCGTCGCGCGGCTAGCAACACGCTCGAATCCGCCGTGGGTAATCTCCTACGAACAGAACATCCCGATCTCAGTCTGCACGGGAATCCGCACGCCTCTCTCGCAGCTCTGGCCCAAACTGCGCGATTATATCTAGCACTAGACGCCGAGTGCCTCGAGAAAGCGCGGATAAACGAGATCGGTCCGTGCCAGCGGCTGCTCCGGATCGACGATGTCGTGATGGCGCGGGAGATTCTCCAGCTCGACGTAGCTTATGCCGTGCGCGTTCCAGCGTCGCCAGCTCGCCACAACTTGCTCGGTAACGCCGTTGCTCACCGCGGGATCGTTGCGATTGACGATCGTGACGATGCGCTGGGTAAGCGGCGGCTGCTCTTCGCGCGGCATCGTAGACGGCGTCGGCAATCGACATCGTCCCGCCTAGAACTCGAGTTGGAAAGCGCGGATAGGCGGCCACGGGCCCGCGCGTATCGCGCACTCGCGGATCCCACCACATGAAGCGGTTGGGGAACGCGCGCAGGCCCCACGACAAGAGCCGGCCGGCAAATCTCGGAAGATGTAAGAGACCGAAGTTCGGCGCGATCAGCACCGCCACATCGAGGCGACGGAACTGCGCACAGTAGCCGGCGAGCAGAGCGCCCATCGAAATACCTATTACGCCGGTGCGCTCGCCCAGCCCGCAGGCAATATCCACCGCTTCGTTAGCCGTGCTGAAGTAACGCCTCGGGTGTAACCTCGGCGATTCGGGTCGTCATGCGGTCGCGGTTGCCGTGCTCGGGCATGCGCGGAACGAGCACGTTAACGCCGCGCTCGAAGAGCATAGGGGCGAACGCCGAGTATTGTGCCGGGCTATTCGTTAGCCCGTGAAAGAGCACGACGGCCAACTCCGCAGCGTCGCCCGGTTGTAAGAAGTGCGGTGCGCGCCTGCGGAAAGACGCATCGCATCGTCGCGTGCCGCCAGCGCCGTCGCGCGCTCGACCGCATCGTCGTACGAACGCGCCGGCGAAGCGTTAAACGCGAAGGCGCCAGGCGCAGTCGAGGAGATGATCGTTTACCATGCCCGTCGCCTGCATAAATGCGTAGCAGATCGTTGGGCCGACGAAACGGAAACCGCGGCGCACGAGGTCGCGGCTCATCGCCAGCGAGCGCGGCGTCGACGCCGGCAAGTCTTTGGGACGGCGCGGCTTGTTGAGAATCGGCGCACCGTCAACGAACCGCCACAGATACGCATCGAAACTCCCAAACTCTTCTTGCACGTCGAGGACCGCGCGCGCGTTGGTAATCGCCGACTCGATCTTAGCGCGATTGCGGATGATGCCGGGATCGAGCATCAGGCGCTCGACGCGCGCCCGAGTCATTCGGGCGACGGCGGCCGGATCGAAGGCGCGGAAGAGCTCGCGATAGCGCGCACGCTTGCGTAAGACCGTCTCCCAGCTCAAGCCGGCTTGGGCTCCCTCGAGAATCAGCATCTCGAAGAGCCGGTGGTCGTCGTGCTGGGGAACTCCCCACTCCTCATCGTGGTAGGCGCGCATCTCGGGCGTCTTCGCCCAAGAACATCGCTTCTTCGGTTCCAACGGCGAGTATCTCTAGAGGATTAGGCGAGAACCACTTCGCGCTGCGGGTCGATCGCCTGCAGCAGGTGCGGATGAACGCGGTCGGCGAGTCGCCACGGCCGAATCGGCGTCACGATGTCGTGCGAAAGCGGCAAGCCGCGAATCACGGCGAGCTCCACGTTCTCCGGACTATGGTTGTGCCACATACGATAGAGACGGCGAATCGCATAGTTGTTGACCGCGACTTCGGTTGCATTGGCGACAATCGTTACCTGCTCCGCCGCAGGACGCTTCTCTCGCGCCTCGTCGAACAGCACGCGGGCGATGCGGTGCGCGTGTCCGATTGCGTGCGTCGCGTAGCGCGGGTATCCGTGCGACGACGTATGACGCTCGCGCAGAATCGGATTCCACCAGTGAAAGCGGTTTGGCACGCGTAGGAGATGCTCGGCGACCGGACCCATCAAACTATTGGGTATCAGGGAGACGCCGAAGAACGGCGCGATGGGGACGGAGCGCTGCACGGGATAGCGCTGTCCGATCCATGCGGCGAGCAGACCGCCGAGTGAAAAACCGGCAACGGTTATCCGTTTGCCAAGCTCTTGCGCGACGTTGACGTACTCGGCAACGGCGTCGTAAAGCTCCTCGGCGCGCAGCCGCTCGAGGGCCGGAGACAATCGATCGGCGTGCCCGTGATGAGGAAGCCGCGGAACCAGGACGTTGTGACCACGTTCGTGCAGATCGTAAGCGACGCGTTCGAACTGCGCGGGCGTCGTGCTCATGCCGTGCAGCAACAGGAAGACGCGCTCCGGACGGTGCGGATGGATGAGGGCAATCGTTCGTCCCGCGGGGGCGACGCCAGGGTGGTCGCGAGCCATTAGACGCTCGAGACGCGAAAAAGAGGTTGCCAAGTAAAAGTCCTTAAGAGCAGGGGCGTGTATCTCCTCTCAGGGCGCTCGCGCGAGCTCATCGCCGACGAGGATCGCTACGTAGCACACACCTACGCACCGCTTGATCTGGTCGTCGAGCGGGGCGAGGGCGTTTGGCTCTGGGACGTTGACGGCAGGCGCTATCTCGATTGCGTCAGCGCGTACTCCGCCGTCAATCAAGGACACTGTCATCCGCGGATTCACGCCGCACTCGTCGAGCAGGCCTCGCGCATCACGCTTACGTCGCGTTCGATGCGCAACGATCGCCTGGCCGGTTTCCTCGAACAACTGACGCGGCTCTGCGGTTACGACAAAGCCGTGCCGATGAACACGGGCGTCGAAGCGGTCGAGACGGCGGTAAAGCTGGCACGCCGCTGGGGTTACACGGTCAAAGGTATCCCCAAAGATCGCGCCGAGATCATCGTCTTCGCCGACAACTTCCACGGTCGCACGATGACTGCGGTCAGCGCCAGTTCGACGCCGGAGTATCGGACCGGCTTTGGACCGTTCCTCCCGGGATTCGTCACGATACCGTTCGGCGATGCCGGAGCGCTCGAGGCCGCGATCAACGCCAACACCTGCGCCGTGCTGATCGAGCCTATTCAAGGCGAAGGCGGCGTCAACGTTCCGCCCGACGGTTTCTTGAAGCGCGTCTGGGCGCTCTGCCGCGAACACGACGTCTTGATGATGGCCGACGAGGTGCAGACGGGATTCGGCCGCACCGGCGATCTCTTCGCCTGCGATTACGAAGAGATCAAACCCGACGTGCTGATCGTCGGTAAGGCCCTTGGCGGCGGATACTATCCGGTCTCGGCGGCACTCGCCGACGACGCACTGATGAACCTCTTCGAGCCCGGGGATCACGGCAGCACGTTCGGCGGGAACCCGCTTGCCTGTGCGGTTGCACAGGCCGCGCTCGACGTCACGGTGAGCGAGCACCTCCCGGCCCGCGCGCGCGCGGCCGGCGCTAAAATGATGGCCGGCTTGCGGGCCATCGACTCGCCCGCAATCGCCGAGATCCGCGGCCGCGGACTGTTGATCGGCGTCGAGCTGAAGTTTCCGGCCAAATATCTGAGTTCGGAGCTGCTGGAGCGCGGGGTGGCGGCCAAGGACTGCCGCCCCCATGTCCTGCGAATCGCCCCGCCGCTGGTCATCGACGACGCTGCCATCGCCTACTTTTTGGATCGCTTCGCCGAGGCGTTGACGGCCGCTCAGACGCGGCCTTGACACTCCCCCAGACCGGCGTGATATGGTAGCCGGGCCGAAGCAGCGGTTCGTTCCGCTCACCGGATGCCTGCGGGCGATCCGGTCTTCACTCGAAGGAACTCACGGCTGGTTCCACGGTGGGGTTGCTCCGGCGGCGCCTTTTTTATTTATGGAGATGACCTCATAGCAAGACCTCTACGCGTCAACGATCAGATACGCATTCGTGCGGTCCGGGTGATCGATGAAGGCGGAAATCAACTCGGGATTCTGCAAACCGAAGACGCGTTGGCACGCGCGCGAAGCGCCGGTCTCGATTTAATCGAGGTTTCGCCGACCGCGCAGCCGCCCGTCTGTAAGATTGCAGATTATGGACGGCTCAAATACGAGCAGTCCAAAAAAGACAAGGACGCGCGTAAGAAGCAGCGCCACTTCGAGCTGAAAGAAGTGAAGCTGCGGCCGAAGATCGAGACGCACGACTACGAGACGAAGGCGCGGATGGCGGAGCGGCTGCTGCTCGACGGGAGCAAGATCAAGGTGACGATCATGTTCCGCGGGCGGGAGATTACGTACACTTCGTTCGGGCGCCGGCTGCTCGATCGGATGGCGCAAGACTTGGCGCCGCTGGCGGCGGTCGAACGCGAACCGAGACTTGAAGGAAAGAATATGTTCATGATCATGGCGCCGCGCGCGACGCCGACGGGGCCGCCGAAGTTCTCGGTGGTTCGCGAGCGCGAGGCTAAAGAGACCGTGGACGAAACGCACGCGGATGAAACGCACGTGGATGAAACGCACGTGGACGAAACGCACGTGGACGAAACGAAAACGAAGGAGCCAACTAGTGCCTAAGATTCGAACCCACCGCGGGACCGCCAAGCGCGTCAAGGTGACTGGAACCGGCAAGGTGACGCACCGTCACCAGTTCGACGGATGCGGACACATTCTGAGCAAGAAGTCGCGCAAGCGCAAGCGCAAGTTCCGCAAGGATCAGCCCACATTCAAGGGCGATCTCAAGCGCCTGGCTCCGACGATTCCGTATCTGGTTTAAGGAGGGGCTGAATCAATGGCACGCATCAAGCGGGGAGTACACGGCCTTAAGCACCGCCGCCGGGTGATGAAGCTCGTCAAGGGCTTCCGGGCCGCGCGGCGCCGCAACTATCGGGTAGCAAACGAAGCGCTCCTCAAATCGCTCGCCTATGCCTACCGCGACCGGCGCGTCCGCAAGCGCGACTTCCGCTCGTTATGGATAAGCCGGATCAACGCCGCCGCCCGGCGCGAGGGGCTCTCTTACTCGACTTTTATGCACGGATTGAAGAAGTCGGGCGTCAGCCTCAACCGCAAGGCCCTCGCCGATCTGGCCGTCTCCGACGCTAAAACGTTCGGCCGGCTACTAAGCATGGCGCGAGAGGCCGCCCAAAAGTAGTATAATCGTCGCGTCATGAGGCTTTGGCGCGCCGTCTTTTCGACGGCTGTGGTCTTCGCCGTCGCGGCATTTTTGCCGCGGCCGGCACCGGCCGAGGCCGGGCTCACGCTCGCGCCATCGGTTGCCGGGCAGATCGACCGGCTCGGAAAAAATGAGGTCCACTCCGGACGCACTCCCGGCATCACCATCGGGGTGGTCGAGGACGGGCGCCTTGTCTATGCGCGCGGCTTCGGCTTCGCTAACGTGGTGAAGCACGTTCCGATGGGGCCGGAGACCGAGTTTTACGTCGGCACGATGACGATGCAGTTCACCGCTTCGGCCGTCTTGATGCTCTCGCAGGCCGGCAAGCTCAGCCTTGACGACAAAATCTCCAAGTTCGTTCCTGAGTTTAAAGCCGCACGCGACGTCACGATTACCCAGTTGCTGACGCAGACTTCGGGATTGCCCGACCCGCGTCGCTTACACGGCCCCGCATTCGACCAAACGCGCCCCCTGAAGTTCGCCAATCTCTTTGACGCAATCGATAAGATGAACCTTACGGTGACGCCGGGCGCGGCGTATGCCGATAATCCGCTCAACTATTTGCTGGCCGGTTTGATCGTCGAGCGCGCCGCCGGAGTGCCGCTTTCGGACTACCTCGAGCAGCACGTCTTCATCCCGCTGATCATGAATCACACTTTCCTCGCCGGCGATAGCGGAATCGCATCCAACCACGCCGTCGGCTATACCTGGACGCACCAGGGCTTTACGCCCGCATCTTCCCCGGATCCAACCTGGATGAGTGGATACGCCGGACTTGTCTCCACCATCGAAGATCTCGCCAAGTGGGACGTCGAGATGCCGATTCTGCTGCGCGTCGACGCGCTTCGCACGATGACCGAGCCAAGCGCGCACAAAGGGCCGACGCACTACGGCATGGGTTGGGTCGTGGACCGGCGCGGCGGCAAGGAGTTCGTCTGGTCGAACGGCGACACGTCGGGTTATCGCTCGATGAACGCGCTGCTGCCGACACTGCACGTCTCGGTCATCGTGCTCTCCAACGCCGATTCCGTTCAGGGCGGCGGCGTGACGATTCCCGAAGAGATCGGATCCCGCATCCTCGATGTCCTCGTTCCGCCGACGACGGCAAGGCTCGACAATGCGATAGTTGCACGCGCTAAAGAGTGCTTGCAGCGGTTAGCTTCCGGCCGTCTCGATCGATCCGAGCTGACACCATCCTTCGACGCGTATCTCTCCGACGATCTCATCGCTCGGGAGAATCTTGCAGCGCTGGGTACGATGCAGACGATGGTGCCGATCTCCAGCAGCACCGAGGCGAACGGCGATACGCTCTACGAGTTTTTAGTGCGCTATCCGCGCGGGCAGTACCACTACCAGTTCGAGCTCGCCCCCGACGGAAAGATCGACGGGATTGCGCTCGTAGCATAACCCGAGGCTCGGGCTATTCGTCGCCCTCGGCTAGACGCCGGCCGGTCGCTTCGACGACCTTCCCTAGCATCGTCACGGCTTCGGCGCGCGTCGCATTGCTAAACATATAGCGCAGACGCTCGTCGAGATCTTCGACGATCAAGACCGCGCGGCGCCCCGCGCGTATGGAGTCGATCAGCGAGTTGAGGTACGCTTCGTCTTCGGGTGCTAAGACCGATTGCTGCGCACCGTCACGCCTTGGCTCCAACAATCGCCGGAGCACGCTATCCATGTCGTTAGGTATCTCCACTTCGACCTCCAAGACCGATTCTGCCGCGTCGGTTAGCAACGGCAACGCAGATCTTTACACTAATTGTCGACCAAATGCACTTGCGAATTCATCTTCGCCGCCCTGCAGCCAAAACAGTGCTAGCAAGGTTTTTGCATCGGCGATTCCTTGGGCGACCAGGCCCCAAGCAGCTTCCCAAGTAAAGCTCGCCGTTTCTATGCGTTCGTCATCGTCGAAGGCGGGTTCTCCCTCTTCGAGCCCGTCCGCATGAAAAAAGTGCATAACCTCCGAGCAGAAGCCCGGCGTCATCCAGGTCGCGCCGATCGGTCGCATGCGTCCGGCACGGTAGCCTGTCTCCTCGCGCAGCTCGCGGCGAGCGCCTTCCAATAGCGTTTCGCCCGCTTCGGCCGTCCCGGCCGGAATCTCCCACAGCGGCACGCCGGCCGGATGACGGTATTGGCGCACAAGGATTAGCCTGCCGGACGACGGCGTTGCGACGATCGCCAGCGATGCACCATGCTCCACGACGTCGACGCGGTGCTCGCTTCCGTCGCCGTAGCGCAGGTCGTCGATGCGCACGTTGAAGACGCGCCCTTCGAAAATCCGGCGCGAACGCAATAGTTGCGGAACTTCCTCCATCGGCCTTGGCTTGGCGGAACGGGCGCATCACGCCTCGTAACCAGAGCGCACTGCTCGTGCCTTCCAAATCATCGTCCATCGTCAACGAAATCGGCTGGCTAGCGTACTTCCTGACGGTCTTCGTGGCCGCCGTCTATTTATTGGTGCGTACGCTGGTACCTCATCACTTCAACGACAAGATCGCGATCGCACTGGCCGCGCTCTTCTCCGGCCTGATCATGATCGCGACGCGCGCCTGGCTTAGCCGCCGGAAGCAGGGGCGTTAGCGGTGCCGACGCGCCTCGGGAGCCGAGCCGAGCGACTTAGCCACGTCCGCGCGCTGCGGACGGTAAAAGGGCGGCGCGAGCAGCGACGCTACGCTTTTGAGGGCGCCACGCTCCTGGCGGACGCGCGGGCTGCAACCGTGCCCATCGAGGAACTCTACGTAACCCAGGCAGCGTACGACGCAACGCCGCTGGTGCGCGAGCTCGATCTTGCCGGCACCCCCTGTTTCCTGCTCGATCCGCGCGCCGCGGCGAGCATCTCCGACGTCGAGTCCCCTAGCGGCATACTCGCGGTGACCTCGATCCGCCCGGCCGAGGTCGGTGAAGTCTTGCGACTCCCTGGGCCGCTGCTGCTGCTGGCCGACCTCAACGATCCCGCCAACGCGGGCGGACTGCTGCGCTCGGCCGACGCTTTTGGCTGCCCCGGCGTCCTCTTTGGGACGCTTGGGATTGACCCGTACCATCCCAAGGTCGTCCGAGGCTCGATGGGGGCCGTTTTTCGGCTGGCTCTGGCCTGGGTCGAGCCTGAAGACCTTGCTGCGGGCTTGCGTTCGGCTGGGCGGCGCCTGCTGGGCCTGGCCGCCGGCGGCGAAGATATCGCAAGCGAACGGTTTGAGCCCGGCTCGGTGCTGGGCGTAGGCCACGAACGGCACGGCTTGGGTCGCTGGCAACCACTCTGCAACCGCTTGCTCGCCATCCCGATGAGCGGGCAAACGGAGAGCTTGAGCGCGGCCGTAGCAGGGTCGATCGGGCTCTTCCTTGCGTGCCGGCAAATGCCGCAGACGAGCGTCTCAGCAATCGTTGTCAAGAGAGTACTCTTAAGGCAAAAAGTCAAGACTACCGGCGCCTCACAACGCATGTTATACTCTGCCCATTCCCGACGTAGGGCCGCCTGGAGCCGACGGCTTAGAAGGAGACTCAAGCGATATGGCAACGTCCAATCTCTTCTGGAGGCTTTTCGCCCAAACGGGTTCCATCGACGCCTACCTAGCATATCGAAGGCTATACGCGACACCGGCCACAAGCTAAGAGTTTGGAACGATCCGGCCTTAAGCGAAAGATTCGCCGCCGGTTTCTGGAAGCGCCCGGTAACGTACCACCAACCGGGCGTTTTGCTTTGAAAGAGCGATGACGGAACTGGCAGAGCAGCTCACCGATTTGAAGCGCCGTTTGATCGCGGCGGCCGATGGCGCGCCCGACGAACCGGCGCTCGAGAACGTGCGCATCGTATATCTCGGCCGAAACGGTGAGGTAACCAAGGTGCGGCGGACGATCGGCTCGCTTCCCCCGAGCGAACGCCCCAACGCCGGCAAAGAAATCAACGACGCGGTCGCGGCCATGGAGTCTCACTTGGGCGAAGTGATTGCGCGGCTGCAGGCGCAACGGTTCGACGCCGAGCTAGCGACGTCGATCGACGTAACCTTTCCCGCGATTACGCCCGCCACCGGTTCGATTCACCCAGTGCGGCGGATCATCGACGATAGCGCCGCATATTTCGCGCGCCACGGCTTCGCCGTCGTTGTGGGTCCCGAAGCCGAGCCCGACTACTATAACTTCGACGCGCTCAACATCCCCGCCGATCATCCCACGCGCGAGAGTTTCGATTCGTTCTGGCTTACCGATTCGGTCCTGCTGCGGCCGCACACATCGCCGATGCAGATCCGCACGATGCAGCAACATCGTCCGCCGGTCGCGATCTTCGCTCCGGGACGCTGCTTCCGGCGCGACGCCGTCGATGCGCGCCATCTCTTTCAGTTCCACCAGATGGAGGGACTGCTCGTCGCGCGCGGCATTCACTTCGGCCACCTCAAGGGAATGCTCGCAGGCCTCTGCCAAGAGCTTTTCGGGCCGGAGCAACGCGTCCGTTTCCGGCCGTCGTTCTTCCCTTTCACCGAACCGAGCGCCGAGGTCGACACGACGTGTCCGAAGTGTAAGGGCAGCGGCGTGCTGGCCGACGCGACGTCATGCAACATGTGCGGCGGCTCGGGTTGGATCGAGTTGGGCGGCTCCGGAATGGTTCATCCCAACGTGCTGCGCGAAGTCGGGTACGACCCGGCCGAGTATTCCGGGTGGGCCTTTGGTTTCGGAGTCGAGCGCTTGGGCTTGGCGCGTTACCAAGTCGACGACATCCGCCGCTTCATCACGAGCGAACCGGACTTTCTCGAGCAACTGTGCGAGTTCCGATAAGCTGGCTGCGCGAGTTCGTCGCGCTGCCGGCCGATGACGACGCGATCGCCGACCGCTTAGCGATGCTGGGTTTTCCGGTCGACGCCGTCGATCGGCGCCCGGCAATCTCCGGCGTCGTGATCGGTCGCATCGCCGCACTCGAACGCCATCCCAACGCCGACCGCCTGCAAGTCGCGCAGGTTGACGTCGGCGGCGAGCAGCCGCTAACCATTGCCACCGCAGCCACCAACGTCGCGGCGGGTCAAACGATCGCCGTCGCCACGATCGGCGCGCAACTTCCCGAAATGGTGATCGCGCCGCGTACGATGCGCGGCATCGCATCTGCGGGCATGATGATCTCCGCCGAAGAGCTGGCATTGCCCGCCGAATGGTTCGAAGACGGCATCATGCAGATGGACGAAACGCTCGCGCTGGGAAGCGACGTCGTGGAAGTCTTCGGTCTCGACACGGCCGTGCTGGAAGTCGAGATAACGGCAAACCGCCCCGACGCGATGTCGGTGCTCGGACTCGCGCGCGAGCTGGCCGCGTCGTACGACGTGCCGTTGCGCGCCCCGTCGTTCGAAAACCCCGGCAGCGAGCGCGAACCACCCGGCACGGAGCCGCACGTCTCGATCGAATCCGAAGACTGCCGCCGTTTCGTCGCGCAGCGCTTCGACGGGGTGCGGGTCGGCACGGCGCCGGCGTGGCTGCGCGTCCGACTGGCGCTTGCCGGACAGCGCCCGATCAACAACCTCGTCGACGTCTCGAACTACGTGATGCTCGAGACCGGCCAGCCCCTGCACTTCTACGATGCGGCGGCGGTCGCCGATTCGCAGCTAATCGTTCGCAGCGCGCGTAAAGGCGAGCGCCTAGTGACGCTCGACGGGGTCGAGCGATCGCTCGACCCCCAAGCGCTGGTGATTGCCGGCAAGGATCGCGTGCTCGGTCTAGCCGGCGTGATGGGCGGCGCCGATAGCGAAGTCACGGCGCAGACTACGGCAATCGTCTTGGAGTCGGCCAACTTTCACGGCCCGCGCGTCCGGCGCACCGCAAACTCCTTGGGCTTACGAACCGAAGCATCGGCGCGCCACGAGAAATCGCTCGCGCCGGCCCTGGCAGATGCCGGAGCCGCGCGCGCGGCGCAGCTGCTCGGCGACCTTGGCGCAAAAGCGTACCGACCGCACATCGCCGGCGACGAGCTCGCCGCACCGGTTCCGATCGTTCTCCAGGCCGGTGACGTCGAACGCGTGCTGGGTTTGGCGATCCCGCGCGACCGCGTCGAGCATCATCTCGCCGCATTGGGGTGCGGCGTCGCAGCGCAGGGCGACGCACTTGCGGTAACGCCGCCGGCGTGGCGGCGCGACCTGACCATCGCTGCCGATCTGATCGAAGAAATCGCGCGCATCGAAGGGTACGACGCCATTCCGGCCGTCGTGCCTTCGGTCGCCCCGCACGAGATTTCGAGCGAAGCATACGCGCTCGAGAATCGTCTCGCGCGAGCGCTCTGCGCACTGGGATATCGCGAGATACTCACGCACTCGTTGCAAGGGTCGTCGTTCGTGCAGCGCGCGCAGCGCGCCGGCATCGAATTCGGCGCCTCGCCGATCGAAGTGCGCAATCCGCTTTCGGAGGAGCAACGCTATCTTCGCTTCTCGCTGCTGCCCGGCATCGTCGAGTATCTCGCCGCGCGCGACGCACCGATGCGCGTTTTCGAGATCGGCGAAATCTTCGCCGCCGACGGCGAGAGCATCGTCGAGAGCAGCGCCGCGGCCTTTGCCTTCACCGTCGACCGCGGCGACGAGCCGCCGTGGCGGGACGCGTGTTTTCTGCAGCTCAAAGGCGACTGCGAAACGCTCTTGCGCGAAATTACCGGACGTGCGATCGAGGTCTCTGCCGACGCGCCGCCCGGCCTGCATCCCGGTAAAAGCGCTCGGGTGACGATCGACGGGCGCGACGCCGGCATCATCGGAGCGCTCGACCCGCGCCTGGCGCAGGCTAACGATCTCGGCCGCGATGCCTATATCTGTTTGCTCGACGTCGGCACGCTGCCGCCGCAGCAAACCGCGCAGTACGTACCGCCGTCGAAGTTTCCGTCGACCTATCGCGACGTCGCGCTCGTCGTCGGCATCGACGTTGCCGCGCGCGATTTGGAACGCGCGATTGCCGTCACGCTCGGACCGGTCTGCACGCGCGTGCGGGTCTTCGACGAGTTCCGCGGCGCACAGTTGGGTGAAGGACGAAAGAGCCTGGCCGTACGCGTTACGTTGCAGCGTTTCGATGCGACGATTACCGATCAAGAGGCCGACGCGGCGATCGCCAAGCTGCTCGACACGGTGCGCGAGCGTTTTGGAGCCACTCTTCGAACGTGATGGGCGGCTTCGTCTGGCCGGATATCGTCATCTTTATCGTTCTGGCAATCGCAACGTATAAAGGTTACCGGCGCGGCTTCGTCTCCGAGCTCGGAGGCGCAGTTGCCGTGACCGCCGCACTGGTCACGCCGTGGTTCTACAACGGCAGCCTCGACGGGCAGATCGCAACGCTGACCAAGCTCGGCCCGGGCTCGGCGCACGTCGTCGGCATGTTTGCCACCGGACTCTTGACCTACATCGTGCTTCTCATCGTCGCGCGGCTGCTCGGCGCGGTCGCAAAGCTTCCGGTGCTCGGCTTGGGCAACGCGCTGGGCGGCGCCGGAGTGGGATTCGCTAAGGGCGCGATCCTTTTGTGGCTGATCCTCTTTATCGCGCTCTATTTTCCGCTCTCGCCGGACATTCGCGCCGACCTTCATCGGTCGCGCTTCGCACCGTATCTGGTTTCGTACGACGCACCACTCGACGACGCGATACTCTCGACGATCCCGTGGTTCGCGCGTCCGTTCGCGATGCCGTACGTTAGGCGACACCACTTGTAGCCCGCTCGGCCAGCGCTTCGAGCGCGCCGGCGCTGCCCGCACCCAAATTGGCCGGCAGGCCTAACGCAACCAGCTCGAGCTCGATCGCGGCGACGGCTCCCAACAGATCGACTTCGCAGACGTCACCCATCGTGCCGAAGCGAACGATCTTCCCGGAGAGCTCCTCGAGCCCGCCGGCCAGCACCACGCCGTGACGCAATCTCAGACGATCGAGCAAGATGCGCGCCTCGATGCCGGGCGGCGGGTACGCGGCCACGACCGTGGGCGAGTGCGCGCCGGGCTGCGAGAATATCGTGAAGCCCAAGCGTTCGAGCGCCGCTCGAACCGCATCGGCAAAACGCGCGATTCGCGCTTGAACGGCGGCGGCTCCCTCGGCGTGAAAGCGCTGCAGCGCAACGTCGAGCGCGTAGACGATCGAAATCGGCGGCGTCCACGGCATCTGCCCTTGTGCGGCTGATTTGCGCGCACGAGAGACGTCGAAGTAGAAGCGCGGCGAGCGGGAATTTTGCGCGCGCTTCCAGGCGCGGTCGCTCGCGGCGAGCATCGCGGCGCCGGGCGGAGCGGCGAAACCCTTCTGCGAGGCGCTGACGACGACGTCGTAACCCCATTCGTCCATGCGAAACGCCGAGGCCCCTAAACCGCTGATCGAGTCGACGAGCGTGAACGCGCCGTGCTCGCGCAACGCCGGCGCGAGCGCCGCCATGTCGCACGCGACGCCGGTCGACGTTTCGTTGTGCGTCAGCAACACGCCGGAGATCTCGCGGCGCGAATCGGCCTGTAGACGCGCTCGCAGGGCGGCCGGGTCGACCGCCGCGCCGGGCGCCGTTTCGAACGGCTCGACGACGCAACCGTACGTCGTAGCAATGTCGGCGAAGCGCTTTCCGAACGAACCCACCGCACACGAAAGCAGCCGCTCACCGGGTGAGAGGAAGTTGGCGACCGCGGCCTCGAGCGCGCCGGTACCCGAGCTTCCCGAGGAGCAGCACCTCGCCGCCGGTCCCGAAGGCCGGGCGCAGCGCCTCGTCGATGCGCGCGAGCATCGCCGCAAACTCTTGGTCGCGATGATTGATCAGTGGGCGCGCGGCCGCCTCGAGCACTGCTTGCGCGCAGGTCACGGGGCCGGGAAGGAATAGCAGTTGTCTCGGCACGGAATACTGTTTCGATGGACATGGCGAGCATCCGTCTGACGGAACTGTCGGCGTGCGCCGGGTGCGCCGCAAAACTCGGCGCCGCGGAGCTTGCGAGCGTCATGGAGCGCGTTTCGCCGGCAACCGACGATCGAGTTCTGGTCGGCTACGGCACCAGCGACGACGCCGGGGTCTATCTCCTGCGCGACGACCTCGCCGTCGTCCAGACGGTCGATTTTTTCACGCCGATCGTCGACGACCCGTTCGACTTCGGACGAATCGCCGCGACCAACGCGTTCTCCGACGTCTACGCGATGGGCGGCAGCCCGCGCACCGCGCTCAACATCGTCGCCTTTCCGGAAGATCTCGATCTCGCTATTCTAGCCCGCATACTGGAGGGTGGAGCGACCGTTGCGCGTAGCGCCGGAGTGGCAATCCTCGGCGGCCATACCATCAAGGACGCCGAGCCGAAGTACGGGATGGCCGTCACCGGCGTGATCGACCCACAGCGCATCGTCACCAACGCGGGCGCCCGGCCCGGCGATCTGCTCGTGCTGACCAAACCGCTGGGCACCGGCATTCTCACCACGGCGCTCAAACGCCGCGCGATTCCCGCGGATGGGCTCGATGAAGCGGTTGCGGTAATGACGACTCTCAACGATGCCGCCTCGCAAGCAATGCTCGCTGCCGGCGCGCGTGCTGCGACCGACGTTACGGGATTTGGATTGCTCGGTCACGGCGGCGGCATGGCCCGCGCTTCGAGCGTCCGCTTCATCATCGCGTCGCAGGCCGTTCCGTTTATGGCCAACGTGCTCGATCTCATCGATGCGGGCGTCGTGCCGAGTGGTACGAAGCACAACGCCCAAACGCACGCCGCTTTTACCGAGTTCGAAGATTCGGTAGCGCCGGCGCTTCGCATCGGCCTCTCCGACGCGCAGACTTCCGGCGGGCTGCTGATCAGCATCGCTCGCGACGGCGCCGGCGCGCTAGCGCGCGAACTCGCGATGCGCGACGTTGCGTTCGCGATCGTCGGCGAGGTGGTTGCCGGAGAGGGCGTCCTGGTTCGCTAGCCGCCGCTAGCGCTTGACGCGGCTCTTACGCTCGGTGCGACGGCGCACGGCTCCGTTGCGCCGGATCGGTACGACGTTGCTGTCGCCGCCGAGCGGCACCGGCGAGATGATCCGCTTGCCAAGCGCGTGATGTAGAACTTCGGAGAGCTCGTCGACCGGCACGAAAGTCATGCTGTCGCGCACTTCTTTGGGAATGTCGTCGAGATCCATCTCGTTGCGCCGCGGCAACAGAACTTTGCTGATGCTCGCGCGCTTCGCGCCGAGAACCTTCTCTTTGAGCCCACCGATGGGCAGCACTTGTCCGGTCAAGGTGATCTCGCCGGTCATCGCCAGATTCGGATCGACCTTGATGCCGCTAAGCATCGAGGCGATGGACGTTGCCAACGCGATTCCGGCCGACGGACCGTCCTTCGGCGTTGCGCCGGCGGGGACGTGAATGTGGATGTCGTGTTTCGAGAAATAATCGGCAGGCAAACCGAGCTCGCCCGAACGCGAGCGCAGGAACGAGACCGCCGCCTGCGCGCTCTCCTTCATCACGTCGCCGAGCTGACCGGTCAACACCAGCTTACCGGTACCCGGCATACCCTGCGTCTCGATGAACAGGATGTCGCCGCCGACCGGCGTGTAGGCCATTCCCGTTGCGACGCCGACCGAGGCGACGCGCTTGCGCACCTCGTTGAAGAAGCGCGGTTTGCTGAGATACTCGCTGAGATTCTCCGGCTTCACCCTCGCCTTGAAGCGCGGATTCTCCGCCACCTTGCGGGCGATCTTACGGAAGACCGTACTGATCTCGCGTTCCAGGTTGCGCACACCCGCCTCGCGCGTGTAGTCGTTGATGATCGCGCGGATCGCCGTATCGCCGATCTGTGCCTGCGTCTCTTTTAAGCCGTTGTTGGTGCGCTGCTTCTTGAGCAGGTACCGCTTGGCGATCTGCAGTTTCTCCAGCTCGGTGTAACCGGCCAGCGTGATGATCTCCATCCGGTCTCGCAGCGGCGGAGAGATCGTGTCCAAGCTATTGGCCGTGCAAATGAAGAGCACTTGCGACAGGTCGAACGGCAGATCGAGATAGTGATCGCGGAAGTTGTTGTTCTGTTCCGGATCGAGGACTTCGAGCAGCGCCGACTGCGGATCGCCGCGGAAATCCGAGCCGACTTTGTCGATCTCGTCGATCATCATCACCGGATTCTTCGTTCCGGCATCGCGAATCGCGCGCACGATCGATCCCGGCATCGCGCCGATGTAGGTGCGCCGGTGGCCGCGGATCTCGGCCTCGTCATGCACCCCTCCGACGGAGAGGCGCACGAACTTTCGCCCCATTGCTCTGGCGATCGACTGTCCTAACGAGGTCTTACCGACGCCCGGAGGTCCGACGAAACAGAGGATCGGACCGGTCAGCCTTTTCTTGAGCTTGCCGACGGCCAGATACTCGATAATCCGATCCTTGATCTTGTCGAGGTCGTAGTGGTCCTCGTCGAGGATCACGCGCGCCGCCTTGATGTCGATGTGATCGGCGGTCTCCGAGTTCCACGGAAGCGTTACGAGCCAATCGAGATAGGTGCGAATGACGCTGTACTCGGGGCTGGCCTGCGGCACTTTTGAGAGACGGTCCAGCTCGCGATCGGCCGCTTTCTTAACGTCGGCCGGCATCCCGGCGGCCTCGATCTTAGTCCGCAACTCGTTGGTCTCGGCTTGCTGGGGATCGACTTCGCCGAGCTCCTCTTGAATCGCGCGCAGCTGCTGTCGCAAATAGAACTCGCGCTGATTCTTCTCCATCTCGCGCTGGATGTCGCTTTGAATCTTGTGGCCGAGCTCGACGACCTCCAGCTCTTTGGTGAGCAGCAAGGTGAGCTTGCGCATTCGCTTGGCCGTGTCGCGCTCTTCGAGGAGCGCTTGCCGATCGGCAGTTTCCAAACGCATCGTCGAGGCGACGAAGTAGGTGAGCACGATCGGGTCGGTGATGTTCGCTACTTCCATCTCCATCTCGCGCGGCGCTTGCGGCAGATAGGAAAGCAGCTTCTGAAAGAGTCCGGCGAGATTGCGCTGCATGGCGACGAGCTCTTCGTTCTCGACGGTTACGTCGGGCAGCTCGGTATACGCCGCCACCATGTAGGGAGCGACTTGCGTGAACTGCTCGATCCGGAAGACCTGCTGCCCGGCGACGATGCAGCGCAGCGTGCCGTCGGGCACCTTGAGCATCTTCTGAATGATGCCGATCGTTCCGACGCGCTGGATGTCGTCGGGGCCCGGCTCCTCGATCTCGCGATCCTTGAGCACGGTTAAGCCGATCGGCTTGCCCTCGCGCAGCGCTTCCTCGACCAACTGGATTCCGGGCTTCTTCACAACCGCCAACGGAATCACCGTGTGCGGAAAGAGCACCGCCTCCTGAAGCGGCAGAATGCCGATCAGATTAGCGGGAACTATTGGTGCCTGTTTGGCGGGCATTACTTACGGTTGAATCCTTTTTACGATAACGTGCATTGCGGTGCGAGCGGTCGTCAAATATGCGGTAGCGGCAATAGGCGCGACGACGATCAGAAATCCATCGGCATAACTTGCCGTGATGCCCTCCGGTTCGACCGGGAGCGGAAGCGCGACGCGCTTGACGAACTCGCCGTGCGCGATCTCCTTCTGCGCGAAGGACCCCTGGCGAAACCGTACCGCCTCGCGACGGCGTCCGGCGATCGTCAAATTTCTCCCGTCAAACTCGATCCGCAGCGCCTGCGGATCCGCCCCGGCGATCTCGATGACGGCGACGATGCGCCCCTCCTCCTCGTCGACGACGACGTCGGCGTTGGGCGAAAACGCACCCAGGCGGGTTCGGACGACGAACTCCATGCTCTCGTAGAACACCCGAGGCTAGCACTCGGATGCGCCGGCTGCTACCTTACATTGGCGCGTCCGGCAGCTGCCGGGTCGACGGCCAGATCACGCAGGGAACCAAGGCAATCCGCAGCGTGGCGTACTCGCCTGCCGGCATCTGCACGCGGAAGATCTGCTGATGCTTGGTCGGGACTCCGTACAGGCTTGTCGGCGGAAACTCGGTGGTATTATCGCCGGCCACATGGGCGGCAGCGAGCACGCGGTTGATCGCCGTGGCGTCGGCCGCCGACTGGTAGTCCTTCGTGCGCTGGCCCAGCCACGTGGACCCGTCGTGGGTCGTGTAGAGGAAGCCGATGACTTCGCCGGGCAGCATCGTCGCCGTCGAGACGACTTGGTCGATGCGAACGATCTGCATCCCGCCTGAGGGCGGCCCTTGAAGCACGTTCGGCACGGCGCGGATCGAGTCCAAACAGGCGCCGTTCTCGAGCGGCGGTTGAAACTGCACCCCGGGTGGCGGCGGTAAGGCTCCGGACGGTTCGGGCGTCCCTTCTTCCGCCGGTGCGGGCGAAGCTTCGGGTGCCGGCGCGGGCGAAGCTTCGGGCGCCGGCGCGGGCGAAGCTTGGGGCGCCGGCGACGGCGAAGCTTTGGGCGCCGGTGCGGGCGAAGCCTGAGCGACGAGTGTGCTCGACAGCGCGAAAACAAGTGCAGCGATTGCAACCATGCTCGCAATCTTCGCACTGCCGCGCCTCGCATCATTCGGAGAAAAGGTGTTGGGCTCGGCGTAACCAAGCCTGCGCCCATAACGTTGCACGACTCGAAGCTTCTGCGCCGCTTAGGAAGTCGCGACGCCGCCCTCATAGTGATGGGCGGTATCGTCGGCTCGGGTATTTTCATGAACCCGTCGGTCGTCGCGCGTTTCGTCGGCAGCGG
This sequence comes from Vulcanimicrobiota bacterium, assembly GCA_963730125.1. Lineage (GTDB taxonomy): Bacteria > Vulcanimicrobiota > Vulcanimicrobiia > Vulcanimicrobiales > Vulcanimicrobiaceae > Cybelea. The sequence continues at coordinate 300,788 of CAVSQP010000019.1, read as the reverse complement.
ATGGCTGGTAATGGGCGCTTGGATTGCCGGCGGCGTCATCGCGTTGCTGGGCGCGGGCATCTTCGCCGAACTTGCCGCGCGCCGCCCCGACGACGGCGGACTCTACGCGTATTTGCGCGACGCATTTCATCCGGCTCTGGCATTCGTCTTCGGCTGGACGTTGCTCTTGGTTTCGCAGAGCGGCGGAATGGCCGCTGCGGCGGTCACTTTCGCGCGCTACTTCGATACGCTCAGCGGCAAGCATTCGTCGAGCGCGGCCGTCGCGGTCATCGCCATCGCGGCGTTCACGGCAATCAACGCCCTCGGCGTTCGCACCGGCACGAGCACGCAGAACGCATTTATGGTGCTCAAGATTCTTGCGATCGCAGCGTTTGCCGCGATCGGCCTCTTCTTCGTTCACGCCGTTGCGCCGGGGGCTACGGCGCCGGCACTGCCCGCCGGAATCGGCGCCATCGGGCTCGCGATGGTGCCGGTGCTCTTTGCCTATAGCGGGTGGCAGACGTCGAGTTTTATGTCGGCCGAGCTGCGCGATCCGCAGGCGACGCTGCCGCGCGGATTGATCGTCGGCGTGCTCGGCGTCGTGCTGCTCTATCTGGCGGTGAACGCCGCCTGTCTGCGCGCACTCGGCACCAGCGCACTTGCTGCGACGTCCACACCGGCCTCCGATATCGCGGCCATCGCCTTCGGACCAATCGGCAAGTGGATCATGGCCGGCGTGATTGCCGTTTCGACGCTCGGCTTTTTGAGCAACCAGATCCTCACCTCGCCGCGAGTTTACTTCCAAATGGCTTCCGACGGCACGTTCTTTAAGCAACTCGCTTGGGTCAACGCCCGGACGCACGCACCGGTACTGGCAATCGTGCTGCAGGGAGTCGTCGCCATCGTCATCGCGCTCTCGGGACGCTACGATCAAATTCTCAACTACGTCACCTGCAACGATTACATTTTCTTCGGGCTCGCAGCCATCGCACTGATCGTTTTTAGACGGCGCGACGCGCGCGATCCCGGCGCGCCGAAGCCGGTCTTCCGGATGCCGGGCCATCCCTTCACGACCGTGCTCTTTCTCGCTTCGGCCTGGTTCATCGTCGGCGATACAATCGTGAAGTCGCCGCTCGACACCGGCATCGGGATCGGCATCCTGCTCACCGGACTTCCAGTCTATTGGCTCTTCCTTTGGCGACGGCGCGCCGCAAGCGCCGATGCGGCGTGAGCAAAGCTCTGCGCGTTACCGTCGTGACGCTGCTCGGACTCCTCGAGATCGCCGGCGCGGCGGCATCCATCGCCGCGTATCGTGCGCCCTCGGGCATCTACGGATTTCTCGCCGATAAGAACTCGCTCGCCGTAACATCGGTCGCACCCGGCTCGCCCGCAGCCTCCGCAGGCATCGCTGCCGGCGACCGCCTGAACTATGCAACCCTTTCACTGCGCGCGCGCAAGTACGCGCTGCTGCAGGAAGAAGTGCCGGCGTTCGCGCCCGTCTCGTTCGAAGTCTTCCGTGGCAACGCGCCGCGGCGCGTGACGCTGCGCGCTTCGTACGTACTCGCCGTCGCGCCGATCGTACGGCTGACGGCGGCGCTGGCCGGCTTAGCGCTGGGAATCGTCGGTTTGGTGCTGGTGCTCTTTCGGCCCAGCCGTATGACGTGGGGATTTGCTTTTGCGGCGCCGCCGCTGCTCATTCCGATAAGCGTCGTCTTCTGGTCGCAGCAGGCTCAAACCACCGCGGCTTTTGCTTGGGACGTGGGCGTCTCGCTCTTCTACGCCGCGCAAGTGACCGGCGCGATGATCTTTGCCGCGCGTTTCCCCGACGACCGCCCGCGCAACGTCGCGCGCGCGATCGATCGTCTCGCGGTACCCGTCGGCTTCGCCCTCGCGGCGATCTACTTGTACGTCGTTCTCGCGCTGCGCCTCTCGGATGCGCCGCCGGCAGGCTGGATCGCGGTCGCGTACTACGGCATCGTCGTCCCGGCGATCGCGGCCCTGGCGGCATTGATCTCTACCTTCGCTACGACGCCGGGAGACGTGCGTTCGCGACTCGCGCCGCTGATGGGAGCCTTCGTCTTCTTGATCCTCGCCGCGGTCCTCCATCAGCTCGATACGGCACTGACGACGAACCCAACAGCGCTGATCGTCATCAGCATGGCTTTCTACGCATCGCCGGCGCTCGTCGCCGCGGCCGTTGCGTACGGCGTCGTGCGCCATCGCGTCATGGACATTAACTTCATCGTCAGCCGCACGCTCGTCTATACGATCTTAACAATCGGTGCGGCGGCGCTATTTACCTCAATCGAGTTTGTCTTCGGCAAACTCCTGTCCAGCCGCGGCGTCGCGATCGTCTTAGAGATCGCCGCCGCCATCGGCATCGGGCTCTCGCTCGACGCATTTCACAAAAAGCTCGATGGATTCATCGATCAAGTGCTCTTTCGCCGGCGACATCTCGCCGAACGCAGGCTCAACGACGCGGCGCGCGCGCTGCCCTATGCGATGGCCGCGCAGACGGTCGACGATGCGCTCGTCGAGGAAGCCTCCGAGGCGCTCGAGCTTGCCTCGGCGGCGGTCTTCCGTCGCGACGGCGACCTCTATCGTCGCGTGCGCGCACAAGGATGGCACGACGGCGAGTTGGCCGCGCTCGGAGCAGACGATCGCCTCGTGCTGCGCCTGCGAAGCGATTTGGAACCGCTCGATCCCGCAAAGATCGAATGGCGCGCCGCCGGCGTACCCGGCGACACGCGCGCGCCGATCTATGCCGTGCCGGTCGTCGCCGAACGCCGCCTCGAAGCGATCGCGTTTTACGGAGGGCACACCCGCGGCGAAGGGCTCGACCCCGACGAGCAGCGCTGCCTGCGCAAGCTCGCGCAAGCAGCGGCCGTCGCGTACGAACACCTCGATTCTAGCGAGTTGCGGCAGCGGCTAGCGACCTTGGAAGCCGAAAACGCGTCGCTGCGCAGCCTCGAGCGTAAACTTACCGCCTGCTCGCTGGGCGGCTTCAAGAAGGCTAACGACGCGCGGGCGTTGCCTTTTACGAGCCCAGAGCCTGATAGGCGTTCACGATTGCAGGCAATGCTTCGGCAGCGTTCGCCCGAATGGCGACGTTGACGCGACCGCTGATGGCCGTTTCTTCCGGATTTATCTCGACAACAAACGCGGACGTATTGTAGTGCGTCGCTAATGCAGCAGCAGGATACACGACGGCGCTAGTACCCACAACTAGGATCACATCTGCTCCCGACGCGGCTGACTCGGCCCGGCGCCAAACCTCTGCGGGAAGAGGTTCGCCGAACCATACGATATTGGGTCTCATACGGCCGCCACAGCTGTGCTCGATCTCGTCGAGAGGAAGACCGTCGCCACCTAACGGTCGACGCGCATCACATTTCGAGCAGCGCGCCTCGCGAAGGTCACCGTGCAGTTCCACCACGTTACGCGAGCCGGCCCGCAAGTGCAGCGAGTCGACGTTCTGCGTCGCCAGCGTGAAATCGGGAACCAGATTCTCCAACCGCGCCAGCGCGATGTGGCCGGCGTTGGGGACGGCGCGCGAATGCGCCGCCTTCCGCTCGTTGTACCACGTCCAGACCAGAACCGGATCGCGCTCGAAACCTTCGGGTGAGGCCAGTTCTTCGACGCGATGCGTCCGCCACAGACCGCCCACGCCGCGAAATGTCGGCAAGCCGCTCTCGGCCGAGATCCCCGATCCGGTCAATACGAGAACCGACGACGCGTCCCGCAGCGCCGCGATCACGACTTCCACCGAAGCGGTTACGGCGTCCTTATTCCGGCTGCATGAGCCGCTGCCACTCCTCGCGGCTGATGCGCAGATCTTCTTCGTCGAGCTGTGCCAGCGGCGTGCGGGTGAGGCGTTCGCGTTCGCAAAGATCCTTTTCTTTGGTATCCACGTAGAGCAAACCGGTGACGAACTCGCCACGCGCGCGAGTCTCGTGGATGGTGCGCAGGGCGCCGATGCCGTCGGTCGGATCGTAATCCACGTCCAGTTTGCGAAGTAAAACGTGAGCGCCGTCTTCTAGTTCGACGTCGCGAACGGTGCCGGGCTCGTAATCGACGGTAATTTCGCGGCCGCCGGCGATATAGTCGGCCGTGTGCAAGACCACGTCGTGTTCCTTGGCGTAGGCATAGCTCTTCGTCGAGCCCTCGTGATCGTTGAACGTCACGCAGGGACTGATGACGTCGAGAATCGCGGTACCGCGATGTGAGAACGCCGCTTGAAGCAGCGGAACGAGCTGCTTACCGTCGCCGGAGAACGAGCGCGCGACGAAGGTCGCGCCCAGCTCGATGGCCAGACCGCAGATGTCGATGGTGGCGTACTCGTTGACCTTTCCGCCCTTCTGGGTCGAGCCGACGTCCGCCGTCGCGGAGAACTGACCCTTGGTCAATCCATAGCAGCCGTTGTTCTCGACGATGTAGGTGCAGTCGACGTTACGCCGGATCATGTGACAGTATTGACCCAGTCCGATGCTTGCCGTGTCGCCGTCCCCGCTAATGCCGAGCACGAGCAGTTCGCGATTGGCGAGCTTCGCGCCGGTCGCCGCCGACGGCATGCGTCCGTGCAGCCCGTTGAAGCCGTGCGCCTGCTCTACGAAGTAAGCCGGCGTCTTGGAGGAACAGCCGATCCCGCTCATCTTCGCCAACCGGTGCGGCTCGACGCCGTACTCGTAGAGCGCCTTGACCAAATGGTTGGTGATCGAGTTGTGGCCGCATCCGGCGCAGAGCGTCGTCGGAAGTCCTTTGTAGACCTCGCGAGTCAAACCGATGATGTTTACGTTAGCGGTCATAGTTACTCCGCGATCACCGCAGGCCGCCGCTCCTCTTCGAGCAGCGGATCGATGATCGCATGGGCGTCGATGGGGACGCCGTTGTAGTGGCGGATCGACTCCAAGCGGCCGATCAGGTGCGTTGGGAGCTCCGTACGTATAATGCCGTAGAGCTGTCCGTCGCGGTTCTGCTCGACGACGTAGACGCGATCGTGACGCTTCACGAACGTCGCGACCTCGGGCGAGAGCGGCAGGGCGCGCACGCGCATGTAGTTGAGTTCGACGCCCGCGTCGCGCAAGAAATCGCGCGCTTCAACGACGGCGTGGTGAGTCGTCCCGTACGCGAGGATCGCCACTTTCACGCCTTTCTTCTCTTCGACGACCGGCGCCGGTACGACGTTGCGTGCCGTATCGTGCTTGCGAACGAGCCGGTCGAGATTGCGCTGCCAAACGTCGGGCATCTCCGAGTAGCGGGCCTCTTCGTCGTGCCCGGTACCGCGCGTAAAGAAGCCGGCGTTGGGGTGCTTCGTTCCCGGCAGCGTGCGATACGGAATGCCGTCTTTGTCGACGTCGCGATAGCGGCCCCACGACTTCATCGACGAGAGATCGTCGGCGCCTAAGACTTTGCCGCGATCGAACGGCTTCTCGGGGTACTTTAACGGTGGAGTGAGCCACGCGTTCATCCCCAGGTCGAGATCGCTAAGCACGAAGACCGGCGTCTGAAATCGCTCTGCGAGATCGAACGATTCCATCGCGAACTCGTACGCTTCGGCGACGGTTGACGGCATCAACACGAGGTGCTTCGTGTCGCCGTGCGAGAGCGTGTAGGTAAAAGAGAGATCGCCTTGCATCGTTCGCGTCGGCAACCCGGTCGACGGCCCGGCACGCTGCACGTCGAAGATTACGCCCGGCACCTCGGCAAAGTAGCCATAGCCGGCGTACTCGGCCATCAGCGAGACTCCCGGACCCGAGGTCGACGTCATGGCTCGCGCGCCGCCCCAACCCGCACCGAAAACAATGCCGGCTGCGGCAAGTTCGTCTTCGGCTTGCACGATGGCGACGTTACGCTCGCCGGTCTTCTGATCGACGCGATATTTGTCGCTGTATTGAATGAAATACTCGCAGAGCGATGACGACGGTGTGATCGGATACCATGCTGCGACCGTGCAGCCGCCCATCACGCAGCCCAGCGCTGCGGCGCGGTTGCCCTCCATGAACAGCAAGCCGTCGGTCTTACCGGTCATCGGTACCAAACGCCACGGATCGTGCTTTTCGAGGTGCTCGCGCGCGTACTCGAACCCGACGTTGATGGCGGTCATATTTAAATCGACCGCTTTGGGCTTGCTGCGGAACTGCCCGCGCAGACTCTCCTCGATCGTCGCCGGCGAAATTTCGAGCAGCTGCGCAAGAACTCCGACGTAGATCATGTTCATCAAGTACTTGCGAAGGTCGCCCTTATCGCCGAAGTGCTCCTTCGCCAGCGCCGCGAAAGGAACGGCGTAATAGGTGAGATCTTCGCGCATCGTGTCGCCCTTGACCGGGTAACTCTCCTCGTGCACGACGGCGCCGCCGGATTTTACGCCGGCCACGTCCTGCTGCCACGTCGTTGCGTTGAGCGCGACCAGCACGTCGAAATCGCGCGCCCGGCACTGATAACCCAGAGCCGAGACCCGGACGTCGAACCACGTTGGCAGTCCCTCGATATTTGATGGGAAAACGTTCTTGGGGGCGACCGGTATCCCGAGACGTGCGATCGCGTTTGTGAGCACGAGATTCGAGGATTGACTTCCCGAGCCGTTGACCGTGGCCACCCGAATGGTGAAATCGTTGACGTTGCGCGCAGGCATCAGCCTTGACCTATTCAGGGATTCCGGCTCGCTTCCTATGAACCCGGGGAGTTGCGGTCGAAAGCATCAGCGATGCTTCCGCTCGCTCACGTCGTCCTCCATGTCGGCTTCTGCAGCGCAATTGGCCGCGCGCCTTCCGGAACGCCGATCGCGCTGCGCGTCCATCTGGCCGACCGCATCGGCCGCGCTCAAGTGGACCGCACCTTTCGCGTCGAGCGCGGCGACGATCCCGAGGCCATCATCGAATTCGACAGCGCGTTCGGAATCTACCGGCTCGACGTAGCGGCGCCCAAGTATGGCTGCGCCACGACCGACTATTTATTTTTTATCTCCGGACACAACCGCAGCGTCAGCGAGAAGCTTGCCGATCCTCCGCTGCCGTCGCCGGCGCGCCCCGTGCTGCTTTCCGGAACGGCACCGCAATCGTTCCTCTACGTGCAGCCGACCTTCGTCATTTTCGATAAGAGCGCGGTCGATTGTGGAAAACCGATCCCGCAACCGCTGCAATCGGACATCACCGTCGAGAACGATCAGGACGCATACTATGCCACTTTTACGTCGGTCTCCGGAAGCGGCGGCCCGCAGCTGCTGGCGCTGCGCCTACGGACGACGACGCACCAATATCACTACGTCCGCCTGCCGATACCGTTTCCCGTTCCGTGGGGCGGCTGGCCGACGAGCATCACGTTCAACGTAACCGAGGATATGGTCGATGGGCTCGCCGGCGAGAAGACCGGCACGCTGCTCTGTCCCAAACTCTGGCAAACCTCGGCCGGCTAAATACAGAAGGGCCCGGCGTGTGCCGGGCCCTTCTGCTAACGTCATCCTGAGCTTGTCGAAGGACGAAGCACGAAGGATTACATCATGTCGTAGCCGCCCATGCCGCCGCCGGGCATGCCCGCCGTCTCCTTCTTGGATTCGGGCTTGTCGGCAATGAGCGTTTCGGTCGTGAGGATCAACGCACCGATCGAGGCCGCGTTTTGCAGCGCCGCGCGCGTTACTTTCAGCGGATCGATGATGCCCGCTTCGAACATGTCGACGAGTTCGCCGTTCATTGCGTTGAAGCCGATCGGCGCGCTCTTCGAGCGCACGTTGTTGACCTGAACGGAACCCTCGAAACCGGCGTTCTCGGCGATCTGACGCAGGGGCTCTTCGAGCGCCTTGCGCACGATGTTGATGCCGATCTTCTCGTCGGCCCACGTCGCACCGCGACCGTTGCTCTTGGGAGGCTCGTACCGATCGATCGCCTTGACCGCGTGCACGAGCGAAGCGCCGCCGCCGGGGATCATACCCTCTTGAACCGCAGCGCGAGTTGCCGAAAGGGCGTCCTCGATACGATGCTTCTTCTCTTTGAGCTCGGTCTCGGTGGCCGCGCCGACTTGAATGACCGCTACGCCGCCCGAGAGCTTGGCGAGACGCTCTTGCAGCTTCTCGCGATCGAAGTCCGAATCGGTCTCCTCGATCTGCTTTTTGATCATCTCGATGCGGCCTTTGATGTCTTCGCGCTTACCGCCGCCGTCGACGAGAGTCGTCTCGTCCTTGGTTACCGTTACGCGCTTGGCGCGGCCGAGCTGCTCCGGCGTTACTTTGTCGAGCTTGAGTCCCAGCTCTTCGGAGATGACCGTCGCGCCCGTGAGCGTGGCGATGTCCTTGAGCATCTCCTTGCGGCGGTCGCCGAAGCCCGGCGCCTTGACCGCAACGGAGGTGAACGTCCCGCGCAGCTTGTTCACGACGAGCGTCGCGAGCGCTTCGCCTTCGACGTCTTCGGAGATGATGAGAAGCGGCTTCTGCATCTGCACGACCTTCTCGAGGATCGGCAGGATGTCGGCGATGGCCGAGATCTTGCGCTCGGTCACTAGAATGTACGGATCGTCGAGCACGGCCTCCATGCGCTCGGAGTCGGTGACCATGTACGGCGAGATGTAGCCCTTGTCGAACTGCATGCCGTCTTTGGTCTCGACTTCGGTCTTGAGCGTGCGCGACTCCTCGACGGTGATGACGCCGTCTTTGCCGACCTTCTCCATCGCATCCGAGATCAGCTCGCCGATCTCCGGATCGTTGGCCGAGATCGACGCGACCTGGGCAATCTTCTCCTTGGTATCGACGTTCTTCTTGAACGTCTCCATCTCGTTAACCGCGATCTCTACGGCCTTCTCGATGCCGTGCTTGATTTGGAGCGGATCGCTGCCGGCCGTCACGTTACGCAGGCCTTCGCGGATGATCGCTTGCGCGAGAACGGTCGCAGTCGTCGTTCCGTCGCCGGCGACGTCGTTCGTCTTGGACGCGACTTCCTTAACGAGCTGCGCTCCCATGTTCTCGAACACGTCGGAGAGCTCGATCTCCTTGGCAATGGTCACGCCGTCGTTGGTGATCGTCGGCGAGCCGAACTTTTTGTCGAGCACGACGTTGCGGCCCCTCGGCCCGAGCGTGACTTTCACGGCATCGGCGAGGACGTTCGCACCGCGCTCGAGCGCGCGGCGCGCGCTTTCATCGAATACGAGTTGCTTTGCAGACATGGTAAAGTTTTTGAACTCCTTAACGGACGCCGGCCGGCACTTTGTCGACGATGGCGAGAATGTCTTTTTCAGGGATAAAAAGGTACTCGGTGCCGTCGATCTTCATTTCGCTGCCCGAATACTTGCGGTAAACGACTCGATCGCCGACCTTCACGGTCATTGGGATCGTCGCGCCCTTGTCGGTCAAACGACCCGGGCCTACGGCGCGGATAATGCCTTCTTGCGGCTTCTCCTTAGCGGTATCCGGAAGAAAAATGCCGCCACTCGTCTTTTCATCCTGTTCTACGTGCTCGACAACGACGTTATCGAACAGGGGTTTGAGATTCACGAAAAACCTCCACTGCTTGGGTTGGCTTGGTGAGGAACAGTTTTAGCACTCTCAGCGCGAGAGCGCTAGCCGTGCCATATTAGCAGAGTCTCCGGTAGAGTGCAACCCCGATTGGCCGAGCCGCCCGGAAGCCGGAGCGGTGGCTCGAATGGAGGTCGGAATGAGCGGATTAGCGGCGTGATCGGCGGCTTGGAGATCTCCCTAGAGGCGCTTCGCCACAACGCGGCCTTGCTGCGAGACCTGGTCGGGGCGCGTCGAACGGCCTTCGTCCTCAAGGGGAATGCCTACGGACACGGGCTAGCGGCTGTCGCCCAAGCCGTGGCCCCGTTTGCCTCGATGCTCTGCGTCTACCGGCTGGAAGAAGCGATCGCGCTGCGCGAGGCCGGCATCGCGATGCCCGTCTTGATCCTCGGACCGGTTCCACCGGAGGGGCTCGAGGACGCGCTGGCTGCCAAGGCCGAGCTCGCCCTATGGAGCACCGGCGAGTTCGCCCGGCGCCTTTGCAAGGCGGCGCGAAACCGCCAGTGCGCGGCGGCGGTGCACGTCAAAGTCAATACCGACCTCAATCGGCTCGGATTCGAACCGCACGAGCTGACCGACGCCGTCGAAGAGTTCTTGCGGCTACCGGAACTTTCGATCGCCGGAATTTTCTCGCATCTCGCCTCGGCAGAAGAGCTCAACGCCGGCTACACGATGCATCAGCTCGGTACGTTCGAACGCGCGCTGGCGGGCGTCAAGCCATTGCTCGAGCGACGCGAGATGAATGCGCTCTCGCACATCGCCGCGTCGGCGGCAGCATTGCTTTGGCCGCAGACCCGTCTCGACTTAGCGCGCTTCGGCATCGCGCTCTACGGACTGATGCCCTCGCCGCAAACGCGCGAAGCGCTAACGCCGCCGCTCGATCTGCGTCCCGCGCTCTCGTATCGCTCGAAGATCGTCGTGGTGCGCACGATTGCCGCCGGCGCGTCGGTCGGTTACGGCGGAAGCTTTCACGCCCCTCGCGATATGCGCGTCGGCGTCGTCCCGGCAGGCTACGCCGACGGAATTCCGCGCGCGCTCTCCAACCGCGGCGCCTTCATCGTCGACGGTGCGCTCTGTCCGATCGTCGGGCGCGTCGCGATGAACATGACCGAGATCGATCTCACCCAAGCGCCCAACGCGCGCGTCGGCTCGAGCGTAACGCTGATCGGCAGCGAGGCGAATGCGGCGGTCACCGCCGACGATTGGGCCCACTGGAGTGAAACCATCAACTACGAGATCGTCACGCGCCTCCCGGTCGAGCTGCCCCGGACTTTTATCGAAAAGAGTTAAGCGACCGCCGCGATTGCCGCGGCGAGGTCGAGCGTGCCGTTATACAGCGCGCTCCCCACGATGCACGAGTCAACGTTCGCGGGAACCGAGCGTTTGAGCAGCTCCAAGTCGTCGATGTTGCGCGCGCCGCCGCTGGCCGTCACCTTGATCTCGGCCGCGCGCGCGACCGCATCGAGCGCGTCGATGTCGTAGCCTTCTCCCATTCCGTCGCGACGAATCTCAGTGAAGATAATGCGCGGAACGCCCCATTGCGCGACGCGGCGCACGAGCGCGTCGCGATCGACCGGGGCGCTCTCTTGCCAACCGTGAGTCGCGACGCGAGAGCCGCGCGCATCGATGGCGGCGATGACGCGCTCGGGAAAACGGTTGATGATGTGGCGCGCCATGCGCTCGTCGTCAACGAGCAGCGTGCCGAGTATGATCTCGTTCGCGCCGGCGGCAAAGGCGGCTTCGGCGTGACGCACGGCGCGCAGGCCGCCGCCGGTCTGCACCGGCACGTCTACCGCCTTACAGATTTGCTCGATGGCGTCGAGGTTTTCGCCCGAGCCGAAGGCTCCGTCCAAATCGATGACGTGTAGACGAAGCGCTCCGGCGTCGACGAAGGCTTTGGCGCGCTCGACCGGATCGTCGTCGTAACTCGTCTCGGTCGTCGGATCGCCTTGCTTCATGCGCACGCATTTGCCGCCGCGTAGGTCAATCGCCGGCACGACGAGCATCGCGCGCGTCTCTCTAGCTGCGCTGGCCGTTCGCCGATCGCTGCTCGATCGGCACGTACGGACCGGCCGGCGGGCCGTCGTAAGCGGCTTGCGGGCGAATGAGCCGGTTGTCGGCCATCTGCTCGAGCACGTGCGCCGTCCATCCCGCGATGCGGCCGCACGCGAAGAGACAGGTGAACTCGTCGCCCGGGATCCCGAGATCGGCCAACACCGGCGCCGTATAGAAATCGACGTTGGCGTAGATCGTGTTGCCGGGTTTCTTTTCTTGCAGTACCTTGCGGCTCGCGTCCTCGACCGCGCGCGCGATCTCGTACCAGCGGTCGCCGCCGCTGACGTGCTGAGAGAGTTCTTGCGCCATCTCTTCTAGATGACGAGCGCGAGGATCGCGCACTTTATACTCGCGGTGTCCCATGCCCATGATGCGCTTTCCGCCGTCGAGGATGTTGCGCACGTACGGCTCGGCGTTCTCGGGCGACCTCACCTGACCGAACGTCGCGAAGGCGGCCGTGGCCGCGCCGCCGTGCAGATCGCCTTGCAGCGTCGCGAGCGCCGCGGTAATCGAAGCGTAGATGTCGGCTCGCGTCGAGGCCGCGACGCGCGCTGCAAAGGTCGACGCGTTGAACGAGTGATCGGCCAGAAGCACGAAGTAGGTATCGAGCGCATCCTCTTCGATCGCGTGCGGCTGCTTGCCGGTGCGCATATAGATGAAGTTCCCGGCCTGTGAGAGATCGGGGCGCGGGTCGATGGGGTCGAGTCCGCGGCGAATCCGATCCCACGCGGCGACGATCGTCGGCATTTTGGCGATGAGCTCGATCGCAGTGTGGACGTCGGAGAGATGCTCGCCCTGGGCATTAACCGGCGAGAAGAGGCCGAGACCGCTGACGATAGTGCGCAGAACTTCCATCGGCCACGCCGTCTTAGGAACGTTCTGCATGGCATTGACCAGCGGCTCGGGCAGCGAACGGCAGGCGCCGATCTCGCGCTTGAGCGTTTCGAGCTGGTGACGGTTCGGCAGCGTGCCGTAGAGCAAGAGGTGGACGATTTCCTCGAACGTCGCATTCGGCGCGAGGTCGTCGATGTCGTAACCGCGATAGGATAGGCGCCCGATCGCTCCTTCGACATTACTGAGTTCCGTGGATCCGACGACGACGCCCTCGAGACCACGATCGACAACGGTAGGCAAGGGTTTCCTCCATAAACGGTGAGTATAAGCCCCCGACCTTTCGACGGCCGTGAAGGTTCGACTCCTCCAGCCGCCTCAAAGGCCTTGACGGACCGCCTGGTTGAAAAGGCGCCCCGATGAAGCCTCTCGATCTTACCCAGCGACCCCCGCGCGGCCCGCGTGACCTCCTGCCCGGTCTCGATCTGCTGATGGCCGCCCGAACGGTAGACAAGTTGCGGGCCACGCTGCCCGGCGGAAATCTAGGGCAGTATCAGATTACGGGTTTCAGTTCGCGGATGCTGGAGGCGATCGGGATTGGCGAAGCCGCCCTGCGCGCAGCCATCGCCGCCGCCGGCGACGACGAAGCCGTCGCGAAGTGGATTGGCGAGCACTCGGATCCGGCGCTCTATGGAGAGTTCAATCGAAAGCTCGAGGCACTCAAGGTCGCCGAGCGCTTAAACGAGCCCGAGTTTATCGCGCGTTACCCGCTGGCCACGACCGTACCGCCCGAAACGGCGCGAATCGATCTGCTCGTGGCCGACGATCGCGCGATGTTTCCGAACGCTTAGGAAGTTTTACGCCACCGCGTCGCGCGTCTCGGCGCGCGCGCGTGCGTAACCGACGAGACGCTCGATCAGCGCTTCGAATCCGATGCCGATCGACGCGCACGCGTCGGGAACCAGACTGACCGGCGTCAACCCCGGAAGCGCGTTGATCTCCAGCAAGTATGGCCGGTTGTCGCGCGTTACGATGAAGTCGCTGCGCGAGTAATCGCGCAAGCCTAGCAGCCGGTGCGCCGAGAGGCCAAGCATTTGAAGGCGCGCGCTCAAACCTTCGTCGATCGGCGCCGGCACCAGATGCGTGCTTCCGCCGGGCTCATATTTGGCGCCGTAACTATAGAAGCCGTCGCGATTGGCCACGATCTCGATGATGGGCAACGCTTCCTCGCCCAGTACCGCGCACGTAAACTCGCGCCCCTCGACGTACTCTTCGGCCAAAACCTGCCCGTAAGACTTTGAAGCCTCCAGCATGGCGCTGGTCCACTCTTCGTGCGTGTGAACGATGGCGATTCCGGCCGACGAGCCCTCGAAGCGCGGCTTGATCACCAGCGGAAGATCGAGCGAACCGGGAAGCAGCGGCAGCGTGCCTCCGGTGAGATCGAAAAGATCCCAAACCGGCGTCGGCAGCCCTTCGGCCGCGAGGAGCTTCTTCGTCAGATGTTTATCCATCGAAAGCGCGGCCGCTTCCAATCCGCTGCCGGTGTAGGGAATCTCCAGATACTCGAGCAGCGCTTGGACGTGTCCGTCCTCGCCACCGGGTCCGTGCAGCGCGATGAAGACGACGTCGGGTTTGATCTGACGCAGTGCGTCGAGAAAGCGCTCGTCGTAGTCGAGCGATCGCGCGTCGTATCCCAACGACTGCAGCGCGCGCATCACTTCGGAGCCCGTTTTGATCGAGATCTCGCGCTCGAGGCTGCTGCCGCCCATCACGACGGCGACGATTCCCCGGCTTCCGGCGTTACGTTGCATCGATGAAGACTCCGACTAAGTGTACTTCGAGTTGCATCTCGACGCCGCAGCGGTCGGACACCGCACGACGTACGCGCGCGAGCAGCGTGGCAACGTCCTTTGCCGTCGCGCCGCCCAGGTTGTTGATGAAGTTGGCGTGGAGCGGCGAGACTTCGGCCTGGCCTTCGCGCCATCCCTTGGCCCCGACGCTTTCGATCAATCGCGCGGCTTTGTCGCCGGCCGGATTGCGGAAGCACGAGCCGGCGTTAGGGAGCGCGATCGGCTGCGTATTCTTCCGTCTGACCAACCGCGACTGCATTTCGTCGCGAACGCTGCGCGCGCTGGACCGTTCGAACTCCAGGCTCACTTTGGAGACCACGACGTCGCGCGCGAGCGTGGAGTGACGGTAAAGGTAGCGCACGTCGACGGCATGGGGCTCGGGGCGGCTCGGCGATTGGACCCACACCTGTCGAACGAACTCGCCGATCTCGCGATCGGTGCCGGCATTCATGCGCAGCGAGCCGCCGACCGTTCCAGGGATCCCGGCCAGCGAGCCGATTCCCACGGCACCCGCCGACGCCGCCTTGGCCGTCACCAGCGCCATCGCCGCCGAGCCGCCGGCTTCCACTAAGACCGCGTCGCCCTCGGCACGGACGTGAGCTGCCGCGAAGTCGCCGGTCAAACGCACGACGACTCCCCGCACGCCCCCGTCGCCGACGAGCACGTTGCTTCCACCGCCGATAATCCACCACGCCATTCGGCGGCGCAGGCAGAAACGCAGCAGCCGCGCGAGCTGGGCTTCGTCGGAAATGGTGACCATCGCGTCGGCCGGCCCCCCGATTTTCCACGACGTGTACGGCGCAAGCGGTTCATCGAACCGAACCTGTTCGCCGAAATCGGCGCGCAGCGACTCGACGTCACGAGGCTCGAGCAGGCTTTGCAGCGCGGAGGCCGTGGTGACGCTCACGAGCGTACCGATGCTGCGGCGGCGGATTCGAAAAGGCGGGCGGCCAGCCGTGCAGCGACGTCGGTGATGTCGCCGGCGCCGAGCATCAGCAACATCGCCCCTTGCGGCAACTCGTCTAAGAGCTTGCCTTCCAAATCATCGACTCGCTCGACGTAGCGCACGTCCGCGCCGGTCGCTGCCAGCGGCTCGCCGATGGAGCGTTCGCTCACGCCGGGAATCGCGGGCTCGGAAGCTGAGTAGACCGGCGCGAGATAGACGCGGTCGGCGCCGCGCAGCGCGTCGGCGAAATCGCGGGCGAGAAAGGCAGTGCGCGTATAGCGATGCGGCTGAAATGCCACCACGAGCGGGCCGCGATGGTACCGCCGGGCGGCGGCGATCGTCGCGCGTACCGCCGTTGGGTGGTGCGCGTAATCGTCGACCACGGTGGCGCGCTCGCCGGAAGCCAGCACGTCGAAGCGGCGGCGCACGCCGCGGAAAGCGCGCAGCGCGGCGGCGATGCCGGCGAACGAACACCCTAGGCGATGCGCGATTCCGATCGCACCCAACGCATTCGCGACGTTCATCGCTCCGGGCACGCGCAGCTCGATTCGTCCGAGGTGCCGGTCGCCCGAATAGACGTCGAAACTCGAACCGATTCCCGCGTACGTAACGTCGACCGCGCGCAGCGAGGCGCGTCCGTCCAGACCGAACGTTTCGACCGCAGCCGCAAGCTCGTGTCCGGTCAGCGACGCGGAGAGCGGATTGTCGATGCCGATGAGCGCGTAACCATCGTCGGGAAGCTTGCCGAGAAACTCTCCAAACGCGCGGGCCAGCGCGGGAAGCTCGTCGTCGCTC
Source organism: Vulcanimicrobiota bacterium (assembly GCA_963730125.1). Lineage (GTDB taxonomy): Bacteria > Vulcanimicrobiota > Vulcanimicrobiia > Vulcanimicrobiales > Vulcanimicrobiaceae > Cybelea. The sequence goes on along the minus strand of CAVSQP010000019.1, from coordinate 284,836 downwards.
GTTAGGTGATCGTTTTCCAGATTCGTGACGATCGCCATCACCGGTTCGAGCAGGGCGAAGGAGCCGTCCGACTCGTCGGCCTCGGTAACGAACCAGGGCGCGCTTCCTTCGTGTGCGTTACTCTCCAACGTGAGATCGATGCCGCCGAGAACGAGGCCCGCATCGATACCTCCCGCGCGCAACGCGGCGTGCACCATCGCCGTGGTCGTCGTCTTTCCGTGCGTTCCGCAGACGGCGATACCGCGACGGCCATCCAAGAGGCGCGCCAGCATCTCGCCGCGGCGCAGCACCGCAATCCCGGCGCGTAACGCCGCAACGTATTCCGGGTTGCGGCGGTCGATGGCCGAGCTTACCACCACGGTCTTCGCGCCGCGCACGTTCTCGGCGCGATGTCCGATGTAGACGCGGACGCCTTCGTCACGCAGCTGCCGCACGAGCGCCGTCTCGGCGATGTCCGAGCCCGAGACCGTTTCGTTGCGGGCCAGCAAGATGCGCGCGATCGCGCTCATCCCGATTCCCCCAACGCCGACGAGGTGGTAGTTCACCGCTCGCTGTTTCTAGGGATCAAGCGATCTATCCGTGCCAGAATCGCGGCCACCGCATCGCCGCCGCGCGAAGCCTGCGCGGCGCGCGTCAACGCCTCGAGACGCGGCGGTTCGAGCGTCTGCTCTACGAGCGCCGGTAAAACGCCTTCTTGCAGCTGCCGATCGGTCACTACGACGGCTGCGCCGGAAGCCTCGATGCGCGCCGCATTGATCGCTTGATGCCCTTCGGCAGCGTGCGGATAGGGAACGAGAATCGCGGGCTTGCCGAGCGCCGCCAGCTCGGCCAGCGTCGAGGCGCCGGCGCGCGTGAGCAGAAGATCCGCGACGGCATACGCGTCGGCCATTTCGTCGAGATAGGGACGCGCGACGTACCGCGCGACGGCGATTGCGCGCGCTGCATCGCGCACGCGACTGTATTCGCCCTCGCCGGTCAGATGGAGGAGTTGCCAGCCGTCGGGTAGCGCGCCGGCTCGTACGAGATCGATTACCGAATCGTTGATGCGCCGCGCACCTTGGCTGCCGCCCATCGCGACCAGCGTCCGCAGCGACGGCGAAAGACCGAGCCGCGTCGCCGCCGCCTCGCGCGACGGAAGGCGTGCGAGCGACGCGCGGATCGGTACGCCGGTCGTCTGCGCACCCCAGACTTCGTCGACGATCGGCGCGAGAAGCCGGTTCGTTAACCCCGGAGTGGCGTTGGGTTCGAGCAGAACGATCGCCGGCGCGCGGCGCGTCATGCGGAGGATGCGCGCCGCCAATGCAACCGGGAAACTTACGTAGCCGCCGGTAGCAACAACGAGATCCGGCCGCTCGCGCCCGAGCAGCTTGAGGCTCTGCAGCGTGCCCGCGACGTTGGCAGCGAGCGTGCGAAAAAGATCGAACGAAAACCGGCGCGGCAGCGCCCGTGCGGCAATCGTTCGCAGATCGTAACCAGCCTGCGGCACGATGCGCGCCTCGAGCCGGTCGGCCGTGCCGATGAACGTGATTCTGGCCTCGCGTTGGCGCAATGCGTCGGCGATCGCGATGGCCGGGTAGAGATGTCCGCCGGTGCCCCCGCCGGCGAAGACGACGGTCACGTACGCCCGCCGACCCGGCGATGGCGTCCTACGTTAGCGATAATGGCGACGGCGAACAGATTGACGACGAGCGAACTGCCGCCGAACGAAATAAAGGGGAGGGGTACGCCGGTTACCGGCCACGACGACGACACGACGCCGATATTGACGAACGCCTGAATGGTAATCATCGCGGCGCAGCCGATGGCGAGGAAGAAACCGAAGCGATCCGGTGCGACAAGCGCAATCCTAACCGACCGATAGGCCAGCGTTACGAAGAGCGCGATGACCACGAGCGTTCCGATGAGTCCGAGTTCTTCACCCAGCACCGAGAAGATGAAATCGGTATATTGCTCGGGCAGATAGAAGAACTTCGCTCGCGAGGCGCCGAGACCGACACCGAAGATGCCCCCGCTGCCCAGCGCGAGCAACGATTGCACGATGTGAAAACCGGTGTTGAGCGGGTCGCGCCACGGATCGACAAAGGCAAAGATGCGCGCCCGCCGGTAGGGGCTGCCGAAGACCGTCAGCGCCGCGAACGGCAGCGTCGCTAAAACGACGGCGGCCAAGTGAACCAACCGCGCTCCGGCGGCAAAGAAGAGCGCGAAAGCCACAAAGATCAGCAGGCTCGCCGTTCCCATGTCGGGTTCTTTGAGCACGAGCACCGCCATAATAGCCACGGGCACGCAGAGCGGTACGAGTCCGCGCGCCAGCGACGTAATGCGATCGCCCCGCGTTGAAAGCACCGCGGAGAGGTAAATCACGAGCGCGAGCTTGGCAAACTCCGAGGGTTGCAGGCTCAATCCACCCGTGCCGATCCAGCGCTTCCCGCCGTTTACGCCGAGTCCGACGTGCGGGACGAAGACGAGCAAGAGCCCGATGACGGCCGCGACGAGCAGGTACGGCGCGATGCCGCGCAGGCGCCGGTAATCGAGCCGGTAGAGTGCGTACGCACCAGCCAAGCCGATCGCCAACCAGACGAGCTGACGCTTCAAGAAATAGGCGATGTCGCCGTTCTGCGCGTACGCGGTCGCGCTGGACGCGGAGAAGACCATCACCAAGCCGATGCCGACGAGCGCCGCGACGGCGGTGAAGAGCGGCACGTCCAGCGGCGCCGATACGTACGATCGCGCTGCCGTCCGGGCTCGCTCTTGCGGTCCGCCCAGCAGCGTTGCGTTACGCACCGGCCGGCTCCGCCAGTTCCGCCAGCACCGCGGCGAACCGTTGGCCGCGCTCCTCGGCCGAGGCAAACATATCGAACGACGCGCATCCCGGTGAGAGCAACACGACGTCGCCGGGCGAAGCGATGCCGCGCGCGCGGTGAACCGCCTCTTCCATCGAGTAAGCCTCGACCGACTCGACGTCGGGTGCGGCGCGCGCGATCTCGGCCCCCGCTTCACCGATTGCAACCAAAGCCTTCACCCGCCGGCGCATGACCGCGGCCATCGCGCGGAAGGTGCTGCGTTTGGAGCGACCGCCGGCAATGAGCACGATCGGCCGATCGAAGCTGCGCAGCGCGGCGATGACCGAAGCGGGGTTAGTCGCCTTGGAATCGTCGACGTAGAGCACGCCCTCGATCTCGGCGACGCTCTCGAGGCGGTGCGGCATCGGGCGAAACGTGCGCATCGCTTCGCGCAGTGCGGAGACGTCGCACCCAATCGCAATGCACGCCAGCAGCGCCGCCATAGCATTCTGCACGTTATGGTCTCCCAGCAGAGGAATATCGTTGCGCGACATGATGGCGACGGGGCGCGGATCGCCCGAAACCGGCGCGTAGATCAGCCGGCCGTCGCGAACGTGCATCGTCGCGTGCTCGCGGTTGTTCAGCGAATACCACAACTGTCTCGCCTGCACGCGCGTGCCGCGCTGCCAGTGCAGCGAACGAATTCGCGGATCGTCGAGGTTGCCGACGAACCAATCGCTCATCGACTGGTTGGCGAAGATGCGATACTTGGCTTCGCCGTACTCCTCCATCGAATGATACCGATCGAGATGATCGGGCACGATGTTGAGCAATACTGCCACGCGCGGCTTGAACGACCGAATCGTTTCGAGCTGGAACGACGAAACCTCGGCGACGATCCAACCGTCGGCATCCATCCCACGCACCTCTTTGATCAGTGGGTTGCCGATGTTTCCTCCCGACGCGAACCTCAATGCCGCACCCGCGCAAGAGATGGCCGATCAGCGCCGTCGTGGTCGATTTTCCCTTCGTTCCGGTGACGGCAACGATCGGCGCCTTGCACAAGCGATAGGCCAGCTCGATCTCACCGATTACCGGCAGGTCGAACGCGTGGACCCGCCGCACGACCGGCGAGGTCGGCGGTACGCCCGGAGAAAGCACGGCACAGGTCAGGCCGGGAATGATCGCGTCGATTTCGTCGGGCGCGACGAAACGCGCGCCGAAGTCTTGCGCGGCGGCGATTGCCGGCGCTATCTTCTCCGGATGGTCGTCGGTCGCGTAGAGCTGCACGCCGTACTCGCGCAGCACTTCCAGGCTGGCGAGACCGCTGCGTCCCAAACCGATGACCAGCACGCGGGATTCCCGGTCGAACGAGAAGATCTCGCTCATCGAACGATCGCCCAGCCGAGCAGCGAGCAGAGCAGCGACGCAATCCAGAAGCGCAGCGTGACCTTGGTCTCCGGCCATCCGCCCAACTCGAAGTGATGATGCAGCGGGCTCATGCGCAAGATGCGTTTACCCTTCGTCGCCTTGAAGTAGCCGACTTGCAGCATCACCGATAGCGCTTCGGCGACGAACACGCCGCCGACGACGATGAGCAGCAGCATCTCTCCGGTGAGAATCGCCGTTCCCGCGAGCAGCGCGCCCAAGGCTAACGAACCCGTGTCTCCCATGAAGAGCTTGGCCGGGTGCCGGTTGAAGATCAAAAATCCCAGACACGCCCCGGCGCCGGCGCAAGCGGCGATCCATGCAGCCGGCAGATGCATGCTCCAGGCGATAAACGCAAACGCGACGAGGGGTGGAATCATCGTCCCCGCCGCCAAGCCGTCGAGGCCGTCTGTGAGATTGACCGCGTGAATCGTCCCGGTTATCGCGAGGATTCCCAAGAGCAGCCAAAGCCAATGCGGCACCGCAAGCCATAAGCTTCCCGTGTGAAAGAGCACGTCCCTCGCAATCAGAGCCGGTGAGTCGCCGATCTCGCGCAGGAATATCACGCCCGCGAGTGCGGTTGCGAGAAACTTCGTGCGAGCGCGCAACCCGCGATTCTTGCCGCGGCGGATTCCCATGACGTCGTCGACGGCGCCGACGGCTGCGGCAAGGAGGACGAGCAGCACCAGCTGCCACAGCAACGGCGCTCGAACGGCCGCCAGCGCAGCGAGCAAGGCGGCGACGATGGCAATCCCGCCCATCGTCGGCGTACCCGTCTTCTGCTGATGCGTCTCGGGCGCGTCCTCGTAGGCGTGAGCGCGAAGATCGAGGCGCCCCAACAAGCCCAGCAGCAGCAGCGCGCAGATCGTACCCACCGCGAAGCCGAAGAGCAACCAGAAACCCATTGGTGCAAACGATATCACGCGGCGCCGGTCTCCAGCAGCGGATTCGGTCCGGCGCCGCGCCATTTCAAGACGACTAAAGGCGTTTGCTCGTCGCTGTTGCCGTGGGGATTCTCGACCAGCGCTTTCTCGAGGGCGGCGCGATCGACCGACGGTGACGCGCCCAACACTTTGGCCCGCTTGAGGTCGTTGGCATCGACGACGGCGCTCTCGACGCCGATGCGATCGCGCAGCGCGACCGCGAACCCGTCGGGATCGCGTGGTGCAAAGACGATGGCGCGCTCGTAGGGCGGCATCGTTCCGGTATATCCGTCGAAGGCCGCAACCGCCTCACCCATGATCTCGTAGAAGAGACCGCGTTTGCCGAAAATGCGGCCCACCGCTGCAAGGAACGTCGCCGTCCCCACTTTCCAGGCACCGGCGCGATCGATGACGAGTTGAATCGATTCCGGCTGGCTGATCGTTGCCATCGGATCGGCGCGCCGGGCGATTGCGTAGGCGAGGCGCGAGGGACGAACGTACTCGGCCGCCAGCAGCTCGCCTTGAGCGATCGCGACGGCACTCTCGGCGACGGCGACGACGTCGCCGGGACGCGCGATGTTCCAAACGGCCTGCTCGATCAATGCGATCAAATCGTCGCCCGGCCGGATCAACCGCGTACGCAGCGGAATGGCGGTCAACCCTACCGGCATCTCAGCGTTTGTGACGAGGAGGCTCTTGGGCGAGCTCACCCGTGCAGTTCCTCGACGATCTCTTCCAATTGATATTTGCGCGAACCCTTGAGAAGCACGACGTCACCCGGGCCGGCGTGCTCGCGCAGCCAGCGCACGGCCGCGGTGTTGCTTTCTACGGCAACGATGGCTGCGGATTCGAGTCCGGCGCGGCGAGCGCCCAGCGCTAGGGCGGCGGCGAAATCGCCCGCGACGAGCAGCACGTCGACGCGGCCCGCGGCGTGGCCGCCGACCCGCTCGTGGAGCGCCTGCGACTCCTCGCCGAGCTCGGCCATGCTCGCCAGCACGGCGATTCGACGCGAGCCTTTTTCGGCGGCGAAGGCATCGAGCGTAGCGATCATTCCGCTAGCATTGGCATTGTAGGCGTCGTAGATAACGCGCAAGCCGTTTACGTCGAGGCTTTGATAGCGTCCCGGCGGCAGTTCGACGCCGGGAATGGCCCCGGCGATGGCGTCGAACGGCACGTCCAAGCGTTCGGCGCCGGCGACCGCGGCGGCGAGATTCGCACGATTGTGAAGGCCGGGAACGCGCACCGGTACGTTGCGCTCGATTTCGCCGCGATCGTCGCGGTATAGGACGCGCGTCTCGCCGAGAATCGCCGCGTACGGACGCAGCGCGGCGTCTTCGGCGGGAGGCGCGATTTCGTCGAACGCGGCGAACCAATCCGGCGGCTGCGATAACGATGGTGCGCGGCGCCGGCTGACCTCATCCCGGCTGTTGAGAATCGCGTGCGCCCCGCGCGAGAAGAGCGCCCATTTCGTCTCTTCGAGTCGATCGCGGGAGCCCATGATTTCGAGATGCGCCTCGCCGACATTGGTCAAGATGCCGATCTGGGGTCGCGCGACCTCGACCAAAGCGGCGATGTCGCCGCTGCGTCGCGCACCCATCTCGACGACGGCGACGTCGTGCGTTTCGGGCGAAAGACTCAGCATCAGTTTGCTGACGCCGATCTCGTTGTTCTCGTTGGCCGGCGGCGCGGCGACGCGGTCGCCGTATCGCGCTGCCAGCAACTGAACCAAGAACGACTTTGTGGTAGTCTTTCCCGCGCTGCCGGTAATCGCGACGACATGGCCTTCGAAGCGTTCGCGCGCGAGGGCGCCGAGCGCCATGTAGGCCTCGAGCCCGTCGGCGACGATCATCGTCGCCACGCCCTCGACTCGCGCGTCCGCGCGTTCCAGAATCAGTAGCGACGCGCCGCGGGCCACCGCTTCGGCGGCAAAGGCGTGACCGTCGAATCGCTCACCGCGAAGCGCCAAAAAGGTGTCGCCCGGCTCGATGGTTCGGGTGTCGGTGCTCACGCGCAGGGTTTGCGGCGCTGCCGCGGCGTCGACTAACGTGGCACCGGTAGCTGCGATCGCGGCTCGAAGCGACACTCTCATCGGAGCGAGAGCGCCTCGCGGACGACGGCGACGTCGTCGAACGGCAAGACCCGATCGCCGACGATCTGGTACGCCTCGTGGCCCTTTCCGGCTACCAGCACGACGTCGCCGGCGCTCGCTTCGCGAATCGCACGCTCGATGGCCAGCCGCCGGTCGAGCTCGACAATGTGTTCGCGCGAGCCGATGCCGGCTGCGATTGCGTCGACAATGTCGCGCGGCTCTTCGCTGCGCGGATTATCGCTGGTGAGATAAACGCGGTCGGCCAGTTCGGCCGCGACCGCACCCATTTGCGGGCGCTTCCCACGATCGCGATCTCCGCCGCATCCAAAGACGACGGCCAACGATCCGCCGGTGGTTTCGCGTAACGCTCGCAGAGCGTGTTCGAGCGCGTCGGGCGTGTGGGCGTAATCGACGATCACGTCGACGCCGTGCGCGCGCAGCCGCTCCATGCGGCCGGGCACGCCGCCCATCTCCGCCAGTCCGCGCGCCGACGTCGCGTCGTTGACGCCGAGGAAACGCGCGACGCCGATGGCCGCCAGCGCGTTGTGAACGTTGAAGCGTCCCGGCAGATGCAACACGTACCCCTGACCGTCGACGGAGAAGGTGGATCCGTCGATCGTGACCTCGATGCCGGTCGGAATCAGCGTCGCGTCGCTCTGCCCGTAGGTGATCGTGGTGCGGCCTTCGGCCGCCAGCTCGCGCGCCCACCGTGCGCCCCAGCGATCGTCGACGTTGAGCACGCAGCGCCGCGCCAGCGAGAAGAGCCGGCGCTTCGCCGCCGCGTAACTCTCCTCGTCGCGGTGGAAATCGAGATGATCGCGCGTAACGTTGGTGAGGGCCGCGATGTTGAAGCGCACGTCGGCAACGCGGTCGAGCGCCAATGCGTGCGAGCTCACCTCCATTGCCACCGCCGCCGCGCCCAGCGCGCGCATCGAAGCCAAGAGCCGGTGCAGCTCGGGCGGAAGCGGCGTCGTGTTTTCGAGCTGCCAATGCTGCGCCCCGAACTCCGCCCCGACCGTGCCGACGATTCCGCACGGCACGCCGGCTTGACGACAGATCGCAGCGATCATCCGCGTAGTCGTCGTCTTACCGTTGGTTCCGGTGACGCCGATAACGTCGAGCCCTTGCGAGGGATCGCCGTAAAACGACGCCGCCAGCGCCGAAAGCGCCAGCCGCGTATCGGGCACGCCGATCACCGTGACCGTTTCGTCGGGCACGGCGAGTGCGGCCTCGTGTGTTTGCTCGACGACGACGGCGGCGGCTCCGCGCGCTACGGCATCGGAGAGATAGCGATGGCCGTCGGTCTGCGTTCCGCGCAGCGCCACGAAGAGCGAACCGGGATGAACGGCGCCCGAAGCGGTCACGATATCCGCAATACTCCGCTGCGGATCGCCTCGGACGTGCGCCGAAGGCAAAGGTTGCAATAAGGCCGCCAGCGCGACCCTCCGTTCAGCCTCCATTGCGCGCGGCACTAGGCAGCACGCCGGCGTGCAGCATGGCCGCGCGCGCGATCTCCGCGAATGCGGGCGCGGCAACGACGCTTCCATAGTAGGATCCCAGCGGCCGCTCGACTTTCACGTAGATGACGTAGCGGGGGCGCGGGTACGGGACCATTCCGATGAACGACGCAGCATAAAACCCCGATCGGTATTCGCCGTCGACGACCATTTGCGCGGTTCCCGTCTTGCCGGCCGTCGCGTAGCCGGGAATCTGAGCCGTTGGGTCGCCGGTACCGTGCAGCACGACCGAGCGCAGGAACTTTCTCAAGTCGGCCGCGGTCTGCCGCGACAAGACGCGGCGAGTAACCTTAGTGGGGTAGCGCTGCAAAAGCTTCCCTTGCTGGTCGTAGACGGCGTTGACGATTCGCGGCTGAACGAGCAATCCGCCGTTCGCAATCGCACAGTAGTAGCGCGCCATCGCCAGCGGCGTTACCGAAACGCCTTGGCCGAAAGACATCGTGGCCAGTGAAGAGCCGCTCCATTGCGAGGGCGGCGGCACGATTCCGGGATTCTCTCCCGGCAAACCGAGGCCGCTGGGCTCTCCGAACCCGGCTTTACGTTCCATCGCATACAGAGTCTTCGCGCCGATCGAGATGCCGACTTCCGCCGCGCCGACGTTGTGGGAGTATTCCACGATTTGCTCGAGCGTTTCGCTTCCGCCCGTTCCCGCCATGAATCCGTCTTCCGCGTTGTGAATCGTCTGACCGCCTACTTCGAGCCGGTCGTGGGCAGGAAAGCGCGAGGCAAGCGTTACCTTGTGCGACTCAAGCGCTGCACCCGCGGTAATGAGCTTGTATGTCGAGCCCGGCTCGTACGCATCCATCACGGCGCGATTGCGGCGCGCCTCGGTACCGAACTTCCAGAAATGATTCGGATCGAAATTCGGAAGATTTGCCATCGCAAGTATTTCGCCGGTCCGGGGATCCATAACGATCGCCGTGCCGTCGAGCGCGTGGAACGCGTTGACTTGTTTGGCGAGCGCACGCTCGGTCACGAATTGAAGATAGGGATCGATGGTTAGTTGAACGCTGGCGCCCGGTTGCGCCGGCGCCACGACTTGCTCGCGGCCGAAGGGGATCGGGCGGCCGAACTCGTCTGCTTCGAGCGTTACTCGTCCGGAGCGGCCGCGCAGCAAATTGTCGTAGGCGTACTCGACGCCGTCGAGTCCGTTTTCATCGGTTCCGACGAAGCCCAGCACGGTCGACGCGAGGCGCTGCGCCGAATCCACGCGTAACCCGGTGTCTTCCTCTTTGAGATCGATTCCGAGCAGCCCGAGCGAGCGGATGCGCGTGGCCGTTTCGTGCGGCACTTTTCGCGCGATCCAGACGAACCACATGTGCCGGTCGTGCAACGCGCTGACGACCGCCGGGCTGAGCTTGCCGACGACCTTCGAAAGCTTGGCCACGGTCGTGTCGGCATCAACGACCTCGCGCGGCACGGCATAAATGCTCTCCGACGGCAGCGAACGCACCAGCACGTTTCCCGCACGGTCGAGAATGCTGCCGCGCCGCGCAAAGACCTCGACGGTGTCGGAGCGCTGTGCCAGCGCCCGCTTCGCATAGGCCGCGCCGTTACGCGCCTGCACGTCGAAGAGCCGCCACGATAAGAAGAGCGCGACGACCATGCAAGCGTAGAAGAAGAGCCTCGCTCGCATCGGTGCGACGCGAGCGAAGGTTCTTTCGTGCATGACGTCCTGCGCCGCTACGGTTTGGCGGCCACGGCGGGGGCGAAGAAACCGGCCAGCGAGGAAAGCACCGGGAACGACGCCTTCGCGTGGACCACTTGCGGCAGCGCGAGTTTGACGACGGCGAGTTGCTGCGGTTCGCGCATTCCCAGTTTTGCCGCCAGCGCGGCAAGCCGGTCGTCGGAGCGCAGCGCCGCAATCCGGTCGTCGAGCCGCATCGACTCTTCCTGCAGCGCCTCGCGCTTGGCGGACTCGTGCCCGACGGCGTAGCTCAGACCGGTCAAGCTCGAGGTGAGCACGACGTAGCCCATCAGCAGCGCCAGGGCGATGAGGAGCACGGCCGAGACGCGCGCAACCCCCGTATAACGAGCACGCGACTTACGGACGATCCGGCGATGGGTTGCGGTGCGCGCAGCGCGCGGATTGGGAATGCGCGAGCGCTGTTCGATATGACGCGGCGCAATCATCAGCTGACCTTCCGTTCCGCGGCCCGAAGTTTAGCGCTGCGCGCGCGAGGATTCTCGTCGACTTCGCGCTCGTCGGGAACGATCGGCCGCTTCGTCAAGACGAGTAGGCGAGAATCGTCGCGGAAGCTCTGCTTTACGATGCGATCCTCGAGCGAGTGAAAGCTGATCGCGACGACGCGCCCCGCGGCGCGCAGCCGGCCGATCGCGGCGCGCAGGCCTGCCGATACCGTGTCGAGCTCGTCGTTGACGGCAATGCGCAGCGCTTGAAAGACGCGCGTCGCCGGATGAATCCGTTCGCGGCGGCCCGGGCGCTGCACCACGCCGGCGACCAAACGGGCAAACTCTGAGGTGGTATTCGGAAGCTCGCCGCCGGCACGGCGGTGCACGATGGCGCGCGCGATACGGCGCGCCGCACGCTCTTCGCCATAATAGAAGAAGATGTCGGCGAGCTCGCGCTCGCTGGCGGTAGCCAGAATATCGTAGGCGCTTCGCCCGACGTACGGGTTCATACGCATGTCCAGGGCTGCCGGCTTTCCGATCGAGAAGCCGCGTTCGGGGTCGTCAAGTTGCATCGACGAAACTCCAAAGTCGAAGAGAACGCCGTCTACTGCTGCGACTCCGCAGCCATCGAGGACGTCGTTGAGATCGCGGAAGTTGGCATGAACGAGGGAAAAATGCGGATCGGAAATCGCCGAGGCAAACTCGGCCGCTGCGGGATCGGCATCCAAGGCAATCAACCGCCCCGACGTCAATCGCGAGAGAATCGCGCGTGAGTGGCCGCCCGCACCAAAGGTAGCATCGACATAAACGCCGTCCGGGCGTATCGCCAAGTACTCCACCGCCGGCTCCAGCAGCACCGCAACGTGCGTCATGCAGCACCCACATGACTAGAGTCCGAGCTCGGCCATGAACGCGGGCACCTCACCCTGCGGCGGCAACTGGAACTCGTAGCGCTCCTGAGCCCAGATCTCGATTCGGGTGAGCAGGCCGACCGAAACCACCTGACGGTCGATGCCGGCGTAAGTGCGCAGGCGCGCCGGGACGACGACTCGCCCCTGGGTGTCGCTCGCGACCTCTTCGGTGTTGGCAAAGAGATAGCGGATGAAGCGGCGATAGCGATCGTCCTTTTTCGGCACCGCCTCGAGGCGCTCGCAATGCTCGACCCATGTGGCGCTCGGATAGAGCGCGAGGCACTCGTCGGGCAGAGCGATGGTCAGAACAAATTCGGATCCGAGGCGCTCGCGAAAGCGCGCGGGCACGATGAGCCTGCCCTTATGGTCAAGGGCGTGCTGCTCCGAGCCGGCAAAGCGCGGCAAGTTCGCGTGCACGAGAAACCTCCAGAAGCCACCACTAGGCGCTACTTTCCACCACTATACGCCCCCAATGTGGGCAAAGCAAGGTTCCGGCATGTCGGATCTCCGCCGCATTTGCTGAAGCGGCCGACTCGTGAAGCGGAGTATTTTATCGAACGTTTGTTTGGGTAAATGGTTAGCCGACGAGAAACTCCATATCCGACGACGCCGTCGGATAGGCGAAGAGCGCATCGATGAGGCTGCGCGCCGGAAGCCCGGTTCGGATTGCCAGCGAGAAAATGTTGATCAACTCTTCGGTATGTTGTCCGAGCACCGAGGCGCCCAGAATCTTTCCGCTTCCCTCTTCAACCAGAACCTTATAAGCGGAAGCGCGCGTCTGGATCCGGCGCGACGAATACCATTTCGTCGAATCGCCCTGATGAACCGAAAAGCGCAGACCGCGCGCCGTGGCCTGATCGGCCGTCAGACCTGCGGTGGCCAGCGATGGAATCGTGTAGACGATGCTGGCGAGCCCGCTAAAGTCGACGGTGTAACGATTGCCCTGGAGCAAATTACGAGCCGTCGTTTCGCCCTCCACGGCCGCCGTCGGCGTTAAGGGCAGTCCGCCGCCGTCCGCGCAATCGCCCACCGCGTAGACCGCCGGATTACTGCGGCTTTGCAGGAACTCGTTGACGGCGACACCTTTGACGGTGCGCTCTACGCCGCCGGCCTCGAGCGCGAGGTCGTCCAGATCCGGGACGCGTCCGGCCGCGTGCACGACCAAATCGCACTCGATCGTAAACTCGCGTCCGCCTTGGGTGACGGCGATGGTAAAGACGTCTCCTTTTTTCTCGACCGCACCGACTTTAGCATCGACGCGCACGTCGATTCCGATCTCGCGGCTCACTTCGACGACGCGGTCGACGAGATCCGGATCGAAACCGGTGAGCGCGCGCGGGCCGCGCTGCAAAATCGTTACCGCGGTCCCCGCTCGCGCCGCCACGTGCGCGAACTCGAACGCGATGTAGCCACCACCGACGAACGCGACGCGCGCCGGCAACCGTTCCAGGTCGAGAAAGCCGGTGCTGGTGATGAGGTGCTCCTCGCCCTGCAGGTGCAGCGTCGCCGGGCGCGAGCCGGCTGCCAGCACGACGTGACGCGCCGCGACGGCTTCGCCCGAGATATCGAGCACCGACGAAGCCGTAAAACGCGCCGTCCCGTGATACGTCGCGATCCCCAGCTCGCGAAATTTGGCTTCGCGCTCCTGCGGAACGGGCTGCGTAAAGGTGCGCTTGAAACGCATGAGCTCCGGCCAGTCGATCCGGGAATCGCCGGCGATCCCGCTCCCCTGCATGCGTTGCACCCAATCGATGACTTCGGCCGCGCCGACGAGCACTTTCTTCGGATCGCAACCGCGCAGCGCGCACGTTCCACCGTAAGGAACCTTGTCGACGATGGCGACTCGCCGCCCGGCTCTCGCACAATGCAGTGCGACGGCGTTCCCGGAGCTTCCGGTGCCGACGACGACGAGATCGAAATCGCTCATGCGCGCTGCGTTCGTGCTCGCTGCGCGCGTTCTCTCTCGATGAGCGCCCGCTTTCGCCCGAGGCCCCAGCGATAGCCGCCCAAATCTCCGCTGCCGCGAATGACGCGGTGGCACGGAATAAGTACCGCCGCCGGATTGCGCGCGCAGGCTTGCGCGACGGCGCGGGCAGCGGCGGGCTCTCCGATCGCCGCGGCAACCTCGCCGTACGAGCGCACTTCACCCGATGGAATATGGGCGAGGTAACTCCAGACACGCATTTGGAAGGCAGTCGCACGAATATCCAACGGTAGGTCGGGCTTTGGCACGTCGTCGCTGAGATAACCGACGAGCGAATCGATCCAGGCGCGAAACTCCGGATCGTAGGGTTGCGCCATTGGCTCGACGTGCGCGTTGCGATACTCGACGCGCATTCGGGTAAGCAGCTCCTCGGGCTCGTCGCCGAAGCCGATGAAACAGATGCCGCGGTCGGTGGCGCCGATCATCATCAGGCCAAACGGCGTCGGCGCAAATGCGTACGAGATCGAGACGCCTTCGCCGGCGCGACGGTATTGCGCGGGCGTCATTCCGAGCCGCGATGCCGCCATCTCGTAGATGCGGCTCGTCGACCCATAGCCGGCATCGTAGGCGGCGGTGTCCACCGATTTGCTGCGCTCCAAGCCGCCCTTGAGCTTGCGCAGGCGTACCGTCGCCAGGTACTGCTTGGGCGTGACGCCCACGATGCTTTTGAACGAGCGAGCGAAGTGAAAGCGGCTCATGGAGGCCATCGAGGCAAGCTCAGCGAGCGTCAAGGCTTCGTCGCTATGATCCTCGACGTACCGGCAGACATCGCTTATCACTTCTGCGTTTGAACGCGGCTTCATCATGGCTACCATGCTAGTGATGGCGGAGCCGAAAAGCCATCGGAAAGTTGCGGAGTCACTCTTGGACGAACCACGCCTTGCTCGCTGCCGAGCCGACAGCCTGCCTGCCAGGCCTCATTGCGGCGCGGGCAGAATGGCGCCGGTGCGATGAATCGGCTGCTCGGAGTCTGTTCGCTGCTCGCCCTGCTCTACGGATGCAGTGGCGGGGGCTACCTGCCGTACTCTGCGCATGCGCTAGACCCCGCGACGCTAGGCTCACTAGTCTCGGGCGTCGCGCAATCCGACGGTGTTCCCCCCGGCTTGGTGCGCGCCGTCCTTATGGCGGAGTCGGCCGGGGATCCCTCGGCCGTTAGCGTGGCGGGAGCGCAGGGTCTCATGCAGTTAATGCCCGGCACGTCGGCGGGCTGCGGAATCTCCAATCCCTTCGATCCGCTCCAAAACGTGCAGTGTGGGACCGGTTACTTACGCGGCTTGCTCCATCGTTATCATGGCGATGTGACGCTTGCCGTAGCCGCGTACAACGCCGGGCCCGGTGCGGTCGATCGCTATCACGGCGTGCCGCCGTACGCGGAAACACAAGCGTACGTCACGCGCGTCTTGAACGCGTACCGCAACTACTGACCTTGGCCACGCTGACGCATCGTCAGCCGCTGCCGCGCGTCGGCGCAGCGCTGTTCCACTTACCGATTCTCGACAGCTATCTTTTGCGCGAGATGGTCGGCCCGTTCGGGTTTGCGCTCGGCGCGTTCTTGCTCTTCTGGGCGCTCAACATCTTCTTTCTCGCGGCCGACTACATCATCAACCAGCACGCGCCGTTCTTCTTGGTCCTTCGCTTCGTCATCTTTAGAATTCCGCAGGCTACGCCGATGGCGTTTCCCTTCGCATCGCTCTTCGCGGCATTGCTGGCGATGGGCCGCGTCATGGGCGACAATGAGGTAACGGCCATGCGCACCGCCGGCATCCCGGTCATGCGCATCGCCCTGGCGCCGCTTATATTCGGCCTTGCGATGTTTGCTTTCTCGTACGCGATCAACGAATGGATCGCGCCGCCGTCGGTCGACTTGTCTACGCGGACCTTCTACCAGATCATCTACCACACCAGCGCACTTCCCGTGGAACCGCAATTCTTCCGCAAGGACCCCGATACCGGAAACACCTTCTACGTCGGTCAAGTGGCGCCGGACAATAAGACGATGCTGAGCGTGCAGATCTTCAAGCCCGGCAAGTACGGCCCGTGGAACGAGACTCTGCAGGCCCGCAGCGCCACGGTGCAAGACACCGCGCTCGTGCTGCACGACGTCATCAACACGCGGTACAACAACGACGGATTCCTCACCAACCAGCAGCACGTCAAAAGCGTGACGGTAGGATTGCCGCTGGGCGAGACGTCCTCGCAGTTCGTCAGCCAGGTCAACAACGACCCGTGGACGATGAGCAGCAAATCGCTGCGAAAACAAGTCAACGCTTTGTCGTCGCAAGGCATCGGCGGCACCGCGATGGGCAATCTGCAGATGAACCTCGCCGACAAGCTGGCTTGGCCGTTCTCCTGCATCATCGGCGTGGTCGTCGCCGTACCTCTTGCCCTGCGCTTCGGCAAGCGCGGCCGCACGCTTGGCATCGCGCTCTCGATCATCGCATTCTTCATCTACTACTTGATGGTATCGGCCGCTTCGGCGTTCGGGCGTAACGGAGCTTTGAACCCCTTTTTGGCGGCGTGGCTGCCGAATATGATCATGGGAACGGCCGGTGCGGCGCTGCTTTGGTTGGAAGAGCGCTGAGGCGGTGCCCCTCGGAAAGCGATCGCGCCGCGGCGTAGCCGCGACCGTGACCCTCGCTACACTTTTGGGCGGCTTCTATCCGCTGATCGCGCAAGCGTCGGCGGACGACGCACAGCGAGTGGCGCTCGACATGATCAACCGGCAGAGCTGCACCCAGCGTTCTTCCTCGGGCGATGGCCCGGACATGGTCGCGCAGGCGACGTCCGCGCCGGAGTCCCCTCCGCCGGAAGAGTCGCCCGCTCCGGTTACGACGCCCGGCCTCCCGCAGGCGCCGCAAGGCGTGAGCAACGGGACCTATCAGCTCAATCCGACGCCGCGGCCGTTCCCCGGGCAGACGCCCAGCGTGACGCCGCCGCCGATCCCGCGGGGCACCCCGAATCCCACGCCCTCCTACGGGCCGATCTTCCTCATACGCGGAGGCGAGACTCCACCGCCCATTCCGTTCGCCGGGCAGGCGACGCCGACGCCGAGTCCGGCACCGAGCGGCGCGCCGACGCTGGCGCCGGGATACGTCGCCGTGATCTCGGACAAGTGGACCGGCAATCGTGCGCGCGGGCAACCGAGCGACGCCATCGGCAACGTGCACGTCTTTTACGGTGACGAAGAGATCGTCGGCGAGCACGCGCATTTCGACGGCGTGCGCACCATCACGATGACGGGCCATCCCTTCCTCGTCAACCACGAGCACAAGGACGTGTTGACCGCCGACGTCATCGTCTTCGACACCATCAGCGAGACGGCGAAGCTGACCAACGGCCAAGGTGCCAGCGACGAAGGCGTGCAGCGCGGTCTGGTTCACTTTTCTGCGGAAGATCTTCACACCGATCCCGACGGCGTCGCGCACGGCAGCAAGCCGTACGTGACGACGTGCGAAAATCCGCGCGGCGGCTATCACATTACCGGGAACGAGATGGAGGTCTATCCCGGCGACCGGATCGTGATTCATAAAGCCACGCTATGGCTGGGCGCGGCGGCGGTCTTCTTTCTGCCGTTGCTGATCATTCCGCTACGGACGGTCGGCAACGAGCGCGCCCGCACGCACTGGTTCCCCGAGGTCGGCTACAACTCGTACGAAGGCGCCTGGATCAAGATCCAAATACCGTTCGGAAAAGACCAATACTACTACGGCTATTACATCGTCAACTACTACACCAAGGAGGGGCTAGGGCTGGGCTACGTCGGCTTCTACGCCAGCCGGCGCGGACGCCGCAGCGTCAGCGTCAACGTCTACACGATCAACAGCCAGCTTGCCGGCGAGCGGCAGACGAATGCGTCGATTACCGAGCAGGAGAACTTCTCACCGCACTTGCGCGGCAACGTGCAGTTCTCGTATCAGTCAAACTACGGGCCGTTGGTCAGCATCCCGCCGAACGAAACCGTCACCGCCGCCATCGTTCACCAAACGACGCAGACCTCGCAGAACTATAGCCTGAGCCATAGTTCGGTCGGCGGCCAATCGAGCAGCGGCAGCTTCACCTTTACGGATACGCGTCAGTTCAACGAGAACTGGAATCAGACGATTACCTACGACATCAGCAATAGTAGTGCGACCTTCGGAGGGATAAACGATTTCAGCAATCAGTCCGAGTTCGACTACATCATGCAGTACACGACGGCGGGGGCAGACTATCAAGCGGAGTTTGACAAAACATACTCGCTAACGGCGACGGGCATCAACAAGATTCCCGAATTCGGGGTGCGTCCGAACGAATTTTTTCCGCACTTCATCTTTCCATTATCGTCGGAGTTGACGGTCGGAGAGTATAGCGAACCCGCCGGCGACGGGGAGCCGCAGAGCCTCGCAACGTGGCGCGGGGATGCCAACGTCGTCGCCGGGCCGATAGAAGCCAAGCTTCTCGGCAGCGATTTCCAAGGCACCGTAACGGTCGATCAATACGCGTACGGCACCGGCGACCTCAAGGCCGCAATCGAGCAAGATTTGAGTCTGACGACGCCGATCGGGAAGCACGCGGTCAACACGATCACCTACAACGAGTCGAACTATAACGGTCCTGCGCTGGTGCCGTTCCAATATCTCGATCAGCAACCGACGGAAAATACGAAGAACGCACAAGATTTAATTCGTTTATTTAACGACGACGTCTATGCGCTCTCGGTCGGATGGGCGACGAACTTTAACGGCATCGCACAACCGGTCAGTTACCAGTTCTCGATGAAACCCTCGACGCGATCGCTCTTACTGCTCAGCGGGTCGTTCATTCCCGGCCCGGGGCAAGGTTTCGAAACGACCAATTTGCAACTCTCTACGCCGTTCGGCCGCGACGCATCGCTGCAGTTCGTCACCAACATCAACTGGAAGGGCTCTACCACCTCGGGTGCGGGCACCGGCGAGTTCTTCGCCGACAAAATTATCTACTACACGCGAACGATCGGCAACTGCTACCAGTTGATGGTGCTCTACAACGAGTCGCAGCAAGCCGTCAACGTCGGCCTCAATCTTCTGGCCTTCCCGACTCAAACGGCGGTATTTAACCTCGCCGCCCCGCAAGCGGTCGTGCCCTCCACATTCAACTTCTAACTGCATCGATTGCGATCTGCGCGACCGACATGCCGGCTCGAAGACGCTATGGTTCGTCGCACGGCGGATGGCCGCACGAACAAAAGTCCGATTCGAGGGACTGGTCCGAAGCATCGCTGCAGAAGGGGCTGCAATAGGCTTCTCCGCCTTCCACCGGTCCGACCACCGAGCAGTTACACGGCTCGTAGCTGCATTCGACCGGCGCTTCGTGCATCACGGGCAGGGCTTCGGCGCAACGGGATTGTTGGAGATTTCGATGCTGACGATCTCGGCCGCCGGATCGTTGGTCACATAGTACGCATAGTAAGTATTGTCGAACGGCTCGGTCATGCAGATCCTCGGCGATACGAACTGCGGATCGACCGGACCGCCGGGGCCGAGCGAGTCAAAGAAGACGAACTGGCCGCCGCTGCTGGCCTGCGTGGTGAAGGCGTTGAAGGTCCAAACATTCGGTATCGGCGTGGGAGACGGACCGGGCGAAGCACCCTGAAAAACCCTTTTTGCAACGATCAGCGAGAACTCGTTGCCCCCGCCGTTGCTGTTGGCATTGAAGGTAAACGTATTGGGCGTCGTGCCGAGAGGGAGCCATGCCGGCGGAATGTGGGGGTTTTGGTTTCTCAGGAACTGCACGGGTTCCGCGTATGCCGCGCCGCCGCGGCCTAACGCGATCAGTGCAAACGAATAGCCGGCCCAGTTCGTTTGCAAGGTGTCGGTCGACGGCGTTATGCCCGTGCCGTCCGTGTTGAACACGATCATATATTGATAGTTTTGGAAGTTGAACGTCGACGTGGTGTCAAAGTGTATCGCAATAAAGCCCGGAGGAGCGCCGCCCGGTCCCAGGCCCGGAGGGTTCGGCGTGACTTGACGCCCGCACGCCACAACGATGAACGCCGTTACTAGTACGATTATAAAGCCGAAACTCGATTTGCGAATCATGTTCTCCTCGATGCCCGTGCGCGACGCAGGTATCGCAGCGGGCGCAGCCGTCGCATTAGCGGCGGCTTTCCCAAAGGTCGGTGCCGCGTGGCTCGTGCCATTCGGGGCTGCTGCGCTTTTCTGGTTGTGGCAGGGGGCCTCCTGGAAGTACGCAGCGCTCCTCGGATGGTTTGCCGGCATCGTTTTTTTTGCGCTTGACTTCGCTTGGGTAGGCCATACGGTAGGACATTACATCGGTATCTTTGGACCTTTCTTAGCGCTGGGGCCGGCGCTGATCGAAGCGCCGTTCTTTGCATTAGCCGGCGCACTCGCTGCGGTGGCATACGCTCGCATGCATCCGAGCGTGGCACCGCTCGGCGCCGCGGCCGCTTTCACGATCTGCGAGTGGGTGCGCTCCATCGGCGTGCTCGCGGCGCCCTTCGATCAGCTGGGGTATACGCAGGCCGAATCGCCGCTGCGGGCGGTGGCCGCATATGCCGGCACGTACGGCGTCACCTTCGTTCTCTGCGCCTTCGGCGCATATCTTGCCGATGCACTGCGGCGCCGCACGTTCGTCCCACTCGCCGTCGCCATTGCGGGCATCGGACTCGTGGGCGGCGCGGCGTGGTACGCCTGGCCGGCACGAACGGTCCCGCCGCCAACGATTCGGGTCGCAGCCATCCAAGGCAACATCGCGCAATCGTTCAAATGGAGCTCGCTAAATTTGGCGGTTAAGCGTTACACATCCATGACGAAAACCGCGAGCGCCGGGCATCCGCAGCTGATCGTTTGGCCCGAGACGGTGATCACCACGCAGCTCGACGTGTATCCGTCGCTGCTCGAACGCTTCAGGACCCTGGCGCGCACGGTCCGCGCGACGATCGTTGCCGGAAGCCTCGCGGGCGGTCCCGCCGCGCTCTACAACGCGTTGTACGTGATCTCGCCCGACGGCACGTACTCGATTTATAATAAGCGCCAGCTCGTGCCGTTCGCCGAATGGTTCCCCGGGCGAGCCTTTCTCTCGTGGTTGCCGTACATCGGCGCGCTCAACGGCGGCCTGACGCCGGGACAGCTCGACGGCGTCTATAAGGCGGGCCCGCTGACGATTGCGCCCTTGGTCTGTTGGGAATCGGCTTTCGCCGATCTGGCTTACGCGCAGGTGCAAAAAGGCGCGGATCTTTTGGTAGTGAGCACCGACGACGCCTGGTTTGGAAAGACCTCCGGCCCGTACATGCACGCGCAGATCGCGCAGCTGCGCGCTATCGAGAGCGGCGCATACGTCGTTCGCGCGGCGGCCACCGGCATCAGCGGAGTGATCGCTCCCGACGGCTCGTGGCAGGCTCGCAGTGCGCTGGATCGCCGTACGATCGTTTCCGGACTCGTCGGCCCGCGGGTTCCGACCTTTTTCTCCAAGATCGGCCCCACGCGGGTCGCGGCAGCGCTCATTGCCCTCTACGCGTTCTTCTTTCTGACCGCGAGCGAAACGCGGCGAATCATACGCCGACGTGCGTAACAGACGTCTCTGGAAGCGGATCGGCATCGGCGCCGCGGTGCTAGCCGGGATTTACGTTATCGTCGAGGTGCTTTTGGCCGGCGGAGGTGTGCCGGCCCCGCCGCCGAGTCAGATTCCGATCGACTTACGCGGCGGGCACGTGATGAACAATCATATCGCGACAAAGTCGTGGAGCTTCGATTACGACCACGCGCGGCTCGCGTCGGATGGAATGAGCGGCACCGTCGATGGGGTGCGAAACGGCGTCGTCTTCCGCAAGGGCAAACCGTACCTGCGCGTGTCGGCGCAGCACGTCAAGCTGAACGTTCAAACGCTCGACTTTACCGCCGTGGGAAAGGTGCACATCGAACGGATCGATGACCCGCAACATCGATCCTTCGATACCGATCTCGTGACTTGGACCAACGATGCGAAGATGCTTCGTATGGATCACCCCAGCTACATCCATACGGGCGGGCAGACGCTGCGCATCGACGGTATATCCGTCAACTTCGACGACGAAACGATCCACTTAGGAAAAGTTAGCGGAAGGGTCGACGTACACCACTAACGGCAGCGTCTCAGCTTTTTTCGTTGAGCTTTTTCTTCGCCTCGGCGATCAGTTTCTTGACTTTCTGGCCGCCCTTGTGGCCGATCTCTTCGTAAAAGTCCGAACCGTACTTTTCCTTGACGACTTTGCCGCCTTTTTGGCCGATGGATTCGTAGAATTCAACGCCATGGCGATCGCGGGTTGCCTTTCCGCCTTTGCGCCCAATGTCTTCGTAAAAGGTCGAACCATAGCGATCGCGCACGGTGTCGCCGCCTTTTTTGCCCGCCTCGCGCACGGACATCTCGCGCTTGGTGTGTTCCGGTTTGTCAGCCATCGGCCGTGTTATGCCCGACGTTCCGACTTACGATGCCGTCGCCTTGCGCTTCGGACGCTGGCCGCCTTTTTGGCCAATGACTTCGTAGAACGAAGGACCGTACTTACTCTTCGTCGCTTCGCCGCCTTTGCGACCGATCTCTTCGTAGAACTCCGAGCCGTACTTCGCTTTGACGCGCTCGCCGCCGCGGCGCCCGGCTTCGCGAACGCTCATACCGCCGGCTTGTCCTGACTCTTGTGCCATGTTAAATAATACTCTCCTTGGACGTCTTGAGTGCCTATAGCAATCTATTCCCATACAAGCGCTCGGTAAACTCAGGATTTGCTGAGAATGAGCGTGGCAGGGTTACGCGAGCGCCTCGTAGACGGCGCGGGTCCGGGCCTCGAGCTGCTCCAGCGTCCCGTCGTTTTCGATCACGTAATCGGCGCGTGTTCGCGCTGCTTCGGGAGCGATCTGCGCGGCCACCCGCGCGCGGGCCTCATTCCCACTCATGCCGTCGCGCTCCACGATTCGCGCGATGCGCTCTTCCAAGGGAGCTGCGACCAGCACCGACTTGTCGACGAAGCTATCGTACCCAGTTTCGAAGAGCAGCGGCACCACGTGGACGATCGGCTGACCAGGCTTGGCGCCGGATTCGCGGTCGGCCGCCAGCTTGCGGATGCGAGGATGGAGCAGAGCGTTGAGGCGCTCGAGCTCGGCCGGCCGGCGAAAGACGATCTCGGCCAGAGCGCTGCGGTCTAGAGTTCCGTCTTTGACGGCCGAGGGCCAAAGCACGGCGATCTCGCTCAAGGCCGCGCTGCCGGGGGCAACGACCTCACGACCTAAGGAATCGGTATCGATGATAAAGGCGCCGAGGCGGGCGAAGATGGCGGCGACCGCACTCTTGCCCGCTCCAATACCGCCGGTTAAGCCAACGCGCACGGCGCCGGCTCGCTACTCGGCCGCCTTCTCCTCCGCCAAGTCCACGGGAGGCACGACGGCTCCGATCTCCTCGGCGACGGCGTACAGCTCGATCTCTTCGGGCGGAACGTCGGCGACGTGTTGGATCGAGGCGGTGATGCGGCGGGTTGCGTGATTGATTGTGAGCAGCGTGACTTCGACTTCTTGTCCGGCGTTGAACTGGGCCGAAGCGTCGAACTCGCCCTTGGGAACCATCGCCAGAATTCCGGGGATGACTTCCACGAGCAGGTAGTTCGGCGTGACCTTGACGATCTGCGCCGCCAGCTTGTTGGTCTCGTATAACCGGTCGGCGTATTGATCCCACGGATCCGGAAGCGCGTGTTTCAGTGAGAGGCTTACTTTCTTCGCGTCCGGGTCGAACTTCATAATTTCGACCTGCACCACGTCGCCGATCTTCACGACTTCCGACGGGTGTTTGATGCGCGCGTACGAGAGCTCGCTATTGTGGATCAAACCATCGATGCCGCCGAGATCGACGAAAGCGCCGAAATCTGCAAGCCGCACGACGACGCCTTCGCGTATCTGTCCGACTTCGAGGGTATCGAGCAGCTCTTGTTTCTTTGCCTGAAGTTCTTCCTCGAGAACCAAACGCTGCGACAAAACGACGCGATGGCGTTTGTGATCGAGATCGATGACTTTGAGGCGTAGATGCTGACCGACGAGCTCGTCGAGATTACCGACCGGCTGGCGCCGGATCTGCGAAGCGGGAACGAAGCCGCGCATTCCCAGATCGACCAGCACGCCGCCTTTGACCACCTGCGTTACGGTGGCTTCGATGACTTCGTCGCGCTCGTGCGCTTCGATTACCTTCTCCCACGTCTTGAGTGCACGCGCGCGCCGCTCGGAGAGAAAGAGCGTTCCATCCATCTCATCGATGCGGTGAACCATGACTTCGAGCGTGTCGCCGACCCGCAGCAGTTTGGGATCGACGGCGAGCGATAGCTCGCGGAAAGGAAGGACGCCTTCGGACTTACCGCCGACGTCGACGAGCACTTCGTCCTTATCTTTCTGGACGATGGTGCCGGTAAGTACTTGACCTTCGTCGAGAACCTTAAGCGATTCTTCGTAAAGGCGTTGTTCGAGCGCTAGCTGATCTTCCTCGTAATGTGACGGAGCGACTTCAGTTGTAGTGATGTGAAATTCCCACTTTCGTAATTTTTATTTATCTGTCTTAACGTTGGCACCGCCGGCACCACCACGTTCCGCGGCCTGCCAGCACGGTTCGCACGATCGGGCTGTCGCAGCGCGGGCAACGTTCCCCGAGTCTCCCGTAGACCGCTAAGTCGTTTTGAAAACTTCCCTGCAGTCCGTCGCCGTCGACATAGTCGTCGACGCTCGATCCGCGCCTCGCGATGGCGCGCTGCAAGACGTCGGCGATGGCGTGACGCAAGCGGCTTATCGCCGGTTTCGTCAGTGCCCGAGCGGGCCGGCTCGGACGGATCCGGGCCTCCCACAGTGCCTCGCAGGCGTAGATATTGCCGATGCCTGCGATGCGACGCTGGTCGAGGAGCAATACCTTGACCGGCGTCGTCCGCCCCGCCAGCATACCGATAAAGCCTTCTTGTGTAAAGCCTGAAGAGAGCGGTTCGACACCCAGTTCGCGGTCCCACGGGTCTCCGGCCTCGACCAGCCGCATGCGGCCGAACGTACGCACGTCGGCGAAGCGCAGTTGGTCACCATCGGCAAAGCGCAGGACGACGTGCGTTCCGAGATCCTCGGGCCGATCGGGGCAAGCGAGCACCAGACGCCCGGTCATGCGCAGACTCGTCACCAACCGGCGCCCCGAATCGAGCTCGATAACGGCATATTTTCCGCGCCGCCCGATGGCACGGATCCGTTCGCCCGCCACCTCGCGCCGGAACTCGAGACCGGCCGGCGCGACCGCCATTTTCGGCAGCCTAATATCGGCGGTCTCAATGGTTTTGCCGACGATCGAGCGCGCCAGATCGCGCACGATCGTTTCGACTTCCGGCAGTTCGGGCATCGCGTTATTGCGACGAAGGTACGCGGCTCAAATCCAGCTTCGTGCCCGCTAACGATGCCGTCTTTTGCCGCTTCGCCTGCCGCCAACTCGATCACGTATTTCGCCGTGCCGTCTTCGCGCGGAATTGCATCGTCGCCGACGCCCGCGGCGACGACCGGCACGTTGGCATAGATTCGGCGAACCTTCCCGTCGGCACCGACGAAGATCATGTCGAGCGGTTCGAGCGTATCTTTCATCCAGAACTCGACCGGCGCGTCGCCGTCGAAAACGAAGATCATACCGGTATGCGGCGCAACGGATTTGCGATCCATCAGCCCGCGCTCGCGCTGCGGTTCGGTTCGCGCGACTTCGAGCGTTAGATCGGCGCGCGGCGCTCGCACGGTAACGGCCGGCAACGCGGCGGCGATCGCGAAAGCAAGGCTAAACACGCTCGAGATTTTCCATCGGCTCTACGTCGTACCAACTGCCGCCCGATTTCAACGTGACCTCGAGCGGCACGGACAGGGTGACCGCACTTTCCATGTGACGGCGCACCAAGTTCGCGGTCTCCGCCAAATCCTTTTTCCGCACCTCGAAGATCAGCTCGTCGTGGATCTGCAGCAGCATCGCCGCCTCCAAGCCGCTCTCATCGAGGGCTCGATCGATCCGCACCATCGCCAGCTTCATCAAGTCGGCGGCGCTGCCTTGGAGCGGCGCGTTGGTCGCTTCACGCTCGGCGGCGGCGCGCAGCATGTAGTTACCGGAGATTAATCCCGGCATGTAGCGACGCCTACCAAGAATCGTCGCTACGTAGCCGTTGCGCCGGCCCTCTTCGAGCGTGCGCTCGATGTACTCGCGCACCGAAGGAAAGCGCGCGAAATATGCCGTGGTAATTGCCTTAGCCTCGGCTCTTCCGATCTCCAGGCGCTGGGCCAGCCCGAAATCCGACATTCCGTAGAACAGGCCGAAGTTGACGCTCTTGGCCATGCGGCGCTGGTTGGCGTCGACCGAAGCATCCGATGCGACCGCGAAGATCTGCCGGGCGGTGAAGTCGTGAATGTCGTCGCCGCGCCCGAAGGCATCGCGCATTGCCTGGTCGCCGGAGAGGTGCGCCATCAATCGCAGCTCGATTTGGCTGTAATCGGCGGCTAAAAGGGCGTACTCGTCGCTGCGCGCCACGAACGCGCGGCGTATTCGCCTGCCGAGCTCGCCACGAACCGGAATGTTCTGCAAGTTCGGATTGGTCGACGAGAGCCGCCCGGTGGCAGTCGCCGTTTGGTTGAACTCGGTGCGCAAGCGTCCGTCGCGCGCGTCGACAAGGCGCGGAATAACGTCGACGTAGGTGTTCTTGAGCTTGGTGACTTCGCGCCAATCCAGCACCAGCGAGCAAATCGGATAGTCGCGCGCCAAACCTTGCAAGACCTCGACGCCGGTCGCCCAGCCCGTCTTGGTCTTCTTTCCGCCGGGTATCTGCAGCTTGCCGAAGAGCACGTTGCCGAGCTGCTGGGGAGATCCGATGTTGAACTCTTCGCCGGCAAAATCGTAGATTTGCTTCTGCAGGCGCGACGCCGCCGTCCCGACTTCGCTGCCGACCACGTCGAGCTCGCCGAGGTCGATCGTAACGCCGGCGGCTTCCATCCTGGCCAACACCGGCGCTAGCGGGACCTCGATCTCGTCGTAGAGCTGCAACTGATCGCGCGCCTCCAGCTCCGCGCGCGTTTGATTCACCAGCTGGAAGGCGGCATCGGCAGCGGCGGCCGCGTCGCCGGTCACGGTGACGTTGAGAAAGCGCGACGCGGCATCTTCGATGTCGGCGAATCCGCGCGACGGGTCGAGCAGATGCGCGCCGATCATCGCGTCGTCGGCGAAACGCGCGTTCGCTACTCCCCCCTCGCGCATCGCATGCAGAGCCTTTTTTGCGTCGTACGCCCCTATCCGCGCCGGTCCGGCGAAGAGCCGCTCGAGCGCGCTGCGAACCGTGTCGTATGCTAAAGCCCCGCGTGCAAACGCAAGGCCTTCGCCGATTCGCGCCGTCACGCCGATCGCGTCGCCCTGTATCGCGAAGGCAATTCGCTCGCTCGCGGCAATCGTATCGATCTCGCCGGCGAGCCGTTCGAACTCGGGCGGATCGACCGAAGAAACGTAACTGCGGTAGTTTCCGGTCAACCGTTTAGCGTCTTCGAAGAGCGGCAGATCGGGCGGCGGCTCGAGCTTCGCCAGCAGCGTCTTGAACTCGAGCTCGCTGTAAAGGCGATACAGGTCGTGCGTGGGCGGCATCGCGTAGCGGCTGCTCTCCCAGTCGATCGTCAGCGGCAAGTCGCGGCGCACCAGCGAGACGGCGCGGCAAAGCTGGGCCTGTTCGCCGTACTCGCGAATCAAATTCTCCAGCTTCGGGTTTCCCGCCAGCGCCGGGTCGGCCACGAGTGCGTCGAGCGAGCCCGCCGCTTGCAGTAGTCGCGTCGCCGTCTTCTCTCCAACGCCCGGAATGCCGGGAAGGTTATCCGACGGATCGCCTTTGAGGCCGCGATAATCGGGCAACCGCTCCGGATCGAGGCCGAAGCGCTCGCGAACCGCCGCCGGATCGTAACGGCCGAGCTCGCTGATGCCGCGTCGCGTCGTCAACACGGTGGTACGCTCGTCGACGATCTGCAACAAATCGAGATCGCCGGTGACGACCAGCGTCTGCTCGCCGCTCTCTTCGGCCTGTCGCGCCAGCGTGGCGATTACGTCGTCGGCTTCTTGTCCTTCGATCTCGACGATCGGAATGCGGTACGTGTCGAGAATACGGCGCACCAGCGCGAACTGGCTGCGCAGCTCGTCGGGCATCACGCGGCGTTGCGCCTTGTACTCGGAATAGAGCGCGACTCGCTCGGCCGGCGTTCCTTTGTCGAATGCCGCCAAAACGTGCGTTGGTTTTTCGTCGGCAATGATCTTGTTGAGCATCATCGTGAAACCGTAGGCGGCATTGATCGGCATTCCGCTGCGCGTGTTGAGCGCCGGCAGCGCGAAGAACGCCCGGTAGACCAAGCCGTAGGTGTCGAGCAACATCAGCGCCATCGCAAGTCTCGCCTCAACGCACCGAAACGGCCGACGACCCGGCGCTCACGCTGCCATCGTCGGCGATCTCGAGAATGGATATCGTATAGCGTCCGCTGGTCTGCGGCATGGCGATGCCGACGCCGCTCGCGATTCCATGGGCGACGCTCCAGGAAACGGCTTCGGTATCGGCTTGCGCGAGCGAGACTTCCGGCGGCGGCTGCGAGCGGCGCACGAAACCGAGAATCTGGGCGTGATTGCCGGTCGAATCGACCCACGGATGCCAGGTTATGCTCTCGGGCGAGCTGTTCTGCGTCGTCGTGACGCCGATCGCCAAGAGCGCCGGCGCCGAGCCGAAGAGCGCGCTTCCCGAAGGCACTCCTCTACTGATTCTCACGACGAACGTGCCGGGACCGTTCGGCGCGTCGTTGAGCCCGACGTGCACCGACTCGCCCGGCGAAAACGCGTCGCCGGAGAGCTGCACGGGCGACACGTGCGGCCGTCCCGGCGCGAGCAGCGATAGCGGAACGCTGCTCCACGCGATCGTGCCGTCGCGCACGAACGCTGCACCGATGCGCAGCTCTCCGGCCGCGTCGGTGGCGCGGAGCCGCGCCGTAGCGGTTCCGCCGGAACTTCGGGCGATGCGCGCGTCGATGCCGAGTGCGCTCTCGGAAGTGATCAGCGCCACGCCTTGCGATCCCGAAACCGCCGCTTGCACGACGATGTCGTCCCCGGCGCTATAGGCGCTGCGGTCGAGAGCAACGCGTACGTTGGGGCTTGCGCCGTCAATGCCCGCCGAAGATGCTTGCGGATCGATCTGCACTTGCGCGGCGTCGACGGCGCGTCCGCCGTCATCGACCGAGGCGAAGACCGTATCGGTTCCCAGCGGCGGCGAACTGAAACTCCCGCGCGCGTGACCGTCGCGATCCAGCATTAACCGCTGCTCCTGCACCGACGGACCGTGCACGAGCCGCACGGCGACCGCCGCACCGGGGAGTGGATTGCCGTCGAGATGACTCGCGTCGACCGAGAAGCCCAGTGGCGCGCCCAGACTTTGCTCGGTACGATCGAGCGTTAACTTTACGGCCACGTGTGCCGTCGGAACCACGATTCGCGTGTCGGCCGTAGCGCCGCTCGCCTCGACGTGAACGCCGTACGTCGACGGCAGATCGTCGTTGGGGTGCGGAATGGCCACGACGGCGTTACCGCCGGCATCCGTTTGAACTGAGGCCTCGAGCCACCGCGCCGTCCCCCACGGCGTGCTTTCGGGCGGATCGCCGACGTATACGTGCGGCGATCGCACGACCGTCACCGCAACGAGCACACCGCCCCGCGACGCGTGCACGTGCAATGGAACGTCGGCGTTGGGCTCGCACGAGGAGCCGCAATCGGCAGTCGCTTGCAGCGATAGATCGCCGCTATTTGCGTCGACGTGAACGGTCGCTCCGCCGATCCCGCCCGCCGTTTGGGCGAGCACCGCATAATCGCCGGCCGGTGCGTTGGCCGGCAGAACGAACGACGCACTGAACGCGCCCGCGCCGTCGAGCGGCACCGAGTTCTCGGCAATCGGACGCGCACCGGAACGAATGGAGACTTGGGCGGTTCCGGTGCTAGCGCGCAGCACGCCGCGCACTCGCGTTCGCGCGAATCCGACCACGCGTACGGTACCGCCGGCGTGAACGACCGCCGATTCGGTGCGCACGCCGACGATTGCCGACGGAAACGGCGCCTGCGGCAACGGGCTCAGGAAGGCGTAGCTGTTTCCCCATTGAGCGAGTGCAAAGACCGGACGCGGCGTGCGGTTCCAGCGCAGCAATCCGTCGCCATCGGTCATTGCGCTTGCAAACGTACCGCCGACCACGAACTGCACGCGCATGCGCGCGAGAGGCATTCCGCTTCCGAGATCGACGCCCCACAGCAGGAGACTTCCCGGCGTGGCTTTGGCGAGCAGTCCGACGCGCGACCGGTTGATCCAAACTTGTTCGCCGACGTCGCCGCGCCGCGCCTCGACGACGAAGAAGCCTTCACGCGAGCCGAGCGGCACGTCGACGACGTTGGATTGAAATTGATAGCCGCCGGGCGGCGCGAAATTGAAGCTCGCGACCCGGCGGCGGTGCGCCGTAGAGATCGCGCGCGGACGCGCATTCGAGCCCGCCGTGAGCACGTCGGTCGGATCGACCTGATAGACGGAGAAGGCCACCGGTGCGCTTGAGTAGGTATCCAATCGTACCGTCGTTCGTTTCCACGGCACGCTCGAGTCCCCGGCGAAGAGCGCAAAATATGCATCTAGCCGATGAAGATCGACGATCGGGCGCTCGGCTCGAACCGGCGCGATAGTGACCGAAACCGCAAGCAGAACGGCCGCAAGGAAACGAGCTATTGCCATGCGTCGGCCGTGATTTCGGCAGGTCGAAGTGCGAGGCCCGCGTAAAGCGCAGCAGCGTGGACGAACACGCCGCCGGAGAACGGCCCACCTCGACGAGATGCCGATTCTGCGGCTTCGAAGAGGGCGCGAGCGATGCGCGCGCGATACGAGAGAAGTCCCACTTCCAAGTCGTGGTCGCGTGCGGTTCCTGCGGACATCCGTTCGCGGTCCTGTCGCGAAACTGATGCGTAACCTTTTGTCGGTCGCGGCGCTGGCCGCGGCCATCCTCGCCTCCGCTACGACGCGCTCGTTCGCTGCGACTCCTGCGCCGAGCGGATCGCACAGCGCGCCGCCCGGAAGCGTTCCGGCAGGCGGCGCGCACGGGCTGTCGGCCGCACATCTGCCGACCGTCCCGCTTCACACCGAAGTCGTCGTCGAAGTCAACAAGAAGGGTCAGGTCGTGCGCGTGAAGTCGACCAAGCCCAGCAAGATGCAAGGCTTCAATCTCGAGACCTACGGCAATGCGCTGCAGATGTGGATTCGCAAACCGGACGGAACCGCGGAAGTCGGCCTCTACCGCGTTAGCTACGACTTCGACCCTAAGACGAAGAAAGTGACGCGCCGCGTCGCACTGGTTTCGCTCGGCGGCAACTGGGGTGACGACCCGGGTGCGGCCAACGTGATGATGGACATGGCAAAAAAGCAGGCGGCGGAAGCGCGCCAACAGGCGAAGGCACATAACACGCAACTGCCTTCGCTCAACGAGATTCGCGGCGCGCCCACGCCGAGCCCCGCGCATAACGCGACGCTTCCTCCGTAAGGAGGCTCGGTGCGCTTCGTAACGTACCGGATCGGCGGCGAACCCGCGCGCCCAGGAGTAATCGAAGGCGACTCGGTCCGGACGATTACGACCGGCACGCTGCGCGAGTACATCGCGCTCGCGCCGCACGAACGTATCGCCTGGCACGCGCCCGACGAGCTCATCCCGCTGGCTAGCGTGGAGCTCGACGCACCGGTTCGCCCGCCGCGCAACGTCTTCTGCGTCGGGCGTAACTATCTCGAGCACGCCAAGGAAGGCGCACGCGCCGCAGGTCGCGAGGTCAAGCTCCCGAGCCGCCCGACCTTCTTTACGAAAGCCGCGACGGCCATCGCCGCTCCCGGTGCAACCCTGCATCTGAGCGGCCGCGTTTCGCGCGAATACGACTACGAGGCCGAGCTGGCCGTCGTCATCGGTGCGCGCTGCAAAGATCTCGACGAGAGCGAGGCGCCGCACGTTATCTTCGGATATACCGCGCTCAACGACGTGACCGCGCGCGATCTGCAGCGCGAACACGGCCAGTGGTTCAAAGGAAAGAGCCTCGATCATTCGTGCCCCATCGGTCCGTGGATCGTGACGCCCGAAGAGCTTGGGAATTCCGCAAACCTCGAACTGCGCTTGCGCCAAAACGGCGTGGAGAAGCAGCACTCCAACACATCGAAGATGATCTTTCCGATCGCGCGCATTATCGCCGAGCTCTCGCAAGGGATGACGCTCTTACCGGGAGACGTGATCGCGACGGGAACGCCGGAAGGCGTCGGCTTTGCCCGCAATCCCCCCGAGTTTCTCGCCGACGGCGACGTGCTCGAAGTCGAGATCGAACGCATCGGCATCCTGCGCAATATCGTTTCGATTACGTAGGCAGCAAAACGAAGGGCACGGTAGGTTCGAGGCCGTAAGCCCCGGGCTATGATCGTCGCCGTTCCCCGCGAAGCCGCGGTAAGGGAGCGCAGGGTAGCGCTCGTGCCCGAGACCGTTGCGAGATTTGCCAAATCGGGCGTCAACGTTTGCCTCCAGCACGGTGCTGGTGAGGCAGCGGCCTTCCCCGACGAGCTCTACGCTGCGACCGGTGCGACGTTCGCCGACGATGCGGCGTCGCTCGCCGCCGGCGCGGACGCCGTCGTAACGGTCGGGCGCCCAAGCGACGAAGTGCTGGCCGCGGTACGGCCGGGCACGACGGTGGTGGGCTTCTTCAATCCGCTCGGCGATCCGGCGTATCTTACGCGCTTGGCCGACGCCAAGGTCACCGCGGTGGCGATGGAGATGATCCCGCGCATCACGCGAGCGCAATCGATGGACGCGCTCTCGTCGCAGAGCAACATCGCCGGATATAAAGCCGTTCTGCTGGGCGCGAGCTCGCTCTCGAAGTTCTTTCCGATGCTCATTACGGCTGCAGGTACGATTCCGCCGTCCAAAGTTTTGGTGCTCGGCGCGGGCGTCGCCGGGTTGCAGGCAATCGCGACGGCGCGCCGCTTGGGTGCAGTCGTCAGCGCGTACGACGTGCGCGCAGCGGTCAAAGAGCAAGTGCAGTCGCTGGGCGCACACTTCCTCGAGTTCGACCTCGGCGCAGACGCCGAAGGCGCCGGCGGTTACGCCAAAGAGCTCACCCCCGAGCAGCAAGAGCGCCAGCGAGCCTGGATGGTCGAGCAGATCGGCGCCAACGACGTCGTCATAACGACCGCGCTGGTGCCCGGACGCAAAGCGCCGATGCTCGTGAGCGAAGCCGCGGTTGCGGCGATGAAGCCCGGAAGCGTCATCGTCGACATTGCCGCCGAGGCCGGCGGAAACTGCGCGCTCACCGTCCCCGATCAAATCGTTACGACTCCGGGCGGTGTGACGATCGTCGGCACGACGAACCTTCCGAGCACGATGCCGGCCGATGCGAGCCGGCTCTACTCGCGCAACATTTACGCGCTGCTCTCGCCGTGGGTTAAAGACGGCGTTTTAAATGTCGATCCGGAGGACGACGTCGCCAAGGGCGCCGTCGTCGTTCGCGACGGAAAGGTGCTCGTGGGAGGAAACGCCTCGTGACGGAACTGGCCAGTCTCATTACGCCGCTCACCGTTTTAGTGCTCGCGGTCTTCGTCGGCTTCGAGGTGATATCGAAGGTGCCGACGACGCTGCACACGCCGTTGATGTCGGCGACCAACGCGATCCACGGCATCGTGCTGGCCGGCGCAATCGTCATCGTCGCCGGGCTCTTCGGGGTCGCGCACGGCACCGGCATGGTCGTGCTAGCCGTGGCCGCGGTCACGCTCGGAGCGATCAACGTCTTCGGCGGCTTTGCGGTCACCGAGCGCATGTTGCAGATGTTCCGCCGCAAGGACGACGCCAAATGAAGGTTTGGATCGACCTGGCCGATCTCGTCGCGATTACCTTCTTCATCTACGGCTTGCACGAACTGAACTCGCCCGCCACCGCGCGGCGCGGCAACCGCTTCGCGATGGCCGGCATGGCCATCGCTTTAATTGGAATCGTCGTTCGCACCGGCGCCGTCGGCTGGGAAGCGGTCGCGATCGGCGTCGCCATCGGCGGCATCGTCGGCATTTACGCGGCCCTCAAAGTTAAGATGACCGCGATGCCGCAGATGGTCGCACTCTACAACGGTGCGGGCGGCGGCGCGGCGGCGCTCATTTCGACCGTCGAGCACTACGTAGTCCACGGAAGCGCGATGAACGATGTCATCGCCGTATCGCTCGTTCTCTCAGCGATCATCGGCGCGGTCAGTTTCTCCGGCTCGATCGTGGCGTTTCTGAAGCTTCAGGAAGTGATGACCGGGCGTCCGATCACCTATCCGGGCCAGCAGTTCGTCAATGCGCTGGTACTCCTCGGAATAGTTGGCCTTGCAGCATGGTTCGTCGTCTCGCTCGGAACGCTGCCCGTATGGGGCTACGCGGCGCTGCTGCTCGGCGCGCTGCTGCTCGGCGTGCTCTTCGTTCTGCCGATCGGCGGCGCCGATATGCCGGTCGTCATCTCACTGCTCAACTCGTTCACCGGCGTCGCCGTGGCCATCACCGGCTTCGAGATCGACTCGAAGCTGCTCATCATCTGCGGCGCCCTGGTCGGCGCGAGCGGTACCATCCTCACCGTGGCAATGAGCCGCGCGATGAACCGCCCGCTGACCAACGTGCTCTTCGGCGCGTTCGGTTCGGCCGGCGGCACCGAAGTCGCCTCGGCGAGCGGCGGCCCGCAGCAGATTCGCAGCGCCAGCGCCGACGACGTTGCGGTGATGCTGGCCTACGCTTCGAAGGTCATCTTCGTTCCCGGATACGGAATGGCGGTGGCGCAAGCGCAACATAGCGTCAAGGCGCTTGCCGATCAGCTCGAAAAGCGCGGCGTCAAAGTACTCTACGCAATTCACCCCGTTGCCGGGCGCATGCCGGGGCATATGAACGTGCTGCTCGCCGAAGCTAACGTACCGTACAATCAGCTGCTCGACATGGACGATGCCAATCCGGAGTTTCCGACCGCGGACGTCGCGCTCGTCATCGGCGCCAACGACGTTACCAACCCGGCGGCGCGCAACGTCACGAGCTCGCCGATCTACGGCATGCCGATCCTCGACGTCGACCGCGCCGGCAACGTCGTCGTGCTCAAGCGCTCGATGCGCTCCGGTTTCGCCGGCATCGAAAACCCGCTCTACGAAATGCCCAACTGCTCGATGCTCTTCGGCGACGCCAAGGCCTCGGTAGACGCCCTCACCTCCGCCGTCAAGGCCCTGTAACGCCAGCAGGCGAACGCCTACCCAACACGCACCCGGCGCCATCGCCGGCGCCGTCAACGGAGGTTGGAGCATGCCTCTCTATAAACGGCTCTTCGCCGAACTCTTCGGAACGTTTTGGCTCGTGCTCGGCGGTTGCGGAAGCGCCGTGCTCGCGGCCGCTTTCCCCAAGCTCGGCATCGGATTTCTCGGCGTCGCCATCGCTTTCGGATTGACGCTGCTGACGATGGCTTTCGCAATCGGCGGAATCTCCGGTTGCCACATCAATCCCGCGGTGACGGTCGGACTCTGGGCGGCACGCAGGTTCCCCGCGCGCGACGTGATTCCGTACATCGTCGCGCAGGTCGTCGGCGGCATCATCGCCGGCGGCGTGCTCTACGCAATCGCTAGCGGCCAGGCCGGTTTCTCGACTGCAGCCGGATTCGCTTCCAACGGCTACGGCGAACATTCGCCGGGCCAGTTCTCGCTGGCCGCGTGCGCGATCACCGAAGTGGTGATGACGCTCGTGTTCATCTTTATCATCGCCGCTTCGACCGATAAGCGCGCCATCGCGGGCTTCGCGCCGATTCCGATCGGCCTGTCGCTAACGCTGATTCACTTGATCAGCATTCCGGTGACCAATACGTCGGTCAATCCGGCTCGCTCGACGGGCGTTGCGGTCTACGTGGGCGGCTGGGCGATCGCGCAGCTCTGGCTCTTCTGGGTCGCACCGATCGTCGGCGGCGCCATCGGCGGAAAGATCTACGACTGGCTCTTCTCGCCGGCGACTCCGCAAGCCGAGGCCGAGGTCGCAACCGTTACCTAGGGCTGCAGCCTAAGAGGGAACGGCCGGCGTCGGACCCCCCGGCAGCGCCGGCGGCGGCATGGGCGGTGGCGGCAGATCTTCCGGAGCAGTCGTCGTATCGCGCTTGCGCTTTTTGCGCTCGGTGATTTCGATGACGACGATGTAGAGCACCGGGACGATCGCCAGATTCATGATCGTGGAGACGATCATGCCGCCCATCACCGCCGTTCCCAGCGAGATGCGCGACTGGGCGCCGTCGCCGTGTGCGAAGGCCAGCGGCAGGATGCCGAGGATGAACGCGATCGACGTCATCAGGATCGGGCGGAGACGCGTCGCCGCCGCCTCCGCTACCGCAGCGACCGGCTCGAGGCCCTGTTCCCGCAGTTGATTGGCGAACTCCACGATGAGGATTGCATTCTTTGCGGCCAGTCCGATCAGCATGACGTAGCCGATCTGCGCGTAAACGTCCGACGACGTGATTGGAATCGGTACCGGGTGGCCGGCCAACACCGAGTGCACGATCTGGCTGGCGAGTTCGGCGAGCCTCCGGATATAGATTGCGCTGATCGCGCCGAGCAGCGCGACCGGCACCGCGAGCATGATGACGAACGGCGTAGCCAAGCTTTCGTATTGAGCGACGAGCACGAGAAAGACGAAGAGCAATCCCATTGCGAAGACGGCGACGGTCTGCGGTCCGCTCTGCACTTGCTGGCGGGCAATACCGCTCCAGTCGTAGCCCATGCCCTTGGGAAGATTTGCCTCAACGTGCTTCTGAATGGCGGTTAGCGCCTGTCCCGAACTAGCGCCGATTCCCGGGTTGCCGTCGATCTCGATGGCGTTGTACTCGTTGAAGCGCATGATCGCGACATTGTTGGTGGCCTGCTTCGTCTGCAAGAACTGGCTCACGGGCATCATCGCTCCAGCCGAGTTTGCGACGTAGATGCGCGAGTAGTCGGTTGGCGACGTGCGTTGCTTGGCATTGGCTTGAACGATGACTTGATACGAGCGCGTTCCGTAATCGAAAAAGTTCACGAAGGTCGAGCCCGTCGTGGCGTTGATCGTATCGAAGAAGGCCGACGGCGATACTCCGAATGCCAGCGCCTTCGAACGATTGAACTCGGTGGTCAGGTACGTTCCGGTGAAGATCGTCGGGAAACGTACCTGCGACAGCGCGTTATCCTGCTTCGCCCGTGCCAGCACGGTGTTGCCGACCTTGTTGAGCGCCGGCAGCCCGAGGTTGTTGATGTCTTCGATCTCGACGGCGAAGCCGCCGGTCGAGCCGAGACCCGGGATGGCCGGCGGATTTGCCGGATACGCGGTCAGGTTTGGAATCTTGGAAAACTGCGTGTACAGGCCGTACTGCATCGCCAGCGCCGAGTTCTGCACTCCTTTGCGCTCGGAGAGCGGCCTAAGCTGCAAGAACATCGTGGCTTGATTCGAGCTGTTATTGGCGAAGCCGAATCCGATACCGGAGGTGACCGCCTCGACCTGCGGCATCTTCAGCATCATCCCTTCGAGCCGCTTGACCATCGCCGTGGTCTGATCGATCGACGACTGAATCGGAAGCGAGACGATGACGTAGAGCAGGCTCTGATCTTCGTTGGGCAAGAATCCGGTCGGCGTTATCTTGAACATGATCGCCAGGAGGGCGATCGCCGCCACGAAGATCGCGAGCATCAACCGCTGCCGGGCGATTAGTTTGGGAACCAGTTGGCGGTACCATTGCGTCAGCGCATGGAGCCGCGAGTTGAACCAGACCATGAACCGATTCGTCGGCGGATCCGCGCCGCGTACGAGCTCGTACGTCAGCACCGGGGCCAGCGTCATCGCGGTGAGAAGCGAGATGCCGATTGCCGCGGCCATCGTCAAGGCGAACTGCTGGAATAGCAGGCCGGTCGTCCCCGGCAGGAAGGCGACCGGAACGAATACCGACATCAGTACGAGCGAGGTGGCGACGACGGCGCCCCCGATCTCGCGCATCGCTCGCGCCGTTGCCTGGAACGGATTAGTCTTATCGTCGACGATGTGGCGAACGATGTTTTCCAAGACGACGATCGCGTCGTCGACGACCAGGCCCGTCGCCAAAGTCAATCCGAAGAGCGTCAGCGTGTTGATCGAAAACCCGAGCAGCTTCATCGCGGCAAAGGTCCCGATCAGCGACACCGGAATCGTGATCGACGGAATCAGCGTGCTGTGCCAGTTCTGTAAGAAAATGAAGATGACGAGCACGACCAGGGCGATGGCGATGAGCAGGGTAACGAAAACTTCTTTGATCGACGCGCGCACGAAGTCGGACGTGTCGAAGGCAATCTTGTAGGCGTAGCCGGCCGGCATCGTCTGAGCGACCTGGGCCATGGTCGCGCGCACGTTCTTGGAGATCTGCAGCGAGTTTGCCGTCGGTTGGCCCTCGACGGCCAGCACTACCGAGGTTTCGCCGTCGTAACGGGCCGACGTGATATAGTTCTGCGCTCCCAGCTCGACTCGCGCCACGTCACCCAGGCGCAAGTAGCCGCCGTTGGGCTGCGCCTGCACGACGATCTGCTTGAACTCCTCAGGTGTCTGCAATCTCCCGTTGATCGATATCGGAATTTGGAACGGTTGCGAACCCGTCGTCGGCGGCTGGCCGATGGCGCCTGGGGCGACGTCGGCGTTGTTCTGCTTGATGACGTTGATGATGGTGTCGAGCGAAACGTTGTTGGATTGGAGCTTGTGCGGATCGACCCATATGCGCATTCCGTAGGTACGGTCGCCCAGGACCTCGACTTGGCCGACCCCGGGAACGCGCTTGAGATTCTCGATGACGTTGAGGTCGGCGTAGTTGCTGACCGCGACGTCCGACACCGCGGAACTGGTGGAGAGCATCGCCACGGCGATGGTGATGTTCCCCGAGCTCTTCTGAACGCTAACGCCTTGGCTTTGCACCGCCTGCGGTAACTGTGAGAGCGTTAAATCGACGCCGTGCTGGACGTTGGTCTGGTCGGTCGTGGGATCGGTTCCGAGCGCGAAGGTGCAGGTGATCGCGCTGGTACCGTTCGCGCTGGAGTAGGATTGCATGTACTGCAGGCCATCGGCGCCGTTGATGTTGATCTCCAGCGG
Source organism: Vulcanimicrobiota bacterium (assembly GCA_963730125.1). Lineage (GTDB taxonomy): Bacteria > Vulcanimicrobiota > Vulcanimicrobiia > Vulcanimicrobiales > Vulcanimicrobiaceae > Cybelea. The sequence goes on along the minus strand of CAVSQP010000019.1, from coordinate 245,918 downwards.
CGTCGTCACCGAACGCATCACCATCTCGGCGGTGGCGCCGGGATATTGCGACGTCACGGTAACGGTCGGCGGCGAGATCTGCGGATACTGTGCGACCGGAAGTGCGGGGATCGTGATGAGGCCGGCGAGCAAGACGATGAAACTCATGACCCCCGCAAAAAGCGGACGTCTAAGAAAGAACTCGATCACGAGGCGGCGCCACGGCCCGTCACGTTCATCCGGAAACGAGCGTTCGCACGCCGGACATCGGAATTCCTGGCGCCCCTAGCGCACGCGCCACGCGTAGGCATTCCAGGTCGGTAGGAATGCGTTGGGCGAGAAACCGCGCAGACGCTTGCGATACGCGTAGACGTAATCGGCATTGAAGAGATAGATGATCGGAACCTGTTCGGCGACGATTCGCGCGATTCGGGCGTAGATTCGCTTGCGCGCGTTCTGGTCGGTCGAACTCAATGCGGCAGTCTCGAGCCCCTGCACTTGCGGCGAACACCATCGCATGTAATTGGACGGCGCGCCGCAGCCCAACACGGCGGAGTCGTCGGGGTCCGCCCCCATCGTCCACGGCACGTATGCGAGATCGAAGAGGCCGGCGGCGAGCACGCCGGTGTGCGGCAGAAAGAGCTGCGCATTGCTCACCGACTTGACGGTCACATCAATGCCGCGCTGGCGCAGGGCCGCCTGCACGGTCGTCGCCACGCGCACGCCCGTCGCGGTTTCGGGAAACTGCGCGTACGTTAAATGAAGCGCCGCGCCGTCGCGCCGGCGTATGCCGTCAGGGCCGCGGCGCCATCCGGCCTCGTCCAGAAGGCGATCCGCGCGCGCCGGATCGTAGCCCGGCTCGCGCACCGACGGATCGAACGCCCACGAGAAACGCGGCTGAATCATGTCCGTCACCGGATAATAGCCCAGCGTGATCTTGCGCGAGATGGCCTCGCGATCGATCGATGCTGCTAGGGCCTGGCGCACTCGCGCGTCGGTTAGCGGCGGGTGCGACGTATTGAGAGCCAGACCCGCAACGACGGCGGTCGGCACGGTGAGCAACGCCATTCCTTTCCCGCGGACAATGATCGTCTGCGCCGGAGCAATGAGGTTCCAGTCGAGCTCGCCGGACTGAAGAAGGAGCAAGTTCGTCGACGGATCGGGCACCGAGCGTACTACCAGCTCGCGCACCGCGGGAAGTCCGCGCCAATAGCGCGGATTGGCGGCGTAGCGCAAACCTTCGCCGCGGCGCCAAGAGAGAAACCGGTACGGGCCGTCGCCGACCAGCGGCGCGGAGTTAAAGGCGGCGCGAATTAACGGCGCTTGGGCGGCGAGAACGTGCTCGGGCAAAACGAACTGCGGCGTGAACCCATACGAGAAGTAGGTCATGACGGCCGGCGCCCACGCCCGCTTCAAATGAAAGACGACCGTCCGAGCATCGAGCGCTTCGGCCCGGTCGATCAGATCGTAGCCCTCGTGCGTGCGCACCGGATTGCTCGGATCCAAAATGGCGCGCAGCGTGAAGATGACGTCGCGCGAGGTCACCGGCTTGCCGTCGTTCCACAGCACGCCGCGGCGCAACCGGTAGCGGATCGTTCGCCCGTCGATCGAGAGCCCGCCGTTGGCAACCGTCGGGATCACTTGAAGGAGCGCCGGCTGCGGCCGTCCTTGCGGATCCAGGTCGATGAAGGGCTCGAAGGCCAAGCGAGCGAGCTGCTGCTCGACCGAGGCGGCGTCGGGGTTCAGAAAGAGCGGGTTGAGGTTGCGGGGATCGGCAGCAATATCGAAGCTGACCGTGGAGGCCGGCCGCCCCGAACCAGCCGGGCCGCAGCCCCCGGACAGGCTCAAGGAGACAAGCATTATCGCCCACCATCGGCGGCGGCTTGCGCCGAACGGATTGCCGGTGTTATTGTTAGACAGCCGAAAATCTTTCGGCATTATTGCCTCTATGTCGAACATGGTGCTGATGACAGAAGAGCTCGACGAGCTCGATCTCCGGCTTCTCGACGCGTTGCAGCGCAACGCGCGATCCACCTTTACCGAACTGGGAGCAGTGGTCGGTCTCAAGCCCCCTGCCGTCCACGATCGCGTCAAGCGGCTGGAGCAGCGCGGGTATATCCGCGGCTATTCCGCTCAACTCGATCCCAATCGCCTCGGACTGCACTTGACCGCCTTCGTCAGCTGCTACACCTCACCCGATTGCGCGTACGACGAGTTCACGCGGCGCTTAAGCGAGATGCCCGAAATTTGCGAAGTGCATTCGGTCGCCGGGGAAGAGACCTTCCTTTGCAAAGTCATGACCCGCTCGACGCAGCACCTCGACGAGCTGCTCGCTCGCCTCAAAGCGACGCCGGGCATGGCGCGGACGCGAACCACCGTCGTGCTCAGCGTCCCGTTCGAACGGGTCGGAGTAACGGTACAGTGAGCTCGAAGACCGGTCTGCGCGCACCCGGACATCCGCTGGGTATCCATCGCGTCATCGAACCCGAGGGTGCGATGCCGCAGCAGGCGTGGCGTCTCGATAACACGCCGGCCGCGGCTGACAACGAAATTCTCTGCGAGGTCGAAGCGCTCAACATTGATTCGGCCTCCTTCAAACAGATTGCCGAGGAGTGCGGCTTCGATCCGCAGCGCATCGGCGAACACATCGTGAAGATCGTCGGGGAGCGCGGCAAGCAGCACAATCCGGTGACGGGCAGCGGAGGAATGTTCGTCGGGCGCGTGCTGGAGGTCGGCGAGGCGCTGCGCGAACAGTATCGATCTGCGTCCGGGCGAGCGGATCGCTTCGCTCGTATCGCTGACGCTGACGCCGCTTCACATCGAGTCGATCGAGAGCGTCGACGTCGCGACCGGCCGCGTCTGGGTCAGCGCCAAAGCGATTCTCTTTGAAAGCGCGCTGTGGGCGCGGCTTCCGGAAGACGTCGACGAAGGCGTCGCCTTAGCCGTTTTCGACGTCGCCGGCGCGCCGGCGCAGACCCGCCGGCTCTGTTCGCAAGGCCAAACCGTCGTCGTCATCGGCGCCGACGGTAAGAGCGGCATGCTGGTCTGCGCGCAAGCCAAGGCTCGCACCGGGGTGCGGGGCCGCGTGATCGGCGTCGTGCCCAACGCTTCCTCGCCGTCGGCTGTGGTGCTGCAGCGTAGCGGCGTGGTTGACGAACTGATCGTGGCGGACGCGCGCGACGCGCTGCAAACGAGTTCGCGCGTCACCGATGCGGCTCCGCAGCTGGCCGATCTGGTGATCAACTGCGTCAACGTGCCCGGCACGGAGCTCGCATCGATTCTTTGCGCCCGCCAAGACGGCACGATCTACTTCTTTTCCATGGCGACGTCGTTCACGAGCGCCGCGCTCGGCGCCGAGGGCGTGGGCCGCGACGTCACCATGATCATCGGCAACGGTTATACTAAGGGTCACGCCGAGATCGCGCTCCAGACGCTGCGCGAGCACCCCGAGATACACGCCCACTTCAACCGTACGTACGCGAGAAAGAGCCCATGATGGAAACGATTAACGCTCCCCGTCACTTCAAGCCGCCCGCTCCTCCCGAGCAGTTCGAATACAAGAATCTCCGGCAGGGCGAGTTTTGGCGTCATATTCCGGCCTACGCCGACGTCGACGAGGCGACGTTTCTCGACCACCTCTGGCAACAGCGTCAGTCGGTCAAGACGGCCGAAGAGCTGCTGCAGACAATTCGCCAGGTCTGCTCGCCGGAGTTCTATCGCGACGCCGAAGAGGGTTTTCGCCGCGCGCCGATGGCCGTGCGCGTCTCGCCGTACGCGATCGCTCTGATTGACTGGAACGATCCGGCCGACGATCCGATCCGCCGTCAGTTCATTCCGCTCGCCTCGACGTCGCTGCCCGATCATCCGCGGCTCACCCTCGACTCGCTGCACGAGCAGGAGGACTCGCCGGTACCCGGTCTGGTGCATCGCTACGTCGACAAGGCGCTCTTCCTTCCGCTCAACGTCTGCCCGGTCTATTGCCGCTTCTGCACGCGCAGCTACGCGATCGGACCCGATACCGAAAACGTGGACAAAGTCGCGCTGGCCAAGACGCCCAAACAATGGCAGGACGCCTTCCAATATATCTCCGAGCGCCCGGAGCTCGAGGACATCGTCATCTCAGGCGGCGACGTCTACCAGCTGCCGCCCAAGAACGTGGAGTTCATCGGTAACGCACTGCTGGATATTCCGCACGTGCGCCGGATGCGTTTCGCGACCAAAGGCCCGGCGATCATGCCGATGAAGATCATCACCCACGTCGAGTGGCTCGACGCGATTACGTCGATCGTCGACCGCGGGCGCGCGTTGGGCAAAGAGGTCGTGCTACACACGCACTTCAACGCGCCCGAAGAGATCACGTGGATTACCGAGAAGGCGATGCGCTTGCTCTTCGAGCGGGGCATCTTCACGCGCAACCAGTCGGTGCTCATCCGCGGCGTGAACGATACGCGGGAGCGCATGCAGTTGTTGGTCAAGCGCCTCGGCCACGTCAACGTTCACCCCTACTACGTCTACATGCACGACATGGTAAAGGGTGTCGAAGAGCTGCGGACGACGATCGCCACCGCGGTTGATACCGAGAAATTCGTGCGCGGCAGCACCGCCGGATTCAACACCCCAACCTTTGTCTGCGACGCTCCGGGCGGCGGCGGCAAACGCGACGTGCACTCCTACGAGTACTACGATCGCGCGAACGGCATCGCGGTCTACGCGGCGCCCAGCGTCAAGCCAGGTAAAGCGTTCCTCTACTTCGATCCGATCGACCGGCTAGCGCCGGACGCACAGGCCCGCTGGGCCGTGCGCGCGATTCAGGAAGAGATGATCCACGACGCCATTCGCAACGCGGGCGTCGGCGACGAAGCGTTCGTTCTGGCGTGAGAGAGGATCGGCCGTTTCGGCTCGATCTCGTCGTCGCGCTCGGGGCGCTGCTCATCAGCACCGTCGCGGCGCTTGCGACCGTCTATCAGACGCGCGTCATCGCGCGGCAGTTTAGCGCGGCCGTATGGCCGTACGTCAGCTTCGATTCGACCAACTCGCCCACTTTCACCGAGCTCGACATCCGAAATGACGGTCTCGGGCCGGCCATCATCCGTGCGGTCAAGCTTAGCTGGGACGGAAAGCCGCAGCCCTCGATCGAAGCGATCGTCGCTTCGCTGCGAACCTCGGATCCACAAATAACGAACGCGATCCGCGCCGCGTTTCGATCGGGAGCGAGCATGAAGCTGACGACCAGTACGCCGAACGCGGGGATGGTTATTCCCGCGAACTCGCAGCACACCGTACTGAGAATCGAGGGCGCCGTGCCGGTTGCGCGGCTTCGCCCGGAGTTGCAGCGAAGGCTGGGGCTTTCGATCTGCTACTGCTCGCTCACCGGAAACTGCTGGACGCAGAGCTACAAGAACCGTGCTGCCGAACCAACCAGCGTGCGATCGTGCACCTAGCCGTCATCGCCGAAACATAAGGAGAGGAACCCCGATGCATTACCCGCCAATCCGCGCCGCCTATCTGGCGATGAGCCTTGCCGTTCTGTTCGCCTCGGCGCCGCCGGCGGCACGCGCCGATCTCCCGCCGCTCATTCCGCGATCCGTCCTCTTCGGCAACCCGCAGAAAGCCTCGCCGGCGATCTCGCCGAACGGAACGATGCTCGCCTATCTCGCGCCCTCGGGCGGCGTGCTCTCCATCTGGGTTCGCACGATTGGCAAGAACGACGACCGCGTGGTCGCCACCGATCCGGCGCGGCCGATTCGCAACGTCGAATGGCAGCCCGATTCGCAACACGTGCTCTACGAGCAGGACAAGGGCGGCAACGAAAACTTCAGCGTCTATCAGACCGACGTCGCAACGAAATCGACCCGGGATCTGACTCCGTTCGGCGACAAGGTCCGTTCCGACATCGAAAACGTCGACGCTCGCTTTCCCAACGAAATTCTCGTCACCTCGAACAAGCGCAATCCCGACGTCTTCGACGTCTACCGAGTGAATCTGCAAACGGGCGTCGCCACACTCGACACGCAAAACCCTGGAAGCGTCGCCGGCTGGGCCGAAGACAACCGCCTCGTGGTGCGCGCGGCGCTGCAGAACAACCCCGACGGGTCGACGCAGATCCTCGTACGCCCCGACGCGTCGGCGCCTTGGCAAACGCTGCTAAAGGCCGCGCCCGAAGATCAAATCACGCCCGTCGCTTTCAGCGCCGATAACCGCTCGCTCTACGTCGCTTCGAGCCTCGACGCGAACTCGGCCCGGCTGCTCCGTTACGATTTGAGCAACGATCAGTTCGTGGTAGTCGCTTCCGATCCGACCTACGACGTCGGCAGTCCGCTCATTGACGCTAAGAACCGGCGGCTCGCCGCCGTCTCGTTTGCGCGCGACCGGACCGAATGGGACGTGCTCGATCCCGCCTACCAGCGCGACTTCAACGCGCTTCACAAGCTGCATACCGGCGACATCAGCTTTCTCAGCAGCACCGCCAACGGCCGGCGGCTCATCGTCGCCTACCTCGTCGATAACGGACCGGTTTCGTACTACTCGTACGACCGCGAGACGCAGCGCGGCACGTTCCTCTTCGTTTCTCGCCCGGCGCTGCTGAAATATCGGCTCGCTTCGATGCGGCCCGTCTCGTACAAGGCCGCCGATGGTCTAACGATTCACGGATACCTCACCCTGCCCGTCGGCGTAACGCCGAAGAATCTTCCGATGATCCTCTTCGTGCACGGCGGCCCGTGGGCGCGCGACACTTGGGGATACAGCGGTTACGTTCAGTGGCTGGCAAACCGCGGTTACGCCGTGCTGCAGGTGAACTTCCGCAGCTCGACCGGTTACGGCAAGGCGTTCCTCAACGCGGGGAACCGGCAGTGGGCCGGTGCGATGCATCAAGACCTCATCGACGCCAAGAACTGGGCCGTCGCGCAGGGCTACGCCAATCCCGCGAAGGTGGCGATCATGGGCGGCAGTTACGGCGGCTATGCGGTTCTCGCCGGCGTCGCATTTTCACCCGATGCTTTCGCAGCGGGCGTCGACATCGTCGGCCCCTCGAACCTCAACACGCTGCTGCAGTCTATTCCGCCGTACTGGTCGACGGGCCGCGCCCAGTTCGCCATGCGAATGGGTGACTCGGTCGATTTCCTCAACTCGCAATCGCCCCTCTTTAAAGCCGATCAGATCAAAGTTCCGCTGCTCATCGGGCAAGGCGCCAACGATCCACGAGTCAATAAACGCGAGAGCGATCAAATCGTCGCGGCGATGCGCAAGAACAACGAGCCGGTCCAGTACATCGTCTTTCCCGACGAGGGACACGGCTTCGCTCGTCCGGAGAACAACCGCCGCTTCAACGCTGCGGTCGAAGCTTTTCTAGGAAAGTATCTCGGCGGACGCGTCGAGCCGGCCGCGCCCGACGAGAGCGTCACCGCGTTCGAGCAATAACTCGTACCGGCCCGGCCGGGCGCAGCGTCACCAGGGGCGCGATCTCGACGGGCGGCCCCGGCGCTTTTTCGAACCGGTAATGCTGCAGCAGCGCCTGCAGCACGATCGCCGTTTCGTGGAGGGCAAACTCTTCGCCGATACAGCGACGGGCGCCGCCGCCGAACGGTACGTACGCGAACGGCGGGGGTTCCGGGCCTAACCACCGCTCCGGATCGAAGCGATTCGGATCGGCAAAGAGATCGGCGCGACGATGCAGCAGCAGCGGCGAGGTAAAAACGGTGGTTCCGCTCGGAATGAGCGAACCGTCGCTCAGCGTTACTTCACGCACGCTCTCGCGTCCGATGATCCACGCCGGCGGATAGAGCCGCAAGACTTCCTTAACGACGCGCGCGATATACTCGCGATCGCCGGTGCGCGCCGCGGCCGCCGCCCGTTCGTCGACCTGCGGGTGCTGCGCCAAGAGGTAGATGGCCCACGTCAGCGCGTTGGCGGTCGTTTCATGACCGGCCATGAAAAGGGTCATGATCTCGTCGCGAATCTGTTCGTCGTTCGCATCCGGCGAAGCCAGGAGCATCGAGAGGGCGTCGCCGCGAGCGCTGCCGTCGCGACGCCGTCGCGCAATCAACGAATAGATGATCGCATCGAGCATGGTGCGAGCCCGCCAAAAACGCCGCGTATTGCGAAGCGGGAGGCGTTGGCGGAGTGCCCCGATCGGCGTGAGCATCGCCGGAAACTCGTTCATCATGAGGCGCAGCGCTTCGGCGACGGGGACGGCCGAATCGCTCTCGTCACTGCCGAAGAGCGTCTCGGTTGCGATGCGCAGCGTGAGCTCGGTCATGGCGGCGTGCGCGTCGAACGCTTGGCCCGGACGCAGCCGCGCGGCAAAGTCGGCCCCGTCGCGCTCCATTACCCGCGCGTATTCGACGATTCGCTCGCGATGAAAGGCCGGCTGGACGACTCGCCGCATGCGGCGGTGCAGCGGATCTTCGCTGGTTAGCAAACCTTCGCCGAGCAGAAGGCGCAAAACGCGCGTACCCAGCGACTTCACGAAGGCGTGCTGTTGAGTGACGAGCATCTCCTTGATCAGCACGGGCTCGTTGATGAAGACGTACGATCGCCAAGGCAGCGCAAAAGCAAAGACGTTTCCGTAGCGCTCGGTCGTCGTTCGCAAAAACGTCGGAAAACGGCGAAACGGCACCGGGAGCAGCGAACGCAGGGTCGTCCAGCGGCTCGGCCCTCCGATCGCGCGGCTAGCGGGCATCGGTTGCCTCGTACGCCTCGACGCTGCCAAAGCGGCAGACGACGCGGTACTCGCCGCGCGCGACGGCCGCCGCAACCGCCGGCGCCAAACGCGCTTGATCGCTATTGGTCGTGAAGTCGGTCGCGTAGACGAGGTATTCCAGGCCGCTCGTGCGGTCGATCGTCGCATTCGGCCGCTGAGCGGCGACGGCCGAGAACCATTCGTCGTAGGTGGCCAGCGGCGCGTCTTTCGGCACGCAGTCCAGCGCTCGGCGCGCGCTCGAAAGATCGTGATAGTAGGGATGAAGATAATGGAGCGGATGCATCGGATCGAACGCGATTAAGAAGACGGCGCAGAGCACGGTAGCGGCGGCGGTCCATCGCGACGCAACGCGCGCTCCGGCGCGATGCAGAATTTTCGTGACGCCGGCGACGGTCGCCACCAGCAGCCACGGGATCCACAGCGCGGCATAGTGATCGCCCATTCGCCACACGTAGCCCGAGTTGGCCAGTAGAACGACGGCCGCACCGGGCAGTGCGACCAGCGACCAGCGCGACCGCAAGGGTAAAAAAGCCAACGGCACGAGCGCTTCGAGCACGTAGGTCAAGCGGCCGAAGGTAAAGATCGAGCGCGCGAACTCCAGCGGATGCGTCAGCGGCGCGACGATTAGCGCCGCCGGCCCGTCGGCGAACGGGTAAACGTAAAAATGGCTGGGCCTCCATCCTCCCAGGCGCGGTGCAACGATCGCGTAGTAGACGACCAGCGACGCCGCGGCGGCGAGCGTCAAGGCGGCGCCGGCAACGCGCAGCGTACCGGGTGCGCGTGTGCCGCCGTCGAGCAAACCATTCGCGCTCGCATTTGGGCGCGATCCGATGACCAGCAACGCGATGCCGAAGAATCCCAGGGTCAACGCCGCATCCTCACGCAGTCCCAGAGTAACGGCGGCACAGACGGTAAAAGCCGTCCACCATCCTCGATCCGCAAACGCGAAGAGCGCCAGCACCAGCGGCGTGAAGAGACCTAGCTCGTGGAACTCGTCGAATCCCAACGCCAGCAGCGGTGGATAGACGAGCGTCAATACGCCGAGCCCGAACGCGGCGCGTTCGCCGGCGTAGGGTCGCGCGATCAAGGTTACCAGCGGACCGCACGCCGCCGTTGCCGCCGCTTGCAGCAGCTGCAGCGCGAGCGCGCTACCGGTCGCCGCCACCAGCGGCCAGAGCAAGACCAGCGACGGTGACCAATGATAGCGAAAGTGCGACCCCGACTCGACGCCGTTGCGCATTCCGTGAAGCGCGTCGGCGACGATCTGCGCGAACGTGCCGGTATCCGATCCGTACGTCCAAAGCTTTGCGCGCGCGATCGCGAGCGCGGCGAGAACGGCGAACTCTATCGCGGCCCAGATCCAGATCGTCACCGGCAGGCGCTCGCGAACGCGCCGACCAAGCGCATACGGAAATGAAACGGATCTGCGTCTTCTGCGGCTCGCATTTGGGAAACGGCCCGTCCTACGCGCACATGGCGCGCGACATCGCCGAGCGCTTGGTACGCGCCGGCTACGGCATCGTTTACGGGGGCGGCAGCATCGGCTTGATGGGCGTCGTCGCCGATGCGGCGCTCGCCGCCGGCGGCGAAGTCGTCGGCGTGATTCCGCAAGCGCTTGCGCGAATGGAGGTGGCGCATCCAAACTTGAGCGACCTTCACGTCGTTACCACGATGCACGAACGCAAAGCATTGATGGCCGAGCTTAGCGACGGCTTCATCGCACTCCCGGGCGGCTTTGGAACGATGGACGAGTTTTGCGAGGTTCTGACCTGGCAGCAGCTTCGAATTCACGATAAGCCGATCGGCCTGCTAAATTACCGCGGCTACTACGACGCACTCTTGAAGCTCTTCGACACGATGGTTCGCGAAGGCTTCATCGGTCCCCATACGCGAGGGCTCTTCGTGGATGCTGCAACCATCGAGGAACTGCTCGAGCGAATGTTTGCGGAGAAGAACCTGGCCTAGACTTACTCGGAAAGCGCGGCGGCCAGAATTCGTTCTTGCTCGACGGCGTGCTGGCCCGCATATCCCTCGCTCGGGCTAGCGCGATAGCCGCGGCCGATGTACTCGATATCGAAGCCGTCGCGCTTACCTTCGAGCAGGCGCCGGCGCACAAAGGCGCGCGCTCCCATGTTCTTCGGCTCTTCTTGAACCCACAGAATCTTCTTGAGCTTTGAATAGCCCGCGATCACGCGATTGATCTCACCGACCGGCAGCGGCGCGAGCAGCTCGATGCGCGCGATCGCCGTGCGCTGCAGCGAACCGTACGACGCGTGCGCGACCAGATCGTGATAGATCTTGCCGCTGCACAGGATCAAGCGCTCGATGCGCTCGCGATCGGCCACGCGCGGGTCGTCGATCACCGGCGCAAACGAGCCCCCCGCCATCTCGTCGAGACGTCCGGCGGCGCTCTCGGCGCGCAGCAACGACTTCGGAGTCAAGACGACTAGCGGCACGGCGATCGGCGAGCGCGCCTGCGTCCGCAGCAAGTGATAGTAGTTGCTTGCTACCGACGGCGCGGCGACGCGCAGGTTGCCTTCCGCGACGAGCTGCAGAAAGCGCTCCGGACGCGCGCTGGAGTGTTCCGGGCCGGCACCTTCGTAGGCGTGAGGGAGAAGCAGCGTTAGCCGAGAGGTCTGTCCCCACTTCGCTTGCCCCGCGGCGATGAACTGATCGACGATTATCTGCGCACCGTTGAAGAAGTCGCCGTACTGCGCCTCCCACAGAACGAGCGCTTCCGATTGCTGGGTGGAGTATCCATACTCGAATCCCACGCAGGCGTACTCGGAGAGCGGGCTGTTTCGGATTTCGAACGACGCCTGGTGCTCGGCGATGTGCTGAAGCGGAATCCAAACGTTGCGCGCGGCGACGTCGTGATAGACGGCATGGCGATGGCTGAACGTCCCCCGCTCGGTATCTTGGCCGGTGAGACGGATCGGAGTTCCGGTCGTCAATAGCGACGCAAATGCCAGCGCTTCGGCCGTTCCCCAGTCGACGATCCCTCTCTCGGCTAACGGTTGCGGCACGGCGATCGAACTGCGCCCGAAGCTTGCGATTGAGCGCGAAGCCCTGCGGAACGGCGACGAGCTCGTCGCTCCACGCCACGAGACGCGTGCGGTCGACCTGCGGCAGGACGGTTCCGTCGAAGGTGTTGCTGCCGGAGAGCTTGCGGCCGGTGATGTGCGACGCCAGCGCGCCTTTGACCGCGCGGCGCGCCTCTTGCAGACGCTCCGTCGCCTCGTCGATCATCGCCTGCGATTGCTCCGGCGTGATGATGCCCTGATTGACCAGCTTGTTGGCGAAGAGCTCGCGGACGGTCGGATGATTCTTGATTCGCTCGGCCATCTGCGGCTGCGTGTACGCCGGCTCGTCCTGTTCGTTGTGACCGAAGCGACGGTAACCGATGAGGTCGATGAGCGTGTCGCGTCCGAAGGCGCGGCGGAAGTCCACGGCCAGATGCACGGCGGCAATGCACGCGTCGACGTCGTCGGCGTTGACGTGAACGATCGGAACGTCGAAGCCTTTGGCGAGGTCGGAGGCGTACCGGGTCGAGCGCGCATCGTTGGGGTCGGTCGTGAACCCAACCTGATTGTTGGCGATGAGGTGCAGGGTGCCGCCGGTTTCGTAACCGGGCAGCGATTGCATGTTGAAGACTTCCGAGACGATGCCCTGGCCGGTGAAGGCCGCGTCGCCGTGAATTAAAATCGGAACGGCCCGTTTGGCGTCGCGTTCCGGAATGCCGCGCGAGTGATCGGTCTGCAACGCTCGCGCACTGCCCTCGACGACCGGATCGACGGCTTCCAAATGGCTTGGGTTGTGCGCCAGCGTCACGTCGATCATCTTGCCTTTCGACGTGGTAAACGTTCCCGTGGAGCCGTGATGGTATTTTACGTCGCCCATCACGTCGTCGTCGCCGAGCTGACCGCGATACTGCGCCGCCTCGAATTCCGTCATCACCTCTTCGTAGGGCGCGTTGACGACGTGAGCGATGACGTTGAGGCGCCCGCGATGCGCCATTCCCAGCACGGCGCGCGCGACGCCGTCGTCGGCGAGCATGTCGAGCATCTCTTCGAGCATCGGAACCATGACGTCGAGTCCCTCGCCCGAGAAGGTTTTCTGCCCTAAGAACGCCTTGCGCACGTATCGGTCGAAGGCTTCGACGCGCGTGAGCCGAGAGAGAAATTCGATCTGGCGTTGCGGCGAATGCTTGACCTTATTTCGGCCCGATTCGATGTAGTCGCGCAGCCAGACGCGCTCGTTGGCGTTGGAGATATGCTCGATCTCGTACGCGATGGTCGAGCTGTACGTCTCGCGCAGCCGCGGCAAGACCTCGGCCAGCGTCGTGCCGGGAACTTTGACGCGCAAAACCGACGCGGGTATCGCGCTCTGCAGCGCCGGCGTCAAACCATAGGTCTGCGGCTCGAGCGAAGGATCGCCGACCGGCTCGGCGCCGAGCGGATCGAGGTTGGCCGCCAAGTGCCCGTGCCGCCGGTACGCGGAGACGATCGCCATGCCGGCGGCGACGGCCCGCAGCATTTCGTCGGACGGCTTGGTTTCGCCGGTGCCGACCGTCGCCAGCGCGACTTGCGGAACCGGTGCGGCCTGCAGTCCCAGCGACGAGAAAACCGTTTCGTAGAAAGCGTCCGCGCCTTGTAAGAGCTCGTCGACGCGGCGCAGGTATTCTCCGGATTGTGCGCCCTGGATCACGCGATGGTCGTAGGTGCTGGTGATTTGCATCACGCGCGAGACGCCGAGCAACCGCAACGACTGTTCGTTGGCTGCGCCGAACCCGGCCGGATATCCGATCGCACCGGTCGCAAGGATCGCGCCCTGTCCGGCCATCAACCGCGGCACCGAGGCCGCGGTGCCGATGCCGCCGGGATTGGTCAGCGTAAACGACGCACCTTGCAGATCGTCTGCCGTCAGCCGGTTCTCGCGCGCCGCGGCAACGAGGTCTTCGTACTTCGCGCGGAACGCGGCGAAGTCTAGGGAGCCGGCGTCGCGGATGACGGGCACGACGAGAAATCGCGAGCCGTCCTTGCGCTCGCTGTCGACGGCAAGACCGAGATGAATACCCGGCTCGAGGCGAGCCGGCTTGCCGTCTTCGTCGCGGCGAAACGAATACGTGATGAACGGCATCTCGCGCGCGGCGAGCACGAGCGCGTAAGCGATGAGATGCGTGAAGGAGATCCGCTCGTTACGTCCGGCGGCCTTGACCGCTCCGTTAAGCTCCTTGCGGCGCGCATCGAGCACGTCGACCGCGATGCCGCGGAAGCTCGTCGCCGTCGGGATGCTCAGGCTCTGCTCCATGTAGCCGGTAAGCGCAGCGGCCGGACCGCGCAGCGGCGTCACCGTTGCCCCCGGCGGAACCGGAGGAGCCGGCAGCGGAGCCGGGCCTGCCGGACGGCGACGCGCGGTCTCTGCTGCAGCCAGCACGTCCGAGCGTAAGATGAGCCCGTTTGGACCCGAGCCGCGCACGCGCGCGAGATCTACGTCGAGCCGCTGCGCCGCGCGTTCGGCCTGATAGTCGGCGACCGGCTCGCCTCGCCCCGGCGGGGGCGGCGGTGGCGCTTGCGGTTTCGGTGCTGCGGCTTTCGCCGCGCCGTTCCCGGTCGAAGGCGCAGCGGCGGGCGCACCGTCTTTTTTCGAGGTGTCGATCTCGGCGAGAACGGCGCCGACCGCGACGGTGTCGCCTTCGTGCGCGAGGATTTGCGTCAGCACGCCCGATGCCGTCGCGGGTACCTCAACGTCGACCTTGTCGGTGGTTACTTCAACGAGCGGGTCGCCCTCGGCGACAAACTCGCCCGGCTTGCGCCGCCATTCGACGATGGAGCCTTCGGTGACGGATTCTCCCATCTCCGGAAGCGTTACGCTGATCGTGCTCGTTTCCAAAACAGAGTTCATCTTATCTTTTAGCGGGCGAGGGCCTACGACTACCGGCGGCGGCGCCCAATCGCCACACCCGAGCGAGAGGAGGCTCGCTATGCCGCAAACAGACGTTCGAGGATTCGTCCTTCTCTGCGGGCAAGATTTGCAGCGATATGCCTGTGCCGGAGATCGACCCAACACAAGCGGCCTCCGAACGATTTAGCCGCCGTTTCTTCGTCGGCATTTCGGCTGCAGCAACGGTGGCGGCGACGACCGCCGCCGGCGCGAGCGACGCTCCGCGAAGTTCCATGCCGGACGTGCCGGAGGACGATCCGGCGATTGACGTCCAGCGCGTTACGCTGCAAGCCGGTCAGACGAGCGTTCCCGCGTACGCGGCGTGGCCGTCGCGCGCCGGCGCACCGGCCGGGTCGGTCGTCGTCGTCATGCACGTTTGGGGCGTCGATAAGTCGATCCGCAGCGTCGTCCGCCGCTTGGCGGCAACGGGCTTCGCCGCGATTGCACCCGATTTATATGCCGGCATGGGTGCGCCCAACGGCGACGATGTTTCCGATTATTCAATCTTCAGTCCGTTTTCGAAGCGCTTGGACCGTGCGCAGGAGCACGCCGAGATCGCCGCGGCCGCCGATTGGCTCAAAGCCAAGTCCGCCGGGACCAAATTGGGAATCATGGGATTCTGCATGGGCGGGAGGATCGTCCTCAACGAGATCGCGCAAGACGGTACGCTCTTTGCCGCCGCCGCACCGTTCTACGGCGCGGTCGAGAACGTCGATCCGAAAGCCATTGCAACGCCCGTCTGCGGCAGTTACGGCGGCCGCGACAAGGGAATCCCGGCCGATTCGGTTCGTGCCTTTGCCGCGGCGCTCACCGTGCCGCACGATTTTCGCATCTACGACGACGCGGGACATGCCTTCTTCGACGAAGATCGCCCGTCATACGTTCCCGCGGCTGCGGCCGACGCATGGGCGCGCACGATTGCGTTCTTCAACAAGTATTTGGCGAGCGCAAGCACGTGATCGTTTGGGACGTCGTCGGCGTTTTTCTTCTGGGCGGCGCGCTCGGCGCGCTGATCGCGTGGCTCGTCGCTCGCTCGGAGAGCGCATCGCTGCGAGCCCAGCTCGAGCAGACGCAGATTGCCGGCGAAAAGAGCGTCGAGGCGTTGCTGGAACGCGCTAAGAACGAGCTGCGCGAGACCACCGCGGCGCGCGCGAGCGAACGCGTCGGCGAGCTCGTCTCACCGATGACGCAGAAACTCGGCGAGTTCGACCGCCTGCTCGCCGATCTCGAATCTGCCCGTCAACGCGATGCGGGCAGCCTGCGCGAACAAATCGATCAACTCTTGGGGCGCGCGGAAAAGCTCGAAACCGCTGCTGCCGGATTAACCACGCAGACGTCGACGCTGGTCACGGCGCTGCGCAACCCGACCTCGCGCGGACGCTGGGGCGAGATGCAGCTCCGAAACGTCGTCGAGAAGGCCGGCATGCTCCCGCACTGCGACTTCATCGAACAACAGTCGGTCGCCCTCGATCACGCCCGCGTGCGTCCGGATATGACGATCAATCTTCCCGGCGAACGGCGCGTTTTCGTCGATGCCAAAGCGCCGACCGATTCGCTGCAAGCGGCTTTAGAGGCTGCCGACGATCAAGCCCGCGCGGCGCTGGTGAAGCAGCACGCGCGCGCGCTGCGCGATCACGTCGACGCGCTGGCCCGGCGCGGCTACCAGAGCGCAAAGGGTTCGGCCGATTACGTCGTGATGTTCGTAGCCGGCGAAGCTTTCCTCAGCTACGCCTGCAGCGAAGATCCGGCGCTCATCGAGTACGCGCTCGACAAGAGCGTGCTGATCAGCGGTCCGCTGACGCTGGTAACGCTGCTGCGAAGCTTCGCCATGGGTTGGCAAGCGCTGCGTCAGGAAGAAAACGCCAAGCGCATCGCCGACATGGGACGCGTGCTTTACGAGCGGGCCTGCAAGTTCTCCGAGCATCTTGCAGAGGTGCGCAAGCACCTCGAACGTTCGGTCAACGCGTTCAACGCCGCGGTCGGATCGTACGAAACCAAGCTGCTTCCCCAAGGACGACGGCTCAAGGACGAAGCCTCGCTCGGGAGCGACGCGCTGGCCGAGATTCCCCCGATCGACGTCGTGCCTCGCGGCATCACCGCGCTCGACACCGGAACGCAGACGAAACGGCTGCCGCGCTCGCAACAGCTCTTCGCCAACGACGACGCCGTTTAAACCGGCGCCCCTAATGTGCCTGGTCGGCCTTCCAGGCGCGCAGCGCGGTAAGCGTATTGGAGACGTGCTGCGTCGGATCGAGGCTGGTGTACTCGTAGATGATCGTACCGTTGGGCGCGATGACGTACGACGTGCGATTCGCATATTCCGGATGCTGCGGTAAGACCGCGTCGTATTCTTTCATGACCGTTTGATCGGTATCGGCGGCAACGGCGAACTTGCTGCGGCACTCGCTGACGGAAAACTTTTGCAGTTTGTCGATCGGATCGTGCGAGACGCCGATCACCGTCGCGCCGAGCGCGTGGTACTGATCGATCGCGTCGGCGAAGTCATGCGCTTCGATCGTGCACCCCGTGGTAAACGCCGCGGGATAAAAGTACAGCACGACCGGGCCCTGCTTGAGCGCATCGGCGAGATTGAAGGTGAAGACCTTACCGGCCTGGCTGGCCTGCAGGGTGAACGTAGGCGCTTTGCCACCGGTCGAAAGCGCTGCCAGTGCCGGAGCTGTGAGGGCCGCCGCGGCAACGGCGGCCAGAACCAAAAAACGCATCCTCATGATGCTCTTGCTTTGCTATCATGGTTGCATGGAGCCTGCCGCACCGCGGCCCCGAATCGAGCCGCGCTTGATTTGGATTCTCGTCGCCCTCGGCGTCGCCGTCGTTCTCTCGGCCGTCGCGATGGTCGTGGTACTGGCTTTGACCCTGATTCACGTCATGGATCGTGCCGACGGCCACGTTTGCGGTCTCGCCGCCGTCCGCCGCAGCCCGGCCGCGGCTCGCATGCTTGGCACTCCGATCGAACAGCAAGGGCTGACGGCCGGCTCGACCTCGACGGACAACGGCGAAGAGACCGAACGCATCACCTTCACCGTCAAAGGGCCGCGCGGGACCGCCTTCGTGCTGGCGCAGGGATTCCGATCGCCGCTCACCTCACATTTGGTGGTCACGATCGGGCGCGACCAGCGCAGCACGGTCGTCTACACCGGGCCGCTAGACTGCGCCGAGCTTCACCAAAAAGACGGCGCCGCCGGCCTCACACCTTGAACTTGACCCCGCCGAACTGTTTGGGATCGTAGTTCCGGTCGCCGCGCGGCCGAGGCGTGTCTTTCCACCACGTGCTGAACGTCGCCAACCACTCGAAGTTTTCGAAGAGATACTGCGTTGCCGCGAATGCGGCGCAGGCGCTCGACGAATGGAAGAATCGAACTCCAACGCGAGCGCAGCATAAATCCGACCGCGTCGACGATCAGCGAGGCATCGAGAACGCGGCGCCGCGCCAAGCACGCCACCGTCTCGACGTACTGGGCTACGAGCACGAGCGCGTGATCGTCGTCCGAGCCGTCGAAGTTGCGGCGTACGCTGTCGTCGTCAGGGTAGCGATCGCCGATCGACTCGAGCTGCGTGAATGCCGCGACGATCTCCGGAGCGGTGAGCCTTCCGATCGCGTCCAGAATCGCATTCGCGTTGCGTTCGTGTTCGATCTGCTTATTTTGACGCGTCAGCAGAAAGCTCGAAAATCCGAGCGCCAACAGCGAAACGGCGATCGACGAACCGGCGAAGAGCTGCTCGGCATTCACGCGCCGACGTCGTCCTTTTTTAGAGACCCATGAGGCGCGCTAGAATGAGACGCTGAACCTCGTTCGTCCCCTCGCCGATCTCGTTGATTTTCTGATCGCGGTACATTCGCGAGATCGGATACTCGTCCATGAAACCGTAGCCGCCGTGAATCTGCAGCGCATCGTTGACGACGCGATGTGAAAGCTCGCCGGCGAAGAGCTTGGCGAAGCTAGCCGCGGCGACGTAGTCGCGTCCGCGATCTTTTTCCCACGCGGCGCGCAGCATCATCAGCTTGGCGTGCTCGATTTGAGTAAGCATATCGACCAGCTTAAAAGATATCGCCTGAAACTTACTGATCGGTTTGCCGAACGCGTGACGCTCTTTCGAGTAGCCGAGGGCCTCGTCGTAGGCTCCCAAGGCAAGCCCGATAGAGAGCGCCGCAACGGAGATGCGCCCCCCGTCGAGGATCGAGAGAAACTGACGATAACCCTCGCCCCGGGCGCCGAGCAAGTTCTCTTCCGGAACGGCGGCATCCACGAACGAAAGCTCGCGTGTGTCGGAGGCCCGCCACCCCATCTTGCGATACTTGCGGCTGCGCGAGAATCCGGGCGTCTCTTGAGGAACGATGATGTTCGATATCTCGCGCGAGCCGTCGGGCCGCTTACCGGTAACGGCGGTAATCGTGGTGCCGCCGCTGATATCGGTGCCGGAGTTGGTAATGAAGGCCTTGGTTCCATTGATAACCCACTTGCCGTCGCGCAGGTCGGCCCTGGTCTGCACGTTGCCGGCGTCGCTGCCGGCGTTCGGCTCGGTTAAGCCAAAGCCCCAGAGCCGCTCACCACGAGCGAGGGGCACGAGGTACTTCTGCTTCTGCTCCTCCGTTCCGAAAAGATGGAACGGCGTGGCGCCCAACGAGACGTGCGCGGCCATCGTAATCGCGGTGGAAGCGTCGGCGCGCGCGATCTCCATCACCGCAAGCGCGTAGCTTACCGTGTCGGCGCCCGCGCCGCCGTACTCTTCCGGAAACGGAAGGCCCATGAACCCGAGTTCGGCCATCTTCGCGACGAGCTCGTACGGAAAGCGCTCCTCGCGGTCCATCTCCTCGGCGCGCGGCTTAACCTCTTCTTGCGCGAACTCGCGCGCGAGATTCTGGATCGCCCGCTGCTCGTCCGTTAAATCGAAGTCCATGGAAAGGTATAGGCCGGACCTTTCGGAAAACCCCTCTGCCAGCGATGATCTCCCTCCGCGGTGTTTCGCTCGTATATCCCAACGGAGTCCGCGCCCTCGACAACGTCAGCCTCGAAATCGCTAAGGGCGAGTTCGTCTTCCTCGTTGGCGATTCAGGCACCGGAAAGTCGAGTCTGCTTCGTCTACTTTACCGGGAAGTACGAACCACCCGCGGAGAGATCGTGGTCGACGGAATCCGCGTCGACCGTCTGCGGCGCAATCGCGTCCCGGCCCTACGGCGCCATCTCGGGGTCGTCTTTCAAGATTTCAAGCTGCTCGTAGATAAGACCGTCTGGGAGAACGTCGCGTTCGCCATGCAGGTGACGGGCGCTCATACCCGCGACGTGATGCGTCAAGTGCCGCGCGTGCTCGACCTGGTCGGACTCTCGCACAAGAGCCGGATGTACCCGGGGGAGCTCTCCGGCGGCGAGCAGCAGCGCACCGCGATCGCTCGCGCGCTCGTCAACAATCCGAAGCTCTTGCTCTGCGACGAGCCGACGGGAAACCTGGACCCGGCCAACACGACCGAGATCACCGCACTGCTGCTGCGCATCAATCTCAAAGGAACGACCGTGGTCGTCGCCACGCACAATCAAGCCGTCGTCGACCGGATGCGGCGGCGCGTAGTGCGCTTGGAGGACGGCCGCATCACCGCCGACGAGGAACGGGGCTACTACTATCTTGGACTGGGGCAAACTCAAGTTCTTTCTGGGTGAGGTGCTGCGCAACTTTTCGCGCAACGCCGGCATGCAGGTGACCGCGATCGGCACGGTCGCCATCACCATCGTCCTGCTCGGACTCTTTCTTTTTGTGCGCGCGGCGGTCGCCGATCTCGGTGGACGTCTGCTCGATCAAATCGAGATCTCCGCGTATCTTCGCTCCGACGTAACGCAAGCGCAAGTCTCCTCGGTCGCGCGTTATTTAGCGCAAGATTCGCGCATCGCGTCGGCACGATTCATCCCCCGCGCGAAGGCGCTCGCCGAGCTGCGGGCGCGCACCAAAGGTACGATCGACACGGCTCTGCTCACCGAGAACCCGCTGCCCGATAAGTTTCGCATCAAGGTGCGCCATACCGACGACGTTCCGGCGGTTGCTGCGGGCGTTCGCCGGCTCGGCGGCGTCGACAACGTCGTGTACGGACAGAAGATCGTGGCGCGCCTCTTGCAGCTGGGTGCGGTGCTTCGTCGCGTCGGAATCGGCGTGATCGTCGTCTTTTTTGCCGTAGCCGGCATCATCATCTCGAATACGATCCGGCTAACGGTCTTCGCGCGCCGGCGTGAGATCGCGATCATGCAGCTCGTCGGCGCGACCAACACGTACATTCGGCTGCCGTTCATCTGCGAGGGAATGCTCGCCGGAGCCTTTGGAGCGCTGGTGGCGATCGGACTGCTCGCCGCCGCGCGCGCGACACTCTGGCCTCGGCTGCTCGAGGCGCTTCCGTGGGCGCAGCTCGCTGCGGCCCCGCTCGACGTCCGCATTCTCGCGGCCGAGCTCGTTGCCGTCGGCGCGGCCATCGGGATCGTGGCGTCGTGGATCTCCGTCGGACGCCACTTGCGAACGTGACGCGCCGGCGGAGCTATGCCGCGCTCGTCGCCCTATCGCTGCTTCCGGCACTGGGCGGCGCGAGCGGTACGACGCTGGAGCAGCGAATCCAGTCGGAACGCGCTAAAGCGCAGCAGATCCACGCTCGTCTGCACGACAAGCGGGCCGAGCTCAAGACCGCGACGCTGCACTATCAAGATCTGCAGCACCAGCTCGACGACACCGAGGCGGCCATCGGCAGGATCAACGCGCACATCGGCTCCCTCCAGGGAGAGACCGAGTGGACGCAGCGGAAGATCGCCTGGAATACCGTTCAGCTCGACGCGGCGCGCCGTTCGCTACGGCTTCACGACGCCGCGCTCAAACGGCGGCTCGTCGATATCTACGAGTACGGCGACCTAAGTTACGTCGATGCGTTGATCGCCGCGCGTTCGTTCAGCGAGTTCGTTGAGCGCTGGGAAGATCTGCGGCTGCTCATCGCCGCCAACCAGCGCGCCGTTCGCGCCCGCAAGGTTGCCGAAGCGCGCGTGGCCGCCGTGGAAGCAGATTTGGAGCGCACGCGCATGCAGCTGCAGCAGGAAGAACAGGCGCAAGAAGAGGCGCGCAGCCAGCTCGACTCGCTGGATAACGAGCGCCGCAACTTGGTGCAGCTAGCGGCGATTCGCCGGCGCAGCGTCGCCGACGAAGTGGCCGAGATCGAAAATCTTTCGGCTGCCGAAGAGGCGCAGCTCGAAGCGCTGATCGTGCAGCGCGAACGCGAGATTGCGGCGGCGCGGCGCGCTGCCGGGATCGTCGGCGACTCCGGGGCGACGGGCATGTTCTCCTGGCCGGTTACCGGGACGATCACCTCGCCCTTCGGCTGGCGCTCCAACCCCTTCGGAGGCTCACCCGAGTTCCATCAGGGCCTCGACATCGCTGCCCCCAGCGGCACGACGGTCACCGCTGCCGCCGCGGGGACGGTCATCATGGCCCAATGGTACGGCGGGTACGGCAACTATGTTTTGATCGATCACGGCGGCGGCTACTCGACCGGCTACGGCCACCTCTCGGCCATGTACGTCTCCAACGGGCAGAGCGTTACGCGGGGCCAGGCCATCGGCGCGGTTGGTTCGACCGGGCAGTCGACCGGCCCCCACCTCCACTTCGAGGTACGAATTGCGGGGAAACCCGTTGACCCGGCCCCCCGCATTCATTAAGACTTAGCGAGTACGCTTCCGGCGAGAAACTAATCGCCGGTCAAGCCGGGTACTTGATACGAGAGGATAATATTGACCCGTCCGATGCGCTTTCTGCTTACCGTCTTAGTCGCCGTCGCTATCGCGGCTGCCGCGGCACTTTATCTAGGATACCGTCCGGGAACGATCGGGGGTCAGTCGGTCATGGAAGTGGCGACGACGGGGGATCTGAGCGATCTCTTCGCCACCCACGACGCTCCGGGTTCGGCGATGGCCGACCTCGCACTCCGCCGGCTCGAGAACTCGTTTTACAAGCCGATCTCGCCTCAGACGCCGATCGCCGGAGAGGTAGCGGCGCTACGCAGCCTCCTCGACGCCAAGAAGGTCGATGACGCGACGCTGCCCACGGCGATGGCCAGCGGAAACTCGCGCTCCGACGGGGAGCGCGCGGCCGAGATTCTCGCCTTCGCGCAGCAGCACTATGCCTCGGATGTCGGGCCGAACGGCCGCGACGATCTCGCCGACGCGGCGCTGCGCGGCATCATGAGCTCGGTGCGCGATCCGTATACGGTCTATCTTTCGCCACGCGAGATCCGGGGACTCAACGAGTCGCTTTCCGGCGGAAACTTCGGCGGCATCGGCGTTTACATCTATCAGCTCAAAGACGGTCGCATCGTCGTGCAGCCGATCGAGGCTCTGCCCGCCGCGCGCGTCGGCATGAAGCCGGGCGAAGTCGTCGATTCGGTCGACGGCAAGCCGGTGCGCGGCGTGCCGATCGACCGCGTCGAGCAGATGATTCGCGGCGAAGCCGGTACGACGGTTCGCCTGCGCGCGCATGCATATAACGCGCCTACGAAGGAACGTTCCTACGCGATCGTGCGCGAGATCATCCACGTTCCAACGGTACGCGCGAAGATCGAGGACGGCATCGATTACGTGCGGCTCTCCGATTTCGGCACGACGTCGGGCGACGAAGTGCGCGCGGCGCTTCTGGACGGACACGCGAAGGGCGCGAAGGCCTACATTCTCGATCTGCGAGACAACGGGGGCGGACTGCTCGACGCAGCGGTCTCCATCTCCAGCCTCTTCATCCCGCAAGGGACGATCGTCTCAACCATTCGCCGCGACGGCCAGCGCACCACTGAGGAAGCGCTCGGCGATGCCATCAGCGGCCTGCATCCCCTCGTGATTCTTGTGAATAAGTACACCGCCAGCGCCTCGGAGATTACCGCCGGCGCGCTGCAAGATTATCACCTCGCGACGCTCGTCGGCACGCGCACCTTCGGCAAGGGTGTCGTCCAGAGCATCTTCCCGCTTCCCGACCAGGGCGCGCTAAAAATTACGACGGCGCGCTACCTCACGCCGGCCGGGCGCGATATCCAGCACCATGGCATCCAACCCGACGTCGTCGTCGAACAAGACCCCAACCCGTCGCTGATGGACACCCCGGCCGACAAACAGTTGGCCGCGGCCAAGGCACGTTTACGCACCGCTATACGTTGATTTGTAAGGTATGAAACGCTCTTTTTCGCTTCTCCTGACCAGCGCATTCGCGCTGCTCCTACTGCAATTTCCGGCCGCGGCGGCCCAAGGCCGGCTATCGGCCACGGATGCCGGCGAAATCGCGACCAGCTACACCTATCTCACCGACAACTTCTACCAAAGGGTCGAACCGCAAATCGTCCTGGATTCGGTACGAACGCAGCTGCTCGCGGCGATGCACACGGCGGGCGTTAAGCACGCTTCGCTTCCCGCTATGCACGCCGGAGTTCCGGCGAACAACGTGCACGCCATCGACCACGAGATCGAAGTTGCGGCAGCGGGATCGAACCATAAGCTGTCGCTGCACGATCTGAGTTACGTCGCGCTCGACGGCATCATGCACAGCGTCAACGACCGTTATACGGTCTTCTTGACGCCGAAAGAGTATGCCGGGCTCAACGCCGGTCTCGACGGCTCGGATTTCGGTGGAACCGGAATCGTCATTCAAGTCGACGACAAAACGAAATACATCTCCGTCGAGAACATCGTGCCCGACGGTCCGGCCGATAAAGCGGGTGTCGAACAAGACGACCTGATCACGACCATCGACGGCCTATCCACTAAGGGAATGAGCCTGCCGCAAGCCAGCGGCAAGCTGCGCGGCAAGGAAGGCACTCGCGTAACCCTCACGCTCAGCCGTGACGGCGCGGCGCTGACGGCACCGCTCACCATCACCCGCGCGAAAATTCATCAGCTCAGCGTCTACGAGAAGATGCTTCCGAACAAGATCGGTTACGTCGCGCTCACCGTCTTCGGTAAAGAGACCGGCAACGAGTTGGCCGCGGCCCTCGACCGCTTGCAGCGACAGGGCGCCCGCGCGATCGTGCTCGATCTACGCGACAACGGCGGCGGCTATCTCGAAGCGGCCGTCGCGGTGAGCTCGAAGTTCATTCCGAGCGGGCCGATCGTTTCGGTGGAGTCGCGCGCGTCAAACATCACCACGCTCGACGCCGACAATACCGCGATCGCGCCGCTGCCGCTGGCCGTGCTCGTCAACGGTTACACGGCCTCGGCCTCGGAGATCACCTCGGGCGCGATTCAAGACAGCAGCGTCGGCGCGATCGTCGGAACCAAGACCTTCGGCAAAGGCGTCGTGCAGACGATCTATCCGCTTCCCGATGGGAGCGCGGTCAAAGTAACGACGGCACGTTATCTCACGCCGCGCAATCGCGACATCAACCATCTCGGCATTACGCCCGACATCGTCATCTCCGAGAACAAGCATCCGCAGTTCGGAACGCCGGCGAAGGACGACCAGCTCACGCGCGCCATCCAATATCTCGACGACCGGCTGGCGCACGCGACGCAAGAGAACGGCGGCTAACGCCGCAGCGTTAGCCCGACTTCTTCCGGGAAGCCGTCGCGCGTTTGCGCGCCGGCTTTTTCTTTTCTCCGTCGGTCGCGGCTGCAGCGGTGCGCGAGACGCGAGTGCGTTTGGGCTTCGGCTCTGCCGGAACTTCAACGTCGGCAGCCGCCTCCGTCTTGCGCGTCCGCCGGCGATTGGGTTCGGCAGCCGGCAGCGCGATCGGACTCGCCGTCGCCCTCCAGCTCGGCGGCGGCTTCGCTGCGAGCGGTGCGTCTGCGCCGCGCCGGTTTGGTCCGCTTCGCCTCTTCGGGCGGTGACGATAGGCTCGGCGGCGGCGGCCCGACTGCCGGCGGCGCAGCGCTGCGGGTAACGATGGCCCGCGAAGGTTCGGGCGGTGCGGTAACGCCGGTCGAATGGGTCTCGCCGTTCGGCCCGACCTCGAAGATCTGCCGGTCGGGCACCGCTCCGGGACGCTGACCGCGGCCACCCCGTCCGCGCCGGCGGCGCCGGCGGCGTCGTTGCTGACCCGTGCCGTCGCCGGCAGCGGCCGCCTCCGCCGGGGGCGGCGCGGCAACGCTTATTGGCGCGGCAACGCTGTTGCGCGGCAACGTTTATCACGGTTTCTTCGGGTCGGTCTCCGCTGCGTCCGCGACGGCGGCGACGTCGTTTGCGGCGCCCGTCACCCTCGCCGTGCTGAACCGCACCCTCGGCGATGATGATCGCGTCGGGCTGGGCCTCACCCTTGCGCTCGGCGCGTAACGCTTTGTCTTGGGCTTCCTCTTCCTCGGTAACGGGCGAGATCCCGATCGGCGGACGCGACGCCGACTGGCGTGCCGCATCCTCGGCCAACTCGCGCAGCAGCCGCGTCTGCTCCGCCGCCGAAAGCTTCTCGCGCCGGCCGTGGCGTTTGCGCCGCGATTTGACGCCGGCCGTAACCAGTTCGGCGAGAACGTAATCGTCCTCGTCGTCTACGTCAATGATGCGAATGCGCGCGAAGTTCCCCGCATTGTTGATGGCGTTTTCCACTTCGGCGATGCGCCCGTCGACGACCGCCGCAGCCGACAACGGACTGGGAAGCCGCCCCGGCAGCAGGTCGACGTCGTGCTCGTCGCCGACGCGTACCGCGTGGCGCTTTTCTTTGAAGCCGGCGACCAATTCGATGCGCGCCTTCTCCGGATGAATCATCGGATCGACGCGGACGCGAATCGGATGCTCGATCGAGCGCGCCAGCTCCTTGCACTCTTCTTCGTACCAGAACTCCATCTGCGTGGCGACGGTTGGAGCGACGTGCACGACCACGTCGCCGGGCGCACCGTTGGCCGCCTCGCCACGGATGCGGCGGAAGGTCTCGATCGCCACCGACTGCGGCGACATCACGCTTCCCAGGCCGATGCAAGTCGGACAGGTGCCGCGCAGCTGCGCGCCCAGGTCTTTTCCGACGCGTTTGCGCGTAAACTCGAGCAGTCCGAGATTGGAGAAGGATTGAATCGTGGCGCGCGTGCGATCGCGGCGCAGATTGTCCTCCATTACCTTCACGACGCGCTCGCGCGACGCTTCCGACGCCATGTCGATAAAATCGACGACGATGATGCCGCCGATGTCGCGCAAGCGCACTTGCCGCGCAATTTCCTCGGCCGCTTCGATGTTCGTCTTGAGGATCGTATCCTCGAGGTTGCGCCCCCCGGTGAACTTGCCGGAATTGACGTCGATAACGGTGAGCGCTTCGGTCGACTCGATGACGATCGACGCGCCGGACGGCAGATTGATCTTCGGCCGCATCAGCTTCTGCAGCTCTTCGCTGACCTTGTAGTCGTCGAAGAGCGAACGGCCGGAGTTATAGTATTCGATGCGCGAAATGTACTGCGGGCCGAGCAGCTGGAGGAAGTCGCGCACTTTGCGGTACTCTTCCTCGTCGTCGATCAAGACGCGATCCACGTCGGCGGTAATGAAGTCGCGCGCCGCTTTGTAGATCAGGTTCATGTCCTTGTGAAGCAGCGCCGGCGAGTTGGCGCGCTTATAGGTTTCTAGAATCCCGTGCCACATTCGAATCAGCACGCCGAGGTCGGCGATCAGCTCGGCTTCGCTCGCCCCGGCGGCCGCCGTACGGACGACCGTCGCCATTCCCTCGGGCCGGATCCGCTTCATCACGCTCTTGAGCCGGTTGCGCTCGTCGGCCGAATCGATCTTTCGCGAGACGCCCGAGTACTTGCCGGTCGGCATCAAAATCAGATAGCGGCCGGGCAGCGAGATGTTCGTGGAGATGCGGGCCCCTTTGAGGCCGCGCGGCTCCTTGACGATCTGCACCAGCACGTCGTCGCCACGCTTGACCTTCTCGCTGATCGTGAAGCCGCTATGGCCTTGCGTGATTTCGACGTCGCCGATATTGAGCGGCTGCTTGTTGATGTCGTCGACGTAGAGGAAGGCGTTTCGGCCGAGGCCGATGTCGACGAAGGCGGCTCCCATGCCCGGGAGCACGTTTTGCACCTTCCCTTTGAAGATCGAGCCGATGACTTTCTCTTCGCGCTCGATGTAGAGTTCGGCTAAATCGCCGTCCTCGAGTATGGCGACCCGATTTTCCCACGGGTCGCTCGAGATTAGTATCTCGCTCGGCAAATTGTCCTCAATTAACGAGCTTGCCTCGACGCCGCGCTTCCCCTCACAGGTGCGCTAGGGCGGGCGGCGTTCTTGCGCCGCCTCGGCTCGCTCTTTGGAAAAAACTTTTAAAGCCTATCCGGCCCGGGCTTGGGGTTCCCGGGCCGCCGAGAGCAGACCTGCCTAGCTGCGGCGAGCCCGCCTACTGCGAGTCGGGAATGCGCGGGTCGAGGGGCTGCGCTTCGAAGTCGCGCACCGTCATCGGCGAGCCGATCGGCTGATAGGGGCGCGGCGATTGCCCGAAATCGAAGCAGTCGGCCTGGGGCGAGGTGGCGCGGGCATCGCTTGCCGACAGGGCGGCGAGGCCGAATCGATCCTCGACGAATCGCAGCAGGCTGCCGTGCTCGTAACGAACGTGCGAAACGTAACCTTTTTTCGCGTACGGCGAGATGACCAAGAGCGGCACGCGAAAGCCAAGCCCGTCGTAGTCGAGCAGCTTAGGACCCACGTGGTCGTACCATCCGCCGTAGTCGTCCCAAAAAACGAAGACCGCGCTCGACTTCCAGTACGAGGATTCGCCGATCGCGTTCACCAGCGAGGCCACCCACGCCGGCCCGGTCTTCGAATCGCAGCCGGAGTGATCGGAGTTCTCGCAGGTCGGCGTCACCCAGCTCACCGCCGGAAGTTTGCCCGCGCTCACGTCGTCGAAAAAGCGCGTCTGCGGGCTTACGATTTTCTTCTTCCAATCTTTGCCGTAGCGGATGTGCTTGATGGCCTGGTAGGCGCTCCACAAGTCACCGTCACCGCCCAAACTCGCCGTGTAATATTTCCACGATATTCCGGCGGCGTCGAGCTCGTCGCCGAGAGTCTGATTGTCGAAGCACGGCGAGATGGACGGCCCCATCGTCCGCTCCTGCGTAACGGTGTTAACCTTGTCGCCGCCGCCGCCGCCGCAGCCCCACACTCCGCCGAACGGCACGTCGACCGAGGCGCTGGCCTGAGCCGCGATGATGTACTGGTGCGACACGAAGCTGCTGCCGTCGAAGTTCGAGGTAAACATCTTGTCGGCGAGCACGTACTGGCCGGCCATGTCGAAGTATGGTTTCGTCTCGCTGCGCGGAACGTAAGCGTACTGCGGATGCTTGTTGGGACAGCGCGGCTGTCCGTGGATATGGCAGGTCACGCCCTCTTTGTCGAACCCGTCCATCTTGCACTTCGTGCCGGGAAACTGGCCCTGGCCGTCGCAGGCGTCGAAGTACGCCGCCGAAGAGTGCGCGAGATCCCATTGCGCCGCTAGGCTGACCGGTACCAGCTTTACTTTCGCACCGCTGCTGACGTAGCCGTACGATCGCGTATCGGCACCGCGTACGCCCTGAAAGAGATTGTCGAAGCTGCGGTTCTCTTGGACGACGATCACGATGTGCGAAATCTTGTTGGCGCCGAGCCCTTCGACGAGCGATCGTGCGCGCGCAACTTCGGCGGAGGGAAGGCCGCCCGGGCCGCCGGCCGCGCCGGAACATCCGGCGAACAACGCCGCCGCCCCTACGAGGCTAAGCACGACTCGAAGCAGCTTCATCCGGATGCGGGCACTACGACGGCGCCGGCGCAAAATCCCCGCGACGCAACCACGCGCTCGGCCCTCACGCGTTGCCTAAGACGTCGCGGTCCTTCTGGGAGTAAATGTTGAGCAGGATTCCGAGCGCGGCGAAATCGGTGAGCATCGCGGAGCCGCCATACGACATGAAGGGGAGTGGGATTCCGGTGATCGGCATGATGCCGATCGTCATGCCGACGTTGACGAGAACGTGGAAGAAGAGCAAGCCGACGAGCCCGCTCGCCAGCAGCAAGCCGAAGCGGTCGCGGGCGACGAGCATCGTGCGGATTCCGCCGTAGAGAGCCGCAGCGTAGAGGAAGAGCAAGAGCATCGCGCCGGCAAAGCCCCACTCTTCGGCGAGCACCGTGAAGATAAAATCGCGCGAATGCTCGGGGACGAAGTTGAGCTGCGTCTGCGTTCCGTGATAGAGACCGCGGCCCAGCCACTCGCCGTTACCGACGGCAATCTTCGACTGCGCGAGGTTGTAGCCGGCTCCCTGCGGGTCGGCCTTAGGATTGAGAAAGACGAAGAGACGCGCGCGCTGGAAGGGTTTGAGCACGGCGTTGGTTCCGATCGCTGCGGCCGCCGCGACCAGCACCGCGAGTGCGTAGATTCCGAAATCGCCGAGCTTGGGCAGCGCGAAGAAAAGCTCGACGCTCAGGATCGCGAGCACGGCCAGCGTCGTGCCGAGATCGGGCTGCTTGAGAATCAGCAGCGCCGGTACGGCCGCGGTGAGCAACGGCTTCCAAATATCTTGAAAGTTCTGATACGTGCCGCGACAGAGCACCGTCGCCAGCGCGATCGCGATCACCAGCTTGGCGGGCTCCGACGGCTGAAACGTACCCAGCGGTCCCAGCGAAATCCATCGTTGCGCGCCTAAGGCGCTATGTCCGCCGCGCAGGATGAACGCAAGCAGCAGCAGGTTCACGACATAGAGGGCTGGGGCCCAGCGCTGCCAGCTGCGATAATCGACGAACGACAGCACGATCATGATGGGAACGCCGAGCAGCAAGTAGAGGAGCTGCTTGGAAAACTCGCCCGTCGGCTGCGGCGCGTGAAGCCCGGCCGAGCGAATGCAGACCAAGCCGAGCGCGGCGATCAAAACTCCGGCGCATGCCAAGGGCCAGTTGAAGTTGCGCAGGTAGCGCTTCGCGCCGCTGCGGAGTGCGAGGACCGCCATGGAACGCGCTTACGCGCTACTGCGCCGCGGCGCCCGCCGAAGCTACCGCCTTGGCTTGCGCCTTCTTCTTCCGCCGGCGTTTGCGCACCGGAGGCGCGGCGGCTCCGGTGCCGGGCGTCGCCGGCGCCGATGCGGTCGCGGCTTCCGGCGCGGCGGGCTGCTCTTTCACGGTGGTCGCAGTGCCGTTGCCGTTGGTGCCGCTGCCGTTGGGCCGGTTGACCGCGACGATGGGGATGTTGGCGAGCATCGCCAGCGTGCGGTCCTGGCGCTCGAAAGTAACCTCGATGCGCTCGCGATCGACTTCGACGAAACGCGAGATCACGTCGACCAGGTCGCGTTTCATCTTCTCGATCATTTCCGGAGCGAGCTCGAGATGATCGGTCATCAAGACCAAACGAAGGCGTTCTTTCGCGGTCGCGCTCGAGCCCGTCTGGCCGAAGAGGCGCTTGAGGAACTCGATCACGCCCGCTTTCCTCCGAAGATCGAGCCGAGCCGTTCGAGGATCGAGACCTTCGCAACGGGCGGCATCGGGGCGGGCACGTCTTCGCCGGCGACGCGCGCCGCAATGGCGTGATATGCGGCACCCGTGGACGACTCTTTCTGCAAGGCGAGCGGTTCGCCGCGATTGGTCGTCACGATGATCTGCGGTTCGTCGGCGATCACGCCGAGCAGCGGCAGGCGCAGGATCGCATTGACGTCCTCAACCGAAAGCATCTTGCCCTTTCGCACCAGAGCGGGACGCAGACGATTGACGATGAGCTGGGGGCGGAAACGGTTGCCGAGCAATCCGACGACGCGGTCAACGTCGCGCACCGCCGATACCTCGGGGGTGCAGATCACGATGGCTTCGTCGGCACCGGCGACGGCGTTGCGGAATCCGAGTTCGATGCCCGCCGGACAGTCGATCAGCACGTAGTCGAAGCGCTCGCGCAGCGTGGCGATCAGCGCTTTCATCTTCTCGGTTTCGACTTCGTCTTTTTCACGCGACTGCGCCGCCGCAAGCAGGAAGAGATTGTCGCTATGCTTGTCGGAGACGAGGGCTTCGTCGACGCCGGCGCGTTCTTCGAGGACGTCGAGCAAGTGATGCTTGACGCGGCTTTCCAGTCCGAGCACGATGTCGAGATTGCGCAGACCGATGTCGGCATCGACGAGAACGACGCGCGCGCCGCGGGCGGCCAGCGCCGTACCGAGATTGGCAGTGGTCGTCGTCTTGCCGACACCGCCCTTTCCGGAGGTCAAAACGATGGCGCGTCCTACTTTGGCAGCCGGCGCGCTGGGCGCGGCGGTCGGTTTGAACGGACTGCACTTGATGCACGCTTACCCTGCTTTCAATGCGCCCATGAGGCGCTCCAAGAGACCCTGTCCGTCGAAGGACGTGAACGGCACGAGTTCGCCTTCGAGGCGACGCGCGATCTTGTCGTAAATCGCGCGTAAACGGTTGGCTTCGTTGAGGACGATCGGTTCGCCGCGATTGGTCGTGTCGATGATCTCCTCGTCGTCCGGCACGATGCCCAGCAGCTCGATCGAGAGCACGTCGCAGACGTCCTCGACCGAGAGCATGTCGCCGCTGCGCACCATCTCCGGACGCAGCCGGTTGATGATCAACCGAATCGGCTTGCCTTCCGCGGCGATCTTACCCACGACGCGATCCGCGTCGCGAATCGCGCTGACCTCGGGCGTGGTGACGACGATTGCCTCGACCGCTCCGGCAACCGCGTTCCGAAAGCCGGTCTCGATGCCGGCCGGCGAGTCGATCAAGACGTAGTCGGCGGCTTCGGCGGCGCTTTCGGCAATCGCCGCAAACTGCTGCGGAGTGATCGCCTCTTTCTCGCGCGTCTGCGCGGCGGGCAGAATCGCCAGCGAATCGAAGCGCTTGTCCTTGATCAGCGCTTGGCGCAGCTGGCAGCGCCCTTCTGCGACCTCGACGAGATCGAAGACGATGCGCTTCTCGAGACCCAAAACCAAATCGAGATTTCGCAATCCAATATCGGCGTCGATGAGAATGACGCTCTTTCCGCGTTTAGCCAACGCGGCGCCGAGGTTCGCGGTCGTGGTCGTCTTACCGACGCCGCCCTTGCCTGACGTGAGGACGATGCGACGCCCGCTCATGCCGTCGGCGCTCCGGCTTGCGCGACGTCGCCGAGCCGTTCGAGCGAAAGAATGACTATGCGCCCGCCCTGCGCGATGGCCGCTTCGGGCTTGAGGCGGCCGCGTCGCACGCCGCCCTCTTCCGCACCGATGAATGCGGCGATTCGCAACTGCGTCGCTGCCATCTCGAGGGCGTAGATTCGTGCGTTCTCGTCGCCGCCCGCGCCGGCGTGCGCGATACCGGCCAATCGGCCGAAGACGAGAATGTCGCCGGTGGCGACCAGCTCGGCGCCGGGATTGACGTCGCCGACGACGACGATGTTCCCGGTGTGATGCAGCACCTGGCCGCCGCGCAGCGTCGCAGCATGGTAGAGCGTCGTCGGCGCTGCGTCGACCGCATGTAAGGGCGGCGGCACGCTGCGCTTGCGGGGCGACTCGGGCAAGCGCGGTACGCTGGCTTCGCCGCGGCGGCGGCGTTGAGCGATGTCGCCGCGCGCGCCGGCGAAGTCGGCAACCAACGAACGCGCCGCATCGGAAAGCGCGGTTTCGCCGTCGCCGCGGAGCGCGCGGCGTTGCGCCAGCTCTTCGCCGGGGGGCGGCGCTTCGAACCCCAAACCTTCCCGTTGCGCGATCGCTTCGAGCTCGACGTGGCGCCCGCGCAATGCGCGCAGTTCGATTCCCGCCTCGGCGAGGAGCGCGCGAAGGCGGCCCAGGTCCTCGGGCTCCGGCAGGCCGGCTCCGAAGTTGGCGACGGCCGCGGCTCCTCGGTAAAAGCTCGGCCGTTCGGTAAGGCGAGCCTCGAGCTCGTCGAGTGCTTCTCTCAGCTCACGCCCAGCAAAGGCAAGCTCGAGGCCTTCTCGCCTGCCCCGTAAGAGTGTCACGCTAGGCTTTGCTCGAAGTATTCATATAATATCCTTTACCATCCACACATGACTCGCAACTTCTTGGCGTTGTACACATATAATACACAGGGGAACTAAAAACGCATGTTGCGTCGCGCCATTCCATTCTTTGTCATCATCTCGCTGCTCTCCGGCGCCACTCCGGCGCCAATCTCGGCAATGTCGACCGCGGCCGAGATTCAGCTCGGCCAGCAAGAGGACCAGCAGATCGTCGCCAGCAGCGTAATCGAAACCGATCCGCTGCTCAACGCCTACGTCCAAGGCATCGCCGGGAATCTTTGGAATCAAGTCGCGCGTAAAGACGTCCCCTATTCAGTCAAGATCCTTAAAGACAGTCAGATCAACTCATTCGCGACGATGGGCGGTTTCGTCTACGTCTATGAAGGTTTGATCGACTTCGTTCAGTCGGACGACGAGCTAGCGAGCGTCATCGGCCACGAGACCGGCCACATCGAACGCCGCCACGTGATCACCACCAACTCGAAGGCCGAGATCCTCAACATCCTCTTCGGAATTGCGTCGATTTTCTCGCCGATCATCTACGAGTTCGGCGGTCTGGCCGAGGCGGGACTGATGGCTAAGGTTTCGCGTGACGACGAGCTCCAGGCCGACCGCTACGGCCTGCAGCTGATGTCGCGCGCCGGCTACGATCCGGAGTCGATGGTAACGATGATGGCGCATCTCGCGGTGCTGCAGAACGAACACAGCGACGCCGTCACCAAGTATCTGCAAGACCATCCCGATCCGCAGAACCGCGTCGCACATTTGATGGGCTATCCGGAACTCGACCCCACGGTCGTGACCCCGGCGCAGAAGCTCGTCCAGGCTTCGGGCGACGAAGAGCACGCTCGCTACGATTTCGCGCGGCTGCGCCTCAATCAGGTGTTGAGCAGCGACCCGCACAGCTCCGAAGCGCTGCTCGATCTCGGCGAGGCCGAGCTGGCGCTGGGATTACCGAATAAGAGCCAGCAGACGCTGGCGGAGGCGTCGCAGAACGGTTCGCCGGCAACGCGCGCCACCGCTAACGCCCGCATTACCGCGCTGCGCCAGATGGAAGCCCAACAAGTTACACTCACCAAACCGAACCTGCCCAAGCTTCAAGCCGCGATCGTCGCCGCGCAAACGGCGCAGGCGCAGGATGCCACCGAGATTGCGGCGCGAGCGGCTCAGGGCAAAGATCAGGTCAAGGCGGTGCAGAGCCGGCTCGAAACGCTGCAGTATGAGGTTCCCGACCTGAGCCGTATCAACATCAAGCGCGGCTCGCGCATCGAGGCGATCGTCAAGAATCTGAACTCGATGTCCCGCTCGATCAACAGCGCACTGCAGGATGCGGGCGGCGATTCGGGCCCGCTCGGCGGCGTCGGGACGCTGGAAAAGAACAAGGAGAGCGGCCTCCTCAAAGATAGCGCCGACATCTATCACGAGATGCTCGCGCCGTTTGCGATGGCTCCAATCCCGACGCAATCGCTGGCCATTCTACCCTCGTATCCGCAGATGACTTCCGAGCTGACCATCGCCGACAGCGAGATGCTTCGCGCGGTCGATGCGGCACGTGCCTCGCTCACGATGCTCGATCAATCGCTGGGCGATCTCGACGAGTTCCTCAAGCAGCTCGATCACGAGCAGCTCAGCTTCAACGGCGACATCACCCAGAGCGAGTACGATCAGATCTCGCAGGCCATGACCAAAACCGTCGACGACTTCAACAATGCCGCGACGGCCGCCTCACAGTCCGCCCAGCTCTTCAATCTGGCACGGTCGCGCCAGCTCTCGGTGCGCATCACGCTGCTCGGTGTGGGTACCTCGCCGGCGACCTATTCGACGTTGCGCTATGCGCTGCAGCAGCGCTTCGGCAGCGCCGGCGTCGACTATCGCGCGATGCTGCGCGGCGGGCTGACGCCGGGCGACGTCACGGCGGCGACGATCATCGCCGCCGACATCAAGAGCACGCCGGAGAGCGTCATCGCCGAAGCAAAGAGCTCGGGTAAGACGATCATCGATGTCGCCAACGCGCATAAGATGCACGCCTGGCCGTTAGAAATCTTCATGGGCCTGGTGTATCTCGATTACACCGACGACCCGTCCAAGGAGCTGCGCAAGGCCGACGGCACGCTGGCCGTCGATCTCGACAAGCTCGGACTTTAGGAGGGAATCCAGATGGCGATTGCCGGCGACGCCCGTAACCTTTTCATGCTCGTCCGTAAAGGACTCGACACGCGCGCGATACAGGCACACGTGCGCAAGCCGTTCCGCTTCCTGCTTTGCGGCGATCCCGCGTTGGTTGCCGAGCTGCGCGGACTCTTGCTCTTCGGACACGAGGACGGCGTTCCGCTCGACGCGGCCGCCTGTCTCGAGACCGTTCCCGTCGACGCGCCGCTCGTTACCAACCCAGCCGAGGTGCGCGCCGTCGTCTTCCTCGGCCGGCGCGGCGATGCGGCCGCGGCCGACCTGAGCCCGCTGGCCGCTCTGCGCGCGCCGATGTTTACGGTGACGGTCGATCCCGACGCTGCCCCTTCGAGCCCGTCGGCAGCGCCGGCCGCCGGGGCGTCGTGCGAGTACGTCGTTCCCGCGCTTTCTCGCGAAGCGTTGCGAGGGCGTTTCTTTCCGCATCTCGTCGAATGCGCCGGCGGCGTTGAGATCGCGGTCGGGCGCCGTCTTCCGGCGCTGCGCGAAACCGTCGCTGCCAAGCTGACGCGCGATGCAGCGAACAACGCGCTTAAGATTGCGCTGGCCAGCGCCGTGGTCGATCACATTCCGGTCGTCGGTTTGGTGCTGGGCGCCTTCGCTTCGGCCGGCGACATCGTGGCGATCACCGGCATCCAAGTGATGTTGATGCTGCACATCGAGGCGGCGTACGGCCGCGACCCCGACATGCACCGCACCTGGCAGCTCTTGCCGATCATCGGCGGCGGATTCGGCTGGCGCACGCTCGCGCGCGAACTATCCGGCTTCGTTCCGGTGGCGGGAATCGCGATAAAGGGCGCAATCGCCTATGCCGGCACGATCGTCGTCGGTGAGGGCGTTACGTTCTTCATGGAGGAAGGACGCCACATGACCAAGGGTCAGGCGGCGACGCTCTACGAGCGCACCAAAGACGACGCGCTGCGCTTTACGCGCGACCTGCTGCGAAAGCTGCGCAAATAGCTATACAACGGTCCGAGCGAGAACGCGTCGCCGTGCTTTTAGGAAGGCTCGACGCGATACGGCGCTTCCCCGTCAAGAGCCTGCGCGGCGAGGCGCTCGAAGAAATTGCCGTCGATTCGAACGGCCTTAGCGGCGACCGGCGGCGCGCGCTCGTCGTGCGTAACGGCCCGACCCGTGTCGGCAATACATATCGCGGCAAAGAACACGACCGTCTGCATCTGATCGCCGATCCGGAAGCCGCAACGGCGGCGGCTGCGGAGCGCGGCGTCGACGTTTCCCTGGAACGCGACGGTCCGTTCTTCGACGACGCGCCGATCTCAATAATCGTCGATCGTTGGCTCGACGCATTGAGCGAGCACGTCGGTTATCGCGTCGAATGGCAGCGCTTCCGGCCGAACTTCTTCGTGAGCGCCGCGCCGGAGTTCGATTTCGACGAACGGAGCTTGTCGGGAAGAGAGCTGCGCCTCGGAGAGGTGCGAATGCGGGTGCGCGCACCCATCGGGCGATGCGTCGTCATTACCTACGATCCCGAGGGCGGGACGAGCGATCCCGAAATTCTGCGCTACATCGCGCAGCAGCGCGACAACACGATGGGAATTTACTGCGACGTCATTGCGGCGGGCACCGTCCGTGTAGGCGACGCACTGACCCTTCTATCCGAGGCCGGCATATGAGGTGAGGCGCCGCGGAACTGCATTCGCGGCGCCTCTTGCACCCCCACCCGGCTATGCGCAAATAATAGCCCGCCGGCAAAAACCACGCCCTAATCAAACCTGATTAGACCAGTCGTCAGCGCCGAACGGTCGTGCCGTTCGGAACAATCTGAACGTTAAAGTGCGCGCCGGCCTTCCAAAGCTTTGGCGATCGTCATCTCGTCGGCGTAATCGAGATCGCCGCCGATCGGCAGCCCGTAGGCGAGTCGCGTAACGATGACGCCGAGCGGCAAGAGCAACCGCGACAGATAGAGTGCGGTGGCCTCGCCCTCGGCGTTAGGATTGGTTGCCAAAATTATCTCGCGCGGATCTTCGCGGCCGACGCGCTCGATCAGTTCTTTCGTGTGGAGCTGCCCGGGGCCGATGCCGTCCATGGGCGAGATCAGGCCGCCGAGCACGTGATAGCGTCCTTTGAACGCGCCGGTGCGCTCGATCGCGTACACGTCTTTCGCTTCGGCAACGACGCAGATCATGCTTGCGTCGCGCCTGTCGTCGCTGCAGAACTCGCACGGATCCGACTCGGCAAGCGAGTAACAGATCGAACAGAATCGGACGTTATCTTTAACGGCCAGGATCGCTTCGGCAAGACTCTGCGCTTCGTGGCGCGGGCGATTCAACAAGTAGAAGACGAGGCGCGCCGCGGTCTTGGGGCCGATCGTAGGAAGCTTGCTGAGTTCGTTGATTAAAGCGGAGATCGGACCTGCGACGCTTTTCACATCAATCCGGGAACGCGCATACCGCCGGTAACCGACGCCATTCGTTTTTCCGCCGTTTCACCGGCTTTGCGCAATGCGTCGTTGACGGCGGCCGCAACCAAGTCTTCGAGCGTCTCGACGTCTTCGGGGTCGACGGCCTCCTTGCCGATCCGCACGCGCTTGATGCGCCGGTCGCAGGTCGCATCGACGGTCACCGCGCCGCCGGCCGCGCTGCCGCTCACGATCGTTTCGGCGAGCTCTTCTTGAGCCTTGGCCATCTCCGCTTGCATCTTCTTGACCTGAGCCAACAACTGCGCCTGATTCATCGTTCTCCTCTACTGTCTACCGGATTCGTTCGTTGGCGTAGTCGAACAGCGCGTCTGCATCATCGCCGTCTTTTGCGGGCGCCGCCGGTTCGCCGCCGCGCGACGCGCTCTTCGCGCGACCGGGGCTTCCGTCGACGCGCAGCACGACCTTGAGTTCGACGCCTAAAACGTCGGCCACGGCCTTTTCGATCAGCGGCGCGTAATCGCGTAGCGCGCCGGCGCTCCACGTGTCCGGCAACTTCAAAACGATCGCGTTGCTCTCCAGCGATTCGATCGTCGCGCGCGACAGCGGCGCGCGCAGCGATTGGCGCTCGCCTTCGACCTTGCCGCGAATGCTTTGCCAGGCGGCGCGCACCTTTTGCACCGAGAGAGCCGCCCCGACCGCTGTTGCGGGTGCCGGCGCGCCGCTGGGCGGAGCCTTCTTGGCCGCCTCCTCCGGGGGCGCTGCGCGAGGAAGCGCTGGCGCTGGTGAGGCCGCGGGCGACGGCGCGGCCGCGGGCGACGGGGAGACGCCGGCTGCCGGCGAGCCTTCCTCCAACGCGGCGAGGCGCGCCGAGATCGCGTCGAGCGTCGGGTCCTCACCAGTAAGAATGAAACGCAGCAGCGCGGTCTCCAACTCGAGCCGCGCGTTGCCGCCGGAGCGCGCCAGCGCGAGCGCTTCGGTAAAAGTTCGTAGGGCGCGCACCAGCATCGCCTGTGAGAGCGTGCTCGCCTGTTCGCCGGCACGGGCGGCGTCTTCGGGGGCCAGATCGCGCGCCAGCAGCTGCGGGTCGATTCGAGCCACCAACAGGTTCCGCAAGGCGGCGATCAGCGAGCGAATCAGCACCTGCAAATCTGTCCCCGCCTCACTGGCCTCCTCCACGACGGCCAAAGCTCCAGTGGCGTCGCCCCGCACGCACGCGTCCAGCAGGGCCGCTGCGAACTGCCGTCCGGTGGCACCGAAGGCCAGGTCCAGCGTCGCCGCCGTCGCCGGAGCCCCGCCGGCAAAGGCTGCGATCTGCTCGAGCATGGTGAGCGCGTCGCGCAAGCCGCCATCCGCACGGTAAGCGATGGCGGTCAACGCCTCGTCGTTAATGACGATCCCTTCGCCTTTGGCGATCTCGCGCAGTTTCTCGATGATTACCGGGACCGAAATTCGGCGGAACGTATAGCGCTGGCAGCGCGATAGGATTGTGACCGGAAGCTTGTCCGGCTCGGTCGTCGCGAGGATAAAAACCGCATGCGGAGGCGGCTCTTCGAGCGTTTTGAGAAAGGCGTTTGCGCCTTCCTTGGTGAGCATGTGCGCTTCGTCGATGATGTAGACTTTCATGCGCATCGTTGCCGGCGCGAACTTTACCGCTTCGCGCAGGGCGCGGATCTCGTCGATTCCACGATTGCTCGCCGCGTCGATCTCGAGGACGTCGAGCGCCGTGCCGGCCAGCATGGCCCGGCAATTGTCGCAGGTATTGTCGGGTTTGGCCGTCGGTCCATTGACGCAGTCGATGCATCGTGCGAGAATTTTTGCGGCGGAGGTCTTGCCGGAGCCGCGGGGACCCGAGAATAGATAGGCGTGGGCCAGCCGACCGCTTTCGATTGCCGCCGTCAGCGTACGAACGACCGCGTCTTGGCCGACGAGGTCGGCGAACGTCAGGGGGCGCCAGGTGCGGTACAGGGACACAGGCGCTCACACTTTAGCAGGTCGTTTCGTGGCGCCTGCCGGAGGGTATGGTTGCAACGAACCACCCTGCTGAGCGGTTATACGTTTTGGTTCCCAGGCAGCGGTGCTAGGGTATTTTCGGGGATCGGATCACTAAACGATGTCGATCGATTTGCGCGCAGCGCTTCAAGAGAAGTTCAGTTTTGCCGGATTCTATCCAGGGCAAGAAGAGGTCGTTTCGCGCGTCCTCGCGGGCCAAGATACGCTCGCGATACTCGCAACGGGGGCAGGCAAGAGCCTGACCTACCAGTTGCCTGCGCTCTTGCTCGAGGGCACGACCGTGGTCGTGAGTCCGCTGATCGCGCTCATGAAGGATCAGCTCGATATGCTGCGCGAGCGCGGCATCACCGACGTCGTCGCGCTCAACTCGACGCTCTCCGAAGATCAAGAGGAGCGCGCCCGACAGCGCATTGCGTCGGGAACGCTGCGGATCGTTTACACGACGCCGGAAAAACTCGAGGACGAAACCTTCCTGCGTTTGCTTCAGGCAATCAAAGTGCCGCTCTTCGTCGTCG
The DNA here is from genome assembly GCA_963730125.1 of Vulcanimicrobiota bacterium. Lineage (GTDB taxonomy): Bacteria > Vulcanimicrobiota > Vulcanimicrobiia > Vulcanimicrobiales > Vulcanimicrobiaceae > Cybelea. The sequence continues at coordinate 205,329 of CAVSQP010000019.1, read as the reverse complement.
ACGAGGCGCACTGTATCAGCCAGTGGGGACACGACTTCCGGCCCGCTTATCTGGCGCTCGGAGGCGTCATCAACAAGCTCGGACATCCGACGGTTCTCGCCCTGACGGCGACGGCGACACCCTCGGTCCGTGAAGACATCTTGCACCAGCTTGGCATCGACCAGGTAAAGCCGATCGTTCGCGGATTCGACCGGCCGAGCCTCATCTATGAAGCGCGTAAGGCCGACAAAGAAGCCGACAAGCTCAAGATCCTAACCGCTCTCTTTACCGGGGATGATGCGCTCGAGGGGACGGGCATCATCTATACCGCGACGATCAAGAACGCGCTCGAAGTTCAGCGGTACTTATCGCGGGAGCTCTCCATTCCGGCCGCCGTCTACCATTCGAAGCTTCATAAGGAAGACCGCACCTCGGTTCACAACTTGTTCATGGATGAAGCGATCCGCGCCGTGGTCGCGACCAACGCCTTCGGGCTGGGGATCGACAAGCCGAACATCCGTTTCGTCGTGCACTACGATCTGCCCGGATCGCTGGAGGCCTACACGCAAGAGGCCGGACGCGCCGGCCGCGACGGATTGCCGTCGCGCTGCATCTTGATCTACCGTATGAGCGATACGCGCGTGCAGAACTATTTCTTAACCGGCAAGTATCCCGACGTCGAGGAAGTACAGCGCGTCTTCGGCACGATCGAGGTCTTCTGCGATCAAGCCGGCGGCGTTTCGATGGTCGACCTGCGCAAGATCCTTCAGTTGCCGTTAACGAAGCTCAAAGTTATTCTGGCGCTACTCAAGAAGTCCGGCTACATCGAGCACGTCGGAAAGTCGGCGTACGGTTTGACCGAAGCGGTGCGCAAACACCGCGGCTTGATGCTGAATCTCGCCAACTATGAGACGAAAAAATCCTACGACCAGAGTAAGCTCGCGATGATGCTGCAGTACGCCGAAACGACGTCGTGCCGCCGGCGCTTCATCCTGAACTATTTCGGCGAGGATTTCAATCGAATCAACTGCGGGGCGTGCGATAATTGCCTACGGGCGCTTCGGCGCGGCGTGGACGAACGCGCCGCAACCGGCGGTTTCAAGATCGCCGACGTCGTGCGCCACGCTAAGTTCGGTATGGGAACCGTCGAACGAGCCGAGCGCGATCTGGTGACCGTGCTCTTCCCCAGCGTCGGGTATAAGACGCTGCTCGCCTCGGCCGTTAGCCACGCCGAAGCACAAATTGCTTAAGAGCCAGACGCTCGTACTGCTCCTTACCGGCATGGCCGGAATCTGCGCCGTCGCAGCGCAACCCGACGCATCGCCGACGTCCGTCGCCATCGCCCGCGATATCGGCCACCCCAACGTCGACGTTAACGTCGGCACCGGCAGCGACGGCCACGCCGACGATGCCGCCCATCGGCATCGAGCCGGCCTCGGCCTCGGTACCGGTCGGAGCGCCGGCAACGGTCGTCGTCACTTCGGCTTTGAGTCCGCTCACGATTACCGTACGCGACCCGAACATCGCCGACGCCGGCGTCGATCAAGTAACGCAGCGAATCACCATCCAGGGCAAGGCGCCGGGAACGACCGTAATTACGCTGCGCGACGCGCGCGGCGTGAGCCGCGACATTCCGGTTCGCGTCGCGTACTACGCCGGCGCGATCGCCCCGCACGTGACGCTGCCTATCACCGGCGACCCGGCATCGGGCGAGTTTCTGCGCGAGCAGGTTGCACGTGCCGTTCGCGACGCCGCGCAGCTTCGGCCCGGCGCGCAGATTATCGTCAGTTCCGACGACGTGCCGTTCCACGGCACGCTGCGCCAGGATAACGTCGCGAGCTTTAACGTGCCGGTGCTGATTCAAGGCGTCGGCCTCATCGAAGTCGACGGTTCCACCCACGTCGACGTACAGAACGTCGCAGTGCCGCGCATCTCGCCGAACTCGCTGATGGTCAGCGACTATCCCGAGCGTTTGACCGAGAACGGTACGCTTTTCACCGCCGACCTCCGCTCCGAGCAGCCGTCGCGTTTTCTCTACTTCCATTACAATCCGCGCGGACAGCCCGATCGCCGCATCGTTTTGCGCGCGGAGAACGCTTCGCGCGAACCTTCGATCGTGCAGTTTATCAGCGGCCGCAGCGGCCCGTCGGCCAACGAGATGGAGGTCGGACACGCGGCGACAAAGCGCTTCTTGGTTGACGTCGTTCAAAATCAAGGCCGGCTGATCACTATCCCGGCGAACAGCACGATCGTTATCGCGCAGCAGGATCTTCCGGCCGGAAGCATCGTCTGCAATCTCCTGCAGTTGCGCGTGCTCTCCGGCGGCAACGTTCACCTAACGCTGGTCGCCCAAAACGCCGATCAAAACGCCGACGCCGCGGTCGCCGCCGGGTTACTCGAGAGCGAGCATAAACATGCGCGCGGCATCTATCCGATCGCCGAGTTTCATTTCGCGACGCAGTGGAAGGTCAACGACGACGTTCTCGAACTTCCGGTCGGCCAGCTTCCGCTTCCCAACGATCTCCAGGGAGAAGCGCTGGCGGGAGATTACGGCGTGCTGCAATCGTTCGTCGTCAACGTCGAGAACCCGATGGGTTCGCCGCAGAACATCGCGATCTACGAGAACCCGCGCGGAGGACGGTCGACCGCCACCTACCTCATCGACGGCGTGCTGGTGCAATCGCATCAAGTTCCGCCGTTCTCGCGCTATAAGGTGCGCCAATATGTCGTCCCCGCACACGGTTTCGTGCGCATCACCGTCGTGACGATGCCCGAAGCTGGTTCGAGCCTTCCGCTGCGCTTGGTCTTCGCGCCCGACGACGGCAGCGTGGCGCCGGGCGCACCCGGCTCGCCGGTTTACTAGCGGACCCTGGCGTTCAGCGAGCTCGCATAAACCGCGAGCATTCGATCGGCGGCGGCGCCCCAAGAAAATCGCTCGGCCGAGCGCGCGCGCACTCCGGCAGCACTTGCATCCAGATCGCCGCGCAACGCGCCGGCCAGCTGCGCGCACCAGGCGTCGAGATCGTCGAGCCCGACGATCGGCGCGTCGCCGCCGCTGACTTCGGGTAACGATGTCCGGTCGGAAACGACGCACGGCACGCCGGCGCAGAGCGCCTGCGCCGTAGCGTAACCAAAGCCTTCGTACGACGACGGCACGGCGACGACCGCGCAGCTTGCGTGCAGCGCCAATAGGTCTGCGCGCGAAACATAGCCGGGCATCTCAAGACGATCGGCGACGCCGAGGCGCCGTGCCAGCGCGGCGCATTCTTGCGCGTACGGCGTGTGCGGTCCGATCGCAACGAGCCGCGCGCCGGGCAGCTGCGCCAGCGCTCGCACGAGCAACGCGAGATTCTTGCGAGGTTCGATCGTCCCAACGGAGAGAATCGTGCGGCCGTCACCCCTTTCACGCGCGAGATTGACGAACTCGGCAGCTACGCCCGGGTAGACGACGCTCACCCGCTCCGGATCGAAGCCGTCCAAGCGCGCGAGCAGTGCGCCGCGCGAGAACTCCGAATCGACGACGATGCGTTTCGCCCGCCCATAACCGCTCAGCGAGAACTTGCCGAAGTAATATCGTGCATACGCCGGTGCGTGGGTCTGCACGTCGAGCCAGGCGACGTCGTGCACGGTAACGACGACCGGCAGCGACACCATCCGCGGCACCGTTGCCGAAGCGCAATGCAGTAAATCCGCGCCGCTTTCGCGGGCGCGGCGCGGCAAGACGAACTGGTCCCAGAGAACGCGCCGGTCAAAGCGCCACGGATTCAAGCTCTCTTCGCGAAGCTCGGCGAGATCGAGCCCCCGGCCGCGCAACGCGCCGGCAAGGCCTCGAACGTATTCGCCGATTCCGGTCGCCGTGCCGACGGTGAGTTGCGCGTCGAGCGCAACCCTCACTTCAGATCGCGTTCCAGGGCGCGAACCATTAACGCCGTGGGGTCGATCGCGCGGGCGCGAAGGAGATACGCGACGGCGGCGTTGCGGTCGCCGTTTTCGAACGCCACGACGCCGAGTCCGGCAATCGCTTCGGCGCTAGCCGGATCGATGGCGACGGCCTGCGCGAAGAGCTCTCGGGCGCGTTCGCGTTCGCCGAGCAGATCGGCTTGATTCGCGTCGGCGATGATGTAACGCTCCGAGAGCGGCGCGAGCCCGGCGGCCGCTTCGTAATCGCCCAGTCCGCGCTTCAACCAATCGCGCTGCGCTGCGCTGCCGGGAACTTGACGCCACGCCTTTCGATTCGCCAGCCCTCCCATCTCCCAACGCGCTTCGGCGACGGCGTCCGGATGCGTTCCGAGCATCGCTAACCGAATCTGCAAGAGGCGTACGAGATCGTACGCTGCAGCCGGATCGCGCTCCGCCATTGCTTCGGCTGCCGCAGTGATCGCGCCGGCGTCGGGCGCGGCGAGAAAGTATTCGAGCGCCAGACGTTTCTGACCGCGCGCGAGAGCGATTCGTGCGAGCAGTTCGTCGCGCACCGGCGAGGCGGGCAGGCGCGTTGCGTAACGTTCGGCGGCGTCGGCGTCGCCCCCGTCGAGAGCGTGACGTGCCAGCGTCTCCTCGACGTATGGCGCCGGCGCGATGCGGTCGAGCGCACGATACACCGCAAGCGCCGCGTTTTCGGGTATCGCGCGCGGCAGCGTTCCGGGCGCAGCGGCATCACGGTGCAGCGCGTCGGAGGCAAACTGCACCGCTGCGAGGCCGAGCAAAAGCGCGGCCGTCGCCGCGCCTAAGATCGTCAATACGGGTGCGTACCGCCGCGCGGTGCTAGAACTTAACGGTAAAGTTGACGTCCTCACGCGTTTGCGTGGTGCCGTTGAGCGGAAGGAGACCGTCGGCAAAGCGATCTTGATATGCCGAGATAGAGAGCGTGCCCGACGTCCGTGGAATGTCGAACGAGAGCTTGCCGCCGTAGGTATTGCTCACCGAGTCGAGATTGACCAGGCCCGGCAAACCGTAACCGCCGTAGAGGCGCTGCGCGTCGTAGTTTAGATTCAGCGTCAGGCCGTGCAAAACGGGAACTGCCAGGCCCGCGCCGAGGGAGAGCCGATTGAGGTCGGCATAGTTGGGTACGACGACCGGCGCGCCGGGCTGCGGCAAGTGCCAGGTGTTGGAATCCAGCGTCGAGGCGGTGAAGTTGCTTCCGTCGCTTCGCGCCAAGTGTTCGTACGCGCTCGAAAGATTGACGCGCAGGTTACGCTTGCCGGCGTGCACGTCAAAGTCGGCGCCCGCGTTATACGCGGTATCGTCGAGCGAGAGTTGCGGCGTTTGCGTCGATGCGCCCGCCACATGACCTTCGAAGCCGACGCGACCGAGTTGCAGGTTGCGGTCGCCGGAATCGGTCGGAGAAGTAACCGGCGCGCCGAAGGCCAGCGTGCCGGGCGCGGGCGAGATGTTCGGCCACGGCTCGACCGGCCGGTAGGCCGCGGTTAAGAGCGCGCTCGCTTCTGCCGGCACGGTCCCCGTCGTACTGGGCGTCGCGGGTGCGGTGAAGTGCGCGTCGCTACGCAGCAAACCGGCGTTCGCAGCTTGCGCCAAGTACGAAACGTCGTTAGCCGAGAGGTCGTGCAGCGCGACCTGCGCCGGGGTGAAGTCTGCCGCGGGCGTCGAGCCGGTGTAAGCGACTTTGCTAGGCGTCGAGCCGACGTGTAGCGCCATCTCTCGCAGCGGCGATTCGCTGCTGCGATCGCCAAAGGCGGCGGCGAAAGACGCGTTGGAGTCGGAAACCTCGCCGAAGAGGCGCAGCATGAGCGCCGAGCCGAGATCGGCGTGCCCTGAAGTCGATGAGAGCGATTCGGCGCGAAGCGCGGCAGAAGACAGCACTACAGCCAGCGCTGCACTTGCCACGACGCCAACGACCCGAATCACCAAATCCTCCGCTCTGAGTGCGCACCGCGCTTTGCCATCAAACTCTAACCTTTCACGCGGGGCTTCTTACCTTGGAGGCCGAGCCTCGACTCCCCTTGCAAGGTACCTCCTGGCGATTAAAATGGCGGCGTAATCGTCGACCGGGCGGCTGGGGAGTTGGAGCCCGATCGGGACCAGCCGCCGCCAGCCGCGGGGTGGGTTCTCTTCGAAAAAGAGTGCCCGGGCAGCCCTGCTGGTCTCGTACTCGTCGACCCAATGGACGGGCGGACCGAGTTCGGCCAGCGCCGCTTTGACCGACCGGGCGTTGGTGCCGCCCCCTAGAGCGATGGCATCGACTCGATGAGCGGCGAGAAGCTCGCGGACGCAAACTTGCAAGCGCTCGATCGGTACGATACCGGCGGTCACGGCAGTGCCCGACGCGTCGACGACGGCGTAGCCCGCCTTGCTGCGGCCCGGGTCGATTCCCAATACGGCGCTTGCGCCCGCCGTCACGGCTCTCGAGTCAGGACGATGACGATCGGAATGCTACCCATATGCGGATAGAAGTCCGCTGCCGAGAAGGCCGTCAGAACGTAGGTGCCGGGCTTGGAAATGCGCTGCTGCATCTGTTGCGCGTCCGGAATCAGCTGCGTTGCTGCGAACGTGCTGGCCAAAAACGACGGTAAGTGCAGCCGGCGCGCGGTGATCGAGACGTAGTTCTCGAGCTGCGCCAGCGCGATGCTGACGCTGGCGCCGCTGCGACCCGGTATCACCAGTTGAGCGATGACCTGGCCCTTGTCGAAGTACTTGATGTCGGGCGTCACGTTGATCGCAAAGTGGATCTCGTCGTTTTCGAAGAGATTCTGATCCGACGTGACGGTCAACATCGCGTTCGCTTGCGAGAGCTTCGCCGCCGTCGTGAGGTCGTTGGCGAGCCCGCGAAGCTTCTTTTCGGCATCGGGCGGAATCGCGTACGGCCGCAGACCGAGCCTCGGGTAGGTTGCATTGACGTACTTCACGGCGAAGAAGTAGTAGTCGCGTATGGTCGAAAGGCGCTGCGACGCCGTGGCCGACTGCGCGATGTTTCGATAGAACGGAACCATCAGCGTGTCGACCGGAAAGACGAGGCGGCCGCTGTTTACCTTCGTCTCGAGATCGCGCTGCCGCGTTTGCAGCTCGGCAATTTGCGCGTTCAGTGAGTTAAGTTTAAAGAAGGCAGTCTTGACCTGCTCCGACGCAAAGATCGCTCCCAGCGTAACGACCAGCGCGATGATCGCGCCGGTCGCAATGGCGACGATCGTCGACGTGTAACGCGGACGTATTCCGAACAGACTGAGCCGCCGCCGTCCGACCTGATGGCCGACCCGATCTCCGACGTAGGCGATCGTTCCGGCCAGAACCATCACCAGAGCGACGTTGCCGATGCCGCGAACCATCTCCACGAGATTCATATCGAGGCCGCCCGTCGCAGCCGGCCGAGGCCGATGGCCGTAAAGAGAATGTTCGGCATCCACGCCCACAGCCACGCCAGCGAGAGCAGCGCTTCGCTGGCAAACGAGCAGATCGTCATCACGACGTAATAGACGAAGACGATGGCCAGCGACAAACCGAAGCCCAGACTCGTGCTGCCGCCAGTGCGAATGGAGCGAAGTCCGAACGGAATCGCGATCAAAATGAAGACGAAACATGCGAAAGGCCGGGCGAGCTTCTCCTGATAGACCGTCACGTACTTGCGGCGCTCGTTCTGAGTTAGCTGGCCCGAGCGGACGACGTCGGCGATCTGGGAGCGGCTCATGTTTTCGGGATCGTCGTTGCTCATGCGCTTGACGAGACCGGTTGGATTCTCGCCGATTTCGACCTCCTGTTGCGGGATTTTCGGCTCGGCGAGTGTGGTGCCGTCGGGGTTGAAGCGGTAGACGCTAGAGTTTTCCAGCGTCCACTTATCCGCGGTGAACTCGGCCCGGTCGGCGAAGGCGATCTGACGCGGCTCGTTGTGGTTGTCGTACTGAATCAGCGTTACGTGCAGCAGTGCGCGTGAGTTCGGATCGTATGCGGTGGCGATCGTCACTTGCCGGCCACCGCCCGGAAGCGGTGCCGATACGGTCAGATCGCGGCTGAAAGCGCTGACGTGCTTGATGACGTCGTACTCGATCTCGCTGAGTTGGCCGTTGGCGTACGGTACGACGCCCTCTTGCAACAAATACGTGACGAACGACATGAGGATGCCGACCGCGAGCAGCGGCGCGACGATGCGCCCGAAAGTGATTCCTGCGGCTTTCATCGCCGTCATTTCGCTCTCGCCTGAGAGCCGCTGCACGGCGAGCAGCGTGCCCAGCAGCAGGGCCATCGGAATGACGAGCACGACCTCGCCCGGCAGCGACCACAAGAAAACGAGAAGCGCCGCCCAAAGCGGCGCGTGTTCGTTGCTGACCAGCTTGCCGATGTTGAGAAGCTCGGTCGCGGCAAAGATCAGGGTGAAGGCGGAGAGACCGAAGACGAACGGACCGGCAAGCTCCGTCAGCATGTACCGGTCGAGAATCGTCAGTCTTATAGCCGAAATCCCTCGCCGAGATAGAACTGCCGCGCGATCGGCGAGTCCAACACTTCTTGCGCCGAACCCGAGACTTCGATGCGCCCGTTATTGAGGATGTATGCGCGATCCACAATAGCCAGCGTCTCGCGAACCTGGTGGTCCGTGATCAGGATGCCGAGCCCGCGATCGCGCAACTGCCGAATCATCGCCTGAATGTCGGCGACGGCGATCGGATCGATTCCGGTAAACGGCTCGTCGAGCAAGAGAAATGACGGCTGAATCGCCAGCGCGCGCGCGATCTCGACACGCCGCCGTTCGCCGCCCGAGAGACTGTCGCCGCGCGCGTCGATGAAGGCTCGTAAGCCGAACTCTTCGAGCAACGCCGGCAGCCGCCGCTCGCGCTCGTCGTGCGGCACGCCGTTCTGTTCCCAGATCAATCGAATATTGTCGCCTACCGAGAGCTTTCTAAAGATCGAGTTCTCTTGTGCCAGGTAGCCGATACCGTTACGCGCCCGCGCGTACATCGGCGCCGACGTCAGCTCGATCTCGCGCTCGCCGTTTTCCAGGGCGACGCTGCCTCCGTCGGGCTTGACCAACCCCACGACCATGTAAAACGTCGTCGTCTTACCGGCGCCGTTGGGCCCGAGCAGACCGACCACCTCACCGGTTTCGACCTCGGCGGTAACCCCGTTGACGACGGTGCGCTCGCCGTAGCGTTTGACCAGTCCGCGCAGTTTAATCGCTGATTTTTCGCTCATCGCATTCGCATGTGTGTCAGTGAAATATCCGAGTCGAAGCTCGAGCCGGTCGCACGAAAGCCTTTAGGATCGGTAACGATGACGTTGCCGTCCCCGTGCAGCATTCCGACATCCCTCAAGTACTCGAGGCGATCGCATTGCAGGGTCGTCCCCGACGACGTATGCGCGACGACGCCGCCGAGCAAGGTCACCGTTTTGGTCGTCTGATCGACGACCGCTTGCGGCGCGGTCGCCGCAATCTTGGCTCCCTTGGGGTCGACGAAGGTCACTCGCGCGTCTTGAAAGACCGCGCGGGCGCTGCCTTGCGGGCCTCGGCTCTCGTACGAGCTGGCGAGCAAATCGTAATCTACGCGGTTGTGGACTTGCTGAATGAGATGAACGGGCCGCTTGGCGGTCCCCTTGCCGGTAATCTTCAACACCAGCGGAGTAGACGTCGGCTTCGCGGGCGCTCCAGACGGCGCCGGGGTGGCCTTGGGCGGCTGCGGATTGCACCCGGCCAGTACCCAGAGGCCGGCGGCCGCTATCGCGCCGAGGCGTCGCATTGTCCCTCGATCGTCGGGCCGTTCTCGCCGCCTGCGGCCGCGGCTAAAGCGAGTCCCATCGTCGGCATCCACAACCCGAAAATCACAACGCTCACGGTATCGATCAGCCCTTGCACGGCGACGCCGATCAGTCCCGCCGTGACGCCGAGCGCGAGGAACGCCGAAGGCGCCGATGCTCGCGCGAGCCGGCCGCGCAACTCCGAAACAAAGCGCCATATCGTCCAGGCTATCGTGCAGATCCCGACGATGCCGAACTCGGCGAGAAACGTGAGATAGAGGGAGTGCGCGTGGAAGGCGGTTGCGTCGGCATCGGGGCCGCGCACGACGGCGTAAAGATGCGAGAAGTTGAACGGCCCCACGCCCGTCAGCGGAAAACGCTCGATGATGCCCTCCGCCGCCTTCCAAATCGCGAGGCGCGTATAATCCTCGCTCGGATTGTGGTGCGCGTTGAAGAGCGCGAGAACCGCCAGGACTCCCGCCGCGATGACCGCGGCTGCGCCGGCAGCACCGTGACGCGTTCGCGTCGCGACCAAAAAAGCCGCCGCAGCGGCAAAACCCATCCAGCCGGCGCGTGAATAGGTCATCAGGAGTGCGACGATGCCGATGGCAAGCACGATCCAACTTGCCGTTCGCAGTGCCCGCGTGCGTCCGACCTGTCCGAGCACGTATGCCACCGGCAACAGCACGACCAAATAACCGGCCAGCTCGCCGGGAAGGACGAACGTCCCCGTGGCTCGACCGTGGGTAATAGCGTACTGCAGGGGCGGATACCGCAGCGCGACCATTGCGATAGCGGCCGCCGCGGCGACGCCGCCTGAGACGAGATAGCCCCAAAAGAGCGTCGTTGCCACGTTGCGATCGCCGTAGAATCGTGCGATTGACGCCTGCCAGACGATCGGCATTCCACCGATGAACGTAAAGAGCAGCCCCGAGCTCGGGTCGAATCCGACGACGTCTGCGAGAAGGCCGGCACCGAATACGGACAGGAACGGCAGCAGCAGCGGCTGCGTGCCGGGCGCGCGATAGCGTACGAGCAGCGAAATCGCGTACACGGCCAGCAACGCGCAGAGCGCGAGAACGGCATAGGTCAGCGGTCGCGGAACGAGCGATACTCCGGGGAACGCGACGCCCGTCAGCGCGATGAAGCTCGGAAGCAGCGGAACGATCGCGTACATCAACGCGAGCGCCGCCGGCATCAAACGCCGCATGGTACCGCGCCGATCAAGGATGCAATGCGGCGCGCGATGCGCGCCGCCGCGCCCGGTTCGCCCATCCGCTCGCGTCCCGTCTCGCCCATCCGTTGCCGCAGCGCCGGATCGGAAAGAATACGTTCGACGCCGGCAAACGCATCGTCGAGCCGTCCGGAAAATACGGCGAGCGCGTCGCCGAGCAGACCGCGCTGTCGCCGGCGGTACCACCGCATCTTGCGTCCGCCGTCACGCTCGAACGCTACGACCGGCACGCCCGCAGCCGCAGCCGCTTCGTTTGCCGTCCCCGCTTGACCGAGCACGAGCGCGACGCGGCGAAGCACGGGGCCGAGCGAGCCGCTCCACGCGCGCACTACCTCGCGCCCGTCGCGCGACAAGACGAACGGAATCGATTCGTCGCGCTGCGCGCGCACCCGCCAACCCGCGCGCTCCGCGAGGTCGGCAAAGCGTTCCCAACTCAACCCGCGCGCGACCGATAACACCGCTCCCAGCGCGGGATGTCTGGCGGCCAGCGCAGCGGTAACTTCCAACAAGAAGGCTGCGTCCGCGTACGCGCTTTCACGGCTTCCCGGAAAGATCGCCAGCGCGGGATCGAATCCGCTTACGGCGCGCGGCGCTTCCGGCTCGTCGGGAACGTCGAACAAGTCGACGATTGCGTTGGCCGCCGGCTCCATCGTCAGGCCGTGCTCGCGCAGAGCCGAGGCCGTCGGCTCGTCGCGTACGAATCGCGCCGCCGCACGGGCGAGAATGCGTTCTTCCACCGGACCGTACGCTGCCACGCGGACGCTTTTGGCCGTACCGACGAAAATGGTGCGCGCGTGCGCCAGCAGGGCCATCGTCAAGACGTAGGTATCGCCGACCGCGATCACGGCGTCGTACGATCCTCGCGCGCGCCGCAGAAAGCTCGCCTGCGCCCACGTCAACGCCGGCAGCCCGGCGGCGAAGTCACGCGCCAGATTGCGCAAGTTTCCCATCGCGATGAGACCGCCGCTCGGCATGCTGCGCCGCGGGCCAACCTCGTGCATCGTTTCGTGTCGCGTCTGTCCGACCAAACCCAGATGGTCGGCCCGCACGCTGGGAATTAACGAGCGCAACTCGTGCGCGATTCGCTCGGCGATGGCCGCTTCGCCGTGACCGTTGCTGACGAAGAGCACGCGGTTCACGCGGCATTCAATAGCGGAACGAGGGCGAAATCGGCGAGCGTAAAGCGCCGCCGTTGCGCGTCGTAGCCGAGCTCGCTGCGCGACACGAAGCGGCCGTACGGTCCGGCGTGAACGATTGGTACGTCGCCGACATAACGCGGCGCTTCCAGCGTGTCGTGACTATGACCGCCGAGCAGCAAGTCGATGCGCGGAACGCGCCTGGCCAGCTCGGTATCCAGGGAAAGACCGACATGGGAGAGGACGACCAGCATCTCACCGTCGGTTAAACCTCGCGCGTAGGGTTCGACTGCGTCCCACGGATCCATAAAACGCCATCCGAAGACTCGTTCCCACGGGCTGCCCTGCGGATACTGCATGATCAACAGGCCAAGCACGTGGATTTTGGCCGGCCCGGCCGGATCGCCGGCCGTGAACTGCAGCGAACGCGCGAACGGCAACGGACGGCCCTTTACGTCCCGCAAATTCGTACAGACCAGCGGGTGGCGCATCTTGGCCGCGCGCGCGCGCAAGAGCCCGAAGAGGTAGTGAAACTCGCGATTGCCGATCGCTTGCGCGTCGTAGCCGGCCGCATCGAGCTCCGCCATCATCGGCTCGTTGCGCAAGTAGAGGCTCTGACTTCCGCGCAGCGAGTCGCCGCAGTCGAAGAGCAGGCCCGGCCGCTCCTCGCGCAAGCGCCGCAGCGGTGCCGCAATGCCGCGGTGGTCGTGCAGATCCGACGTGTGATAGATGCGTATCACGACGTTCGCGCAACCTCGACGGCATATTGCGCGCAGCGTTGGAGTGCGTCGGGCGGCCCGAGTGCGACGCGCAGCTCGACGAAATCGGCGTACTGCCGGGCGGGGTCGCGCATCAAGGCATCGAGCGTCTCGGCCATCCGCTGCGGCGTCGCCGCGTCCTGCAGCAGCTCGGGAACGACCTCGCGCCCCAAGACGAGGTTGGGCAGGGTGATGTAACGATGTCTGATCATTCGGTGCCCGTACCAGATCAGCGCTTTTGGAATCACGTAGATCGCCACGGTGCAAACGCCAAGCAGCGCCGTCTCCAACACGGCGGTTCCCGACGCAACCCAGGCGCCGTCGGCATCTTCAACGGCGGCACTCACGCCACGCGCGATGCTCGCGCCGCTCAATCCCTCGCTCGCGATCGCGGCGGCGATCTTACGCTGTGCGCGGTCGTCGGCGGCACCGAAGACTCCGCGCAACTGCGGACGCATTTCGCGCAGCGCGCGAAACGCCGCGATCATCGCCGGAACGTGGCGGCGCAGCTCGCCGCTGCGGCTGCCGGGAAGCATCGCCACCAGTCCACCGTCGGGTGGCGGGGGCTCTCGCAGCGGACGCATCGCGTAACGGCTCGCGAGCGGATGTCCGAAATAGGCGATGCGGTAACCTAAACTCCGGTAGAACTCGTACTGGTGCTCGAAAGCCGTGACGGGATAGGCCACGCTGCTGACGGTCCGCGCTTTCTCGGCGTTGTCGAGCCACGTTCCGGGAGGAAAGACGTCGACGATCGCACCGCGGTAGCCGATGCGGCGCAGCTGTTTCGCGAGCCGGAGATTGAAGACGCCGAAGTCGACCATCACGACCAAGTCCGGCTTCGTCTTGGCGATGTGCGATGCCGTCAACAGCATCGCGGCAAGCAGCTTTGGAATGCGGGGAATGGCGGCCGCGGGTCCCATGCTTGCCCACCCGGTGTGATCGCGCCAGAGCGTAACGCCGGCGGCGCGCATCCGCTGCGAACCAATGCCCTCAAACTTCGCCTCGGGATCGATGCCGCGAATCGCCTCGACAAGCAGAATGGCAATCGCTTCGCCCGAGGGTTCGCCGGTCGAGAAGAAATATCTCAAGTTTGGGCGGGCTTCGGCGCTACGTTGGGATTTTGAGTACGCCGCGTTCGGATGGTCCTTCAAGGAAGGCAATGATCTCGCGGCCTGGTGCGGTTTCCACTTGCTCCTTCATCGCTTCTATGGCTTGCGATACGTTGTTTTTGGGGTTGTATAGGTGCTTGTAGAAGCGTTTCATCTCGTTGCGTTCTTCGACGGTGAAGCCGCCGCGGCGCAGGCCGACGCTGTTGAGGCCGTAGGGCTGGCACGGACTGCCTTCGACCAAGAAGAACGGCGGCACGTCTTTGATCACCTTGCTCATTCCGCCGATCATCGCGTGACGCCCGATGCGGGTGAACTGATGAACGCCGGTCTGCCCGCCGATGGTCACGTAGTCGCCCACGGTGACGTGGCCGGCCAGTTGCGCTAAGTTGCTCATAGTAACGCCGTTGCCGAGAATGCAATTGTGGGCGATGTGAACGTACGCTAAAAGCAGGCAGTCGCTGCCGACGGCCGTGACCTCGTCGTGGCCGGTGGCGCGCTGGATACTGACGTACTCGCGCAGAACGGTCCGGTCGCCGATGCGCGTGTAGGCGCGCTCGCCGCCGTACTTGCGGTCCTGCGAAGCCGCGCCGATGGTCGAGAACGGATAAAGGAGGCAGTCCTCGCCGATCTCCGTCCATCCGTTGACGACGACGTGTGCCTGTAGCACCGAGCGCGCGCCGATCGAGACGTGCTCTCCGACGATGCAGTAAGGGCCTATCTCGGAGTCTTTTCCGAGCTCCGCGCCGGGATGGACGATCGCGGTAGGATGTAGCATCAAGTGCCGATCCTATACGTGCAGCACGCTGGCGTCGGTGCCGAACATTCGTGGATCCGAAGCGATCGAGAACATCAGCTCGGCCGAGCACGCGAACTGCCCTTCGACTTTTGCCTCGGCTGCGACCCATCCGATGTTCCGCTTGTGACGCAACATCGTAACTTCCATGTCCAACCGATCGCCGGGAACGACCGGGCGCCGGAACTTCGCCTTGTCGATGCCGGCCAGATAGGGCGTTTTGCGGGAGAACTCGCCGGGCTCCAGGATCATGGCGCCGCCGAGTTGAGCGAGCGCCTCGATCATGTAGACGCCCGGCAACACCGGATTGCCGGGAAAGTGGCCGGCGAAAATTTGCTCGTTGTACGTGACGTTTTTGTATCCTCGCACGCGAACCATCGGTTCGAACTCGAGAATTCTGTCCACCAGCAGCAGCGGATAGCGATGCGGCAATCTTTCGAAGATGGCTCGGATATCGAGTACGGTCACACCTTTCTCCTATGCGGACTCGACGGGCAACAGCGCGCGCAGCTCGCGGGCGAGCGCCGCGTGAAGCTCGTGTCCGCTCTTAATAGCGACGATCTCACATTTCGGCCACGCGCCGAGCAGCGCGAGATCGCCGATTAAATCCAGCACCTTATGGCGCACCGCTTCGTCGGGCCAGCGCAAGGGCTGCAGCGGTCCGTCGGGACCGAAGACTAATGCGTTCTCCAAGGTTCCTCCGCGCGCTAATCCGCGAGCGCGCAGCGCTTCGATCTCGTGCAGATAGCCGAACGTGCGCGCGGCAGCAATCTCGCTGCGATAGCGCTCCGGATCGACCGTACTGCAATAATATTGCGCTCCAACCGGTGCCGGAAAATCCGCGACGAAACGCACGCTGAACTCGCCGGCGGGAAACGCGGCAATCATTCGGTCTCCGGAACGCACGTAGGCCGGCCGCTCGAGTTCCAAGACCGGACGCGGCCGTGATTGCGGTGCCAAGCCGCAAGCATCAATGGCGGCGGTGAAGTAGGCCGCGCTGCCGTCGCAGGCGGGAATCTCGGGTCCCTCAACGTGGATCTCCGCATTGCTTACGCCCATCGCAAAGAGCGCCGAGAGCAAATGTTCCGTTGTCGACACGCGGACGCCGTCGCTCCCGAGGACGGTTGCGCGCGCGGTGTCGACGACGCGGTCGGCGGTCGCTTCAAAGCGTCTGCCTTCGACGACGAACGAAAACCCGCTATCGGGATGGGCTGGGCGAACGTCAACGGTTGCAGGCTCACCGGTGTGAAGTCCGATGCCCTCGAAGTGCAAGCTATCGCGGAGCGTTGCCTGCATCATCGGGCGTTACTCCCCCTGGCGCGAGCGCGAGGGCGAACGCTCCAGAGCCTCAACACGATCGAACAGCTTTGGCAGCCTGCGAATCATGACCTCTCGCCGAAGATCGTCGCGATACTCGATCGCCGGATTTCCGGAGATGGTTGCACCGTCGGGGACGTCTCCCCGAACGCCCGCACGGCCCCCAATCGTAACCCTCGAACCCACCGTGATATGTCCGCGAAAACCGGCCTGTCCGGCCACTTTTACGTAGTCGCCGAGCACCGTCGTTCCGGCGAGTCCGGTCTGCGACGCGATTACGCAGTGCTTACCGATGCGGCAGTTGTGTCCGATCTGCACCAGATTGTCGATCTTGGTGCCCGTGCCGACGTGCGTGCTCCCCGTTTGCGCGCGATCGACGCAAGTATTAGAGCCGATCTCGACGTCGTCTTCCAGGATGACGTTGCCGACTTGCGGGATCCGTTCCGTTCGGCCGTCGATGAAAATCCAGCCGAACCCGTCACTGCCGATCGTGCACCCGGGATGCAGAACGACGCGATCGCCGATGCGGCAGCCCGCCATCAAACGCGCGCCCGGATGGATCCACGCCGATTCACCGACGACGGCGTCCTCGCCGACGTGGGCACCGGCGCCGATAATGCTTCCCGGTCCAATCGCGGCGCGGCTTCCGACGTAAGCGTTTGCGTCGACGTAAACGTCGCCGGCAAGAACGGCATCCTCGGCAACGACCGCACTTGGATGCCGGAACGGACCGCGTGGTCTGGGTCGCTGCAAAGCCCGTAACACCTCGGCTAACGCGTGGCGAACGTTCTCGACGACCAGCAACGGTTTCGCCGGTGCTTCGGTTGCGAGAACGCCCTCGACCAAGACCGCAGCCGCGCCTCCGCTAAAAGCCGCGGTGAGATATGCCTCGTTCGTTGCGAAAGTTAGGGCGTCGCCGCCCGCGTCTTCGACCGCGGCGACGCGCTCGATCCTGAACGCTGCCGTCGCCGACGACCCGTCCGCCAAGCCGTTGGGCCAACTCTTGCAGCGTACCGAGCATAACCGTAACGTCGTGCCCGCTAGGTGCCGGGCGTAGGCGTCGCCTTCTCCGTGATGTTGAGCGCCTTCTCGACGTCCGCGGTGATGTCTACCCCGCCGTAGCCGATGCCTTCGCGCGTCAAAACGAGCTTCAGATTCCGCGCTTGCGCGATCTTGCCGGCGGCGTCGCGAATCTGCTGCGACAGCTTATCGGTCACTTTAGAGTACTTCTGCTGCAATGCCGTCGCGTCGAGCGTCTTGCGCGCGTTGCTCTCCCGCCTCGACGAGATCGTCTTCTCTTCCGAAAGCAGCTGATTCTGATAACCTTGGTATTCGGGCCAATTGTTGACGATGCGCTGCACGTCCACCAGGCCGATGGAGCTTTGCGCCGCGCAGCCGGTCAGCATCGCCGCGATCGCGAGCAGTAATAGGTGCTTGTACTTTTTCACTCGTGTTGGCTTTCCACGTCCTTGATTACTTGGTTAGTCATGTCGTAGCCGCCCGCCGCGGCGCGAACGTTAACGAAGACGACGGCGAAGCCGCTATCTTTGGCGATCCGCGCGGCGTCGCGCTGAACCTGAGCGACGATTTGCCGGTAGAGATCGGCGCGCCGTTTCTGCAGCGAATCGAGTTCCTTCGCGGCCGCGCCGGTTGCGCCTACGTCGGCCCCGTGCAGCGCCGCGAATTGCCGGTCGAGGTCGGTCTTGGTGGCGTTATAATCGGCGATGGTCTTGTTCGCCTCGGCTTGAAACTGCCCGACGAACTGCTTGTGAATTTGAGCGATCTGGGCGGAGACCGCGGGCGGCAGGTTCGTCGGAGCCGGCGCCGGGGCCAGGCTGCGCAGCTGTGCCGACACCTCGTTGCGATGTTCCGCCAGCTTTGCCTGCGTCTGAGCTTGGATCGCGCCGACTTGCGAGCGAACCTGGCTGGAGGTCTGCGCGTCCAGTTGGGCGTGGTAGGCGCGAAGCGTTGCGGCGTCGGCGTTGCGCTGAGCGGCGACCGCGGCGGTCTCCTTCTCGTTGATCGCGGCGAGTTGCGACTCGGCCTGTTTGCGCGCGGCAGGGTCCATGGCCAGATTCGAGAGGCGCATCTTGATCGCCAGGCGCGCCGCTGCATCTTGCTGCGTCAAGCGCAGCGCGAGGTCGGTCTCGTTTTGCTGCAATTGCTCGGCTTTGGCGCGGTATTTTCCCGCCGCCTGCGATTTGCAGCTCTCTGGCAATCGACGAGCTGGCGGCATTGTCTTGCGCGATCACGTTTTGCTGGTAGGCCATGTAATCGGAATTGGCGGCGCGCGCCGCGTCCTGTGCTTGCCGCGCCGATTCGCCGCTCATCTGCTGCGCCGACAGCGCACCGTTACCGCGAATACCGGCCGCCGCCAGCGCCCCGCGGACGGCACGGCTCTCACGATCGGCATAATCGCGTTCTTTATCGGCGAGGATCTTATTGGTGCGAATCTGCGCGGCGCGCAGCTCCTTGTTGAGTTCCACCGTCTGCGCGGCGATCTGCCGCGCACCGAGCGGAACCTTATGCGCCGTGGACTGAAGGTCGATCGCGGCAATCGCGTCGTCGATCTGCGACAACTGCGGATAGAGCGGATGGTGTTTCACGACATCGTCGATCCGCACGTACCCGGTTCCGCGAATGGCGCTCGAGTGGACGTTCGGTCCGCAGCCGCCGAGGATTAGCGCCGCCGCCACGCTTGCGAGCGCCGCCGTCGCAGCGCGCCGTACCTGCCGGCCGTTATTTATTGAGCGCACTTTGGACATCCGCGGTGATGTCCATGCCTCCGTAAATCACGTCGGCCTTGTCCAGAACGAGCATCAGGTTCTTTTTGCGCGCGACGTCCGTGGTGGCGGCGCGAGTCTGATCGACCAGCGGCTTGAGCAGTTGGTCCTGCTTGCCGGCGATTAGCTTGTTGTACTCGGTGAGAATCTGACGCTTGTCGCCGTCGTTCTTGGCCTGCGCGACCTTGGCCGCGTAGAGTTGACGCTGCGTCGCTTCGTATTGGCTCATCGCCGCATTAGCCGACTGGACTTTGGGAATAGTGTCGAGGGCCTGTTGATCCACGTAGCCGATCTCGGAAGGCGGCGGCGTTGCGGAGGGCGGTTGAATCGCCTGCGGGCTGCCGAAAATCGTTTCGACGTCCTTGGTGATGTCCTGTCCACCGTAGATCACGACCCTCTTGTCGACGACGACGGAGATATTGCGCGTGGCGGACACCGCGGCGATCGCCAGCTGTGCGCGCTGAAAGAGCGGTCCGACCACGTCGCGCTGTCTGTCGCTGAGCCGTTGCTGAAACTGCAGCGCGATCTGCTGGCGCTCCGCGTCGGTGTGGGCCTTACGCAGCTGCGCGTTGTACTGCGCGTCGAGCTGCGACTTATACGACGCCAGCTGCCGGTTCGCGCTGACGAAGACCGGCAAATTCGCGACGTCGGCTTGATCGATGTAGCCGACGTCGGTCAAGTCCGCGGCGATGGCGCCCGGGGTCGTCGTAATTGCGAGCAGCGCGGCGGCGCCCACAAGGGCCGCTGATCGAAGTCTCATGAACGCCCTCTTCGGCGAGCGCATCAGAAACTCTGTCCGATGCCGAAGCTCGTGTGCGTGCCGTAGAGACCTTTGGCGAAGTCGATTCGGACGGTACGCAGTCCAAGCTGCGGCACGTCGAAGCGCACTCCGAACCCGTAATCGCCGTAGATCGCCCAGTTCGCGGGATATCCGGTTATCCGGTTGGTGTACGGATCCAGCAACGGGTAGGCTCCTCGAATATGGTAGTCTAGCTCGTCGACGAAGACGGCCAGCGTTATTCGACGATCCAGCGCGACCGGCTGGCGCAGCTCGATTTGGCCCAGATATGCATTGGTAGCGTAGAAGACGGTATTATAGCCGCGCATCTGCTGGTCGGAGAACGTGAAGAGCGAGCTCGGCGGAATTATGCCCGACGAGAAATAACCGACGGCGTGCACGCCGATCGTCCCATCTTTGAGCACCGGGAAGAACTTCGCCAAATCCAGAGTGCTCTGAGTGTACGAGAAGTTCGAGCCGAGCGCCGGCGCGGAGAGCGTCGAATTCAACAGCGCTTTGACGCCTTCGCGCGGATTGAAGGGGTCGTCCAGCGTGATCGATTGCACGCTCACTCCGGCCGTATTCAAGTTGTACGGCGATCCGGTGTTGACGTTGGCGATCGACGAGGCCGCGATACCGAAGGAACCGCCGTAACCCGACGTCTGGGAGTTGATCGGTCCCGGTGTCGGCCCGGTTACGATGTTCGGTGCGTTGCCTTGGAAGTAGAACGGCGACGGGACGGTCGTGTTGTAGCGAATCTTTTCGCCGGTCAGGGCCAGCGTCAGGATCGTGTAGTCGCTCAACCGGCGGCCGATGTTGCCGGTGATGCCGTCCGTGCTCGAGGTGCTGGTCGCGACGATGTTGGGAACCTGCGACGCGTTGGAGCCCGAGTAAAGCGTGACTGGAATCGGCACGTTTGGATTGCTGACGACCGAGCTTCCGCCAACGCTGTAAACCGGATAGTAGTAGGTCGCGTGATTGGCGAAGATCGATCCACCGGCACTATACTTCATGCCCTGCGGCGTATTCGAGAGATACGGAATCGACAGGGTGAGTTGAGCGATGCCGGTGCGCGCGCCTTCCTCGAACTGAATGCCGGCGGAGTTGCCGGTTCCGTGAAGGTTATTATCGGAGAAGCCCAGCGTCGCGTAGAGGCCCTGGCCGGTGATGCCGCCCGAGTATCCAAAGCCGAGCGAGGCCGTTGCCGTGCGCTGCTCGGTCACATGCCAGACCAGAGTGACGTCCTGCGGCTTCTTGGGATCGGGGCCGGGGCGAACGTCCGGCTCGACCTTGGAGAAAAAGTTCAGCGCGTTGAGGCGCTCGTAGTCGCGTTTGATTGCATCGGTGTTGAGGACCATGCCCGGACGCTCGCGCAGCTCTCGGCGGATCACCTGATCCTTTGTGCGCGTGTTACCGGTGACTTCGACGAGCGCGATGCGGGCGACGTAAATGTCGTACTTCACGTCGGCGGTGCCGGCCTTGAGATCGATCGACGACGGGACGATGCCGCCCTCGAAGTTGCCGATTTCGAGGTGGAAATGATTCTCGTAGACTTTCTGCAGCGCCTTATAATCGGCGTCGCGCACGGCGTCGGAGTAGACGCTCCCGCTCTTGAGCGTGAGGAACTGGAGGATGATCGGCGGCGGGAAGATCGGATCGCCGCCAATGATGATGTTCCGGACGATCAGGCCTTCTTGAACCGTCAGCGTCAGAACGCCGGTCTGCGGACTGAGGTTGATGTCCTTGACATGCGTCGGGAGCTGACCGCCGTAGCCGATGCGCTCGTAATAGTTATTGATCTTGAGAACGTCTTGACGGAACGTGTTCGTGTTAAAGACTTGGCCGACGGAGGTATCCATCAGCGCGAGCAAGGTATCGCTGGGCACCTTGGCATCGCCGGCGAAGTCGATTTTGGTGATCACCGGGTTCTCGACGACGCGATACGTGATCGCGATGCCGTTCGGGCGCTGCCGAACGAGCGGCGGCGCGATGTCGGAAAAGAAGCCCAGGGCGTTGATCCGAGCTAAGTCGGCCTGAACGACCTTGGGGTCGTACGGCTGGCCCGGCCGCGCCGCGATCACCGACATGATCGTTTGCGTCGGAACGTGGAGATTGCCGGTCACGTCGACCGAGACGATCTTCTGTGCCGTCGCTGCGGCCGCCGGCAGGGGGCCGAAAGCGGCCACCGCGAGCAGGGCCAGCGCAACGGCGACGTACCATCTCATCGCGCCGAAGCGCCGCGCGGAATCGAAGCTCATCCGATAAAAGTCAATCCTCAAAATGCCAAGGGGGACCGATGCTAAGCGAGGTGCGCCGCGCGCAGGAAATCGCCCGCGGTCCGGCACGCCCTGTTCCGCCCGCCTTCGCCGGGGTCCTTGCTCGTTCGAGAAGCCTGAATCTGCGTTTAACCTTAATGATTTCACGGAAAATAATGTTGAACGGTGAGGCTGAAGCCGCTATTAGAGATTAACGGCTGGCCGAGCAGATATCCGACGTTGTACCCAACCGGCGAAGTGGGTGACTGCAGCAGCTTGGTCGGGCCGCTCTGATAAAAGAAGTTGAGCAGCGCCGACGTTGTGGCGTTGGGCTTGGTGATGAGGCCGAACGATTGAACTTGGGGCACCCCGAACGTTACGGCGTAGACGGCGCTCACCGCTTTGCCGAGGACGCGGGTCGCGCTGACCCCGACGTTGCCATAATAGCCGAGCGTGAGGTTGACGCTGGACAGCCCCAGCCCCTGACCCAGCGAGCTCTCCAGCGGCGCCAGCAAGCCGGCCGTGAACTGCGCGTTGAGGATATTGAAGGCTTCCTGTCCGACGGTAATCGAGCTGTTCTGCGCCACGCTGACGTCGGGAATGGGCGAGAGCGTCCCCAGCGGAGTGATGCCGTTGGGGTTTTGGCGCGCCAGCATCGACTGCCGGCTGTAGCCGATGCCGCTGACGAAACCGCCCAGCGGCGCGATCAGCGCCAAGATCTGATCCTGTGTATAACCCGTGGGGTTGGTGGTGAAGCCGACGCGCAGCCCTTGGATCGGACCGTCGACGGTGATCGTAATCTCGGCACTTCCGTAGGGATTGCGCACCCGGTCGGGATCGGGATTGACGACCGTCGTCGTCGCGACGGCGTGGAGCGTCGGCAGGACGCCGTCCGCCTTTTCGAACTTCACGGTGCCCTCGCGCACGCGAAACGCTCGGTCGAAATAGGTCAGCGATCCGCCGGTCGAGTCAAAGCTGCCGTTGAGGATCGGCGCGGCGAGCGTGCCGCCCAACGCTACCGCTCCCGTTGCGCCTATATCCAGCCCGGCGCCGTAGCCGTTGCCGCGAACGCGCACGTTCTTGGCGGCGGTAGCGCGCAGATCGAAGGCGAGCGGTAGCGGAGGCAGCGATGCCCCTCCGCCTTGCGCCGCTTTGACGAAGGACGCGAAGGAAAGTGTCGCGTTGCTCAAGGTTACGTCGCCGGAGAGCAGTGCGTTGCCGCCCGTATGCTTTTGTAGGGCGAGCGTCGCGTCGAGCGTTCCGCTGCCGTAGGCGGGCAAGTCAAGCGATGCGCCCCGCGCGCTGCCTTTGAAGGCGAAAGACGCGCCGCTCGCGCCAAAGCCGGTGGGAAAGTCAATACTTCCCGAGGCTTGCACGACTCCGTTTCCGACGCGCGCCGAAAGGCGGTCGATCGTCGCGGTCGTGTGGTTGAAGGCCAGCGCCGCAGCCATCTGCGTGATCGGCGCGCGCTCCAAATCGCTGACGTACGATCCGTTTGCCAGCGTGAATCGCCCGACGATGGCGGGGCGGCGAATCGTCCCCGAAAGACCGATGTGGCCGTCGATCGATCCGGCCAGCTTGGTGTTGTTGCGCAGGGTGTCGCTAAAGATCCCCGGATCGAGACCGACGATGCCGACGTCGAAGTTGACCGGCTGGTCGGGATCGCCGACGCGCAGCGGATTGAGCCGCAGCGGCACCGAGCCGGCTAACGTTGCTTCTCCGCGAGCGAAAGTTAGGCCGGCGTTTGAAAGCACCAGCGCGTTGTGCTGCAGACGCACTTCACCGAAAAGCGACGCGATCCGAATTCCGTACGCGCTCACCCCGGTAGCGTCGAAGCCGGCAACGAAGTTCGGCGACGCGTACGTGCCGCCGATCTGCAGCGTCGATTCGAACGAACCGCTCACCGGTACGCGGAATCGTGAAACGGCGTAGCTGAGCTGCGCGAGACGATCGGTCGTGGCGTGCACGCGCACGTCGAGCGGCGCGTCGGCACTCAGGCCGAGCGTACCGGACGCGGTTGCGACCAGATCCGGCGTCGCCATTGCGGCGTTGTCGATCACGAAGCGTTTGCCCGCGGTGTGCAGGGAGAGCTCGGCGCGATCGAGCGTCAGCGGCCCGAGCGTTCCGCCGTTGACGCGCGCGTTGGCGCGCAGATTGAGATTCGGATAACGCCCGTGAACCGCCGCGTCGCCCGACGCCCGCCCGGTGATCGGCACGCTCTGCATTCCCAGCGCCGGCATCCAGAGCGACAGGTCGAGATTCTCGACGCTTGCCGCGAGATTAAACCGCGTGTTCGTCAGCATGGTTTGCCAGTCGTGGCTCGGGGTGAGCCCGATCGATCCGCGGGCCCGCAGCATCCCTTGCGCACCGCCGACGGCCAAATCGCCGTCGATAGCGTTTTTCGCACTCGCCCATATCGCCCGCGTATCGCCGATCGGTAGGTTCCGATAGCGGAATCCGCGCACGTCGATGTTGCCGCTCGAGGTAACGCGCGACCCCTTTGCATCGGCCGCGATTTTTAGGCTGCCGCTTCCGTCGAGCGTGTCGCCCGTATCGAAGAAGTTGTTGAAATCGGAGAGATCGGCGTGCGGCGCGTTGACGTCGATCTCGGTTTCGCCCGGCTGCGCCACCGCCGTGAAGCGCGCCGCGGTGCTTCCGACGACGACGGAACCTTGGTGGATGCTGACTCCGCGGTTGCCGGCAACGATCTGCGCGCTCGCGTCGACGAAGGGCAATCCGTTGACGTCTCCGGCCGGCACCTCGACGTGACCGCCGATCGTCGGCGCGAGACTGCGACCGCCGACGCGCAAGCGCGCATTGAACGATCCGTCGGTCATATAGTTGGGGAAGCCGAAGGCGTGCAGCGTTTTGGCGACTCGCGCTGCCGGCACTACGGCATCGAGTGCGTAGACGGGCGAACCCGACGTCAGCGAACCGATCGTGCCGTCGACGTGCGCGTAGGTTCCACCGACCGCGCCGAGCATGCGTCGCAAGGCAACGGCATCGCCGGCGAGATGAACTTCGCCCGCGCCGGCGAGCCCGAAGTTTGCAATGCGCCCCGACTCGACGACCACGCCGCCGTCGAAGGTCGGCGTCGGCGAGCCGGCGGCTAAATTCCCGGTTGCGTAAAGACTGCCGGTCGTGAGCGGCAATCCGATTCCTCGCAACTGTTCTGCATGGAGCCGGTTGGCGATCAGGGCGACGGCCGGCCCGCCGGCGGCGCGATTCGGCGGCGCAAGGGAGAAGCTTCCGGCGGCCACGACGCGGCCGCCCGCGGCGCGCGCGCTCGCCGAGTAGATCTGCAATCGGTCTTTCTCAACCGCAAGGGTCAGGCTCGCGCGTTCGATCGGAACGCCGCGCAGGGTGGCGTGATGCATCGCCAGATTCGAGCCTTGAACGACGATACGTTCTCCCGCAACGGCGATGCCGACGGAGCCGGCGATACCGCCGTGTCCGGAGATCGCGCTGCCGAGAAACGGCTGCAAGCCCTCGAAGGTCCCCGCGTAATTCCCCAGTGCGACGAACTGCTTCGGCGAGAAGCTGCCGCGGCCGCTGAACGTTCCCCACGGACCGGCGGCGTGCAGCGAGTTGATCGCCGCTTGCGAGAGCGTGCCGCCGAAGCCGGCCTCGAGGCGATCGAACTTCACGCCGGCGATCGTCGCGTCGTCGCCGGTAACCTTGCCGGCGAGAAAAATATTCGTGCCGGCGCCTCCGCCGGCCAAGCTCGCGGCGAAGCGGCGCGACGACATGGGCGGCATTTGCGGAAGCTCGAGTCCCGGAAAAACGGGATACGGCGGCGGCGGACGCATGCGCAAGTTATCGGCCTGCAGCCAGAAAGCGCTCGTCTGATGCGGACGGTCTAAGAAGTAGCCGCCGTCGAGATCTCCGCGCTCGGTGTGAAACCAGAACGGCTCGATGCGCGCGGTGCCGTTGGGATCCATCGAGACGAGCGCGGCAAGGCGTCCCACGCCGCGCGAAGACGCAGCGCTTCCGGCGACGTGAAAGAGCAAGTCGCTGCCCGTTGCGGCGGCGTCGACTTCGACCGGCTCATCGCCGAGCATTTCGTCGAGATACGGAAGGCGGCGCGCCGAACCGGTGACGTGCAAGGCGAAATCAGAGCGCAGCGGCTTACCGATTATCAGTGTTCCGCGAACCCCTACGTCGACGCCGGCGTAAGAGGCGTTCAGCGGAGCGAGCGCGACGACGCCTGAATGATAGATGACGCTGGCCGAGAGGGCGTTGAACGGCAACGCTTGGTACTGCGCGTGCGGCGCGGTGGCCCGCGCCACGATGACTGGATCGTCGACCGGTCCGGCAACGAGCACGCCTAGGTGCGTGACGCCGGAGACCGGCTGATCGCGCATGAAGTCGAAGGCTCCGCGCAGCGCTCGCAGGTCGCCGGTTCCGGAGACGCCGACGCGCAGCTGCTGACGTCCCGTCAGTCCGCCGGTCAGATCGTAAACGCCCCCCTCGATGCTCAGCGGGATTCCGGTCAGCATGGCGGTGGCGTGGCGCACGTAAAAGACATTATCGATCACATGCAGCCGCGCGCGCACCGAGTCGATCGGAGCGGCCAGCGGCTGCAGCGCGATGCGGCCGCCCTCCATGTCGAGGCTCAAGCTGACGTGGTACTCCGGCGCGACGTTGGGAACGACGCCGAGCGCGTAGATCTCGGCGTCGAAGTTTCGTGCCGCGCCGCGAAGGACGCGTACTGCGGCCGTATCGGCGAAATAATTCGCCAGCGCGCGCAGCGGAAAGACGCGGGCACGCGCGCGGTGATCGGCGTAGCCGCGAATTGCGTCGACGCGCCCGTCGACGGTGAACGGATCGGGATGACGGCGCGTTTCGAACGCCCCGCTCACGTGATACTTGGTAACTGCGGCCGTGTCGATCTTGCCCTCGACGCTGATGCCGCCGATGCGCACGCTGCGCGCGCTCTCGTCATAAGCCGCCGGCTCGCGCAGCTCGAACCGCAGACCGCGCACGCGCACCGAAAAGGCCATCGGAACGGGATTGACGCGCGACGGAGTCACGGCGGGCCCCCCGGGGATGCTCACGTTGAAGCTTCCGTCGCGGTACCGCGTGAGCGTCACCGTGGCGTCGCTTACATCGATGCCAAGCAAGCCGAAGCGGTGGCGGCTTCCCGGCAAGAGCTCTCGCAGCGAATAACGGACGGCGATTCGCCGTGCGCGCAAAACGGGCGTCGAGCCGCGGTCGACGGCGACGTCCTGCAGCACGGCGGTGCCGTCGCCGATGCTGACCGCGCCGGCGGTTACGGCATAACCCGCGACGCGCGGGACGACTTGGACTGCAAAGCGCAGCAGCTCGTGGCGCTGCGCGATCACGATCCCAACTACGGCGGCGGCGGCCAGCAGGCCGATTGCAAAGCGCTTGCGCACAAGACCTTGAAGACTCTATACCGCTCGAGCCCTCTAGGGCCCCGCCGAGCTAACCAGGTTCTAAAGCAAGCGTATCGGCAGGCGACTTTTCCGAAGCCTGCTACAAAGTGCTAGAGATCGAGGTTCTTCACGCTCTTGGCGTAGTCGAAGATGTATTGCTTGCGAGGCTCGACTTTGTCGCCCATTAAGTCGGTGAAAATCTGCTCGGCTTCGACCGCGTCCTCGACCGTGATCTGTTTGAGCCGGCGATGGCCTACCTCCATCGTCGTCTCCGCCAGCTGATCGGCGTCCATCTCGCCCAGCCCCTTGTATTGCTGGATGGTGAAGTCTTTGCCGTCGTCGCCGACGATCGACTTGTACTCGGCCTCGTTGAAGGCCCACCACTGTTTCTTCCCTTTGCGGATTCCGTAGAGCGGCGGCTGAGCGATGTAGACGTGGCCTTCTTCAACCAACGGCTTCATCTGCCGGTAGAAAAACGTCAACAGGAGCGTGCGGATGTGCGAGCCGTCGACGTCGGCGTCGGTCATGATGATGATCTTGTGATAGCGCAGCTTCTGCACGTTGAACTCGTCGCCGAAACCGGTACCCAGCGCGGTGATCATCGTGCGAATTTCTTCGTTGGCCAACACCTTGTCGAGTCGTGCCTTTTCGACGTTGATAATTTTACCGCGCAGCGGCAGAATGGCTTGAGTGTTGGGATCGCGGCCGCCCTTGGCCGTGCCTCCCGCCGAGTCGCCCTCGACCAGGAAGAGCTCGCTTTCGGCGGGATTGCCGTTCTTGCAATCGACCAGCTTTCCGGGCAGACCGGAGCCTTCGAGCGCGTTCTTGCGGCGCGAGAGGTCGCGCGCCTTCTTGGCGGCGTCGCGCGCTCGCTGCGCCTGCATGCACTTTTCGATGATGGTGCGCGCGTATTTGGGGTTCTCTTCCAAAAAGAAATCGAGACGCTCGGAGACCAAGCCGGCGACGATGCTGCGAACGCGGGCGTTGCCCAGCTTGGTCTTGGTCTGTCCTTCGAACTGCGGATCCTGAAGCTTGACCGAGACGACCGCCGTCAGACCTTCGACGATATCTTCGGTCGAGAGCGAGTTATCCGACTCCTTGAGCATGCCGCGTTTGCGCGCGTATCCATTGATTGCCGTGGTCACCGCCTGACGGAAGCCTTGGAGGTGCATGCCGCCCTCGATCGTGCCGATGTTGTTGGCGTACGAGAAGATCTGGTCGGCGTAGGTGCCGGTATACTGCATAGCGACCTCGACGTCGACGCCGTCGCGTTCGGCATGCGTGGAGATGATCGGGTGCAGCGGGTCTTTCTTCTCATTGAGCCACTCGACGAACGAAACGATGCCGCCCTCGAACTTATAGCTTCGCTCGCGTACCGTTTCGCCGCGCTCGTCGCGCAGGACGATCGAGAGGCCGCGATTGAGAAACGCCAGCTCGCGAAGACGCTTCTGCAGTATGTCCCAGTGGAACTCGGTCACTTCGAACATCTCCGTGTCCGGTTTGAACCACTGCAGCGTCCCGTTGCCGTCGGCTTTTCCGAGCTTCTTGAGCTTTTGCACGGTGAGGCCGCGCTCGAACTTCATCTCCCAAAGGACTCCGTCGCGCTTGACCTGCGTGACCATCCACTCGGAGAGTGCGTTGACCACGGAGATGCCGACGCCGTGCAGGCCGCCCGAAACCTTGTAACCGCCCTTGCCGAACTTTCCGCCGGCGTGCAGCATCGTCATGACGACCTCGAGGGCGGGCAGCTTTTCCTCGGCGTGCACGTCGATCGGAATGCCGCGTCCGTCGTCTTCGACCGAACACGAGCCGTCGGCGTACATGACGACGCGCACGTTGTGCGCGTAGCCCGCCAGCGCTTCGTCGACCGCGTTATCGACGGCCTCGTACACGAGTTGGTGCAGGCCGCGCTCGGCGGTATTTCCGATGTACATGCCCGGGCGCTTGCGCACCGCCTCTAGGCCGCGCAGAACCTCGATTTGCTCGCCGGTATAATTTGTGGACATTTATCCTTTCGTCGTTCCGTACAAGAGCTCAGCAAGCTCGTCGCCCAACACGTTGCGTACCGTTGCCGGCATGATCTCTTCGGGCGATAGCTTGCTCTTGAGCAGGACGTACGAGCTCGCGATCGAGCGCTCGCGCCCGTCGCGCGAGAGGCGCCCCCCGGCCCGGGCTTGGGCGAGCATCGCCCACCAGCGCGTAAGCAGCCGGTTTCGCACGCGTTCGTACTCCCTTTTCTTTAACCCATCGATAAGTGCCGCCGTTCCAGCGAAGCCGAGCCACGGCGCTTCGGAGATCAATCGCGCCACCGCCGCCGAGCGCTCGTCCTCCAGCGCCGCCTGACAGGACGCACAAAGAGGCTCCGAGCGCGGACTTACGAGCGCCGCGCAGACCGTGCATCCTTTCCACCCGGCGCTACGCTTGGCCCGCCCTTGCCGCTCGACGTCCTGGCGGAAGCGTTCCAGCGCCTCGCGCGGGCTGGACGTCTCGACGTGGGGCGACGGGGTTGAGGGGTTGGGCGCGGCTTCGGCGATGCTGCGACCCGGCCTCGCGTGGGCTGCGGCCCGACACGAAAGCGCAAACGCTCGATTCCAGCGTCCGGCGCGCGAGCGGCGACGAGACGAAGAATCTCCTCAGCCAGAAAAGTCAGTTGGTGGCTCCAGGCGCTCGAACGCGTGACGACGAGCAGCGTTTTGTCGGCGATGCGCCGCCGGATACGAGTTCTGCGCGATACCCGACCCGACGATCTCGCTCCAGGCCGCCTCGAGCAATGGCAGCGGCCCGTCGCCGCGCGCGTCGGGTGCCCACTGCGTCATGGCGCGGGAAAGCTTCAGCAAAGCGCACCAGGATATACGACGGCGTCGCGCACGCGTGCCGACCTTGCTCCCGCCGGGAGTCCCAACGGCGCGTGCGTCGCCGTAACGAAGGCTTGCTCGTAGCCGGAGATCTCGGCAAGAAAGGCACTCCCGCGCTCTTCGTCGAGCTCCGAGAGCACGTCGTCGAGCAGCAACAGCGGCGCTTCGCCGGCGCGTTCCTTCATGACGTGGTATTCGGCAATCTTGAGCGCGAGTACCGCCGTTCGCTGCTGTCCTTGCGAACCGTACGCGCCCAGCGCGATGCCGTTGACGCTCAGCGCCAGATCGTCGCGATGCGGCCCTGCCACCGCACTTTTACGAAGGCGCTCGGCCTCGGCCACGCTGCGCAAACGTTGCGCGAATGCCGCCTTTATGGCCTCGGCGGCCGGCGACTCGGAGACGACGTCGGGATCGTAAGCGACATCGAGTCGTTCGGCCGGTGCAAACCGCGCGTGCGCGCGCGCGGCCCGTTCCGCCAGCTCCGCAACGAATCGCAAGCGCGACAAAACAATGCGCGTCCCGGCGTCGATCAGCGTTTCGTCGTAAACCTCGAGCAGCTCATCGTCGGGAGCTACCGTGCCGCGCAAGAGCGCGTTCTTTTGCTGTAGCGCTTTTCGATACCGCGCCAGCTCGTGGTAGTAACCGGGCTCGCTCTGGGAAAGCGCGCTGTTGAGAAAGGCGCGCCGCGCTCCGGGCGGTCCGCCCGCGAGTTGCAGGTCGATGGGCACGAACGGTACGACGCGTATCCGTCCGAGATAACTCGCGTAACGCACCGCGCTTCCGTTCACCGTGTAGGTTTTCTGCGTGCCGCGTCCGCCGCGCTCGATCGTGCAGGTGAGATCGACGCTGCCGGCGCGCATTGCCGCTTCACCGTAGAGGACGGCGCGCGGAAAACCCTGGCGAACGGTGTCGGCATCGCGCGACGTACGAAACGACTTGCCCGTGCCCAGCATTGCGATCCCTTCGAGGAGGTTGCTCTTGCCCTGCGCGTTGTCGCCGACGAAAACATTTAGTCCCGGCGCGGGCTCGATCTCCAGTTCGGCGTAGTTGCGAAAATCCGAGAGCGTCAGGCGCCGGAGGAACACATCATTGCCGCAGCGGCATAAGCACGTAGAGCTGCTGTCCGCTCTCGAGCGGCTCGAGCGGGCGAATCGCTGCCGGCGAGAGCGGTCCGAGAAACTCGATCACCGCTTTGTCGGCCTTGATGTGGTTGAGGATCTCCACCAAGTAGCGCGCGTTGAACGCAATCGTGAGGTCTTCACCGGTCTGCTCGATCTCTAGCTCCTCGTAGGCGTTTCCGGAGACGTCAGAGCTCGCCGTGACGATGAGCGTTTGATTGGCGATGGCTAGCTTCACCATGCTGGCGCGGTCGCCGGCGACCAGCTCGGCGCGGCGCAGGCTCCCCACCAGCTGCGGCGTGCTCACGGTGACGGAACGATCGAACTTCGCGGGGATCACCTGCTGATAGTTCGGATACTGTCCGTCGACCAGACGAACGGTGATCGAAATCCCGCCGCTAGTCATTTGCAGTTGATTGCTCTGCGCGCCCAGTGCCGCCAAAGCGATGGGCTCGCCGCCGCCCAGATTACGGGCCGCTTCGGCCAGGGCGCGCGAGGGCACGATGAACTTTTCACTCTCGCCGATTCCCTCTTCAAGGGTGGTCGCGAATTTGGCCAGCCGGTAGCCATCGGTCGCGACCATCGTCAGCGACTGGCCCTCCACCTCGAGCAGCGTGCCCATCAGGACCGCGCCGCGCGCTTCTTCGCCGGAGGCGGCAAAAATCGTCGCGTCGACGCCGTCGCGGAAGCGCTTTCCGGTAATGGTGAAATGCGAGCCGCGCGCGGCCGCCGGAAGCGGCGGGTACTCTTCCGCCGGCAGCGCATGAAAATCGTAGTTGCTGCGCTCGCACTTAACACTCGCGCGCGTCGCCGTTCCGGTCAGCTCGAGCGTGCCCGGACCGAGATTTCCGAGGTAGCTCGCAAAGAGCTTCGCCGGCACTGTGATCGAGCCGCCCTCGGCGATCTCGGCGGGGAACGCGTGCTCGAGCGTCATTTCCAGGTCTGTCGCGCGAACGGCGATCTTATCGCCGTCACCCTGAAGCAGGACGTTGGAGAGGACCGGCACGGTCGTGTGCGCGTTGACGACTTTGCTGGCGGCGCCGACGGCGGCCGCGATGTCCTTGGTGCTACAGGTGAATCTCATCGATTCCACCGTTGGTCGCGGCCCGTCGTTTTCCTAGGAGAATTACTAAGAAGCCGTAGCAGTAGTAAGGCGGTGGATTCTGGGGAGAAGTAGGTATTACTCAGTGCCGGCGCGGGTTTTCGCGCGGGATAACCGTGTGGACGAAATAATATAGTCATACACTTCTCCACGCCGCGCCTCGCGAAGCCGGACTATCCTCAGGGATTCTGGCACATGGCGATAAGTTGGCGAATCTTGTTACGGTACGCCTCATCGCGCTGCATTTGGTCTTTAATCTTGTCGCGCGCGTACATAACCGTGGTGTGATCCTTCTTCCCGAACTCGCGCGCGATCTGCGGCAGCGAGTAGTTGGTGAGTTCGGTCGCGATGTACATGGCAATCTGTCGCGGGGCGGCCAGCCGTTGATCGCGCCGCCCGTTATCCATCTCTTTGACGGTCAGCCCGTGCGCGCTGGAGACGGTCTCCTTAATCTTGCCGATGGTGATGCGATAGAGCGGCGCTTGGGCGACGGCGCTCTTGAGGACGTCGGCGGCCAGGTCGGTGGTAATCGGCGCCTTCGTCAGCGAGGCGTAGGCGATCACGCGAATCAGCGCGCCCTCGAGCTCGCGGATGTTTGAGGGGATGACCTTGGCGATGAACGACGTCACTTCGTCGGGGACCGGAATATTCTCGCTGCCCGCTTTTTTCCGCAGAATGGCCTCGCGCGTCTCGAGATCGGGCGCTTGGATATCGGTGAGCAAACCCCACTCGAATCGCGAACGCAAGCGAGCTTCCAGCGTCTGGATCTCCTTTGGCGGACGGTCGGAGGAGATGATCAGCTGGCGCCCCGATTCGTGCAATGCGTTAAACGTGTGAAAGAACTCTTCTTGAGTCGTCTCCTTGCCGGCGAGAAACTGAATGTCGTCGATCAACAAGACGTCGACTTGGCGATAGCGATTTCGAAACTCCGGCGTGCGATTGTTTTGAAGCGCGATGATGAACTCGTTGGTGAACTTTTCGCACGTGGCGTAGACGACGTTTGCGGCGACGTTGTCTTGAACGACGCGATGGCCGATCGCGTGCATGAGGTGGGTCTTTCCCAAGCCGACGCCGCCGTACAGAAAGAGCGGATTGTAGGCGTGCGCGGGGGCGCCGGCGACGGCTTGCGCCGCGGCGTGGGCGAACCGGTTGGAGTTGCCGACGACAAACTCTTCAAAAGTATAACGTGTATTAAGGTTAGCTATGCGGAAATCGTCGGGCGGGCGCGCTGCAACGGCGGATCCGCCGCTGCGGCCGGCTTCGGTCGGTTCGGCGACGGAGAGCCGAAGCTCGACGCTGGTGCCGAAAAGCTCGCTCAAAACGCCGATCATCTGACCGCGAAGCTTGCTCCCCACCCAGTCCTGCGCGAACTTGCTATGAACCGCGAGGTGTAGCTCGCTGCCGTGAAACGATATAAACCGGATGGGCTTAATCCACATCTCGAAAACGGGTTTGGAGAAGGTGCGCTCCAAGGTGTCGAGTGCGGTTTGCCAGTGCTCGTTGGAGATGTCGGAGTTGATCGCAAGCGCCATAACTCTGCGTCCTCGTTGCCAGTTGTCTAGAAATAGCACGCAGTTGGCTCCCGTTGACCAGGAAACCGGCTACGTCACCCCCGTGAGGGCGCAACCACTTGGCTTAATCAAGCCTTGCTCCTGCGGAATCTATGCACGACTTTATACACTTATCCACAGGTCGCTCGGAACGGGTTTTCGCGGGTTTTCCCGGTTTATGAACGGCCTATTTCCGGATCATGGCTGAACTCACTCTGTGCAGCAAAATAAGGCCCAAAGGGTCTCGAAGGGGGCTTGAAATGCAGGGTTCTCCACAAGCCTGTCCACAGGTGTGGAAGAAAGGGCAGTGGCTTTTGAATCTACCGTCCGCTAGCGCTTGGTGAGCCTAGCGAAACACAATGTGGCGTTCGCCCGTAAAGACTGGCAGTCGGAAGGGGGTCAATATGAGCTTGCCGACGGCGATAGTTACGGCAACCGGGATGCTATGCGGTACAGCGCTACTGCTCGTCGTAATCTCGATGATCTGGATGACAACGCACCGCTAAGGTGGCGGTCGGGAGGATGATGGCCGCATGGAGGGTTGGGGCTTTTCCGGCCGCCGCCACAATCGACCCACCCGACGAACCAAGCAAGCCCAGAGGGCTACTAAACCGCTGGGTGCGCCCACGATCGGGACGGCCGCCCGCTCCTATTAGCGTTGCATTTTCGGCCCGCTTTGCTACAATAGCCCGGCTATGTTCGACTTCGATCTTCAACTCTTCGCCTCTAAGAAGGGCGCCGGTTCGACTCGCAACGGGCGGGATTCGAATGCCCAGCGCCTCGGCGTAAAGCGCTTTGGCGGCGAGCGGGTGATCGCCGGAAACATCATCGTGCGGCAGCGCGGCACGCGCTTCTATCCCGGCACCAACGTCGGCATCGGCCGCGACCATACGCTCTTTGCTCTGGTCGACGGCACCGTTGAGTTCGACAGCCGGACCGACCGCAAGCGCGTTTCAATTATTCCGGCGGCGTAAACGCGCCGGCCGGTTCGCGTGAAGATGGGGCGACGCACGGCCCCATTTTGCGTTTCTAGGGCACGATAGACCCGTGCAATTCATCGACGAGGCCGAGATAACGGTTGCCGCCGGCGACGGCGGCGACGGATTGGTGGCGTGGCGCCGCGAGAAGTACGTTCCCAAAGGCGGTCCCGCCGGCGGCGACGGCGGGCACGGCGGAAGCATCTATCTCGAAGCCGATCCGGAACTCTCGACGCTGGTCGAGTTTCGCTTTCGCCGCAACTTTAAAGCCGAATCCGGTAAACCCGGGGGTACGTCGAACAAGTCGGGGCGCAGCGGTCACGACCTAACGATCGCGCTTCCCGTCGGCACGATGATCTATAGCGTCCCCGACGACGGGCCCGAAGTTCTCTTCGCAGATTTAGCCGAGCCCGGCGAGCGTGTCATCGCGGCGAAAGGCGGCCGCGGCGGTTTGGGAAACCAGCATTTTGCAACCAGCGTCCGTCAAGCGCCGCACTTTGCCGAGCACGGCGCGCCGGGAGAACGCGCCAAGCTGCGTCTCGAGTTGCGATTGCTCGCCGATTGCGGAATCGTCGGCGTTCCCAACGCGGGGAAATCCACGCTGCTTTCGGTCGTTTCGGCGGCGCGACCGAAAATCGCCGATTATCCGTTCACGACACTCGAGCCGCAACTCGGCGTCGTGCGTGTATCCGAGGAAGAGTCGTTCGTTATGGTCGACGTCCCGGGACTCGTCGCCGGCGCGCATACCGGCGCTGGACTCGGCGACCAGTTTTTGCGTCACGTCGAACGAACGCGCGCGCTGTTGCATCTGCTCGACGGCGCAAAGCCGCTCGACGAAATTCTCGAAGACAAGGCGACGATCGAAGCAGAGCTCGCCGCCTGGAATCCGGAGCTACCGAAGAAACCAACGCTCTTGGTTCTCAACAAAATCGATCTGCCCGACGCTCGCACCTCGCTCGAGGAGTTGCGCGCGCGCTTTCCCGAGATCATGGGAATCAGCGCGGCAACGCACGAGGGCGTGCGCGACGTGACGCTGGCGGCGTGGCGCGCAGTGCAAGCGGCTCCCGAGCCGCAGCCGGTCGTGGCACCCGTCCATATACGGCTTAAACCGAAGGACGCTTTCGCCGTCGAGCGCGGCGACGACGGTGCGTTCGTCATCTCCGGCGAGCGCGTCGAACGTCTCGCTGCAATGACCAACTTCGAATCCGACGAGGCACTGGGGCACTTCGAGCGGGTGCTGGCGAAGATGGGCGTGGAGAAGCGTTTGCAGGAACTCGGCGTCGTGCCGGGCGACACCGTGCGCATCGGACCGCACGAATTTACGTATTCATGAGACTAGGGATTTTTGGAGGCACCTTCGACCCGATCCACAACGCGCATTGCTTCGTGGCCGAGTCGGCGCGCATTTTAGAAAAACTCGATCGGGTGCTCTTCGTGCCGACCGGCCACCACCATTATCGCGACAAGCCGCAAGCCGACGCCGCGCACCGCTGCGCGATGATACTCGGCGCCATCGAAAGCAATCCCGGATTCGCGCTGGACGAGACCGATTTGCGGGAAAATGCCAGCGGTTATACCGCCGATCTTCTCCCGCGCCTGGCGTTGAAGTATCCGGATGCGCGCTTTACCTTCATCATCGGCGCCGATTCGCTCGTCAACGCCGACTGGGTGCGATTCGATGAAGTCCTCGGCGCACTCGAACGTTTTGCGATCGCGCCGCGCCCCGGCGTCCGCGCCGACGCGCTGGCACGAGTTATCGCTGCCGTTCCTCCGGAGCTGCGCGAGCGCATCGCGTCGCTCAACCTTCCCGAGATTCCGGAATCGGCCAGCCTGGTGCGCACGCTCATCGCACAGCGGCGCAGCATTCGGTATCTGGTTCCCGAGCCGGTGTGGCAATACATCGCCGCGCATCGTCTCTACGGACTGGGCGACGATGCGTAGCGTTTTTGCGGTCGCCGCGGCTGTTGCGGTGCTCGGCGCGTGCGCCGCGAACAATACGCCCGACGATCGCGCCGTCTGCGATGCGTACTCGGCCGGACGTTCGCACGTCGAGGTCGTCGCCGACGGTACCGTGACTCGCGCCTTAGGCGTGCATCCCGGCGTCGAGAGTCCGCACGAGGGATTCTTACTGCGGCTCGGATCCGGCTGCACGGTCGTCGTCCGCGTCGAGGTCAACACCGACTTCACCGGAGCGATACCGCTGCACGATGGCGACCACGTCACCGTCAAAGGCGAATACGAATACTATTCGGGCGGCGGCGTGATTCACTGGACCCATCACGATCCCCGCGGCCGGCACGAAAACGGCTACGTCGAGGCCGGCGGCCGCAGCTACTACTAAACGATTCGTGACGCCCCACGGCCGTATCGTGCTGGCCAGCGCCTCGCCGCGCCGGTTGGAACTGCTCCGCTCGCTCGGTCTCGAGGTCGAGGTGCTGCCGAGCGGTTACCATGAGCCGGAGATGCCGGGGCTCTTACCTGCGAAGCTCGCGAGCAGCCATGCGGCAGCGAAGCTGGAGAGCGCGATCGCGCTTCTCGGCAAGCGGTATGACGTGCCGGTGCTGGCGGCCGACACCGTCGTCGACCGCGACGGGGCGGCTCTTGGTAAGCCGCGCAACGCGGCCGAGGCCGCTGCAATGCTCGAACGGCTTTCCGGGCGAGAGCACTTGGTTCACACGGCGTTCGCGCTCGGCGTTCCCGGCCACCCATGGCACGTCGAGTGCGCCACCACGCGAGTCTGGTTTTATCAGCTGGAGCCCGGCGAGATCGCAGAATACGTCGCCACCGGCGAGCCCATGGATAAAGCCGGTGCCTACGGCATCCAAGGTCGCGCCGCGGCGCTGGTCGAGCGGATCGATGGCGATTTCTATACCGTCATGGGCTTGCCGCTGAGCCGCGTAGTTCGGGCGATGCGGCGGTTGGGATTTACGCTTCCAAAAACGAAATGACCACGCCCCGGGAGGCCTCCCGAGGCAGCACGTTGTAGCGGGGCGACCATCTTTACGTATCGAGACGAACGCAGACTCTTTGTCCTAATTGCCGTTATTATCGTGGCCGCGTCACTCGCGCTGCTGCAAATCGCCGCGCAACGAAGTGGATCGGTAAGCCCGGTTTCGGTCGCCGCGAACACGCTTTTTGCCGCAGGCGAGCGCGTCGTCGCCGCGACCGCCGGCGGCGCGCGCGCGTCGTTTACGACGATCGTCTCGTTGCCGCAGCTTCAAGGTGATAACGGGCGGCTGCGGACCGAGAATCGCCGCTTGATCGAAGAGAACGCGCGCCTGCACGAACTCGCCGCCGCATACGCGGCCGAAGCCGGCGTGCGGCCCGTCGTAAGTCTTTACAACGGCGTCGAAGCGCGCGTCATCGGCTTCCCGCCCGAGAATGAGTCGCGAGCCGTCACCATCGACAAAGGCTCGCGCGCCGGCGTGCATCGTGACGACGGCGTTTTGGGTGCCGACGGCGCGGTCGGACGCGTTGCCTCCGTTGCGCCGTTCTCCAGCACCGTCGTGTTGGCGACCGATTACACCAGCCGCATTCCGGCCGTGATGCAGCGCGGGCGTTGGTGGGGAATCGCCCGCGGCAATCTCTCCAGCATCGTCGTCGAGTACATTCCGCAAGACGCGGCAGTGCGCGTCGGTGACGTCGTCGTCACCGGCGAGGGGCGTTCGTTTCACTCCGGCGTCCCGATCGGAACGATTACGGCGGTCGAGCGCGGCAACTCCGCGCTCTATCAAACCGCCGTCTTGAAGACCGCCGCCGACTTCGGCGCGCTCGATCGCGTTGTCGTCGTCACGCGATAAGCCGCACGTCGCACCTTTCGTCGGACCGCCATGGAACGTCGCCGCGGCGTGGCTGGGGCTCGCCCTGCTGGCGCAGGCGACGCTCGTGCACTATCTGGCGATTCGTAACGTCGTGCCGAGCCTCGTTTTGGTAGTCGTCGTCTGGTACGCGATTCGTGTCGACGCGCGTCGCGCCGCCACGTATGGCCTGGTCGCCGGGCTGTGCGAAGACGCGCTCTCGGCACAGACCGGCGCGGCCTGGACGATTGCCACCACGGCCGGCGCGCTGGTAGCCAGCGTGCTCTCGCGCGGCTTCTTTGCCGACTCGATTCCCCTCGCTTCGGGCATCGTGCTGGTAGTGACGCTGTTGCGCGCACTGTTGTTTTGGACCGTCATGGCGCTGGGCGGATATCCCGGCGGTCTCGGCGCGATGCATTTTCACGAAGCGCTCCTTCAGGCCGCTCTCAACGTAGTCGTGGTCGTCGCCGCGATGCTGGTCTTGCGCCGCTTCGACGTCGCTGCCTGATGCGTCCACCCAATGCTCCGCGGCCGCCGGCCTGGCGCCTTCCCGCGTGGCGCGTCGCCGCCTTCGTCGGGATCGTCGCGCTGGCGTTTGCCGCCCTGACGGCGCGGCTAATTTTCGTACAGCTCATCGACGGCGCGCGTTATCGCGCCGCCGCGCAAACCAATCAAATTCGCTTGATTCCGGTTGCGGCGCCGCGCGGCATGATTTACGACAACCACGGTAAGGTGATGGCGCGCAGCCGTCCGTCGTTCGTCGTGGCGCTAATTCCCTCCGAGGTAACCGACGTCAAGGCTGAGCTCGATACGCTCGCGGACATGATCGGAGCAGATCGCAGCAAGCTGTGGTACCGCCTGCTGCACCATCGCGGCATCACATACGCGGGTTTCGACGAGGTCGTTGCGAGCGAACCGTACGGTCCGGTGGTGCTCGCCAGCGATCTCCCGGTCGCGGCGGTCGCGCGAGTCTCGGAAGTGCTGACGGCGCTGCCCGGGGTCGACCTCGAAGTGCAGCCGACACGCGACTATCCGCACGGACAAACCGGCTCGCATCTCGTCGGCTACGTCGGTGCGATAAACGAAGAAGAGTACGAGCGTCTCAAGCCGCGCGGCTATTCTCCCAACGACGTCATCGGGAAAGACGGGCTGGAGCTTGCCTACGATGCGTACTTGCGCGGGAAGCCCGGCGGCCAGCGCGTCGTCGTCGACGCTACCGGCGCCGTGGTTTCCGGCTCGCGCCTACCGGCACAGGCAGCGGTGCCCGGCGATACGCTGATTAC
The DNA here is from genome assembly GCA_963730125.1 of Vulcanimicrobiota bacterium. Lineage (GTDB taxonomy): Bacteria > Vulcanimicrobiota > Vulcanimicrobiia > Vulcanimicrobiales > Vulcanimicrobiaceae > Cybelea. Next base: position 165,434 of record CAVSQP010000019.1, on the reverse strand, counting down.
CAACATTGACTGGCGCCTGCAGCGCATTGCCGACGAAGCGCTGCAGCACGGCATTCGCTCGTGGGGCCATGGCCGCAGGCTCTCGGGAGCGGTGGTCGCCGAGGATCCCTGGACCGGGGGAATCCTCGCCGTGGCGAGCTTTCCCAACTTCGACCCGAACGATTTTGTGGCGAACCGCTGGAAACGCATCGCATTCGATCTCACCGATCCGGCCGAGCCGCTCTTCGATCGCGCCATCGCGGCGGCGACGCCGACCGGTTCGACGTTCAAGATGGTTACCGGATCGGCGGCGCTCACCGAAGGCGTCGTCAAAGTGAATCAAGTCGTCTACGACACCGGCGGATGGAACTGCGGCGGATATTATGCGCGCGACATTGCCGCGGGCGGTCTCGGCAACACGACTTTCATTCCCGCGCTGGCCGCCTCGAGCGACGGCTACTTCTTCCGGCTGGCGTGGTGGCTGGGAAACGAGCGTTTACGGCGCTACGCGCTGGCCTTCGGACTCAACGCGAAAACCGGCATCGACCTTCCCGGCGAAAATGAAGGCAACTGGCCAACCAACGCGTGGGAGATGCGCAACTTCGGCGTGCCGATGGAGCCGAGCGACGCCTGCTTCTTGGGCATAGGACAGGGTGCGATGCAAGCGACGCCGCTGCAAATGACCAACGTCGCGTCGGCGGTCATCAACGGCGGCACGCTTTATAAGCCGCAGATCGTGCGCGAGATCCGCAACGCCGCCGGCGTTACCGTAAAGCGTTTCGCGCCGCAAGTTATTCGCCAAGTGCCGGTAACGCAGAGCGCGCTCGCGGCCGTGCGCGAAGGCATGGCGCGGGTTACCGATCCAGGCGGAACGGCGTACGGATTGGCGATCGACGGCCTGCCATTCTCGGGGAAAACCGGCACCGCGGAAACCGCCGGCGGAAACGGTCCGAACACGACCTGGTTCATCGCCTGGGCGCCGACGCGCCACCCGCGTGTCGCGCTCGCCGTCTTCGTCGATCGAAGCGGCGGCTACGGCGCGAGCGTCGCCGCTCCGATCGCGCGCGAAATTCTTGTAAAATATTTCAACGTCAAGGGCTGAGCGCGGACCCGTCCAGGTTCCCTATCGCGCTCGGGCGAAGCGACAAGAGCTTTAAAAACACGCGCTTTTTCCGGAGAGGTAACGATAGCATGCTTGCAGTTCACGAAGATCGCCTGGCCGGTGCGGTGGAGCGCCTGGGCTCCGAGAACGCATTCGAAATTTTGGCGCGGGCGCGCGAGCTCGAAGCGCAAGGAAGGCGCGTCGTGCACATGGAGATCGGCGAGCCCGACTTCGACACGCCGGCCGAGATAAAAAAAGCTGCGGTCGACGCGCTCTACGATAACCACACGCATTACACGCCGTCGGCGGGCATCTTACCGTTGCGGGCAACGATCGCGGAGTATGCCAGCCGCTTCCGGCGCGTGACGCCGGAATGGGGACCGGAGAACGTCGTCATCAGTCCCGGCGCAAAGCCGATCATCTGGAACACGCTGAGCGCGCTGCTCAATCCCGGCGACGAGTTCGTCTACTTCGATCCAGCCTATCCCGCATATGCGTCGTGCGCGAGTTACCTTCAAGCCAAGGTTCACGCCATTCCGCTGCTCGAGTCGCGCAACTGGCGCATGGACTTGGACGAGCTGGAGCGGCGCGTTTCCGAAAAAACTAAAGTCGTCGTCATCAACTCGCCGCACAACCCGACCGGCGGGGTGCTCACGCGCAGCGATCTCGAGCGCATCGCCGAGCTGGCGCAGCGCTTCGATTTTCTGGTCTTAGCCGACGAAATCTACAGCCGCAACTTCTATCTCAAAGAAGAGTATTTGTCGATCGCGTCGTTGCCGGGGATGCTCGAGCGCACCATCGTCGTGGACGGGTTCTCGAAAGCGTACGCAATGACCGGCTGGCGGCTCGGTTACGCGATCATGCCCGAACAACTGGCGCGCACGGTGACGCTCTTCAACAACAACACGTTTAGCTGCGTCGCGACGTTCGTGCAGATGGCCGGCATCGCCGCGTTAACCGGTTCCGACGAGCCGGTCCTGCGCATGAACGAGATCTTCCGCCAGCGCCGCGACCGTTTGGTCAACGGCCTCAACCAGATTCCCGGCATCTCGTGCTTGCTGCCCGAAGGCGCGTTCTACGCTTTCCCCAACGTCAGCTCGATCACGCAAGACGATCGCGCATTGGCGAAGTTCCTTTTGGAAGAGGGCGGCGTAGCGTGCGGGGGAGGCTCGTCATTCGGCGCCGCGGGCAAAGGCTATCTGCGCTTCTCATACGCCGCGTCGCTCGAAGATATCGACTGGGCGCTGGAGTCGATCGCGAAGCACCTGCCCCACTTCAAGGCGTAGCTTTTCGCGCTATCTGCTTGGCGACATCCTGCGGCTCATCGCGACGCTGCGCGCGCCGCCGATTCCGGCTACGGCATCTGGTCCTGCGGATACGATCGCGCTATTCGGCCTCCCGACGCCCGTGTCATGAGGCTCCGAATCGGCGGCTGAGGCTTGCTCAACGCCTGGCAAAGCAGCCGGAATCATCCGGTAGCAGTTCGAAAAAGGATGGCTCATATGGGGAACTCCGGTTAAGACAGCCTTCTGCGTGAAGCGAAACCTCGTGTTGCCGGTAACGTCGCTCCTCTCGATCCTTCTCGCATCATTCCACCTGGTGGATGACATCGTATACGGGTCGGAAAAAGGCGTGGCATTAAACCTCCTGATGGTAGCCATTCTTGCTGTTTGGCTGTACGGAACGCTGATGCTGCCCGAACGTCGGGCGGGGCACATTATCATGCTGCTCGGATCGCTGCTCGGGCTGACCGTTTTCTTGGTCCACCTAACCGGCACCGGAGGGCTCCAAGGCATCGAGATCGGCAAAAAGAGCGGAGCCTTTTTCTTCGTCTGGACGCTCCTCGCGCTTGCGGTTGTTTCTCTTTTGACGCTCACGGTCTCAGCGCAAGGTCTATGGAGTCTGCTGCGCTCGAAGGCGCGACAATGACAAGGGCGACGAGCGCAGCGTCCCTTGCGTCGGACACGCGACGCGACGTATCGGCCTCGATTTATATTAGTCGCATCGCGCGCTTCACGTCGGAAATAACGGAGGCGGCGATTTCACGCGTGCGGGAGGTGCCTTCGGCAATGATGCGCTGCACTTCACCCGGATCGCTGCGGTAGGCGGCGTAGCGTTCGCGCACCGGACGCAGATAGGCGTTGAGCTGTTCGGCGAAATCGCTTTTGTCTTGCACGCAGCCTAATGCGCCGGACCGGCATTCGGCGGCGATGCCGTCGAGGCGCAGCGGATTGACGAAGCGCCAGAGCGCGAAGACCGGACAGATTTCCGGGCGGCCGGGATCGCCGCGGCGAACTTTCTGCGGATCGGTAATCATCGAACGCACTTTGCGCGTTGTCGTATCTTCGTCGTCGGCGATGAGAATCGCGTTGTCGTACGACTTGCTCATCTTGCGTCCGTCGGTACCGGGAACTTCGGGAAACTCCGAGAGCGTCGGCTGCGGCTCCACGAGAATATCGCTGCCCTCACCGTAGAGATAGTTGAAACGGCGAACGATTTCGCGGCCGAGCTCGAGATGCGCCACTTGATCGCGCCCGACCGGCACGTACTGTCCGCGCACGATAGCGATGTCGCAGAGCTGCAGAAGCGGATACCCCAGAAAACCGTAGGTTGCAATCTGTTGGCCGAGCGCTTCGATCTGTCCCTTATAGGTCGGAACGCGTTCGAGCCACGAGACCGGCGTGATCATCGAAAGCAGCACGAAGAGTTCGCTGATCTCCGGTACGGCCGATTGCAGAAAGATCGTCGCGCGATTCGGGTCGACGCCGGCGGCGAGCCAGACTGCTACCATCTCTTCGCGCGCCGCGCGAATCTTGGTGGGATCGTCGAAATCCGTCGTGTACGCGTGAAGGTCGGCGATCTCGAAGAACGCGTCGGCGGTGTCGCAGAAGTTTGCCCACTGCGTCAAAACGCCGACGAGATGGCCGAGGTGCAGATCGCCGGTCGGGCGCATTCCCGACATGACGCGCGGGCGCGCCGCAACGGTGGAAGTCATCCGCGCCTCAATGTTACAGCGAAGCCGTGGAACCTGCGCTGCGGCTCAGTGGCGCGCGAGTTCGGCGCGAACGTAAGCGCGTGCCGATCGAACCGCATCGAGCAACGGTAACCCGGCGGCAAGGGCGCAGGCCAGTGCCATTGCCAGCGTACATCCCGCGCCCGGCATCGAACCGCCGATGCGCGATTCTCCCAGCAGCGTAACGCCCTCGGCCGTCGCCAACGCGTCGGTCGGCTCACCGGCGAGATGGCCGCCTTTGAGCAAAACCGCGGCCGGACCGCGTGCCCGAAGCGCCAGCGCCGCGTCGGAGATTCCGGAGCGCTCGACCTGCGGTACGCCGAGCAGCCATGCCGCTTCGCCGAGATTGGGAGTAAGAACGACGTTCCCCAGCGTGCCCAGCTCGTCGCGGGTCGCCGCTCGGGCGGCCTCGTCGCCGAGCTCGCCGCCACGGCTGGCGGCAAAGACGGGATCGACGACCGCCGGAAGCCACGGCCGGCTCTTGAGCTGAGCGGCGACCGTACGAACCGCAGCCTCGTTGGGAAGCGCGCCGACTCGGGCCGCGCCGGCCGAGTCCCAGGGTAGTGCGGCAAGCTGCGCGGTCAGCACCGAGTCGGGCACGGCATGCAGGGCGACGACGCCGCGGCGATCTTGCGCGCTGACCGCAGCCACGGCCGTGAAGACGCGCGTCTCCAGCGACGTGCCGACCACGATGTCGCGTCCGACGCCGGCCACGTTCCACGGGTGCGTCGTCCCGATCGAGCAGACGAGGGCGGTCACGACGCCCCGCCGGCCGATCCGCCGTCCCAAGCGGCGACGAGCGCGCCCGCAGCACCACGCGGATCGCGCGCCGCGGCAACGGCCGAAATTACGGCCGCCATGGCGACGCCGGTAGCCCTCACCTCCGCCACATTCTGCGACGTGATTCCGCCGATCGCCGCCACCGGAAGCCGCGTTTGCCCGGCGAGCGCGCGCAGTCCGTCGATGCCGATCGGTGCGCCGGCGTCGGCTTTCGACGCCGTCGGAAAGACGCAACCGATGCCGAGATAGTCGACGTCGACGGCATTGGCGCGCGTTATTTCTTCGATCGTTCCACAGGAAAGACCGATGAGCGCACCGGGCAGGGCAAAGCGGACTTCGTCGACGCCGGCAAACCCACTATCGTCCGGACCGAGATGCACGCCATCGCAATGGAAGGTTTTTGCGGCGCGCCAATCGTCGTTAACAATTAGAATCGCTTTGCGTTCGTGGGCGAGTAGACGCAGCGTACGCAACCGCTCCGGCACGATGCCGAACTTTGCGCGGTATTGCAGCACCGTAACGCCCGCATCGAGTGCCGCCTTGGCGATATCCAACATGTCGAGCTGCTCGTTGAGAATGACGTAAATGCCGTGCAATAAGCGTGCACGGCGCGCGCGCGTCAACGCCGCGTCCGCATTCGCTGCCATAAAACGATATTGCCGGCGAGATACGCCAGAAATACGAGCGCGATAAAGATCGCCAGCGCGGGGTTGTGCCGCGACAGCGCCATCGGCACCAGCAGCAAGAAGCAGAGCACGGCGGCCATAGCAAGCGCGATGATGCGCGAGAGCGGAAACAACACTATTCGAGCAGCAGATCGCCGAGACGCGCGAGCTCTTCGTCACCGGCAAAGCGCAGTTCGATGCGTCCGCCGCGGCGATCGCGCACCAACGCTACGGCCGTACCGAAGCGCTCGCGCAGGCGAGCCACAAAGGCCATCTCGTCGGGCGAGAGTTCTTGCGACGGCGTCGCCGTTTTTGGGCGTGCTGCGCGGGGCGGCCCTGCCGTAGCCGCCAGCTCCTCGAGCGCGCGGACGGTCAACCCGCTGCTGACGGCCCGCTGCGCCAGGGCCAGCCGCTGATCTTCGCGCGCGGCGAGCAGCGCCCGCGCGTGTCCCGCCGATAGGGCGCCGCCGGCCAGCATAGCCTTGATCGCATCGGAGAGCGCCAGCAGCCGCATCGTGTTGGCGACCACCGGGCGGCTCTTGCCGAGTCGCCGCGCCACCTCTTCTTGGGTGAGGCCGTGCTCTTCGATGAGATACGCGAAGCCGGCCGCCTCTTCGAGCGGATTGAGGTCCTCCCGCTGCAGGTTCTCGACGATGGCGAACTCGAGCGTCTGGCGGTCGTCGCTGGTCGCGCACGATCGCCGGAATCGTCCCTTTCCCCAATGCCGCGCAGGCGCGCCAACGCCGTTCCCCAGCGACCAGCTCGTATTTGTCGCCTTGGCGGCGCACGATGATCGGCACCAGGACGCCGTACTCGGCGATCGACGACTTCAGCTCGTCGAGTGCTCCCGGGTCGAACGTTTTACGCGGCTGAAACGGATTGGGCGTGATATCGGCGACGGCGATCTCGCGAACGAACTCTTGTGAGGTCGACGTCGGAACCGCGGAGTCGCCGAGCAGCGCTCCCAGTCCGCGACCCAATCCGCGCCGCTGCGTGCTCACGCGAGTCGCCGCGCCGGCTCGAGCATCTCGCGCGCGACCGCGAGATAGGCCTGCGCGCCGCGGCTCTTGAGATCGAAGAGAATGGCCGGCTTCCCGTAGGACGGCGCTTCGGAGAGCCGCACGTTACGCGGAATCTGCGTTTTGAATATCTGCTCGGGAAAGTAGCGTTCCAATTCCTTGATGACTTCCATCGCCAATCGCGTGCGTCCGTCGAACATCGTCACGAGTACGCCGCTGACGTGCAACGTCGGATTGAGCGCGTCGCGTACGCGCCAGATGACCCCCGTCAGCTGCGCAAGGCCTTCGAGCGCATAAAACTCGGCTTGCACCGGAATGATACATTCGGCCGCGGCGGTTAGGGCGTTGATCGTGAGTAATCCGAGCGACGGCGGCGAATCGATGAGCACGAAATCGTAGCGTCCGGCAATCGGTGCGAGCGCTTGACGCAGCCGCGTTTCTCGCGACAGCGCGGCGACGAGTTCGACATCGGCACCGGCGAGATTGATCGTGGCCGGAGCGCAAGAAAGATTTTCGATTTCGGTCGGAACGATGACGCTATCGAGCGGTAAATCTCCAACGAGCGCGTGATAAACGTCGTGCTCTAAGCGCGCTTTTTCGATTCCGAGACCGGTCGTCGTATTTCCCTGCGGATCGGCGTCGACGATAAGTACGCGACGTCCAAATAGTGCGAGCGCCGCGCCGAGATTGACGGTCGTCGTGCTTTTTCCAACGCCGCCCTTCTGATTGACGAGTGCGATGATGCGAGCCAGCGCCGTTACCCCGCGGAGTCCAAGTACTGCTCGAGCAATGTCAGCAGCAAGGTCCGCTCGTTACGTTCGGGCTCATCGGTGACCTGCTCGAATAACCAGCGCAGCGCGGCACCGACGCGCTCGTCGCCGGCGAAACCAGCGCGCACGTTGCCGCGCGCGACGAGCGCTGCGATGACGTCGTCGCCGCAAATTTTCAGCTCGCGAACCGAAAACGCCGGCTTTCGGGCAAGCTCGTCGTGCACGCGCGCCTCGAAGGCCTCGTTGCTCCCGTCGCGCTTCGGCAGGCCGCTGCCGGCGATGTCGGCGTGGCGCAAATCGAACAAACGTTCGATATTTGGGGGCTCTACGCGGCGTATGAAGCGTCGCAGCGCGGCGTCGCTGAGCTGGGGATCGGCCGAATACATGTGCTGCCGCACTAAATGCTGCGCCGTTTGGACGACGTCGCCGGGAAAGCGGAATCGCTCCAGCATTTCGCGCGCCAGATCGGCGCCGACCATCTCGTGCCGGTAAAAGTGCGGGCCGTCTTTCGTCCTGGGCTTACCGATATCGTGAAATAAAGCAGACAAGCGTAAGATTAAGTCGCCGGGCGGTGAAGCGTCGACCGTGGCCAGGCTGTGGTTCCACACATCGAACGCATGCCACTCATTCTGCTCGACACCTACCCCCTCGAGAAGCTCGGGCCAGAGGTGTTCCAGCACGCCGGTCTCGCGCAGCAGCTCCAGCCCAATCGAGGGCCGGCGAGCCTGGATGAAGAGCTTGCCCAGTTCTTCGCTGATGCGCTCCGCGGAGACCGACCGAACGAGCGGGGCCGCCTCGGCCATGGCTGCCTTCGTTTCCGCCGTCACCTCATACTCGAATCGCGCCGAAAACTGCGCCGCGCGCAGCATGCGCAGCGGGTCCTCGCGGAAGCTTTCCGGCGTCAGAATGTCGATCCGGTGCGCCCGGATGTCCGCCTCGCCGCCGTAGGGATCGACGAGCTCGCCCGACGGAAGGGCCCGAGCCAGCATATTCATGCGGAAGTCGCGCCGGCCGAGGTCCTGCTCGAGCGTAACCTCGGGGCCGCTATGCACCTCGAAATCGCGATGGCCGACGCCGATCGAACGCTCGCGGCGGGGCAGGGCGATGTCGACGGTCTGGCCCTCGAAGGTCAGCTTGAGCACGGAAAACGAGGCGCCGACGATGCCGATCCGCCCTACCGGAGCGAGCCGGCGAGCGATTTCTTCTAGTGAAAGGCCGGTTACGACGTAGTCGAGGTCCTTCGTTGGAGCGGGCGAGAGCTCCAAATCCGCCCGCAGCTCGTCGCGGACTCGGCCGCCGACGGCGTACAAGCTGCCGGCTGGAAGCACGGCAGCGAGGCGAAGGTCGGGTGGGAGCAGGCTGTGCATGCGGCTTTATCCTACCGCAGAGTCTGGCCGGCCTAAATGTTTCACGTTGAACAAAGGGGGCGTTTCTGCGGGATGCCGGTTCGCCGGGGGAAACGCGCCGGCGTGGGGCCCTCTTTCCGCACCAAAACCAGCCGCCGCTCGCCTTCGACGATCCGTTCTTCCTCGAAGCGGCCACCGAGAACCAGCACCGCGTCTTCCAGCGCTTGCCGCTCGGCCGTATCGAGGCGGCCCTGCTGAAGAATCGCAACGCCGCCCGGCGCGATGAACGGGAGCAGCAGTTCGGCTGCGGCCGGCGCCGAGGCAACGGCCCGCGCCGTTCCGCTGGCAAAGCGGTCGCGCAGGTCTTCGCGCCGCCCCGCGGCCTCGGCTCGGTCGGAGACGACCGCGGCCGTCAGGCCGAGCCGCTCTGTGGCCGATTCCAAGAAGTGGGCCTTCTTACGGTTCGACTCGATTAGCGTCGTCCGGACGCCGGTAGCGATGAGGACGGGAATCGCCGGAAGTCCGGCGCCCGAGCCGACGTCGACGTATGGTGCGGCAACGAACGGGACCACGCTGAGGCTGTCGAGGAGATGGCCGAGCAACTCCGCAGGGCTCTTTGCGCCGGTCAGGTTGAAGCGGCGGTTCTCTGCCAGCACCAGCTCGCCGTAGAGGCCCAAGGGCTCGGCGAGGGGCTCAGCGACGCCGGCTCGTCTGAGCTCGAGTTCAAGCTCGGTCACACTGGGGCGAGTTCGGGGTCGACCTGTCTCTGTCGGTTTTTATGGACGAAGACGGCTAAGATCGCTATGTCCGACGGCGTCGCGCCCGGGATCCGCCCGGCGGCGCCGAGCGTGCGGGGGCGCTGCCGCGCGAACTTCTCGCGCGCTTCGCGTGAGAGCTGCGGAATCGAAGCGTAGTCGAGATCCTCGGGAATGCCGACCGTTTCGGTGCGCGCCGCCTTTTCGATGGCCAGGAGCTCGCGGCGAACGTACCCCTCGACCTTGATCTCGATGGCCAGCCGTTCGCCGATTTCTGCTTCAAGCGGCTCCGCCAGATAGGCTGCGACCTCGGCAAATCCCAAACTCGGCCGGCGCAGCGCATCAGCGACGGTGGCGCCGGCCTCGAAGCGCTCACCGCCGATAGCGCTTATTCCCAAACGGGTGGCGTCGGCGCGCTTCCGAGCGAATTTCAGCGCCGATCGGCGCTCGCGAAACGCCTCCCAAGCTGCATCGCCGACCAAGCCGGCTGCCCGCCCCACGGGGGTGAGCCGTAGATCGGCGTTATCGTGACGGAGGATGACGCGATGCTCGGCGCGCGAGGTGAGCATGCGATAGGGCTCGTCCACGCCTTTAGTGACCAGATCGTCGATGAGCACGCCGATATATGCCTCGGAGCGGCTCAGCCGTATGGGATCGTCGCCGCGCGCCGCGCGGGCGGCGTTGAGCCCGGCCATGAGGCCCTGCGCGGCGGCTTCTTCGTACCCGGAGGTACCGTTGAGCTGGCCGCAGTGGTAGAGGCCGGCGATCCGCCGCGTCTCAAGCGTGTCGCGCAGCTCGGTGGGCGAGACCATGTCGTATTCGACCGCATATCCGGCCCGCAACATCCGAACCGACTCAAGTCCCGGTAGCGTTTGCAGCATCTCCAACTGTACTTCGGCCGGCAGCGAGGTCGAGAAGCCGCCGACGTAGAGCGTGGGCTCGTCCCATCCCTCAGGCTCGATGAAGATCTGATGCGTTGGATTATGGGCGAATTTGACGACTTTATCTTCCACCGACGGGCAGTAGCGCGGCCCGACTCCGCGGATGAGGTCGAGTCCGTAGAGCGGCGAGCGGTGTAAATTCTCTCGAACCAGCGCGTGCGTGCGTTCGTTGGTTTGCGTGACGTAACACGAGAGCTGCTCGCCGGCAAATCGCCGTTCGCCGGCGTAGGAAAAGAGCAACGGATGCAAGCTCGGCGGCTGCTCGACCATCGCGGTGAAATTGACGCTGGTGCGGTCGATGCGCGGCGGCGTCCCCGTTTTGAGGCGCTGCGTCGGAAATCCGAGCCGGCGCAGCGCCGCCGCCAGCCCGATGGCGGGCGCTTCGCCGTAGCGCCCCTCGTCGAGCACGACGTCCCCACGGAAGGACTTCCCTCCTAGAAACGTTCCGGTGGCTAGAACCACGCGATTGGCGTAGTACCGGCGTCCGTCGCTGCAGGCAACGCCGCGAACCGCGCCCGCTTCGACGAGCAAGTCCTCGGCCAGGCCCGCGACGATCGTGAGATTCGGCTCTTGCGAGAGCAAGTCGATGGCCAGCGCGGCGTACGACGGCTTATCCATCTGCTGGCGCAGTGCGCGCACCGCCGGACCTTTGCTCTCATTGAGAAATCGCGCGTGCAGGCTGCAGCGATCGGCAATCTGGCCCATCGCGCCGCCTAACGCGTCGATTTCACGGACTAGCTGGCCTTTGGCGCTGCCGCCGATCGAGGGATTGCAGGGCAGCGTGCAGATCTTCTGCGGCTCGCCGGTGATCAGCAGCGTCGGAACGCCGAGGCGGGCCGCGGCTAGCGCTGCTTCGACGCCGGCATGACCGCCGCCGACGACGATCGTACCGGCGTCTTGAGACATCGCTACACGTTAACTCGTCGTGGTCGCCTTCGGCAAGTCCGCGTGACTGCGCAAGCGCAGCGAGAAGGCGATCATCAGTATTCCGAAGACGATGGCGTAAGCGGCAATCAACCAAATGATTGCCAGAAAGCCTGCGAGCGGAAAATAGATCATCAAGGCGGCGAACACGATCGAGGCAATTCCGCCGAGAATCAACCAAAACTCGTTGGCAATATGCTTGCGCAACTGAAACGCGGCGACGATCTCGAAGATGCCGGTTAAGAACGCCCACGCCGCGATCGTCCAATAGAGTGCGAGCAGCGTGATGCGAACGTCGTAGAAGGTTATACCGGCAATCACGATGCCGACGATGCCTTCGAGCAGAAGCGGCCACCAGCGCAGGTGCGCCTCGGCCGCGCGCACGGCGGCGACGAGCGCGAAGATGCCGTCCACGAGCGCGTAGGCTCCGAACAGAATCGCGATCGCATACCACGTGGCGCCGGGCCAAACCAAGGCGAGAATTCCGAAAATTACCGCGGCGATGCCGCGAATCAGCAGGGCCCACCAGTTGCGAGCAACGGCCTGCAGCAGCGTACTCTGTCCGGCGCTACTGGAGAACACTGCCGTCCGCCAAATAGACGCGCTGAACTGCGCAGTGTTTGGGTGTCGGGCCGTTCCACGGCTGACCGGTTAGCGCGTTGGTCAAGTTGTGATTGATCTGTGAGCCGCGCGCGAAGTTGCCTTTATCGATCAGCACGTATTTGTGGCCCTCGTAATGTACCAGGAAATCGACTTCGGTTGCCGAGCTGTCGTTGGTGTTGAAGTAGACGACGTTGATGCCGTTGGTCGTGTTGCTGCCGTTCGAGTTGACCACGCAACTGACGATGGTCACGCCGAAGGCCGAGCCGTTCTTCTTGTTTTTCGCCGAAGCGGTTAGGGGTAAAAGAATTGCGCAGAGAACCGCAAGTGCGGAGAGCGTCAGCTTCATCCGGATTCGTCCTCACTTTCCAATGCAGAAGCGGGAGAATATCCCGTCGAGGACCTCTTCGGCAGCTACCTGCTCGCTTACATGCCCAAGCGCGGAAAAGGCCCGCTGGAGTTCCGTCGCTGCAAAGTCGATCGGTTCGCCGGCGTCGAGCGCAACGCACGCGGCGGCGAGAGACGACAGCGCCTCGCCGGCCGCTTCGAACTCGGTCAGCGAGGCGAGATGCGGTCGCGCGACATCCGGGCTGTCGCCGCCCCATCCGGCAGCGGCGATCGCTTCGCGAAGGCGCGCGACGGTTTGCCCGTCGTGCACGCTTCCGAAAATCGCCCCGGTTTCGTGCACCTCGCGGGCGCCACGGTCGCCCAAGTCGGCCTTGTTGAGAAAGAGCACGCGTTCGCGGTCGCGCGTCGATGCAATCAGCATTGCCGCATCGGCTCCCAACGGCTGCGAGCCGTCGACGACGAGCAAGGCGACGCGGGCCGCTTCCAGGGCGCGGCGCGTGCGTTCGATGCCCGCCGATTCGAGACGATCGGCATGGGTGCGAATGCCGGCCGTATCGATCAGCCGAACCGGCACGCCGTCGATGCTGAGGGTCTCCTCGACGGTGTCGCGAGTGGTCCCGGGGATATCCGAGACGATGGTGCGCTCGACACCCAGCAGGGCGTTGAGCAGCGACGACTTTCCGGCGTTGGGCGGCCCGACGATGGCCACGCTAAGGCCCTCGCGCAGCAGCCGTCCGCGCTCGCCGTCGCGCACCAGGCTCTCCACCCGGTCGCGTATCGCAGCGAGGCGGATTGCGAGCGCCTTCCGGTCGGGTTCGGGCACTTCATCGGGAAAATCGATCGCGCCGGCCAGCTCCTCGAGCGGCGGCGCCAGTTCGGCCCGCAGCGCGGCGACCTCGTGGGCTAGACTGCCCTCGAGATTGGCCAGCGCGGCGCGCGCGGCGGCGCGAGTTTCGGCGTCGATCATGTCGGCCACGGCCGCGGCCGCGTGAAGACCGAGCTTTCCGTTCAAATAAGCGCGCCGCGTGAACTCGCCCGGTTCGGCCAGTCGGGCTCCACAGGCTAGAAAGGCGCGGACGACCTCGCGAACGACGATGGGTGAACCGTGCAGGTGCACCTCGAGCATTTCCTCGCCGGTGTAACTGTTAGGTGCGGCAAAGCGGATAGCCAAGCCGCGGTCGAGCCGGTCGCCGCGATCGTCGAGAATGCCAGCGTAGGTGGCGACGCGCGGCTGCAGCGGCTCGCGCGTTTTCACCAGTCGGGCCGTCAACGAGTCGACGGCGGGGCCGCTGACGCGCACGATGGCGACGGCGCCTTTGCCCGGCGGCGTCGCGACCGCGACGATCGTCACGGCAAGCCGGCTAGCGTCGTCTCAGCGTGGGAAGACGACGACGCAGCGCTCGGGCTCTTCACCCTCCGACTCGGTACGCACGAGCGGCGAGTCTGCGAGTGCGAGATGCACGATCTTGCGCTCCGAGGGAAGCATCGGCTCGAGCTTCTGCGGCTTCTTCTCGCGGATCGTGCGCTCGAGCGTCGCCAGCGCCAAGTTCTTGAGCTGATCGGCGCGATGCGCGCGATAGCCTTCGGCATCGATCGTAAAGTAATGACGATTATTGCGCACGCCCGCGTTGAAGGCGTTGTTGAAGATCAAGTTGATTGCCTCGAGCGTATTGCCGTGACGTCCGATGAGCATGCCCAGATTCGGACCGGCGATCTCGAGATACTCGCCCTCGGCGCGCGGGATGTAATGAATGTCGCACGGCCCGACGCCCATGCGCTCGAGAATTTCCTTGAGTAGATCGCGTGCCGGCTTCGCTTCCTCGGGGAGCTCGTGGTGCCGAGCCGGCTGGCTCGGCCGGTCGCGCTGCGGCTCGCGCGGGTGCCGCGTCCGCCCGCCGCGCCCTCCTCCGGATTTCCCGGGGATGGGGCGATCGCGAAGGTCGGCGGGCTGTTCTTCGAACTCGAAATCGTCTTCGTAAAGCATTACGCGCCTCGTTTGTTCTTTCTCTTATATCGCCCCGACCGCGCCGGCCTGGGAGAGTTGGTTTTGACGGTGCCGTTGCCTCCGCCGGCCTTGGGAAGCGCTTTCCCCGACGACGATGCGGCGACACCCTCGGTGATGACGTGCTCGCTGTCGATCATCGCCAGCGGCTGATGGTAGCGGCGCAGCATATAGAACTGCTGGCCCATCGTGAAAATGTTGTACGAGAACCAATAGAGCACCATCGCCGACGGCCACTGGTACTTCCAGCCGAGAAAGCCCAGCATGATCGGCGAGATCAGGGCCATGTTGCGCTGCATCTGCGCCTGCTGGGGATCGGCCGCCGGCATACTGACGAAACGCACGCTGAGGTACATCGAAAAGGCGTAGAGTAAGACCAGCACGAGATCGGCGTGCGCCAAGCTGATGGCGAGGATCGGCACGCCGAAAAGCTTTGGCGCGGCCTGCGACATAAAGCTGCCGATCCAGAACCAGGTCTGGTTTTCGAAGAGCGCCTTGTGATTCATGACGACGTAGTAGACGCCGATGATCACGGGATATTGCACCAGCATCGGCCAGCAGCCGGCGAACGGATTGACGCGGTGCTCCTTATAGAGCGCCATCGTCTCTTGCTGCTGCTTCTGCTTGTCGTCCTTATGTTTTTCCTGAACGCGCTTGAGCAGCGGCGCGATCTTCTGCATGTTCAGCATCGCTTTGAACTGCGCGGTGTTGAGAGGCCAGAAGACCAGCCGGATAAACGCCGCCAGGATGACCAAGCTCCAACCTAAATTGTTGATCGGCTTGTCGATCGTCTGAACGACCCACCATAGCCCGTTGACGATTGGATCGAGCCACGAGGCTGCCAGCAGCAGGTGCAAGATATCGTTCCTTATCTCAAGCCGGACGCTGCTGCGGACGAGGGATCGGGCGCGCGTGCCGGTACGAAGTCGACTCCGCCGGGATGCCAGGGGTTACAACGGGCGAGCCGGGCAATCGCGAGCCACGTGCCGTAAAGGGCGCCGTACTCGGCAATCGCATGCGTAGCGTAGTGCGAACAGGTCGGGTAGAAGCGGCAAGCGCGAGGGAGCAGCGGAGAAATTGCGACTTGATAAAGCCGGATTGCGTAGAGAAGTACGAGCCGCATGCCTGGTACTACCCGGCGGCAAGCGCCGAGGTTACCTCGGCTCGCAGATCGTTATAGGCAAGCTCGGCCGCGGCTGGGCGCGGCACGATGAGCAGGCGCATCGGCCGGCGCTCGCCGAGCGCATCGTGGACGATCGCCGATAAGCGTCGGCGCAACTTGTTTCGGAGCACGGCCTTCCCCAGCAGTTTGCTTACGGTGATGCCGACGACCGGCACGGAATCGCCGGTCTGTGCATCGCTACGATAAATGGTAAGACTCTTAGTGGATACGCGGCTTCCGAACCGCCGTAACCGTGCGAAATCCGCTCGCCGGCGTAGGCTGACGAAGCGGCGCATCAGACGGTAAGGCGATGGCGCCCCTTCTTGCGGCGGCGAGCCAGCACCCTACGACCCTGTTTCGTGCTCATCCGTTCGCGAAATCCGTGCACGCGTTTGCGGCGGCGATTGTGCGGCTGATACGTCCGCTTCATAACGTCCCTTCAGGCGAAAAAGTATTGTCCCACACCCTTGGTGGCAGACAGCCCCTGATTATATCCACCCCCAAGCGGAAGCGCAAGCAGACCGTTCGGCGCCTGGCCTCGCCGCTCGTGCTGCTCTTGGCCGCCATGTTCGGCGCCGGGGCGCTCCCCGCGGCGGCAAGCCAAGGCGAGCTGTGGCTGGTCGCCGGAGACGTTCATCTCGATCCGTTCGACCGATCGCCCGGGCCAAACGGCTATGGGCGCGATGCCGACGCGGCGCTGTTCGACGAAGCGGTGGAGCGGATGCGCCGGGTGGCGCCCGATCCGGCCGTCGTGGTGCTGACCGGCGACTTTTTGGCTCATCGCTTTCCCTCGCTGGCGGCCCGCTACGAGCCCGGGGTCCCCCCGGAACGCCCGGCCCTGGAGGCGATGCGCCGCATGGCGGGCGCGCTCGGGCACGCCTTTCCGCACGCGCGGTTCGTCGTAACGCTGGGGAACAACGACGCACCCTGCGGCGACTACCGCGCCCCGCTTACGGGTCCTTATCTGGCCGCCCTCGCACGCGTCTGGGCGCCGCTGGTCGCGCGCGGCGGCGGCTCCGCTGAGTTCGTACGGGATTTCGCGCGCGGCGGCTATTATTCGCTGACGCTAACCGGGCGTCGGCGCGTCGTCGTCCTGAACTCGGTGCTGTTCTCTCTCGTTTTCGCCGGCGATTGCCGTGGTGATGAGCGCG
The DNA here is from genome assembly GCA_963730125.1 of Vulcanimicrobiota bacterium. Classification (GTDB taxonomy): domain Bacteria; phylum Vulcanimicrobiota; class Vulcanimicrobiia; order Vulcanimicrobiales; family Vulcanimicrobiaceae; genus Cybelea. Next base: position 148,877 of record CAVSQP010000019.1, on the reverse strand, counting down.
ACGCCGGGCTCGGCGAACTAGCGTGGTTGCGGCAAATCCTAGCTCGACCGTATGACGGCAAAACGATTTTCGTAATGCACATTCCGCCGGGATACGATGCTCAGACGACGACCTACGTACGCGGTCTGGTAGCTTGGCCGTTTCTCGAAGCGGACGCCAATGCGGCGCTCGATGCGCTCATCGCTTCGCCGCGCAATCGCATCGCTTTCGTGCTGAGCGGCCACGCGCATCGTTTTGATTTCCGCCTTGCCGGCAACGTCCCGATCGTGACCTTCGGGTCGCTCTCGCCGATCTACGGCAACAATCCGGCCTTTTACACGCTGCGGGTCGCGAAGAGCGGGGCTCTTTCGGATATCGTCGAGTTTACTTATGACGTGGAGTCGCAACGATGGAGCGCGCCGCGAAGCTTCGACCAGACCTGGGGAGCAGGGATCGTCGATGCTGCGTCTCTGGCGAGGATCCATGCTCGGCTCGGAAGCGATCCGGCGATGCGGGAGCGCTGGCAGCAGCAGGCCGACGGCTGGCCGTCGCGTCCTTCGGCCGCCGGGATCTGGCTCGGGTGGTGGCGGCCGGCGTACTGTGCGCAAACCTTTCTCGACGACGGCTTTACGCGCTGCGCCGGCGTGGGCGCTCGCCGGGTGGCGCTCATCGTTGCTGCGGCGCTCCTGTTCATCGTGACATTGGCGTTCCTGCTGCTGCTGCAATTTGCGCGAGGGGGAACGACCTTAAAGCCGCCGTAACTTGGTGAAGCTTTGAGCGCTTCCAGTATGCAACCGCCTGCCCGGCGGCGGGTCGTCGTCACCGGCTTGGGGGCCGTGACCCCGGTCGGCAACACCCGCGACGAGTTTTGGAGACGTCTAATCGCCGGCGAGTCCGGTATTGCCCCCATCACCGCTTTCGACGCGGCCCTTTTCGACACGCGAATCGCCGGCGAGGTCAAAGAGTGGTATCCCGAGCAACTGATCGGCCGCAAAGAGGCGCGCCGGATGGACCGGTTCACGCAGTTCGCTCTCGTCGCTGCGCGCGAAGCGATCGAAGACGCCAAACTGCCCGACGACCCCGAGTTCAAGGAGCGCGTCGGGGGCGTCGTCGGCACCGGGATCGGCGGAATCATTACCTTCTGGCTCAACTCCGATAAGGCCAACGAGAACGGCACCTGGGCGAAGGTAACCCCCTTCTTTATTCCGATGCTGATGGCCAACGCCGCGCCGGCGCACATTTCGATGGCCTTCGGTTATCGCGGACCGTTCTTTGCGGCGGCTAGCGCCTGCGCCAGCGCCAACGACGCGATCTGCACGGCATACAACGCCATCGCGTACGGCGACGCGATCGCGATGATTACCGGCGGCAGCGAGGCAACCGTCTCGCCTCTCGCCATCGGCGGTTTCTGCTCGATGCGCGCAATGTCGACCCGCAACGACGAACCGACGCGTGCCAGCCGGCCCTTCGACCGCGAGCGCGACGGTTTCGTACTCGGTGAGGGCGCCGGGATTTTGGTGCTCGAGGATTACGAGCACGCCAAGGCGCGCGGCGCGTCGATCTACTGTGAAGTCTTAGGCTACGGGCAGTCGTCGGACGCCTACGACCTCGTCGCGCCCGATCCCGAGGGCAACGGCGTCCGGCTGGCCTTCGCGCGTGCCCTGGCCAGCGCCGCCATCGAGCCGAGCGACGTCGATTACATCAACGCGCACGGTACCTCGACGCCGGTCGGCGATCCGGCCGAATCGAAAGCGATCGAAAAAACCTTCGGCGAGGACGCCTACCGCATCGGCGTCAGCTCGACCAAGTCGATGCACGGTCACGCGCTGGGCGCAGCCGGCGGGATCGAGGGCGTTGCGACGGTGCTGGCGGTTCGTAACGATCTTATGCCGCCGACGACGAACTACGAGTACCCCGATCCGGAGTGCCGCCTCGATTACGTTCCGAACGTCGCGCGAAGCGCACCGATACGAGTCGCGCTCTCCAACTCGTTCGGATTCGGCGGGCACAACAGCGTCATCGTCTTCGCCAAAGTTCGCCCGGAGTAGCGCGGTCGAGCGTTATGAGCGGCGAAGCGTACCGGCGGCGCTTGCGGGACCTGCTGCGTCTCGCCGGCATCCGTCGAGTGGGCGATCCCACCTTCTTCGAGAAGGCGTTCGCCCATCAGAGTTATGCGAAAGAACGCGGCGGCGGTTCGAACGAGCGAATGGAGTTTCTGGGCGACTCGATTCTCGGATGCATCACCGCGGCGTGGCTCTACGATCAGTTTGCCGAAGAACCCGAGGGGGCGCTGACGTTGCGTAAGGCCGCCATCGTCAACGACGCGACGCTCGCGCAATCGGCGCGGCGCCTCGGCTTTTCCGGACTGCTTCGTCTCGGGGCCGGAATGCGCAGCGCCGGCGGCACCGAAAACACGTCGGTGCTTGCCGATGCATTCGAAGCCTTTGTCGGAGCCCTCTATCTGCGTTACGGCCTGGACAAGGCGCGCGAGTTCGTGTTGACCCATCACGTCGCCGAGCTCGATCATTCGTTCGATTCGCTGCTCGATCCTAAAACGCGCTTGCAGCACTACGCGCAGGAACATCTTTCGGCGACACCCGTCTATCGCGAAACCAGCCGCGGAACGCCGCAGCGGCCTGCCTTCAGCTCGCGCGTGAGCGTCGCCGGCAAAGTCTTAGGCAAGGGGAACGGTCCGTCGAAGAAGTCGGCGCAGCAGGCCGCTGCGCAAGCGGCGCTGGAGTCCATCTCCGGGTCCGGCGCATGAGGCTCGAACGCATTCGCGCCTTCGGATTCAAGACGTTCGCCGAGCCGACGACGATGGAGTTCGGCGACGGCGTCACCGCCATCGTCGGTCCCAATGGGTCGGGCAAATCGAATCTCGTCGACGCGTTCCGCTGGGTCTTGGGTGAGGCGGCGCGGAGCCTGCGCTCGGCGTTGCTCGAAGACGTTATCTTTAAAGGGACCGATTCGCGCAAACCACTGGGCTTGGCCGAGGTCTCGGTCGTCTTTGACAACTCCGATCGCCGGCTGCCGATCGACTTCGCGCAAGTGGAGATCACGCGGCGCGCCTATCGCGTCGGCGAGAGCGAGTACTTCATCAACCAGACGCCGGTGCGTCTGCGCGACGTCGTCGACCTGTTGATGGGAACGGGGCTCGGGCCTGGGTCGTACGCGATCGTCTCGCAAGGTCAGATCGACGCGATTCTTACCAGCAAGCCGGTCGACCGTCGAGCGCTCTTCGAAGAGACTTCGGGCATCGGCAAGTTCCTCGCGCGCCGTCAGGAATCGATGCGCCGGCTCGAGCGAACCGAGCAGAACGCGATACGCATCAACGATCTGCTCGCCGAGATGGAGCGGCGCATTCCCGAGCTCGACACGCAGTTGCGGCGAGCCAAGCGGTATCGCCGCATCGGAACGCGCGTGCGCGATTTGGAGATACTCTCGTATCTGCGCGCGGGCGCTTCTCGGCGGGCCGAGCGCGACGCGTTGCGCGTGGAGCTGGAGCGCGACGATGCATTGCGCGCCGCGGCCGCCGGGAAAGCCGCCGTATTCGGAGCCGATGCCGCCAAGCTGCGCACGCAACTCTACCGTAGCGAGCTGCAGCTAGAAGAGCTTCGTTCGCAGGCGCAGCACGCGCGCGGCGAGCTGTCCACCCTCGAAGCCGAGTATGCCGCGGCGCTGGCGCGGCGCGAAGCGCTCGAGCGCCAATCGACGCAGACGACGCAAGACGTGCAGCGGGTGGATCAGGAACGCGCCACGCTGGCAGAAAGCGTCGCCGGGCTCGACGATCGCATCGTTCCGCTAACGGCCGAGGTCGACACGGCGCGCGAGGGCGAGCTGGCCGCGCATGCCGCGCTGGCGCAGGCACGCGCCAAGCTCGATACGGTTTTGACGCGACTGCGCGAGGTCGAAATCGCGGCGGCCGAGCTGGCCGAGCGCAAGGCCGAGCAGCGCGTGCGCGGCGAGTCGATGCGCGCCGAGGCCGATCGGCTCGAACGCGAGGAGCGCGCGGCGAGAGAGCGCGCCGAGCAAGCCGAAATCGCCGCCGGCGGCGCCGCGCACCGGTACGGCGAGCGCCGGCGGAGGCTCGAATCGTTGGACGAGGAGCTGCTCGAAGCACGCGGACGCTCCGAGGATGCCGAACGCGACGCGTCGTCGGCACAAGAAGCCGTCGCCCATGCCGTCGCAGCGCACCGCGATCTCTCGGGCGAAGTCGCCGCCGCGCAATCGCGCCTGCACACCATCGAAGAGCTCGAGAACTCGCTCGAAGGGCACGTTCCCGGAACGCGCGCGGTCGTCGAAGCGTGGCAGAAAAACGAGCTCCGCGGGATCGAAGGCATCGTTTCGAATCTGATCGCTACCGACGAGCGGTATGCGCGCGCGCTGGATGTGGCCTTTGGTGCGCGGCTCTCCAACGTCGTCACGACGACCTCCGAAGACGCCGAGCGCGCCGTCGCGTTTCTCAATCGCTTGCAGGCCGGGCGCGCGACGTTCTTACCGCTCGACACGCTCTCCGACCGAACCGGACGGAAGATCGACGCCGAGCTTGCCGGTCTCTCCGGCGTCATCGGATACGCGCACACCCTGATTCGCACCGATGCGCGATTTTCGGGTATCGTCAACTTCTTGGTCGGAAACGTTCTGATCGTCACGACGCTGGAGACGGGAATAGACCTGGTCCGCTCGCGCGGCCTGCGCGACACCATCGTTACGCTCAACGGCGAGCAGATTACGGGCGGCGGCGCGATTACCGGCGGCCGCTTCCAACGCGATCGCTCGATTCTATCGCGACGTTTTGCCGCACAGAGCCTGCGCGAAGCCTTGGTGGAGCTGCGCGCCAAACTGGAAGAGGCCGAGCGCGCATTGCGCGACGCGCACGGTAGGGCCGAAGGGGCGATCGCGCAGCGCGATGCCGCGCGCGAATCGCGAACGCGAACCGAATCGCAGCTCGTCGGATTGCGCGCCGAAGCCACGGCGCTGCAGGCCGAGGTCGAGCGTACCGCGGGCGAACTCGAAACGGCACGCGCCGCAGCTTCCGAGCTGCGCGTCGGCGCCGACCGGGCGCGCGCGATGGAGAGCGAATGCGGTCGCGCCGAGCCGGAAGTAACGGCGAGCGAACAAGAGCGAGCCGCGCTCGAGCGCGAGCTCGAGGCGACGCGCGAAGAGATCGCCGTTGCCGAAGCCGCCGCGCTTGCCGCCAGCGCGCTCGTTGCCGATCTGCGCGAACGCGCGGCCGGGCTCTCGGCCGAACGCGACGCCGCCAAGGCGCGGTTGGGAATGCTCGATCAAGATGGGCAGCGTGCCGGATCGGCGCGCGAAGCGATGCTCGCCGAGGTCGCGTCGCTGATGGAAGAGACGCGCACCAAACACGCTCGCGTGGAGGGTCTGCAGCGCGGCGTACGCGAGCTCGACGCAAAGGTCGAAGCGGCCCGGCGCGAGCGCGAGGGTCTGATGCAGCAGCAGGCACAGACCGAGGCCGATTTCCGCGGCGCCGAACAGGAGGAGCGCGATACGTTGGCCGCGGGCGAGAACCGCCGCACGCGCTTGACGCAAGTCGAAGCCGAGCTCGGGATGCTCGTTTCGCAGTTCGCGCAGAATCCGGCGACGGCCGAAGAATGCGCCGACGTCGAGCAGCGCTACCAAAAGGAGCCCGATTCGGTCGTCGACGAGCTGCCGCGCCTGCGCGACGAACTGGCTCGCCTGCAGGCAAACGTCAACCTCAACGCCGAGGCCGAGCGCGCCGAGCTGGCCGAGCGCGATGCGTTCTTGCGCGCTCAGATGCAAGACCTTACCAAAGCGCGCGAGACGCTGCTCGAGTCGATTCGCGAAATCGAACGCGAAACGCAAGTGCAGTTCAACGAAACCTTCGAGCGCGTGGCCGTGGCTTTCACCGAGATGTACCGGCGGCTCTTTACCGGCGGCGAAGCGAAGATGTGGCAGACGCAGCCGGACAATCTCTCCGAAACCGGCATCGAGATCGCGGTGCAGCCGCCCGGCAAGAAGCAGATGGCGCTGGCGGCTCTCTCCGGCGGCGAGCGCGCGATGACCGCAGCGGCCCTCATCTTTGCCTTGATTGCGACGCGGCCCGCGCCGTTCTACTTCCTCGACGAGGTCGACGCCGCGCTCGACGACGCCAACATCGACAAGTTCTGCGAAACCGTCAAATCATTCGCGAAAGACTCACAAGTGCTGGTCGTGACGCACAACAAAAAGACGATGGAGATGGCCGACCGTATCTACGGCGTGACGTCGCGCGACGCGGGCGTAAGTTCGATCGTTTCGGTCGAGCTGGCGCGCGAAGCAGAGATGCTTCTTGCCTGAAGATGCCCCGGGACGCCAACGGGCGGCCCTCTTTTCGCTTTCGGATAAAACCGGCGCGCACGAGCTTGCTGCGGCGCTGCACCAACGCGGCGTCGAGCTCTATGCGACCGGTGGAACGCGCGCGTTTTTGCAGGAGGGCGGCATACCGGCGCGCGACGTCGAGGATCTGACCGGCTTCCCGTCGCTCTTTGGCGGCCGCGTCAAAACGCTGCACCCCAAGGTTTTCGGCGGGATACTCTACGATCGCGGCGACAGCGAGCATCGCTCGGCGGCGCAGACGCACGCCGTTCCCGAGATCGTCACCGTGGCCGTCAATCTCTATCCCTTCGAAGCGACCGTGGCGCGCGATGGCGTGATGCTGGAAGAAGCGATCGAGCAAATCGACATCGGCGGCGTCGCACTTTTGCGCGCGGCCGCAAAGAACTTCGAACACGTCGAAGTGCTAACGCATCCCTCGCAGTACAAGGAATATCTCGCGGCGCTTTCGGGCGGCGGCACGTCCGCATCGCTGCGGCGCAAGCTCGCGATCGCGGCCTTCGAACGCACGGCCGAGTACGACGCCGCGATCGCGCACTATCTTGCGACGGCGGGCGAGGTATTGCCGACCGATCTTCCGGGAGCGCTGGCGTTGACGCTGCCGCTGGCGAAACGCTTGCGTTACGGGACGAATCCGCAGGAGCGTGCCGCGTTCTACTTGGATCGGGCCGATCATTTGCCGCGGCAGCTTCACGGAAAAGAGCTCTCCTATAATAATTTGCTCGACTTGGACGCGACGCTGCGCCTGCTTTCGCGCGCTCCGCTCGGCGCCGAGTTCGGCAGCGATGCGGGTCGCTTCGTGCGGGCCGCAGTCGTTAAACACGCCGTACCTTGCGGCGTGGCCCAGCGCTCGAACGTCGGACTGGCGGTTCGCGAAGCGTTGCGCGCCGATCCGGTTTCGGCCTACGGCGGGATCGTCGCGACCGACGCGCCGCTCGACCGCGCCGCGGCGCAGACGTTGAACGAGTTCTTCCTCGAGATCGTCGCCGCACCCGCGTTCGAAGCCGAAGCGCTGGAGATATTACGCCGGCGTAAGAACCTGCGCGTCATGCAGTTTGAGACGAGGCTTCCCGACGCGCTGGCGCGCGAGCTGCGCCTGCGCAGCGCGCTCGGCGGCGTTCTTGCGGAAGACGACGACCCGGCGGCGCCGGCGGAAACGTGGCGCGTCGTGAGCCGGCGCGAGCCCAGCGCACAAGAGTGGCACGACCTCGCCTTTGCCTGGGACGTCGTGCGCCACGTCAAGAGCAACGGCATCGTCATCGTTAAGGAAGGCACGACGCGCGGCATCTGCGCCGGACAAACCAATCGCGTCAGCGCGGTGCAAATCGCCGCACAACGCGCCGGCACCGCAGCGCGCGGCGCGGCCTGCGCGAGCGACGGCTTCTTTCCCTTTGCCGATGGCTTGGAGGCCGCCGTCGAGGGCGGCTGCACGGCGATCATCGCGCCGGGCGGTTCCATCCGCGACGACGAAGTCATCGCGGCCGCCGACCGGCTCGGAACCGCGCTCGTTTTCTCGACCTATCGCTACTTCGCACACTGACGTAAAGGAACGATCATGCCGCGCTTCTTGCACACGTCGATCTTCGTCAACGATATGAACGAATCGATCGAATTTTATCGGGACAAGCTAGGACTCGAGTTGCTGGGCGGCCCGCACCATTATCCCGGCAACGCCGACATGGCGTTCGTCGGACGCGATTGGGGCGCATACATCGAGCTGGTCTTCGATCTCGAGGAGCACGCGCCGTATGCGCTCGGCAACCGCTACGAGCACCTCGCCGTCGAATCCGACGGCGACCTCGAAGAGTACGTTGCCTCGCTCAAGGCCAAGGGCGTCAAAGTGCTCAAGGATGTTTATCGCTCACCAAGCGGCACGCGCGCGATCGCCTTCGTGGAAGATCCCAACGGCATCCCCGTCGAGCTGCTCGAACCGCGAAGCGCGTAGTCAGAGTTTCGTGAAGCCTAACCGCACGCCGACGCGCTACCGATAGATAAAAGGATCGGTCGGTGGCGCGATACGCGCCACTGCGTGCGGAACGAGGCGCAAGTTGCCGGCCACGCTTTCGATATTACCCTCGACGTGTAACCAAGCGCCGTCGGAAGCGCGAGGCACCGGATCGACGCGAACCGCGATCGGTGCTGCGTCGGCGCGACAGCACGTGATCGCGTAACGCACCAGCGCGGCCCGTGCACCTTCTCGCGTTAGTCTCCCGGTAAACGAAAGGTGCTCGCCGGCAAAGAGATCCGCGAGCGTCGTTTCGGTGGCGTGATAGGAGGGCGGAGGCGCGCCGACGAGCACTCCGGCCAGCATCAGCGCCGGTGCGATGCGCGAACGCCACGACTGATGCTTGCGATATATCGTTGCGTAGACGATCGTGACGACCGCGCACGCTCCTGCCGCTGCCGCGATCGACGGCCTGATCAACGAATCGCCGTGACGCCACGCCACCAATGCGAGCGCCACCGCGAGCAGCGCATATGCCAGCGCGTCGTGCTCTTCCTGACGGTGAGCAACGCGATGGAGTGCTCGAAGATCGGCAATGCCTGCGACACACAGGAATGCCGCCGCCGCAAGCGGTGCGCGAGCGCGCAGCGCCGCGGCTACTGCAACCGCTCCCAGTCCGCAGGGCGCGGCGCAGAAGCCGAGGGTGCCGCCCAACGCGATTTCGCCGACCGGCGAGAGCGCTGCGGGATCGAACGCCGCGAAGCATACAAACGCTGCCCCCGCAAGGAGCGACGCGGGAAGAAGTGCCGCCAGCTCCGCCAACGGTTGCAACGCCGGCATATGATTCGCGCATGCCGTGCGCGCGTGTAAGAGCCGAGCGCAGAGCAGCGCGGCAGCGAAGCGCCCCGCCGCGACGAGCGGTCCAAAGAAGAGCCACGTTGCAACTCCGGCCGGAAGAGAGCGCGCCGACGGCCCGGATCCGCAACCGCAGCCTAAGAAGTCGACGATACGGCGATGTTTACCGAGCAGTCGCGCCGCGACCAGGCCGGCAAAAAGGAACGGCACCGATTCGAAGAGCGAACCCGCGGCTGCCGCGAGCGCCGATCGCAGCGAATCGGGTGAGAGCGTAGCCGCAACCGCCAGCAATCCCGCGGCGAAGAGTGCGATCCGCACGGCGAGCCATCACGCAGCACGCTCGCAATGGCTAGCCAAATGAAGCGGCGAACGAGGGGGCGGTTATGGCCGAGAAGCTGAGCGCGCCCCGCGGCACGCAAGATATACTTCCGCCCGAGTCGAGCCGCTGGAGCTCGCTCGAAGCGCACATCCGTGCGCTGGCGGCACGCTACGGCTACGGCGAGATTCGCACGCCGCTTTTTGAGTCAACCGATCTCTTCGTCCGAGGCGTCGGCGAAACGACCGACATCGTCGAGAAGGAGATGTACACGTTCACCGATCGCGGCGACCGCAGCCTCACGCTGCGCCCCGAGTGGACGGCACCGGTCGTGCGCGCGGTGCTGGAGCACGGCCTGCTGACGGCCGGACCGCAGCGTTTATACTATCTCGGACCGATTTTCCGTTACGAGCGTCCACAAAAGGGGCGCTACCGGCAATCGCATCAGTTCGGCGTCGAGTGCTTCGGCTTTGCCGGACCGGAAGCCGATTGCGAAGTGATTTCGCTTGCCTGGGACCTCGTTCGCGGATACCGCATCGGCGACGCGGCACTCAACATCAACTCGATTGGGGACGAGGTCTGCCGGCCTCGGTATCGCGAAGCGCTTTTGGAGCACGTCCGTCCGCATCTGGCGGAGATGAGCGAAGATGCACGCCGCCGCGTCGAGCGCAATCCGCTGCGCCTGCTCGACAGTAAGGATTCCGCCGATGCGCCATACGTCGAGAGCGCGCCGACGTTTGAGTCGTACCTTTGCACGGCGTGCCGAGAGCACTTTGACGCGGTGCGATCTTTTTTGGACCTGACCGGAATTCCGTTCACCGTCAATCCGCGCATCGTGCGCGGTCTCGATTATTACGGACGCACGGTTTTTGAGATTACGTCTGGATTGCTGGGCTCGCAGAGCAGCCTCTGCGGCGGAGGCCGCTACGATGGTCTCGTGCGGTCGCTCGGCGGACCCGACGTGCCGGCGGTCGGTTTCGCCCTGGGACTCGAGCGCTTCTTGATGGTCCTTGCCGCTAGCGAGCCGGCCGGCGAGCCGCCGCGCCGCGGAATCTCGGCCATTGCGCTCGGCGCGCAAGCGCGCGCGGTGCTCGTTCCGATCGTAACCGAGCTGCGCCGCCGATTTGAGTTTCCCACCTACATGGATTACGAGGAGCGCAAGCTGCTTACGCATCTGAAGAACGCGGATCGCAATCGTGCCCGCTATGCGATTATTGTCGGATCGGAGGAACTCGCCGCCGGCGAGCTCGTCCTGCGCGACCTCGAGAACCGTACCGAGCGGCGCTTACCCTTGGCCGCTCCGAGAGTCGTTGCCGAGCTTCTCGTAGAAGCGGGCACTTGATGGAAGACCGCTTCGCCGAGGAGACGCAGACGCTGCGCGAGCTGCTCGCGCTGATGCACGAGCACGGTCTCGAGACGATCAAGGTAAAACTCGGCGATGCCGTCTACGAGCTCTCGCGTCGGGCCACGGCGCCGGTTCAGGCCGCCACGCCCGGCGAAGCGCCCGTGCCGGCCGCACCACCGGTCGCCGTCGCCAACGCCAACGTCATCAAGGTCATGGCGCCGCTCACCGGCGTCTTCTATCGCTCGGCATCGCCCGACGTGGCGCCATTCGTCGAGGCCGGCGATCGCGTCAAACCCGGCGACGTTCTCTGCGTACTCGAAGCGATGAAGCTTTTCAACGAAATCCAAAGCGACGATGCCGGTACGATCGTCCGCATCGTGCCCGGCAACGGCGAGCTCGTCTCGCAGGGGGAGGAGCTCTTTTGGATCGAGCCGTGATGCCCAAGGAACACGGTCGCCGCAGTTTCGACGAGCTGCTCGCCGAGCGCCGAGGTTTGCTCGAAGCACCGCGTTATCGCGATCAAGTCGAGGCAATCGCTGCCGCGCTCGTGCAGGCGCTGCGCGACGGCAAGAAAGTTCTTTGGTGCGGCAACGGTGGAAGCGCCGCCGAAGCGCAGCACATGGCCGCCGAGCTTTCGGGGCGCTATCTGCGCGAGCGGCCCGGGCTGCACAGCGAAGCGCTCTCGGTAAACTCTTCGACGCTTACCTGCGTCGGCAACGACTATGGTTACGATCACGTCTTCTCGAGGCAAGTCGAAGCCTTCGCGCACCCCGGCGACGTCGTGATCGGAATGACGACCAGCGGCACGTCGCGCAACATCGTGCTGGCGCTCGAAGCGGCGAAGCGCCGCGGTGCGGTGACGGTCGCTTTTACGGGTAACGGCGGCGGCAAAGTTGCCGAGCTCGCCGATCACGTCCTATTGGGTCCTGACGGCTACGCTGCGATCGTTCAAGAGGTCCATCAAGTGATGGCGCACATCGTTTGCGATTTGGTCGAGCAACGGCTGATCTTCGACGGAGGCATTCGTTGACGCCGACGCTGATGGCGCCAGACGCGCGCACCGTCTTCGAACGCGCCGGCGGGCGCCGGATCCTCGTCGTCGGCGATTTGATGGTTGACGAGTGGATCTGGGGTACGGTGACGCGCATCTCACCCGAAGCGCCGGTTCCGGTGGTCGCGGTCGCCGACCACTCGTTCACCCTCGGCGGCGCGGGTAACGTTGCAAACAACCTGCGCGCTCTGCGAGCCGCCGTGGTGTTCGCCGGAACCGTCGGTGACGACGCCTTTGCCGAGCAGATTCACGACTTGCTGCGCGCCGAACAAGTCGACGATTCGGGCGTCTTCACGATGCTCGACCGCCCGACGACGCGCAAGACGCGGATCGTCGCGCATAACCAGCAAGTCGTCCGAGCCGACTGGGAATCGCGTTCCCCACTCTCCGAGGCCGATCGCCGCCGGGTGGCCGATTTCGTTCGCGAGCGCGCCTCGCAATGCGATGCGGTCATTCTCAGCGACTATGCCAAGGGACTGCTCTGTCGCGAGATCGTCGAAGCCGCGCGCACCTGTCCGCTCGTCCTGGCCGATCCCAAGCCGCAGAACATCGAACTCTTCAGCGGCATTACGTGCGTCGCTCCCAACGTTGCCGAGGCCGCTACCATCACCGGTATTCCGATCGTGGACGACGCGAGCTTGGAACGAGCCGGGATGCGCCTGATCGAAATGCTCGACTGCCGCTACGCGGTAGTGACGCGAGGCGAGCACGGGATGTCGCTCTTCGGGCGCAACGGCGAACGCCTGCAGATTCCCTCGGTGGCGCGCACCGTCTACGACGTCAGCGGCGCGGGAGACACGGTCGTCGCCGTTCTGGCGCTGGCCTTAGCGGCCGGCGCGCCGATCGAACAGGCGATGCAGCTCGCGAACTTCGCTGCAGGCGTGGTCGTTGAGAAGCTCGGTACCGCGACGGCGTCGCCGGAGGAAATTCTGGCGTTGGTCGATCCGGCACAATCGGGATGAGCCCGCTCTTCGCACCGCTCTTCGACGTGGCCGAAGCGGTGGCGTGGCGCCAAGAGCTCCGCGCCGAGAATCGGACCGTGGTCTTTACCAACGGCGTCTTCGATCTGCTGCACGCCGGGCACGTCGAGTATTTGGCCTGGGCTCGTTCGCAGGGCGACGCGCTCATCGTCGGCCTCAATCACGACGCCTCGGTGCGGCGCCTCAAAGGACCGGCGCGCCCGCTCGTTCCCTTCGCGGCTCGCGCGCAGGTTCTGCGCGCGCTGCGAAGCGTCGACGCGGTCGTCGGTTTCGAGGAAGCAACGCCGGAAGTCTTGCTCGATCGGATTCGTCCCGACGTTCACGTGAAGAGCGATCAATATCGCGAAGACGACCTGCCGGAGAAAACGGTCGTCCTACAGCACGGCGGACGAATCGCGCTCGCGCCGCACTTGGCCGGTACGAGCACGACGGATTTAATCGGCCGCATCATCAATGCATATTGCCGTAACGGCTAATGGGCCGGGTGAAGTCGCCGGTTGGCTTCGACCGCTGCTCCGAGCGCTCTACGCGCGCTGCCCCGATCTGGGCGTGCTGGTCTTTCTCGTGCCCGACGATTACGCTAGCGGCTTTGAGGCGGAGATGGTGCGCGAGGCCTTTCCGCAGGCCCGAGTCTACGAGCCAAAGAGTTACGTAAAGTTCGCGCTCGGTGGAAAGCTCGATGATGCTCCGCCGCGCGTCGACCTGGTCCAGTATATCGGCGGCGACCTGCTGCATGCCGCCATCGTGCGCCGCCGCTTGAAGGGAAGAGCCGCAACGTATAAGTTCTCGCGGCGCACCTATCGCAAGCTCTTCGAACGGGCCTTCGCCGTTGACGAGCGTAACGCCGAGCAGCTTGCGGAGTGGGGAACGCCGCGCGAGCGCATCGTTCGCGTCGGAAACCTGGCGATCGACGGCGCGCTCTTCGAAGCGAGCCTGCCGGCCGAAGCGCAAGCGCCGCGCGACGGCATCCTCATCATGCCCGGGTCGCGCGCCTACGAAGTCGAGGGCCTGGTGGCGTTCTATTTTTCCGTCGCGCTGCAGTTGCAGCGGGAGCGCCCCGAGATTCCCGTCGCCTTGGCACTCTCACCGTTCACCGCGCGCGACAGCGTGCGGTCCGCGATCGAGAGTGGCGGCCACCCGCGCATGTTCGGAAAGCGCGGAAAGCTCGTGAGTGATGGCGGATGCGACTATCTCATCACGGACGAGGGGGATCGCCGAATTCCCGTGCTTCGTAACGCGCTCGCTGCAGCCAAGGAAGCCCGATTGGTATTGACCATTCCCGGCACGAAGACGATCGAGCTAGCGATCTTGGGCAAACCGATGGTCGCGATCACGCCGCTCAACGCGCCCGAAGTCGTGACGATTAACGGTCCGCTGACCTATCTGGACCGCATTCCCTTCGTCGGGCTGCCGCTCAAACGCGCCGCCGTTACCGCAGTCTCTCACCGCTTCAAGTATCACACGCAGCCGAACATGGACGCCGGAAGGACGGTGGTGCGGGAAATTCACAGTACCATCACGCCGGCGCGCATGGCGCGCATCGCCTTGGAGAGTTACGACGATGCGGCCTGGCTCGCGTCGGTTTCACCGCAGCTCGCAGCGCTCTATCGAGATCACGTCGGCGCGTCCGCCCGAATGGCCGAATCTCTGCTCGAACTGGCGGCATAGCCGCGCATGGACTGCTCGGTCGTTATCGCGACCAAAGATCGCGAACGCTACTTAGACGGCGCGCTTTCCGCGCTCGCCGCGCAGACCGGCGCGCCGCCGTTCGAGGTCGTCGTTGCCGACAACGGGTCGACCGACTCGACGCGTGCCGTCGTGGAGAGGCACGCGCGCGAGGGCTTGGCGATGACCTACGTCTTCGAGCCAAAACCTAATAGGGGAAAGGCGCGCAATCGCGGCGTGGCCGCCGCGCGCGGCGACTACCTCGTCTTCTGCGACGACGACGTGGCGTTGCCGCGCGGGCTGGCTGGCCGCGCACGCGGCGGCGCACGCCGGCGGCGACCCAGGCGTAGTCAACGGCCCCATCCTCAACGTGCCTTCGCCCGCGCAGCGTCCCAAGCCGCGGCCGGCCAACTACTCGCGTGCCTTCCTCTGCACGTGCAACGCGTCGCTTCCGGCCAAATCTTTCCACGCCGTGGGTGGTTTCGACGAAAGCTTCGAGCTGTACGGGTGGGAGGATACCGAGCTGGGACTCCGCCTGCGCGCAGCCGGCTTATCCTGGCGTTTCGCGTGGGATGCCTTTTTGTGGCATCTCAAGCCTCCCGCGGAAGAAACGCTCGAAGTGCAGAGCCGCAAGGCCGTCGAGCGCGCGCGAATGGCGCGCCGCTTTCTCGCCAAGCATCCGTCGAGCCGCGCGCGCATGGCGACCGGCGCGCATCCGCTCAACGTGCTGCGGGCGCGTTTCCTCCTGCCCGACGCGTTGCTTGCAATCTACGCCGGGCTGGCGACGAACCCGCATGGGCCGCAGTGGCTCGGCGGGATTGCGCGCGCGGCTTTTCTCGACGGAATTTACTCGCGCGAGCTGGTTCGGGCGCTCGATGCAAGCGATGGGTGATCGCGCGCTGCTCTACTGCGCGGGCGGCGGCATCGGCGATTCGCTCGTCGCTTCGCTGGTCGCGCGTGCTTTGCACCGGAGGTTCGAACGCGTCGACGCATTGACGCTCCCGGCTCACGCGTCTCTACTCGAACGCGTCCCCGACGTGGACGGCGTGTTGCTCGATGACGGCGGAGACGACGCGGCGTTGGCGCAGCGTCTGGCCGCCTCGAAGTACGATGCGTGCGTCGTTACCTGGGCGACACGACGCACCGCGCACGTTCCGCAGCGCGCCGCCATCCCGGTCCGCGTCGGACAGGCGCGGCGCTTTTACTCGTTCCGCTTCACCCGTCGCGTGGTCGTTCGCAGCGAACGCGGCGACGTCACCTCACATTGGTCGCAGATCCTGCTCGATTTTGCGCGCGCCATCGATTGCGATACCGACGAGCCCTTCTATCGCTTCGTTCCGACCAAACAAGACGAGCTAGAGGCCGACGCGATATGGCGGGGCGGCAAGCCGTTCTTTCTATTGAATCCGTGCAACGCCGTCGCATCGGCGCGTGGAATCTGGCCGCTCGACGGCTGGGCGTCGCTGGCGCGTGATCTGCGCGAGCGCTTCGGGGCGCAGATCTTGGTAAGCGGTTCGCCGGCCGACGCACCGATGGCCGAAGGCATCGCCCAGCGGGCCGGCAGCAACGTTGCGTCGATTGCGGGCAGAACCAGCGTCGGAACCTTCGGAGCGCTGGCGAAACGCGCCGCCGCCTTCGTCGGCATCACCACCGGCTCGATGCATGTCGCCGCCGCGGTCGAGTGTCCGACGATCGGCGTATTTCCGTTTCAATCCGACTACCCCGATCGCTGGGCGCCCCTCGGTCGCCGCACCGAAGTCGTGCGTGCATCGTATCCCTGTCATCGCGGAGACACCAAGGAGCGCTGCCGGGATTATGCCTGCATCGCTCACCTCGACGTTCCGCGGATCATCTCCGCGGTCGAGACGCTGATATCGTGAAGGCAACGCTGCAGTTCTGCACCTACAACCGCGCCGCGCTGCTCGAACGCGTTCTCGAGGCCTGCTTCGAGCAGAACGTTCCGGAAGGCGATTATGAGGTCGTGCTCGTTGACGACGGCTCCAGCGATGCGACGCCGGCGGTGATCGAGCGGGCGCGCAGCCGCGCGACCTGCCCCTTCATCGTCGTGAGTCAGAGCAATGCGGGTTTGGCCGCCGCGCGCAACGCCGGTATCGCACGAGCGAGCGGCGAGCGAATCATCTTCATCGACGACGACGTGCTTCCGCTGCCGAACTTCGTCGAGGAGCATTTGCGAGCTCATGCGAGCCGTCCAAACGACATCGTGCGCGGCGGTGCTATCGAGGTAAGCTCGCCCGACAACCTGCCGACGCCGTTATGGAGCATCCGCAACTACAGCGGCAATTATTTCTGGACGACCAACGTGTCGGTGCCGCTGGCGACCTTGCGCGCCATCGGCGCCTTCGACGAGTCGTTCAGCGAATACGGATGGGAGGACATCGACGTCGGTCTGCGCCTGCGCTTCGCCGGCGTTCGGGCGGTCTTCCGGCCGCAGGCGCTCGTCTATCACGTCAAGCCGCCGCGCCGGTCCGGCAGCATCGAGCGCATGCTCGAGCAGGCGCGTGCTCAGGCGCGAACGGCGGTACGGCTCGTGCACCTGCATCCGCATTGGCGCGCCTATCTCGCGACGGGAATCAATCCGGTGCAGCGCCGCTACCACGCCGCCGTTCGGGCGACCGGCGCACAAGAGCGTCTTCGCCGGCGCTTGCCGCCGCCGGGCGTCGATCGCGAGTTGCGGCCGGACGAACTGCGTGCCGCCGGAGCATTGGCGAACGAAGTCTATTTCGACGAGCTGGAACGCGCGCTGCGTCTTGACTCGCCCCCGGCGTGAAGATTCTACTCTCGCGCACCGATCGCATCGGCGACCTCGTGCTTTCTACGCCGGCGATCGCAACGGTCCGCCGGTCCTTTCCCGGCGCGCACGTGACGATGGTGACGAGCGAATACAATCGCGAGGTGATGGATCGCAACGACGACGTCGACGAGATCGCCGTCTTGCCGCACGGGGCTTCTCCGGGACGCTTCGGTTCGCGTTACGCCGGATACGACGTCGCCATCGCGCTCGCACCTCGCGCGGTCGATCTTCAAATCGCCGGCGGCACGCGCGCCGCACTGCGTGTGGGTTATACGTACGAGCGGCGCTGGTTCGCTCGCCTGACCGCAGGACTCTATCTCAACCGCCTGATGGTCTCCGAGGCCGATCCCGATCTCTGCGACCGAGAGCCGGGACGCGTCGTTCGCCACGAAGTCGACCAGCTGCTCGACCTCGTTGCGCTGGCGGGCGCGCGCGAGCGCGTCACCACGCTGCGCCTCGGCGTAACCGACGAGGATCGCGTAGTTGCGCGAACGCTTCCCGCGGATCCGATCGTGATGCATCTCGGTCAGCGGTGGTTCGTCGAAGGCAGCACCCTCGAGAGCACGCTGGCCATCGTCGAGGACCTGGCCAAGTTCGCGCCGGTCGTGGTCACCTGTGCGAGCGATTGCGAATCAAAGGCGCGGTATTTCGAAAAGCACCCCGGCGTGGCGCGGCTGATCTACGGACTTCCATTCCATGAGTGGGCAGCGGTGCTGGAGCGTGGCCGGATCGTCGTCACGGTAGATACCGGCGCGACTCACGTCGCCAGCGCAGTCGGCCGCCCAACGGTCGTTGCCTTCGAGCATCGCTACTTCCGACTTAACTCGCAGGAGTGGTCGCCGTACGGCGTGCCCCACGTGCTCGTCCGCAAACCGGCAACCGAAGATGAGGCATCGCTTACGCGCTTCCGGCAGGAAATCGTCGGCGGAGTCGCGCGTCTCATGACGCAATCGTGAATTCACCGCTGCCCGACGTTTCGGTCGTCATTCCGACCTACAATCGCCTCGAGACGCTCGAGCTGGTGATGCCGACTCTGCTCGCGCAGAGTCTGTCCCCGTCGCAGTACGAGCTGCTCGTCTGCGATTCTAACTCCACCGACGGAACGGCAGAGTATCTCGCCGCTCTGAGTCGCGAGCGCGACGGGGTGCGTCATATTGCCGGGGCTTTCAGCGGCCGCGCGGCGGCACGCAACGCCGGCATCGCCGCGGCGCGCGGGGAGATCGTGCTCTTTAACGACGCCGACATTCTCGCGTCACCCGATCTGCTGACCATTCACCTGCAGCACCATCGCGAGCGAGCCGGCATTGCCGTCGTCGGTCTCGAAGTCCAAGTCAAAGATTTTGACGATTACCAACACAAGCGCGACCATCCCGAAGCTCGCGGGCATCTCCATCCGCCCTCGCGAAAAAAACTTTCGTGGCTCTACTTCCTGACCGGCAACGCTTCGGTCCGGCGCGATGACCTCGTACGCGCCGGTTGCTTTGACGAAAGCTTTACCGGCTACGGGCATGAAGATTTGGAGCTCGGTTACCGGCTGCAGCGTTTGGGCATCGAGATTCTCTACGAACCGCGCGCGGTGAACTATCACTGCCAAGACGTGCCGTATCAGGATCAAAAAGAGAAGATGCGGCTCGCCGGGCGCTCGACGGCGCGGTTCTATCGCAAGCATCCACACCTTGGCGTGATGGTGAACCTCGGCATGACGCCGGTTTCTCTGGGTCTTCACGCGGCGCTCATGCGCATGCCGCTCCTGCTCGGCTACCTCGATCGGCAATCCGCGCGGTCCCGGCTGGCGCGGGAGCTCCTCTTGCAATATTATTACGTTTCCGGAGTTAAGGAAGGATAATGCCAGACAAGATCTCGTGCGGAGCGCTGCGCGCCGGCGATGCCGGCAAGACCGTGGAGCTCGCAGGCTGGGTGAATCGGCGCCGCGACCACGGCGGCCTGATCTTCGTCGACCTGCGCGATCGCGAGGGCGTGACCCAGGTCGTCTTCGATCCGCAGAACGCGGCTTTTGCCGAAGCCGAGCACTTGCGCAACGAAGACGTGCTGCGCGTCGCCGGGACCGTGCGCCGGCGGCCGGCGGGAACGGAAAATCCGCGGCTGGCGACCGGCGACGTCGAGATTCCGGCCGACTCGCTCGAGATCCTCAACCGCTCGCAGGTCCCACCCTTTGCCGTCAACAGCGACGAAGCGGTCGACGAAAATCTGCGCCTGGAGTACCGCTATCTCGACTTGCGGCGCTCGCGCATGCAGAACAATCTCCGCGTGCGCCACCAAATCATCAAGGCACTGCGCGATTTCTTTGACTCGCGAGACTTCCTCGAGATCGAAACGCCGATGATGATCAAGTCGACGCCCGAGGGCGCGCGAGACTATCTCGTTCCCAGCCGCCTGCACCCGGGCTCGTTCTACGCGCTGCCGCAGTCGCCGCAGATGCTCAAGCAAATTCTGATGATTTCGGGCTTCGGACGCTACATGCAGATCGCGCGCTGCATGCGCGACGAAGATTTGCGTGCCGACCGGCAACCGGAGTTCACGCAGCTCGACGTAGAGTTGGCCTTCTGCTCGCAAGAAGACGTGCTCGAGACGATGGAGTCGGCGATGCGCTACGTCTGGGCGCAGGTGATGGAGACCGATCTGCCGGCCTTCCCGCGCTTGAGCCACCGCGACGCGATCGCGCGCTACGGCTTGGACAAGCCCGACCTGCGCTTTGGCCTCGAGCTGGCAGACGTGGGCGCCGCGTTCGCGCAGAGCGAGTTCGCCGTCTTTCGCGGAGCGCTCGATGCCGGGGGCGCCGTCGTAGGTTTGCGCTTCCCCGGCGGGGCTGCGCTATCGCGGCGCGAGTTCGACGCGCTCACCGAGACCGCCAAACAGTTCGGTGCCAAAGGCATGGTCTGGATCGCGCTCGCTCCCGACGGCATCAAATCGCCGGCGTCGAAGTTCCTCAACGACGAGAACGTCGCCGCGTTAAAAGGCGCGCTCGACGCGGAAAATGGCGACGCCGTGCTGCTGTTCGCCGGCGAACGCGCGTTGACGTACGCCGTTGCCGGAAAAATGCGCAACGAAATCGGCGACCGCTGCAATCTGCGCGATCCGCAGCGCTTTGCCTTCGCTTGGGTTACCGACTTTCCGTATTTGGAGATCGACGAAGAGACCGGCCGGCCGGCCCCGGCGCACCATCCGTTTACCGCACCGTCGCCCGGCGACTGGGACTTAATCGATCGCTCGCCGCTCGAGATGCGCGCGCAGCACTACGATCTCGTGCTCAACGGTTACGAGCTGGGCTCGGGCTCGATCCGCATTCACAAGCCCGGCGAGCAGCGAAAGATCTTCGAGATGCTGGGATTGACGGCGGAGCAAATCGAGGAGCGATTCGGTTTCTTCGTGCGAGCGCTCGAGTACGGGGCGCCGCCGCACGGCGGAATGGCGCTCGGAATCGACCGTATCGCCATGCTCGCCTGCGGCGAGACGAGCATTCGCGAGGTTATCGCTTTCCCGAAGAATCAGCTGGGGCGCGATTTGATGATGGACGCGCCGAGCGGCGTCCCGGAACAGCTGCTGCGCGATCTTCACGTACGTCTAGCCCCAGAAGTGCGTTCGCCCGAGTAAAGATCGCGTCGAACATCGGCACGGTAAGCTTTCCGGTGTTCGTGTTTTGCCGGCTGGGGTGATAGGAGGCGATCGCAACGACCGTACGCTTATCCGATCGCGCCCTAACCTCGGCGCCGTGCGCGAAGGCCCAGTCCACCGGCTCGAGCGTGAAGCCGAGCTCGCGCATCACGCGCAAAAGCGCCGCAAATCCGATCGCGCCCAGGCCGACGGCTACCCGCAAGCGCGAGAGCGCCTCGAACTCTTCCACTAAATAAGGAAAGCAGTTGCGCAGCTCTTGCGGCGTCGGTTTGTTCTGCGGCGGCGCGCAGCGCGCGGCGGCGGTGATCAGGCAATCGCGTAAGACGAGCCCGTCCTCGCGACTCGTCGCCATCGGTTGCGAAGCGAATCCGGCGCGGTACAGCGCGGGATAGAGAAAGTCTCCCGATGCGTCGCCGGTAAACGGGCGCCCGGTACGATTGCTTCCGTGCGCGCCGGGCGCGAGCCCCACCAGCATCAGCCGCGCGCGCGGGTCGCCGAAGGCCGGCACCGGCCGCCCCCAATACTCGCACTCGCGATGTGCGCGCTTTTTTTCCCGTGCCACCTGTGCGGTGTAGGCGCGCAACTCGGGGCAGCGCGTGCAGCGAACGACCGCCGCGGAAATGTCGTCGAGACTTCGCATGCTAGGGCGCGCCCGCGGCAAGGACGTCGGCATACTCGATGCCGGCCGGTGCGACCACGTAGGCGATGCCGTCGTTACGCTGCCAGATCCGTTCGAGCGCCGAACGCGGATAAACCACGCGCACGTTGGGCGCGGCCGGATCGTTGACCGCGCAATCGCCGCTGCCGGTGAATCCGCAGAGCACGGCGAGGTGGCCGGCGGACTGCTCGAGCGGTGCGCCCGGCAACTCGCCGCCGTGCCACGAATAGGAGAGTGCAATCGGCAGATTCCGCTCGATTAAGCGCGCCGCGTGGTCGAGGTTGCGCAAATGCGCGACGACGCCGCGCAGCCCGAGGCGGCCGCTATACGCGACGTTGAACGACCAGTTTCCCGTGCCGTTATAGGCGCGGTCGAAGACTTCGCGGGCCGTTTCCGGGACGCCGGCATCGATGCCGTGATAGGAATGAATCATCGATAGGCTTGCCGGACTACACCATCCCCGCTCGTTGAATCCTTCGACGTACTGCGAGCGCACCGGCACGTCCAAGATCATCGCGTCGCGGACATAGGGAAGCGACGGGCGGCATCGCACCGGCGACGAGAAGGCGAGCAATTCGAAATAGACGTCGCGCGCTCGTGCCTCGATGCCGTCGAAAGGCTGCGTCGTTTGAATAACCTCCACCTCGACGCGCGTGCCCTCGTGTTCCGGGCTGAAGGACTTCGCGCCGGTCGGCTGCCATTGCGCGTAATCCATCCACTCCGAGGCGGGCT
Organism: Vulcanimicrobiota bacterium; assembly: GCA_963730125.1. Classification (GTDB taxonomy): domain Bacteria; phylum Vulcanimicrobiota; class Vulcanimicrobiia; order Vulcanimicrobiales; family Vulcanimicrobiaceae; genus Cybelea. The sequence goes on along the minus strand of CAVSQP010000019.1, from coordinate 126,549 downwards.
GTCCGGCACGCAGCAAACGAAACGAAAGCCGTCCGCTTGGCGCGTGAGTGTTCCAGCTCAGCACGCCGCCGCGCGCCGGCTCGAACGACAGACGAGCCGATTCGCTCGCTGCCAGCACCTGCGCAAACGTGGAACGGCTTAGATGGTCCACTGCCATGCGTTCCAGCTGTCGCCGATAAAGGCTGCGGGCACGTAGTTGCGCACGTCTGCGTTGATCGCGGTCACGTTGGCGCGCCAACTGAAGAAGACGGCAGGGACGAGCTCGCGCAAGCGTTCTTCCTCGCGCTGATAGAGTGCTTTGCGCGTTGCCTGATCGAACGTGCTCGCCGCAGCCTCGCTGGTTTGATTGACGATCGGGTCGTCGAGCCACGACGTGTTCGCTCCACGCGGCGGGATGAAGGCACCGTTCCAGCTGCCGGAGTTATCCGGATCGGGACCGTTGGTCTCGATCGACCATTCGAGATCGTATTTTCCGGTGTAGAGCGGCCCGTCGCCGGCAAAGAGATAGCTGCCCGGATAGTTTCGCACGGAGACGTCGATGCCGATCTCCCGCAACATCGACTGGATCAGGACTTGGGATTCGGTGTTCTCTTGATGTCCGGTCGTCGCGTAAATGGAAAGATGCATTGCCAGCGCGCCTTTATGGAGAACGCCGTCGGAACCGGCGCGCCATCCGGCATCGGCGAGCAGTCTCTTCGCATCGCCGACGTCGTAGCGGTACGGTGGAAGGTGCGGCGCGGCCCAAGATTCGGGGAAGATGTCGGAGACGGCCTGCCGGTCGATGCCATGGTAGATGGTGTCGTTGAGCCGCTTCCAATCGACGGCCTCGGCAATGGCGCGGCGCACGCGCACGTCGGCAAGCTGCGGCCGGCTCATATTGATACCGAGGTGACGCCAGCTGGCGATTAGGTTGCGAGCGACTCGGATTCCCGAGATATCCGAAAGCCGGCCGATCGAGTTTTCGTTGACGTTGGGATAAACGTCGACCTCATGCGTCGCGAGTTGGTTGAAGAGCGTGTTGACGTCGGGGATGACCTTCCAGACGACCTCTTTGAGTTTCGGCGGCCCGCGGAAGTAACGCGGATTTGGAACGAAGACGAGCGAGCTTCCGTGGTTCCACGCTTTGAGCAGATACGGGCCGCTCGAGAGCGGCTGCTGATTGAATTCCGATCTATTGAGATCCGGCAGGCGCGCCAGAAGATGGGCCGGGAGCGGGGGATACGCCGCGCCGCCCATCCCTAAGATGCCGAGCACCGCGACGTTGGGGCGGCGCAGGCGGATGACGATCGTATGCGGGTCGGGCGCCGATACGTTCGCGATCTGGTCCCAGCCGTAGCGCGTCTTGACGGAGTTTGCCGGATTCATCACCGCGCGATAGGTGAAGAGCCAATCGGCCGCGGTCAACGGCGCACCGTCGGCCCAGACGGCGTCGCGGCGCAAGTGCACGACGATGCGCTTACCGTCCGCGCTGATGCCGCCGTTGCTTGGCGTCGGTACTTCCGTGGCGAGATCGGGCACGTAATTCCCGCGCGCGTCGTAGCGCAGGATAAACGAGAAGAGCATGCCGGCGATCGTATCGGCGGCCGCCGTGTGGGCGTACATCAAATTGAGGCCGTCGGGCTCTTCGTCTTCGCCCAGCCGCAGCACGCCCGGTACCGTCCACGCGTTGTGAAGCCCGCCGCGCGCCGGCTGGGCTGGGCGCGAGCAGCCGAAGAGCGCAACTGCGCAGAGCAGCGCGGCGCCGAAGCGATGCGCCGTCACGCCGGCGTGCTGCGCGTTCGCGGAGCCCGTTTGACGATGTGCGGACGGATCTCGCTATAGAGGCGCGCGCCACCGAAGCGGACGACGTCGTCGGCCGGCAGCCCGGTCTCGCTGCGCGCGTGCTCGATTGCCTCGCGCGCCTGCGCGTCGGACATCCCGCGAGTATTGAGCGCGATGCCGATTACCGGCGCCGGCTTGACGCTAGCGAGAAGAGCCTCATGCAGCGCGATCAACTCGGCGTAATCGAGGATCGGTGTCGGATAAGATTCGATCGTTTCACGCTGCGGATCGCAGACCAAGATCAATCCATCCGGCGCGCATCCGGTCATCAACGCCAGCGTCACGGGCGCGTATGCCGGATGATTGATCGCGCCTTGACCCTCGACCACGATCAACTCCGCGCCTTCGTGCGCCGCGTAGAGAACGAGTTGCTCCGCCGCTCCCGGTGCGAAGTCGGCAATTACGCGGTCGACGGAAATGCCCCAACCGGCGATGAGAATTCCGGTTTGGCCGGTTGGAACGAAACGCGCGCGCGTTCCCGCATCGCATGCGGCGGCGACGAGCTCGAGCGAAACGCTCATCTTGCCGACCGCGCAGTCGTTGCCGACGGTCAGGAGAATCGGCGCGCTGACGTCGTAGGCGTCGCCGGAGAAAAGCGGTACCTCGGGAGGCTCGCGCACGTCCCAAATGGTCGTTCCGGCGGCGCCGGCCGCCCTGCGAAACTGCCGATCGTTCGCGAGTATTTCGTGCAAGCCGCTAACGATCTCGAGTTTCGCGGCTATCGCTTCCAAAACGGCCGCGCGCCAGGCCGGCGGCAATCCGCCGCCCTTCGGTGCCGTCCCGATCAGCAACGCAGTCGGCGAAAAGGCCAGCGCTTCGCCGACGCTGGCGACCACCGGCGCATCGCTATCGAGATGCGCGACGACGTCGCGAACGCGACGCCCCGCCGCGGACGGATCGACGACGGCGACGATTTCGTCGGTTCCGTAACGAATTACGCCGTGAGCGGTCTTCGCATCCTCGACGAAGCGGTCCGGCGCGAGGATGACATAGCGTCTCATACCGGCGCGACTTCCCGCACGCCCAGTCCCGGCGCGTCCGGCAGCACGAGCTTTCCGTTGTCGTAAGTGACGCCGGCGAACGGATCGTGCGAAACGAGAAACGGTCCGTCGATGTCGGCCCAATCCGCCAATGGCGAGAGATGTGCGGCGGCGGTCGCGGCAATCGCACTCTCGACCATGCAGCCGATCATTACTTTGAAACCCAGCGCGCGCGCCGTATTGATCATTGCGACCGCACCGCGAATTCCTCCGGTCTTTGCCAGCTTGACGTTGACGCCGTCGACGCAACCGTAGAGCGCCGGCAGGTCGGCTGCCGTCAGCGAGTCTTCGTCGGTAACGATGGGAATTCGAACCTTTTCGCGGATGGCTCGCAGCCGCTCGGGATGGCCGGCTGGAATGGGTTGTTCGCAGAACTCGACGTCGAAGGCTTCCAGCGCCCGCAGAATCGCGATCGCTTCGTCGACGTCCCAGCCTTCATTCGCGTCGATTCGTATCGCGCCGGTGTAGCGTCCGCGGATCGCGCCGATCGTCTCGACCTGTTCCGACGCCGAACCTATTCCGAGTTTGACCTTGAGAATCGGATGATTGCCGACTTCGGCGACTTTGCGCAGCGTCGTCTGCGGATCGGCGATCCCGATCGTAAAGGACGTCGCCGGCGTGAGCGACGGGTCGAGACCAAGCAGCGCATAAAGTGGTTTGTTTAAATCCTTGCCGATGAGATCGTGCAACGCCAAATCGAGGCCCGCGCGCGCGGCAGCGGGTATGCCGGCGTGCAAGAGCGCCTCCAAATGATACGGATCGTCCGACGCTAGCTGGTTCGAGGCGAAGTACGCGGCGACGCTCTGGACCGATTCGCCATAGCGTTCGATCGGGGCCGCCTCGCCGATACCTTCGCGGTCGCCGCACCGAACGCGCACGATCGCGGTGCTTGCGACGAGCTCTTCGCCCCGGGCGATCTTGAAGGGATGGACGAGCGGGAGGTCGAGCGGCGTTACGTGTACCGAAAGCTTTTCCATCGTAAGTCGCTATCGCATTCAACCGGACAGCACGCCTTCCTCGGGCTGCTCGGGTTGCCGCTTGACCGGCAGTGGTACGGTAGAGGGGCTCGACTGCGATCCGCGCGCAGTGCATGTTGGTACCGAGCCGACTTATATGACCTAGGGAGCATCAGCTCCGGTAACGACGGATCGGTGAGTTAAATACCTGCCGGACGGCGCCCGGGCCGCACCCACCTGCGAGAATGCAGGTTCGTACCGCGTGTACCAGACGCTATCTGCGGTCGAGCGCTGCGCGCCACGCGCGCATGGCACTCACGATCCCCTCTACGCTTGCCTCGCCGCTGCGATCGTCCAGTGCGAGATGTCCGCGAAAATCGTCGAATGCCGCCGTAGTCCTCGCGATCGAGCGCTCGGTATCGGCGCCGGCATCGCTCCATAGCAAAACCGTACCGGTGCGAAGCGCCGCCGGGTCGCTGGCGGCGTCGAATCGCCCCGGCTCGGGGCCGTAGCGTAGCCATGCGGAGTCGGCCTCTTTGGCAACGCGTTTGCAATCGTGCGTACCGGCCGCAAAAGTCGCCGGCGCGTTGCGCAACGCGAGCGTCACGTTCGCGGTCTTGGCGAGACCAGTCGCGACACCCAGCCGTTCGAGCTGATCGCTCCACGAACAATCCGTTTCGCGTGCCAGTGGTGCCGCGACCAAAGGCGCACCCAATGAAATCGCTCGCTCTAGGATCGATCGCATGTGCTCGCCGTCCGATAGAAAGAAGGCAGCGTCGGCGAGGGCTGCCAGGCAAAGCCCGCGGTCGGTCGCCATCTTCTTGACCTGTGCGAGGTAGTCGTCGTCGGTCCGCGGAAAGTGCCGAACGTCCAAGACGACGCCATCGCAAGCAAACTCGCGCGCGCACAGGTCGAGGAACTCGAGCTGCGTGAGCTCCCCGTGCTCGATCGCGCGGTGGAGCAGACCGCTCGCGCAGGCCAGCTTCATCGGCGTCGGACGTTCGACCGCCCGTCCTAGCCCACCCTCGCCTTTGATATCCGAGAGACCATGAGAATTGCCGTTGGCGCCGACCACGCAGGCTACGATTACAAAGACCGCATCGCAGAGATTTTGCGCCGGCGCGGACACGACGTGCTCGATTTTGGGACGCACGATTCGACGCCGGTCGATTATCCGCAGTACGGTTATGCCGTAGGCGAGGCCGTCGCCAGCGGGCAGGCCGAACGCGGCATCGTCGTTTGTGGTTCGAGCTTGGGCATCGCGATGGCCGCCAACAAGGTTCCCGGCATTCGTTGCGCGCCGGTCGCCGAGCCCTATTCCGCGGAGCTGGCGCGGCGTCACAACGACACCAACGTTATTGCCTTCTCCGAGCGGTTGACCGGCTGGGAGATGATCGAACGAATGCTCGACATCTTTTTGGAGACGCCGTTCGACGGCGGCCGGCACGCGCACCGCACCGAGCAGCTCTTCGAGTTCGGCGACGCGCAGCGAGCGCGAACGTTGCGCGACCTGGAACGGGGCGCCGTGACCGATGCGCAGACACCACCGGCGATCGTGCGCGAAGCAACGGCGTCGGGAGAGTGACGTAGGCATGGATATTCTGCAAACCACGCGCGTCGAGGCGCAAGATCCCGAACTCTATGCGGCGATCGCCGGCGAGGAGTTGCGCCAGCGCGAGAACCTCGAGCTGATCGCTTCGGAAAACTACGCCAGCCGCGCGGTTCGCGAAGCGATGGCGTGCGTGATGACCAACAAATACGCCGAGGGCTATCCCGGAAAGCGGTACTACGGCGGCTGCGAATGGGTCGACCGGGCCGAGCTGCTCGCGCTCGAGCGCCTCAAGCAGATCTTCGGCGCGGATCGCGCCAACGTGCAGCCGCATTCCGGCGCGCAGGCCAACATGGCCGTCTTCATGGCCGTCTTGCAGCCCGGCGAAACGGTGCTCGGTATGTCGCTCGCGCATGGCGGCCACCTGACGCACGGGACGAAGGTCAGTTTCTCGGGCAAACTCTACAACGCCGTCGCTTACGGCGTAAAGCGCGACACCGAGCTCATCGACTTCGACGAAGTGCGCGCGCTGGCGCTGGAGCACCGGCCCAAGCTGATCGTCGCCGGCGCCAGCGCCTATCCGCGCATCATGGAGTACGAACCGTTTCGCGCCATCGCCGACGAGGTCGGTGCGGCGTTGCTGGTCGATTTCGCGCACGTCGCGGGACTCGTTGCCGCCGATCTGCATCCCTCGCCGGTTGCGCTCGCCGACTTCGTCACCTCGACCACGCACAAGACGCTGCGCGGTCCGCGCGGCGGCTTCATTCTCTCCACCGAGAAGTGGGGAACGCCGGTCGACAAGATGGTCTTCCCCGGTATCCAAGGCGGCCCGCTGATGCACACCATTGCCGCCAAAGCGGTCGCGTTCGGCGAAGCGCTGCGCCCGGAGTTTCGCGAGTATCAACGTCAGGTCGTAGAAAACGCGCGGGCGATGGCCGAGGAGTTTTCGCGTGCCGGACTGCGGCTCGTCGCCGGCGGCACCGACACGCATCTGATGCTGGTCGACGTCTCGGTCAAAGGGCTGACCGGTAAGGCCGTCGAGGCTTACCTCGACGAAGTCGGCATCACCGTCAACAAGAACGCGATTCCATTCGATCAGCAGAAGCCGATGGTGGCAAGCGGCATACGCATCGGCACGCCGGCGATAACCTCGCGCGGCATGGGCGAAGATGCTTGCCGCGAGATCGCGCGCATTATCTGCGCCGCTTTCGACGACATCGAGGAGCGCGCACAGACCGATCGGCTGCGCGGACGCGTCCGCGAGCTGACCTCGCGCTACGACGTCCCCTAAAGGGTTGCGAGAATAACCGTGCGCCCGGGTTGGGACGAGTACTTCATGCAGATCGCGCATACCGTGAGCACGCGCGCGACGTGCCCGCGCGCCTCCGTCGGCTGCGTTCTGATGCGCGAACATCGCATTCTCACGACAGGTTATAACGGAGCACCGCGCGGCGTTGCGCACTGCACCGAGGTCGGCTGCACGCTGGTTAACGAACATTGCCTTCGTGCCACCCACGCCGAGGCCAACGCCGTCGTCCAAGGGGCGCTCCACGGAGTGAGCCTCCATCGCGCCGTCGCTTACTGTACCCACCAGCCGTGCGTTAACTGCTCGAAGCTGCTCATCAGCGCGGGCGTGACCAAGATCGTCTACGACGAGGCGTATCCCGATGTGGTTGCCGCCCAGCTGCTGGCCGAAGCCGGCGTCGCGCTGGTCCAGTACTCGACGCTGGAGGGTTCGCGCGGGTGATCCCCTTCTCGCCGACGGCGGGCGCGGTGTATGCCGCAGCATTCGTGATCGCCGTCGCGGTGAGCGCGCTGGGCACGCCGCTGATCGTGCGCCTCGCGCTGCGTCTCGGCATCGTCGACAACGGCGGCGAAGATCGCCGCATGCACGTGCTTCCCAAGCCGCGCATCGGCGGGATCGCAGTCTTCTTCGGTTTTGCCTTTGCGCTCTTTTCCGTGCTCGGCGTATCGCTGGCACCGCCCTTGGCACTGGTACCGGCGGCGGAACAGTTCGATGCGGTACATAAGCTCGTTGGCCTGCTGTTCGGCAGCTTGCTGATTCTGGGCGTCGGCATTTGGGACGACGTAATGCAGATGCGTCCGCGCAATAAACTGATCGCGCAGATCGTGGTTGCGCTGATTTCAATGTTTTACGGCTTCGTGATCCCCGGCATCAACAATCCCTTCGACCGCAACGCGGGCACGAACTGGATCGACTTTCCGCTTTGGCTCGGCGTGCCGCTGACGCTGCTCTGGTATGTCGGGATGATGAACGCGATAAACTTCCTCGACGGGCTCGACGGGTTGCTCGCCGGCGTCGCCGCGATCTCGAGCGTGTTTCTCTTCGTTATCTCGGCGTTGCACGGCAGCCCGGTCGTCGCGCTCGTAGTTATTGCGCTGGCCGGCGCTGCGCTCGGCTTTCTTCCTTACAATTTTAATCCGGCCCGCATCATTTTGGGCGACGCCGGGTCGCTCTTCATCGGTTACGTCTTTGCGACCGTCTCGATCATCGGCGCGAGCAAGACTGCGATCGCGATCAGCATCGTGGTCCCCCTGTTGGTTCTGGCGCTTCCGGTGCTCGATACGGCGGCCGCAATAGTTCGCCGCGCGAGCACGGGAAAGCGCATCACCGAAGCCGACCGCGGTCACTTTCATCATCAGCTGATCTTCCGCTTTGGGCTCAACGTACGCCAGGCCGTGCTGCTGCTCTACGCGGTCTGTTTTGTCCTCGGTGCGGTCGCACTGGCGTTTTCCGGTCAGTTCACGCACGTATTCCGTCACGCATAGGAGCCGCATGCCCGCTACCCCCGACAAGCTTCGCGTTCTCAGCGTCTTTGGAACGCGCCCCGACACGATCAAGATGGCGCCCGTCGTGCACGCGCTGGGACGGCACGAGGCGATCGACCATCGCGTCTGCGTCACGGCGCAGCATCGCAAGATGCTCGACGACCTTTTGGTGCTCTTCGGCATCACGCCCGATTACGATCTCGACATCATGACCGACGATCAGACGCTTACCGAGATAACGACGCGCGTGCTGACGCGCATGGAAGGCGCGCTGGCCGAAGCGAAGCCGGAGGTCGTGCTGGTGCACGGCGATACGACGACGAGCTCGGCGGCCGCGCTCGCCTCATTTTATGCCGGCGTTCCGGTCGGCCATGTCGAGGCCGGCCTTCGGACGCGCAATCCGTGGCTGCCGTATCCCGAAGAGATGAACCGGAGAATAACCGGCACGATCGCATCGTTCCACTTTGCGCCGACCTCGCTCGCGCGCGAGCACTTGCTGCTGGAAAACGTCCCCGCCGATGACGTGTTCGTCACCGGGAACACCGTCATCGACGCATTCGCCGAGGCGGCGAGGCGCGACGACCTGCCTCTTCCGCCGCGCTGGGAAGAGATCGATCCAAACCGGCCGACAATTTTGGTCACCGCTCACCGCCGCGAAAACCACCCGCACATGCGCGACATCGCTGAGGCGTTGCGCGACATCGCGATGCTCCCGCAAGCGCCCCAGCTTTACTGGCCGGTGCATCCGTCGCCGCGCGTTGCGCCGGTCGCCCGCGAGGTCTTGACCGGAGTTCCCGGCGTGATCTTGGTCGATCCGATCGACTATGCGGAAATGGTAGCGGCAGTCCGCGCCAGCCGCTTCATTTTGACCGACTCCGGCGGTCTTCAGGAGGAGGCGCCCTGTATCGGCAAGCCGGTGCTGGTGATGCGGGACGAGACGGAGCGGCCCGAAGGTCTGCTTGCCGGTACGCTCGAGCTAATCGGACACCGGCGCGAGCGGATCGTCGCGTCGGCACGACGCCTTCTCGAGGACTCGAGAACGTACGCGCGGATGGCGCAGGCGGTCAATCCCTACGGTGATGGGCGGGCGGCCGAGCGAATTGCCGCTTGGCTGTTGGCGCGGCTTCGCGGGGGCGCCTACCCCGAACCCTTCGAGGCTCTGACTGCCGGCGCGGAAGCGGCGCGGTGAAGACGCTTCTCCCGCTGGTGGCGGCGGGAGGAACCTTTGCCGGCGCGGCGGTCCTTGGGCTGCTTGCCGGGATTCTCGTCGGCGACCGGCGCGGCGAGCCATTGCTGGCTCCAGCCGGCCTCATCCTCGGCGCCCTGATCGGTGCCTACTCGGCCTTCCGTCTCCTCGCGCGGGCGATGCGGTGAAACCCTACGGTGCCGCCGAGTCCGCGGCCGACCTTGCGACCTACTATCGCCTCAAATGGGCGGTAGCGGGGAGGTCTCTCCTGCTGGTGCTGCTCGGTGCGGCTCTTTTGGTGCCGTTTTCCCGCTGGGCGGCGGCCGCGCTGGCCATCGGCGGGGTCTGCGGCGTCGGCAATATGCTGGCGATCATGAGGGGGAGCGAGCGCCTCACCGAGACCGGAAGCCCGCTCTACTTCGGGCTAAGTAGTTTACTGCGGCTGGCCGCGTTTAGTATAGTAGCCGCGGCGCTAGCGGTTCGGGGACCCTGGTGGTCGCTCGGGCCGTTTCTCGCCGGTTTCTTCTTCCCGCTTGCAACTTATGCGCTTGGCGCGCTGCGAGCTTTCCGACGGAAGCCTTGACGGATAACGCGTGCACGAACAAATCGGCGAACATATTCTTTGGCATCTGCCCGTGCTTGGGCCGGTCCATGCCGATACGATCATGACCACTTGGCTGGTCATGGCGCTGTCGCTGGTTTTCTTTGGATGGATCGGCGCTAGCTATCGCTCGCCCTACGTCACCAAGCGTCAGGCCGTTTTGGAATCGGTCTTCAACTATATCGCCGACCTGGTGACGAGCGTGCTCGGCAAAGAGGGCGAAGGCTTCGTGCCGTTCTTCGTAGCGCTCTTTATCTTTATTTTTCTGCTCAACCAGTTCGGCGTGCTCCCGTTCAAGACGCTCGGTCTGCCCTTCGGCGGTTCGCCGACGGCCGACCTCAACACCGTGGTGCCGCTCGCGCTGGTCGTTTTCCTCATGATTCAGACGGTAGCGTTTCGCAAGAAGGGCTTCTCGTACTTCGGACACGTCTTCAAGCCGTTTGCGGCACTCTTGCCGATCAACATCCTCGACGAAATTCTGCGACCGATTACGCTGGCCGCTCGCCTTTTCTTCAACATCTTCGTCGGCGAGCTGCTCTTCATTATCATCACCTCGATCATACTGGCGCGCATCAACATCGGCTTCTTCAATCTCTCGCTGGGCGTCACCGTCGTTCCGATCCTGATCCAGTTCTTCAACTTTTTCGTCGGAACGATCCAAGCGTTCGTGTTCACGCTGTTGGCAATAGTCTATCTCTCGTTGGCGCTTGCCGACGACCATTAGGAAAGGAACGTCGTTGAATCCTGAATCGTTAATCGCGGCATCCGCGCTGATCTGCTTCGGCATCATCATCTCGGGCGTCGCCTTCGGCTCCGCAGTGGGCGACGGCACCGTCGCCGCCAAGGCGGTCGAGTCGATCGCGCGTCAACCCGAGGCGCGGCCCAATATCTTCCTCTTCATGTTCTTGGGCGTCGGCGTCCTGGAGGCGGTACCGTTTATCGCGATCGCATTGGCCTTCTACATTCTCCTCGTCGTGGCGAAGGTGCCTGCGATCATCACCGCACTGGTGAAGTAGTAACGGATGTCGTTCCTCTCGATCGACGGTACGCTCGTCGTGCAGCTCCTCAATTTCGCGATCTTTTTCGCGCTGCTTAACGTCGTCTTCTTGCGGCCGGTCGCGGCGGCAATCCATAAGCGGCGGCAGTATATCGATAGCCTCGTTTCCGACTACGATCGCTATCAGGCCGAAGCGCACAGCTTGCGCGCTCAGGCCGAGGAGGTGCGCGCCGCGGCACGGCAACGGGCCGAACAGCGCGTCGCCGCCGCTCGGGCACAGGCGTCGAACGAATCCGCGCAGCTGTCAACCGACTACGCCGAGCGCGCGCAGCGCATCGTCGAGGAGGCACAGCAGGCGGCGCAAACCGAGCTCGATGCGGCGCGGAGCAACGAAGGCGAGGCGGTGCGAAAGCTCGCCGGCTTTATGGTCGACCGAGTCATCCCGGAGGCTGCGAAGTGAGCCAAGACCAGCTGTATCTGCAAATCGCGGTCTGGAGCCAGGTGGTCTCGTCGGTCGTATTCATCGCGGCCTTGGTCTACATGTGGTTCCGGTTCCTCTTGCCGGTTTTTCTCGCCGCGCAAGAGCGCAGCAACGCCCAGATCGCCGAGGCCGAGCGCCATCGCGACGAGGTGAAGGCGGCGCTGCAAGCGTTGCAAGAAGAGATCGAGAGCGCCCAGCGCGACGCCGGTCTGATCGAGCAACGCGCCGGCGAGCATGCCGACCACGAACGGTCGGCGATGCTCGACGACGCGAAGCAGGCCGGTGAGCGAGCGTTGGCCGACGCAGGCAAGGAATTGCAGCGCGCGCGCGCCGCGGCTCGATCGCGTTTTCGGGACGAGATATTGGGTCGCGCACTAACGCTCGCGCGCCAAGACGCGAAACAGCGCGCCGGCCCGGCGCTCGATGCGGTAATGGTCGAGCGTTTCGTAAACTCCGTGGAGCATGGCTCGAGTGGTTAATCGTACGCTGGCACGCCGCTACGCGACCGCCGTTGCCGAACTCGCCCGCGAGCAAGGCGCGACCGATCGCGTGAGCGCCGATCTGCAGACGATCGCGCGAGCGATCGGCGAGAGCAATCCGGTCGCCGACTTCTTTCGGGCTCCCGTCATCGGCCGGCCCGACAAGGAGCGCGTGCTCGGCGAGGCGTTCGGGCAGCTCCATCCGATCGCGCTGCACACGCTGCTCCTGCTGGTGCGCAAGCACCGCGAGACGCTGCTTGCGGCGATCGTTTCGGAGTATCTCGCGCTCGAGCGAGCCGCCCGCGGCCGCGAGCTCCTGACGCTTACCTCGGCGCGCGCTCTCGACCGAAAAGAGTATTCCGACGTCATTTCGAGCCTCGAACGAAGCTACGGTAAAAAGTTTGAAGTGACCGAAGTGGTAGACCCTTCGCTCATCGGCGGATTGCGCATCATGATGGGCGATCGCCGCATCGACGCGACGATCTCCGGCCGCCTCGACGCCCTCACCCGCGAACTGGCTCAAGCAACGTGATGGCGCATCCGAAGATCCAACAAGCCCTACACCCACACGTGAAGAAAGTTACGAATGATCAACGCTGACGAAATTGCCGGCATTTTAAAACAACAAATCGAGCAGTTCAAGACCGAGATCCAAGAAGACGAAGTCGGTACCGTGATCTCGGTCGGGGCGAACCTCGCTCGCGTCTACGGATTGCGTGGCGTGCGGTCGTCCGAACTCGTAGAGTTCGCTAACGGGTTGCACGGGGTCGCCCTCAACCTCGAAGAGGACAACGTCGGCGTGGTGATCATGGGCCCGGACGTCGAGATCAGAGAGGGCGACAGCGTGCGGCGTACCGGCCGCATCGCCTCGGTGCCGGTCGGCGAGGTCATGCTCGGACGGGTCGTCAATCCGCTCGGCGAAGCGATCGACGGCAAAGGTGAGATCGAGGCGACGCGTTTTCGGACGATCGAGAACGTCGCTCCGACGGTCGTGCAGCGTCAGCCGGTTAAGCAGCCGTTGCAGACCGGCATCCGCGCGATCGACGCGCTTATCCCGATCGGCAAGGGGCAGCGCGAGCTGATCATCGGCGATCGTTCGACCGGCAAGACGGCCATCGCCATCGACACGATCATCAATCAAAAAGGCCGCGACGTTTACTGCATCTACGTCGCGATCGGGCAGAAGAACTCGACGGTCGCCGCACTGGCGCAGATCCTCGAGCAGAAAGGGGCGATGGCCTACACGACCATCGTCGCCGTCAGCCCGTCGGAAGCAGCCGCGCTGCGCTGGATAGCACCGTTTGCCGGCTGCGCGATGGCCGAGGAGCTGATGTACTCCGGCAAAGACGTGCTGATTATTTACGACGACCTCACCAAGCACGCCCAATCGTACCGCGAGATGTCGCTGCTGCTCCGCCGTCCGCCGGGCCGCGAAGCCTATCCGGGCGACGTCTTCTACCTGCACTCGCGTCTGCTCGAGCGCGCCGCCAAACTCTCCGATGAGATGGGCGGCGGATCGCTGACCGCGCTGCCCATCATCGAAACGCAGGCCGGAGACTTCTCGGCGTACATCCCCACCAACGTCATCTCTATTACCGACGGCCAGATCTACCTAACGCCTCAGCTCTTCTTCCAGGGCATTCGTCCGGCGGTCGACGTCGGTCTCTCCGTTTCGCGCGTCGGCGGCAACGCGCAGACTAAGGCGATGAAATCGGTCGCCGGTCAGCTCAAACTCGAATTGGCGCAGTATCGCGATCTCGCCGCGTTCGCCAAACTCTCGAGCGATCTCGACAAAACGACGCAAAACCAGTTAATGCGCGGTGAGAAACTGACCGAACTGCTCAAACAACCGCAGTATCAGCCGCAGGCGATGGAAGATCAAGTCGCGCTGATCTACGCGGCGAGCAGCGGTTTTGTCAACGACGTCCCGACCGCACGGCTCCAAAGCTGGGCCTCGGCGCTGATCGACTTCCTGCACGCGCAGCATCCGGAGATTACGGAGGCGATCGCCAAGAGCGGGCAGCTTTCGGACGAGGTCAAGAAGCAGCTCGACGCCGCGCTCACCGAATTCAACAAGAGCTTCTAGAGAAAAAGGAAGCTCGTGCCGTCCGTACGCGATTTACGCGACCGCATCCGGTCGCTGAAGAACACGCAGCAGATCACCAAAGCGATGAAGCAGGTGGCTGCGGCGAAGATTCGCCGTGCCGAATCAGCTCGGAAGCAGGCCCGGCCTTATGCCGATGCGCTCGGTGAGATGTTGCGCGATTTGATCGCGGCGGTCTCGTCGATCGACCATCCCTTCATGAAGCCGGGCAAAGAGGGGGCGCCGTCGGGCATCGTTCTGATGACCTCCGACAAAGGTTTGGCCGGCGCGTTCAACTCCAACGTCATCCACGCCGCCGAGCTCTTCGCTCGCCGGCGGGGCAGCGTCCGTTACTACGCCGTCGGTGTCAAAGCGCGTAACGCGGTTCGCCGCATGGGGCTGAGCGAAACACCCAGCTGGCCGTTGAGCGGCGAATCGAAGCTCGACACCGCGCGCGAGGTAGCGCACCGCGTGACGGAAGACTTCACCAACGGAACGATCGGCGATATCGTGCTGGTATCGCAACAACTCATTTCGAGGATGTCGCAGCGCCCGCAGACGCGTAAGCTCGTCCCCATCCTGGCCGAAGATCTCAGCGCCCTCACCGGCGACCAAAAAGAAAACTCGAAAAAAACCAGCGGCGCAATTGAGTTCGCTCCGTCACCTGAGTTCGTTCTCACCCGGCTTCTCCCCAAGTACCTCGAATTCACGATCTACTCGGCGATGCTCGAAACCGACGCTGCCTTCTTCGCCGCCCAGCTCGTCGCGATGACCAACGCCACCGACAACGCCTCGAAGCTCATCGACGAGCTCACCATCGCAATGAACAATGCCCGCCAAGCCGCCATTACGAAGGAGCTCCTCGAGATCGTCGGCGGCGCGGAAGCCCTGGGAGTCGAGTGACGAGCGTGCCCGACATTGCGGCTAAGGAGACGCGGCGCTCCGCACATCCTGTGCTCCGCTTGCTCGACTCGATTTTCGGAAGAGCAAGCTTTGAAGAAAACATCCTGTTTTGTCCGAAAATCGAGACGCTCCATAGCCGCAACGTCGGGCACGCTCGTCACTCGACGAGTACGTAAGAACTAGCAGAAACCGATAAAGAAAGTACAGAGAAATGGTAGATTCCACCGGTAAAGTCGTTCAGATCCTCGGTAACGTCGTCGACGT
This sequence comes from Vulcanimicrobiota bacterium, assembly GCA_963730125.1. GTDB lineage: Bacteria > Vulcanimicrobiota > Vulcanimicrobiia > Vulcanimicrobiales > Vulcanimicrobiaceae > Cybelea. Next base: position 111,399 of record CAVSQP010000019.1, on the reverse strand, counting down.
CGAATTCACGCCCGAAACGCTGCCGAATATCAACGACGCGCTGCGCGTCGGCGTCAACGAAGGTGCGGTCAGCGCAAACGGTGCCGCGTCGAACGGCGACGCGCGTTTAGGCGGTACCGCGATGCAGGCGCGCGAGCTGACGCTGGAAGTTCAGGACGAGCTGGGTGACAACCAAGTTCGATGTCTGGCGCTGGGGTCGACCGACGGTTTGGTGCGCGGCGCGGCGGTGCGCAGTCTCGGCGGACCGATTACCGTACCGGTTGGCGAAGGCACCCTCGGACGAATCTTCAACGTGCTTGGCGAGACGATCGACAGCAACGAACCGGTGAAGGCGGCGGCACATTGGCCGATCCATCGTCCGCCGCCCGCGCTGAAGTATCAGGAGCCTACGGCGCGTATCTTCGAGACCGGGATCAAAGTCGTCGATCTGATGGCGCCGTACACGCGTGGCGGAAAGGTTGGACTCTTCGGCGGCGCCGGCGTCGGCAAGACGGTGCTCATTCAAGAGCTTATTCGCAACATCGCTTACGTCCATAAAGGCTTCTCGGTCTTCACCGGTGTGGGCGAGCGCACGCGCGAAGGCAACGACCTCTGGCTCGAAATGAAAGAGTCGGGCGTGCTCGCGCAGACGACGCTGGTCTTCGGACAGATGGACGAGCCGCCGGGCGTGCGTTTCCGCGTCGCGCAGACGGGCGTCACGATGGCCGAATATTTCCGCGACGAGCTCGGGGCCGACGTGTTGCTCTTCATCGACAACATCTTCCGCTACATGCAGGCCGGTTCGGAAGTCTCGGCGCTAATGGGCCGCATGCCGTCGGCGGTCGGCTATCAGCCGACGCTCGCCACCGACATGGGCATGCTCGAAGAGCGCATCACGTCGACGCGCAAAGGCTCGATCACCTCGGTGCAGGCCGTCTACGTCCCGGCCGACGATTACACCGATCCGGCCGTTGCGACGACCTTCGCGCATCTCGATGCCACGACCGCGCTCTCGCGGCCGATCTCGGAGCTCGGCATCTATCCGGCCGTCGACCCGCTGGCCTCGACCTCGCGCATTTTGGATCCGCAGATCATCGGCCAAGAACACTACGACGTCGCGCGCGGCGTGCAAGAAGTTCTGCAGCGCTATCGCGACTTACAGGACATCATCGCCATTCTCGGTGTCGAAGAGCTCTCCGAGGACGACAAGATCGCGGTCGCTCGGGCGCGCCGCATTCAGCGCTTCTTCTCGCAGCCGTTCTTTGTCGCCGAACAGTTCACCGGACGCGAGGGCAAGTACGTCAAGCTCTCGGAGACGGTCGCGTCGTTCAAGGAGATCCTCGAAGGCAAGGTCGACGACTTGCCCGAGGCCGCATTCTTCTACGCCGGCACGATCGACGAAGTGCGCGCCAACGCCGAGCGGATGGCTCGTGCCTAATACCATTCCGTTTCGCCTCGTCACGCCTAAAGAAGTCGCGTTCGAGGGCGAGGCCGAGCTGGTCATTGCCGTCACGACCGAAGGCGAGGAAGGCATTCTTCCGAGCCACGCGCCGTTTTTGGCAGCTCTGAAGCCGGGCGTGCTGCGCGCGAACGTCCTTCGACAAGCTCAGGACCACGAGGGACAAACCTCGCGGCTAGAGCTGGCAACCAGCGAAGGTTTCATGCAGGCGCTGCCCGATCGAGTCACCGTGCTGGTGGACGAGGCAGTTCGCTTTGAAGACGTCGTCGTCGCCAAAACCCGCGAGGACCTCGCTGAGGCGACTGAGCGCCAGAAGGGCGCCGCGCCGGGCAGCGAGCCCTACGCACGCGAGCAGGCCATCATCGACTTCGCCAACGCGAAGCTGCGGCTCACCGGCCATAACTAAAGCGGCGGCGCTCCCGCGTTGGGCGGGGCGAGCCGCCGCATCGCGCGAAGCGTAAGAACGTTATCATGCTCGATCGGCTCGAGACTACGCTGCGGATTCGCGGCGGCGCGCGCCTGGAGGGCTCCGTTGCAACGCACGGAGCAAAGAATGCCGCATTGCCGATTATGGCGGCCGCCTTGCTGGCTAAAGGCACGGTTACGCTCCATCGCATTCCGCGCATCACCGATGTCTCGGTCATGTGGTCGCTGCTCGAAGCACTGGGAGCCCGCATCCGTTCGCAGGGCGACAACAGCGTCACGATCGACGCGAGCAACGTCGCGTCCTATCGTGCGCCGTACGCGCTGGTGCGTAAACTCGCCGCTTCATTCGACGTGGTCGGCCCGCTTCTGGGACGATTTGGGCAGGCCGAAGTTCCCTTGCCGGGCGGATGCGTGCTGGGCACGCGCGCGACCGACATGCACGAGCAAGCGTTCGTCGCGCTGGGATGCGACGTGCACAACGCCCACGGTTACCTTATCGCGCGGGCTCGCGGATCGCGTCTAACCGGTGCGCCCATCGAGTTTCGAATGCCTAGCGTCGGCGCTACGAAGAACGCGATGCTCGCTGCCGTCCTGGCCGAAGGAACGACGACGCTCAAGAACGTGGCGATGGAGCCCGAAGTCGTCGACCTTGCCGACTTTCTCGCCGCGATGGGCGCGAGGATCGCCGGCCAAGGAACCGACACGGTGACGATCGAGGGTGTCGAGGAGCTCCACGGCGTCGAATATGAAATTATCCCCGATCGCATCGTGACCGGCACCTTGCTTCTGGCGGGCGCCGTGACGCGCGGCGACGTGACCGTCACCGATTGCCGGCCGCAGCATTGCCGGGCTCTTCTCGACAAACTGGTCGAATGCGGCGTCGTCACGATGACGGGTGAGGATTGGATTCGCGTCAAGGCCGACAGCATTACCGGCGGCACCGACATCTTAACCGCGCCCTATCCCGGCTTTCCGACCGATCTTCAGCCGCAGATGGTCGGCTTTCTCTGTACGTGCCCGGGAACGAGCGTCGTCGAGGAGTCGATCTTCAACGCGCGCTTCTCGTACGTCAACGAGCTGGCGCGCATGGGCGCCGACGTCAAGGTGACGATGGAGAGCAACGCGGCGGTCATCAAGGGTCCGAAGACGCTTTCCGGCGCGCCGGTCGAGGCGCCCGATATACGCGCCGGCGCGGGGCTGGTCATTGCCGGGCTGGCGGCTGCCGGTGAAACGGAGATTATCGGGCTCGAGTACATCGACCGCGGCTACGAGCGTCTGGAGGAGCTGCTCTCAGAACTCGGCGGTCAGGTGCAGCGCAGCAGCGGCGTGACGCCTTTGGTCGAGCCGACAGGGTTTTTCGAAACGAGCGAATATCCGCGCATTTCGGCGACCGGATAACGCCCCCAGGTTTTCAGTTAGGAGTTACCGCTTGGATATCGGGATCGACCTGGGCACGGCCAACGTGCTCGTTCACGTCAAGGGGAAAGGCATCGTTTTGCGCGAGCCGTCCGTCGTGGCGAAGGACATGAACACCGGCCGCGTGTTGGCCGTCGGTGAAGAAGCGCGGCAGATGCTAGGCAAGACGCCGGCGCATATCCAAGCGATTCGTCCGTTGCGCGACGGCGTGATCGCCGACTTCGAAGTGACCGAAGCGATGCTTTCCTACTTCATCAAGAAAGTGATGAAAGATCGTTCGTGGTGGTCCTCGATCATCAAGCCCAAACCGCACGTCACGATCTGCGTTCCAGCCGAGATCACCAGCGTCGAAGAACGCGCCGTGAAAGATGCGGCGAAGCTCGCCGGGGCGCGCGACGTCGGCATCGTCGAAGAGCCCATGGCCGCCGCGATCGGGGCCGGGCTGCCGATCGACGGTCCTTCCGGAAGCATGGTCGTCGACATCGGCGGCGGCACTACGGACGTCGCGGTCATCTCGCTGGGCGGCATCGTCGTCTCACAGTCGATTCGCGTCGCCGGAAATAAGATGGACGAAGCCATCGTGCGGTATATTCGCCGCGTCTACAACCTCATGATCGGCGAACGCACGGCAGAAGAGATCAAGATCAAGATTGGTTCATCGTATAAGCTCGAACAGGAGCTGGGGATGGAGATTCGCGGTCGCGATCTGATCAACGGTCTGCCCAAGACCGTTAAGATCACCAGCGAAGAGATTCGCGAAGCGCTCTCCGAGCCGATCGGCGCGATCGTCGAAGCGGTGAAGTCCGTGCTCGAGAAAACGCCGCCCGAACTCGCGGCCGACATCATCGATCGCGGCATCATTCTGACAGGCGGCGGGGCGCTGTTGCGCGGGCTCGAGAAACTGCTCTCCGACGTTACGGGCGTCCCGGTCATCGTAGCGGACGACCCGCTCTCGTGCGTTGCGATCGGTACCGGAGCGCGACTACGCGTGTAATCGAGGCGAGCGGGGCGCCGGTCGACGAGATCGCCGAAGAAGTAGCGCGTCGCGTCTTTGCCGGCGGAACGGTCGTCCTTCCGAACGATACGAGTTATCTCATCGGCTGCGATCCGTACGACTCCGAAGCGATCGATCGCGTCTACGCAGCCAAGGGGAGACCGGACAACCGGCCGCTCACGATGCACCTTGCCAGCGTAGCCGAATTTCTCGAGTACGCGGGCGATAATCCACTGGCAGCGCAGGCTGCAAAACGGTTGCTTCCCGCGCCGGTCATCATTTTGATTCGCAAGCCGGCGTTTATTAGCGACGAACTCGCAGCCGGATTGCAGACGTTGGCATTTCGCGTTCCCGACGACCCGTTTGCGCGGGCGCTGCTCGAGCGATGCGGTCCGATCGCCGGAACGACGGCGAATCCACCGGGCGGCCGGCGCTATCTCGGTGAGGAAGATCTCACCATGCTGCCTTCGGCCGATCTGCTCATCGCGCACGGACCGACGCGTTACGACGGCGAATCAACTATCGTCGATCTCTCCGGAGTACACGCCCGCTTACTGCGTGAAGGGGTCGTTTCTGAAAAACGCCTGAGCGAGTTGCTTGGGCCGATAGAACGTCCGACGGTAAAGGTACGTACGCAACGACAATGATCCGCTCCATCTCCGCGTCCGCGCTGATCCTTGCAGTGCTCGAAGCGACGCTCGCCGCATCGCCGCCGCCGGTGCTTCCAACGGCGCAGCCGCACGCGACGCCGCAACCGCGCGCATCGGGCCGCGGTCGTCCATCGCCGGGAGCCGGAGCGCCAGCCCAACGGAGCCGCGACTCAGTTCGATTTAGGCGTGTGGACCGTGCACGCGAACTCGCTCGACGCCAACTTCAAAACCGGCGACTTCAGCACGCCTTCGAAGGTCGTGATGACTCGCACCGGCGGCGACGTCACCGCGGATAAGGCCAACGGCAACTACAAAAAGAAGGTGCTTTATCTGAACGGGCACGTCGTGATGCACGATTCGCAGGGCAGTGGAGTGGGTAGTCTCGAGGGTGGCCCACAGCAACCGACCCAATCGCCGTCCACTTTGACCGCCGACAAAGCGCAGATCGACGGCGAAGCAAAAGTGTATAAGGCCATCGGCAACGTCCACTACGTTCAAGGCGACACGGATCGTCACGGCCGACAACGGAACGCTCAACGACGAAACGCATCAACTGCAGCTCGAGGGTTCGGTACACATCGTCGAGGGGACGCGCAGCATGAAGGCGCAGCGCGTGGTTTACAACACGACCAGCGGAACGGCTCACGCGCAGGGCGACGTCACGATGCAGTTCCCGGGCGAGCTGCATCGCCATTTGGCGACGCCGAAGCCGCTCAAAGCGCCCAAGAACCCCCTCACCCAGCCGGTCGAGGCGCCCAGCTCGTCACCTTGACGCCCGGCCTCTTCGACTCCGACCCCGAAGAGACGCCGCTCGCCGCGCGCATGCGGCCCTTAACGCTGGACGAGTTCGTCGGACAGGAAGCCGTACTTGGGCCAGGCCGCGCGCTGCGCGTGGCGATCGAGCGCGACGCCGTTCCCTCGATCATTCTATGGGGACCGCCGGGCAGCGGGAAGACGACGCTGGCCGAGGTCGTGGCGCACTCGACCGGCGCGCACTTCGAGCGCATCTCGGCGGTGAGCGCCGGCGTTGCCGATCTCCGTCGCGTCGTCGCTGAGGGCCGAGCGCGCCGGCGTGTCGGACGGCGCACGGTGCTCTTCATCGATGAAATCCATCGCTTCAATAAAGCGCAGCAAGACGCGGTACTGCCGTACGTCGAGGACGGTACGGTGACGCTGATCGGCGCGACGACCGAGAACCCGTCGTTCGAAGTCAACTCCGCGCTGTTGTCGCGCGCCCGCGTCTTCGTGCTGCAAGCGCTCTCGGATGACGAGGTTGCGACGATCGTGGACCGCGCGCTGCGCGATCGCGAGCGCGGCCTCGGTGCCAAAGAACTCGAGCTTGAATCCGATGCGAAGCGGTTGCTCGTCGGATTTGCCAACGGCGACGCGCGCGCGGCGCTGAGCGCGCTCGAGTTTGCTGCGGCGTCGCTGCCCGAGGGAAGCCGGAAGATCGACGCGACGTTAGTGCGCGAGGCGATGCAACGGCGCAACTCGCCCTACGATAAGGGCGGCGACATGCACTACGACGTCATCAGTGCCTTCATCAAGTCGATTCGCGCCAGCGATCCGAATGCGTCGCTTTATTGGCTGGCGCGAATGGTCGAGGGCGGCGAAGACCCGCTTTTTATCGCGCGCCGGCTGGTCATCTTGGCTTCCGAAGACGTCGGGTTGGCCGATTCCAATGGGCTGCAAGTGGCCGTGGCAGCCCAACAGGCAGTGCATTTTATCGGTATGCCCGAGGGATTCTTTCCGCTCGCACACGCCACGCTCTATTTGGCTACGGCGCCGAAAAGCAACGCGGTCGGGCGTTCGTATGGCGCCGCAATGGAAGACGTATTGGAGACGCGTAACGATCCCGTTCCTCTGCACTTGCGCAACGCTCCGACTCGTTTGATGCGCGAGCTCGGTTACGGCCGCGACTACCATTACGCGCATGACGACTACGACGTCGTGCAAGTAAATTTGCCGCCCGGATTGAGCGAGCGGCGCTATTTTCAACAAGACTCAATAAAAAGGCGGTCCGAGTGATACTCGGACCGCCAGTTTCCCGTTGCTACTTCTCGGAGTGTGCGTTGGAGCTTCGCACAAGCAAATAATAGACCGGCATACTGTGAGCGACCTGTGAGAGCGCAACGAATTTATCTCGATCATTCTGCGACTACGCCGCTGCGTGCCGAGGCGGCCGAAGCGATGCGCGCAATGCTTGCAAAAAGCGACTTTAATCCTAGTTCGTTACATGCCGAAGGGCGTAGAGCGCGGGCGCTGCTCGACGATGCCCGCCAGCGCGTCGCGGTCTCTCTCGGAGTTGCGGCGAACGAGATCGCGTTCACGTCGGGCGGTACGGAATCCGACAACCTGGCGATAGCCGGGGTAATGCAAGCGGCTTCCCGGCCGGCGCACGTAATTTCCAGCGCGATCGAGCACTCGGCCGTGTTGGGCTCACTCGATCGGCTGGAAGAAGCCGGGATTAAGACGACCCGCCTTCCCGTAGATAGCGGCGGCCTCGTCTCCGTTGGGCGATTCGAAGCTGCGCTGCAGCCGGAGACGCGGCTGGCCTCGATAGCCTACGCCAATAACGAAATCGGCACGGTCCAGCCGATCGCCGAACTAGCGCGCGTCGCCGGCCGCCACGGCGTGCTTTTCCACTCCGATTCTGTGGCCGCAGCCGGTTGGCTGCCGATGGAGATTGCCGCTCTGGGGGTCGACCTGCTGTCGCTCTCGGCTCATAAGTTCGGTGGGCCCAAGGGTGCCGGTCTCCTCTACGTGCGGCGGGGCGTCCCGATCTCCCCGGGGCTCCGCGGCGGCGGCCAAGAGCTCGGGCGGCGAGCCGGAACCGAGAACCTGCTCGGTATCGTCGGGCTGGCCGCCGCCTTAGAGCTCGCGGTCCGGGATCAGGCAGTGGAAGCGGTACGCGTGGCGGCCCTGCGGGATCGCCTCGAGGGGGCCATCCTCGCCTCGATACCCGGGGTCCGGGTCGCCGGCGGCGGCGCTCCACGGGTGGCCAATATCCTGAACGTCGGTTTTGCCGGAGTGGACTCGGCGGCGCTGCTCATTGCCCTGGATCTCGCCGGCGTTGCCGTCTCCGCCGGGAGCGCCTGCGCATCGGGAGCGCCCGAGCCTAGCCACGTGCTGGCTGCCCTGCAGATGGACCCCAAGTGGCAGCGGGGAGCGATTCGCTTCTCGCTCGGGCACGCCACCTCGGCGAGGGAGATCGAGCGCACGATCGAGCTGCTCCCGGACATCGTTACCGGGCTGCGCGACGCTCTGCCGGTACCTTCGGGGGGATGGGTAGACTGAGAAAACGAACGGCGCGCGGCTGGAGGCAACTACCTTGAGCAGTACGGAGTGGGGAACTGTGGTTCTCGATGTCCTGGGCGGCATCGCCGCCCTTTTGGTCGGCACGGGAGTATTGGTCGCCTGTCTGGCGCTGGCGAAGACGCTGGGACGGCTTCGTGCGACGCTGGACGAGGTAGATCGCCAACTCGCCGGCATAGGGGCGCCCGTCACGAGCACCCTATCTCGAGTTGACGAGCTTACCAAGTCCCTCGAGCAGACCGCCGGAAGCGTTTCGCGGACGGTCGATCTGACTCGCAGCGCCGTCGTTCCCGGCATCGTCAACGTCGGTGCGGCAATTGCCGGGGTCACTGCGGGTTTACGACGCTTGGTTACGGGAAAAGACTCGAATGATCAGAGAGTAGGTTAAAAACATGAGCAAAGGTAATGGCGGGGGCGGAATCTTCGCCGGATTTTTAATAGGTGCCGTCGTTGGCGGCGCCGCGGCCGTCTTGCTGACGCAAGAGGACGCGCGCGACCGGCTCGCCGGAAAAGCGCGTGAAGCGGCCGGAAAGGCGCGTGAAGCGGGCGGCATGGCGATGGATGCGACCGACGATCTTCGAGGCCGGTTCGGCGATGTGACGTCGCAGTGGCAATCGAGCGTCTCGGAACTCTACGAACGTGGACGCCAAGTGGTGGAGAATGCCCGCGCCAATCTCGACGCCGCGGTAGCGGAAGGGCGAAGTTCGGCGCAAGAGATTCATGACGAGCTGGAACGGAAAGCCGAGGGCTGATTTGGATATCAAGGTAAACGTACGCGAAGCACCGGGCGACTGTTACGTCGTCGATTTGAGCGGCGAAATCGACGTATATACGTCTCCCAAAGTAAAGGACGCGGTCGGAGAGCTGATCGATCGCGGCGTTTACCACCTAGTCATCAATCTCGAGAAGGTGCGGTACATCGATTCGACCGGTCTGGGCGTGTTGATCGGCGGACTCAAGCGCGTCCGCGAGCACGGTGGCTCGGTCAATCTCGTCTGCACAAACCCGCAGATCAAAAAGATCTTCGACATTACCGGCTTAGTCAAAATCTTCGGAATTTTCGAGAGCGAAAATTCGGCGATGAAAGCGCTGGTATGAATCAGGCGGTGGAACACGCCGCCCCGGACCTCGTCGAGCTTCGCATTCCGGCTCGCGCCGAATGGGTGGCGCTGGCCCGGCTCGCCGCGGCGACCGTTGCGAACCGCCTTCAGTTCTCGATCGAAGAGATCGAAGACGTCAAGCTCGCCGTGACCGAGGCGTGCACCGCCGCCATACAGCACGAGGATCACGGTGAGTTTATCTTGCTCACCTGCGAAGCGCTGGCCGATTCACTGCGCGTGCGCGTTCGCGACAACGGCCGTCCCAGCGTTCGGATCGAACGCGAACCGATGAACTTCGATGAAGCGCGCATCGCCGGTCTCGGAATCTTCCTGATTAGAACGCTCATGGACGAAGTCAGCTACGACGTGCATCCGCAGCACGGAACGGAGCTGCTCATGGTCAAGAGGCTCGGCGCTCAGGCCGGATAGTGACCGAACGGGACGAAGCGCGTCCGGATCGCGAGCGGACCCGTGAGCTTTTTGCGCAATTTATTCGAGCTCGCCGCCTTCACGAAGTGGCTCCGGATAAACCAGCGCAGCACGAGCATCTGCGCGACGAGCTCGTCGTCGTGCACCTCAACCTCGTTCGTTTTCTTGCGGTGCGTTTTGCCAATCGCGGCGAACCTCTCGACGATCTCGTTCAAGTCGGAACGGTAGGGCTGCTCAAAGCCATAGACCGGTTCGAGCTGGAGCGTGGCGTAGAGTTCACGACGTACGCGACCCCCACGATCGTCGGTGAGATCAAACGGTATTTCCGCGACAAGGGTTGGGCGGTCAAGGTGCCGCGCCGGCTTCAAGAGCTCAACCTGGCCGTCAACCGCGCCGGCGACAAGCTGGCGATCGCGCTTGGACGCAGCCCGACCGTCGCCGAGCTTGCCGAACATCTCAAGGCCGGCCAAGACGAGATCCTCGAGGCGCAAGAGCTCGGACAAGCCTACAACTTGCTCTCGCTCGATAGCGAAGTCTCAGGCGAGAACGACAAGAAATCGCAAACGCTCGCCGATACCGTGGGCGTTGCCGACGCCGGACTCGCTTTGCTCGAAGACCGCGCGAACTTGGAACGCGCCTTCGCCGTGCTCACCGGCCGCGAACGCGTCATAATCTATTTGCGCTTCTACGAGTCGGTCTCGCAGACCGAAATCGCCAAACGCCTCAACGTCTCGCAAATGCACGTCTCTCGCCTGCAGGCAAAGGCGCTCGTGAAACTGCGCTCCGTCCTCGCCGAGTAATCCCGACCTTTGTCAGCCTGAGGCCTTCGACTCGCTGCGCTCGCTCAGGATAAGCTCCGCCGCGCAGCGGCGGAGTCGAAGGACGCTCGTCGCTCGGCCATCTGGCCTCGCTCCGGGTCGTCGTCCCGAGCCTCCCCGGCATCACGTGGGACCGCCGCGGACCTAGGGGCTAAGAGCCTCGCAGGGCGTTACGTCGGGTACCGCGCTGGAAAACGCATCGACGTTTCCGCCTGGCTTCGTTATAGTGTGGTGTGATGAAGAGCCAGGAACTGCGTCAGGCGTGGATCGATTTCTTCGTCGGAAAGCAGCACAAGCTGCTTCCGCCGGCGAGCCTGGTTCCACACGAGATGTCGACGACGCTGTTCACCATCGCCGGGATGGAGCCGTTCGTGCCCGTCTTTTTGGGCGAGCAGCCGGCCCCGGCCCCGCGCGTGGTGACGGTGCAGCGCTGCTTGCGGGTAGCCGGCGCCAAGAGCGATATCGAGAGCGTCGGCCGTACCGGACGGCACGGTACGTTCCTCGAGATGCTCGGCAACTTCAGCTTCGGCGACTACTACAAGCGCGAGGCGATCGCGTGGGCGTGGGAGTTCGTCACGCAGGTCCTCAAGCTCGATCCGGCGCGGCTGTACGTTACGGTGCACGTCGGCGACGACGAAGCCGAGCGCATCTGGATCGACGAAATCGGACTCGAGCCGTCGCGTATCAGCCGCTTCGATGAAGAGAACTTTTGGACGATGGGTGCGACCGGCCCGTGCGGTCCCTGCACCGAGCTGTTCTACGACACCGGCCCGGAGCACGCCGCCGGTTCCGACGACACCGGTCCGAACCTCGGCAATCGCTACGTCGAGATTTGGAACGTCGTCTTCCAGCAGTACAATCGCGCGGCCGATGGCGCGCTGACCGAGCTTCCTCGCAAGTCTATCGACACCGGCGCGGGACTCGAACGAATGCTGGCCGTCTGCAACGGCGTGGCGTCGATGTATCAGACCGATCTGTTCACCGATCTCGTTGCGGCCCAGCCGCCGATCGGGCGCACGACGCTCTCGCCGAGCGAGCAGATCGCGCGACAGAACATTATCGCCGATCATATGCGCGCTGCGACGTTTTTGATCAACGACGGCGTCTATCCGTCTAATACCGATCGTGGTTTCGTTTTGCGCTTTTTGATTCGTCGCGCCATCCGCAACGGGAGGCTGCTCGGCTATCCCGACGGTTTTCTGGCCGAGCTCGTTCCGGCGGTGGTCCGTTCGCTGGAAACGGGCTATCCGGAGCTGCGCCAGAGCATCGGGCGCATCACCGCGGCACTACGCAACGAAGAGCAAACGTTCGATCGCACGTTGGAGCGCGGGATGGCTATGCTCGACCGCATCATCGACGAAGTGCTCGCGCGCGGCGAGCACGTGATCGGCGGCGAGGAAGCCTTCATGCTCCACGATACCTACGGATTTCCGGTGGAGCTGACTCGCGAGATTGCCGGCGAGCGCGGCACCGTCGTCGATACCCTCGCGTTCGACCGGCTGATGGGAGAACAACGCGAACGCGCGCGCCGCGATGCCGCCGCCAAGCGCGAAGTCGTGGAACTGGCCGATCTTCCCGCGATGCGCAGCCGGTTCACCGGCTACGACGAAGGACTGGAAGCTCAGGGCACGGTCGTCGCGTTGCTCAAGGAGGGTAAGCCGGTCGACGCGCTCGATGAAGGCGATGCCGGAACGATCGTGCTCGACCGCACGTCGTTCTATGCCGAGCGCGGTGGACAGATCGGCGACCGCGGCCGTTTCGACGGCGACGAAGCTGCATTCGACGTGCGCGACACGCAGTATATGGGTGAAGCCATCGCGCATTCCGGCGTCGTGCTCTCCGGCAGCATAGCGCTGGGCCAGTCGCTGCATGCCAGCGTCGACCCGGGCTGGCGACGCGAGATCCGGCGCCATCACACCTCGGCGCACCTCTTGCAACGCGCGCTCAAAGACGTGCTCGGCGAAGAGGTCAACCAGGCCGGCTCGTGGGTCGGCATCGATCGCATGCGCTTCGATTTTCGCTGGCCCCAAGGCGCGCTCACGCCCGAACAGAAGCGCGAGATCGCGCACCGCGTCAACGAGATGATTCGCGACGACTCGCACCTCGTTACCCGCGTGTTGCCGCTCGAAGAGGCCAAGCAAACCGGTGCGATTTGGATGGCCGGCGAAAAGTACGGCGAGCTGATTCGCGTCGTGCAGGCCGGTTCGTCGGTCGAGTTCTGCGGCGGGACGCACTCGCATTCGACCGGCGAGCTCGGCATGTTCGTCATTCTCTCGGAGTTTTCGATCGGCAGCGGCATCCGGCGCATCGAGTCGTGCGTATCCGATGCGGCCGAGGAGTATCTCGGTAAGCAGAGCGAGCTGATCGCAAACCTTTCTTCGACGCTGGCCGCTGCGCCCGACGAGCTGCGCGACCGCGTCGACAAGCTGCAGCGCGAGGTCAAAGATTTGCAGACTGCGCTGGGGCAGTTCAAGGCCAAGTTTGCCGCCATCGAAGCCCAGTCGTACGTCGAGCGCGCCGAGCGCCGCGGCGATCGCACCTTCGTCGGCGCGGTGATTCCCGAAGCCGGCGGCGAGGCATTGCGCCACTTGGGCTCGGCGATCCGCAACCGGCTGCCGAGCGGCGTCGTCGCACTCGCGGGAATCGACGACGGCAGCGTCAGCCTGCTGGTCAGCGCCACCGACGATTTGGTCAAGGCCGGGGTACATGCCGGCAACCTCGTCAAACTCGCGGCGCCGCTGGTATCCGGCAAAGGCGGTGGCCAAGCCGCGCAGGCGCAAGGCGGCGGCAGCAACGTCGCCGGCGCCGAGGCGGCCGTGCGCGCGATTCGCGACGCCGTCTTGGTATGATCGCACGCGCCGCCGGCGCAGTTTTGGCTATTATGGTGCTCGCCGGTGCGCGTCCGGCCGAGCTCGATTCGCAGTACGTGCTCGAGCGCTATTCGGAGGCCGTCCAGGCGCTGACCGTTCCGAAAGTAGCCGTCTATGCTTACACGGTTTCGCAAGTCGGCCCCAGCAACATCGAGCAGTATCACCGAATCTATCGCAGCGGCGTCTCGGTGCGCGACGAAACGCTGGCCGTTGACGGTATCGCGCTGCACCGCAAGATCGTAAAATTTTCGCATCGCGAAGATCCCTACACCGTGGTCCGTTTTGCGCCGCGGGCGGACGCTTACCAACTGCTATTTCTCGGGACGGTTAAAGACGCGCATCATATCGACTACGTCTACGAGGCGACGCCGCTGAGCCGGCCCTCCGGCGCGTGGGTCGATCGCATTACGATCGACGGAATGCGATTTCTTCCTCGCGTCGTTCACTTTCATAGCAGCGGCTTGGGCGTGCACGGTACCGGTCAGGTTGAGTTCGCCGGCTTCGGCAAGTACTGGATGCCGATCGCGGCCCGAGCAACGGCCAGCATAAAGGGTAAGCCGGCGCGCGAGAGCATCGTGTGGAGCGACTACCGCTTCCCGGAGAATTTGCCGCCGTCGACGTTCTTGCAGCCCGCGCCGCTGCCGCACGCAACGCCTCCGCCGGTGTGAGCGCGCGAGGCATCAAGCCGGCCATTATCGCCGGCCTCGTAGCTTTCGTCGTTACCGCGTTTGTTTCGCGCCTTCACGCCACTCCGTATAACAACTACGTCCTGCTCGCCCAAGCGCTGCTGCACGGTCACGCGTGGATCGACTGGCCGGGCAACTATATCGACGCACTGCAATACGGCGGCCGTTACTACGTAATCGAAGCGCCGCTGCCGGCGTTGCTCTTGCTTCCCTTCGTCCCGATCTTCGGCGCGCAGACGAATCAATCGCTTCTCGCAGCCGTGCTGGCCGCCGTTGCGATCGGTGCCGCGTGGGAACTGGGCGAGCGCCTTGCCCTCAAGCGCGCGAGCATCGCCTGGATCTGCGCTTTTTTGCTCGCCGGCACCGACCTGTTGTGGTGCGCGATGCTTGGCGACGTCTGGTTTGTCGCGCACGTCTCTGCGGTCTGCTTCACCATGCTCGCGCTGGTCGAACTCACCGGAAAGCGGCGCGGCTGGCTGGTGGCCCTCTTTGCCGTCTGCGCAGTCGAATCGCGTTTCACGATGATCGCCGCGCTTCCGGTCTACGCATACATGCTTGCGATTCGCCCCGGCAATCAGCTATCGTGGAGCGCGGTGCGCTCGTTCGGTGCGACGCTGGTGCCCTTCATCGTGCTCTGGGTTTTCTATAACGAAGCGCGTTGGGGAACGTGGACCGACATCGGCTACACGACTTGGTACCATCAAGATCAGGCCGGCATGCCGACCGGATCGCCTTTCCGCTTCATCTATCTCCCGTATCAGCTATGGTCGTTCTTCGTGCAGGCGCCGACGCAACTGCCGGTCTTTCCGGGGCTGCGGCCGGAATTCTCGGGGGTTGCGCTCACCTGGACGTCACCGGCTCTGCTGCTAGCCGTTCTCGCGCGTAGGCCGATACGCTGCACCGTCGCGCTCTGGATCGCCACCGTGTTGGTTGCCGTGCCGAATCTGCTGTACTACGTCAACGGTTTCGCGCAGTTCGGCATGCGCCACGCACTCGACTTCGAGCCCTTCTTAGTCGCGTTAATGATGCTTGGTGTGCGGCGCAACTTTCCGATGTGGGGGCAAGTGCTAATCGTTTATTCGGTTGGTGCCGGCCTGTGGGGCTGTTGGTACTGGCTGCACTTTGTACGCGTCTAAGGCCGCGCGCAACTCGGCAGCGTCACGCACCGGCGCGCCGCATGCCGAATCGGTGCATACGTACGCTGCGGGTTGCGGATCGGCGGGCAGTTGCGCGTCGGAAGCATGCTGCGGCGACAGCGTCCGAACGGCACCGACCGGGGCCGGCAGGCGTATTGCTGCCTCACGAAATGCGTCCGTCTGCGCCGGATCGCCGACGATCTTGACCGTGAGCTCGGGCGTCAGGAAGCGGCGCAGCGCCCGCGCGTACGTCGCGGCAAACGGACCGGATGCGGCAGCGGTTCTGCGATAACGCCGCAAAATATCCTTGGCGCGTTCGCGATACGCGTCCTCGCCGAAGAGCGCCGCCATCCGCAGAAGCGTTTCGGCAAAGAGTCCGTTGTCGACGATCGGCCGGTCGGCAACGGCGAGCCGCCCGAAGTCTTCGTCACCCGCAAGACGGTCGTAGAACCCGCCCTCTTGCGCCGCGAAGTTTGCGAGAATGGTTTCGACGATGGCGCGAGCCCGTTCTAGAAAGCGCGGCTCGCCCGAAATCTCGTGCGCATCGAGCAACGCGCGCGCGTAAGCGACGTGATCGGTGAGCAGACCGCGCACCCGGTGCGTCCCGTCCGGCAGAAAGACGTGATAGAGCAATCCGTCCTTCCCGAGCAGTCGCGCGTCGACGGCGTCGAGCGTCTGCAACGCTTCGGCAAGCAGCACGTCGTCGTCGAGGGCCCGCGCCGCCCAGCAGAGCGATCCCGCCAGCGCGCAGCTCCAGTTCGTGTATGAAGTTCGATCGACGTATGGCGCGGTGAGCTTGCGCCGCTCGTCGAGCGGCAGCTCGTAGTACTCTGCGTCGGCGTCTTGGCTGCCGGCAAAGAATCCGGTTTCGGGATCGCGCAACACCGTCCGAACGTATCCGACCGCCGACACGAGCGTTTCACGCAGTTGTTCGCTCGGCGCAAAGAGTACGAGATTGGCGAGCACGCGGATGAGGCCGGCGTGATCTTCAGCCATCTTCTCGAAGTGCGGCACGCTCCAATCGCGGGTCGTCGAGTAGCGAAAGAAGCCGCCCTCGACGTGGTCGTACGTTCCGCCGCGCGCCATCGCCAGTATCGTGCGCGCCGTCATGTCGTGCAGATCCTGGCCGCCGTCGTGGCGCCATTCGTCGATCAAAAACTCGTGAACTTCGGGCTGCGGAAACTTCGGCTCGTTTCCAAAGCCGCCGTATTCGCGATCGAAGCTTGCGCGAAGGTCTTCGACTAGACGGCCGATCGGGGCGGCGTCTAAATCGATATCTTCGGGCGGCGTGGTCGCGGCATTGCCGCGCGCTGCGGTTGCGTTGACCGTGCGTTCGGCAATTTCGTGTTTGTGGTCGCGAAAGAAATCGGCGACCTCGTCGAGCGCGCGGCGCATCTGCTGCGGCGGCAGGTAGGTCGCACCGGTGAGGGTGGTTCCGTCGGGGGCCAAAAACGCCGTCGTCGGCCAGCCGCCCATGTTGTAGCGGGCGTTGACGTCGGGCCGGTGATCGTTGTCGACGCGCACCGGAACGAAACGCCGGTTGATCGTCTCGATCACTCCCGCGTCGGAGTACGTGGTTTCGTCCATCACGTGGCACCAATGACACCACACTGCGGAGATCGCGAGCAGAATCGGCTTGTCTTCCTGCGTGGCGCGGTCGAATGCGTCGCGCCCCCACGGGCGCCACGCGATTTCGCTTGCGCGGTTGGCGCGCGGGGAAAATCGAAAGTCACTCATCGCGGTCGGGAGCGCCTCGCAGAAACGATGAAAGATAAAACACGGCAACCAACGCATACAGCGCCAGACCGGCAATTCCCGCCGTGGCCAGACCGTACGCGTACGCAACGGCAAAAAAGGCGGCGAACGCCAGGCTCACCGCCGCGTAACGCCGGTGCGCGGCCGCGCTCATCCCGTACCATTCGCCGGCATAGAATCCACCGGCCGAGCGGCTGCGCAATGCTGCCGCGACGGTAATGCCGAGTGCGAGAACCAAGCCGGCGATCGTATATGCCATTGCCGTCTAAGAGTAGCGTGCGCGAGCGTCGAAGGCCACCCGCAATGCCTCTAAAGAAGACAAAAGCGCAGACGGAGCGTCCGGGCTCGCTGGCGACGTATCATAAGAAACGCGATTTCGCCCAGACGCCCGAGCCGAGCGGGCGAACGGCATCCGCGCCGCGCTCGTCAAAAAGCCGCCTGCGATTCGTGGTGCAGATGCATCGCGCCACGCGATTGCACTACGATTTCCGGCTCGAGTCCGACGGCGTGCTGGCTTCGTGGGCCGTGCCTAAGGGTCCGACGCTCGCGCCGGGAGACCGCCGCTTGGCGATGCACGTCGAGGATCATCCGCTCGACTACCGCGATTTTGAGGGAAACATTCCCGCCGGACAATACGGCGCGGGGAGCGTCATCGTTTGGGATCGGGGCACGTACGCGCTCGCCGAAGGCGACGACCCGGGCGACGAGATTGCCGGCGGAAAGATCAAGTTCGTACTGCACGGTAAGAAACTCAACGGTGAGTTCACGCTGGTCAAAATCAAGGCGCGCGAAGGCGAAAGCGGCGAGCCGTGGCTTCTCGTCAAAGATCGCGATCAGTACGACGATCCCACTTACGATCCCGCCGATCATCCCGAATCCGTCAAGAGCGGAAAAACGTTAGCCGATGTAGCGAAAGACCCGCGCGCTCGCACGTGGCAATCGAAGCCGAGCAATCGCGCGAAAACCGCGAAGCCGCGCGCTGGTGCCAAGCGCGACCCGATTCCGCATCCTAAAGCGCTGATGCTCGCCACGCTGGTGGACGAGCCGTTCGACGATCCCGACTGGCTCTTCGAAATCAAGTGGGACGGGTATCGCGCCCTCTGTACGATCGAACAGGACTCGTTCTCGCTGGTCTCGCGCAATGGGCTAGATATGTTGCGGCGCTTCCCGGACCTCAAGGACCTCGCCGGCGCCTTCGCCAGCGTGCCGATCGTCGTCGACGGCGAAATCTGCAGCCTCGATGCGAAAGGGCGGTCGTCGTTTCAGCGGCTGCAAGAGGCGATGCGAAAGCCGGTCGGACTAACCTACGTTGCCTTCGATCTGCTTTATGCCGACGGCGCCGACCTGCGCTTGAAGCCGCTGGAGGAACGCAAGGCGCTGCTCGAGCGAATGATTCGCGACGACGGTTTGGTGCTCTACTCGGGACACGTTCTCGAAAAAGGCAAGGCGCTCTTCGCCAGCGCGCGCAAGAGTAACCTCGAAGGCATCATCGGCAAGAAGCGCGCTTCGACCTATCAGGAGCGGCGCAGCCGCGATTGGGTGAAGATCAAGACCGGATTCCAGCAAGAGTTCGTGGTCGGTGGTTGGACCGAACCGAAGGGTAGCCGCAAAGGCTTTGGGGCGCTGCTTCTGGGCGTCTACCAGGGCAAGTCGCTGCGTTTCGTCGGGTCGGTAGGCACCGGATTCAGCACCAAGCTTCTGGCGGAGCTGTACGAACGGCTGCGCAAGCTCGAGCGCAAGTCATCGCCGTTCTCGAATGAGGTCATCGCCAACTCGCCGACGCACTGGGTTAAACCCGAGCTCGTCGTCGAGACGCGATTCTCCGAATGGACGCGCGACGGCTATCTGCGTCAGCCGGCTTATCTCGGATTGCGGTCCGACAAGGCGGCCATCGAGGTGGTGGCCGAGATTCCGGAGCAATCGTGAGCGCCGCGCCGCGCGTCGAGGTGCGCGTCGGAAATCGCAATCTCTCGCTCTCCAATCTCGACAAGGTCCTGTGGCCTCGCGACGGTTACACCAAAGGCGATCTCTTAAAATACTATCAAAGCGTCGCGCCGTATGCGGTGCCGCATCTGGAGGGACGTCCGCTGACGCTGCAGCGCTATCCCAACGGAATCGATGGCGAGACGTTCTTCGAAAAGCAGATGCCGCGCGGCATCCCCGATTGGATCGAGCGCGTCACCGTTCCGACACCGGGCGGGACCCGCAGTCACGTGACGTTCATGCTCTGCAACGATGCGGCGTCGTTGGTCTACGTCGCGAACTTGGCGGCCATCGTTCTGCACGTCTGGACGTCGCGCGTCGAAAATCTCGACGAGCCCGACTTCGTGATCTTCGATCTCGATCCGGGCGAGACGTGTACGCTCAAGACCCTGGCAACCGTGGCGCTCGGATTTCGCTCGCTCCTCGGCGACATCGGGCTGAAGCCGTTGGTGAAAACGACCGGTGGTTACGGCGTGCACGTCGTGCTGCCGTTGGCGTCGGGGTACTCGTACGATACGGCCAAAGCATTTGGCGAGGTGGTCGCGCGCCGGGCGGCCACGACGCTCGGCTCGCTGGTGACGCTGCAGCGCACGATCGCCAAGCGTCCGACGGACGCAGTCTATCTCGATTTCGTCCAGGTCGGCCAAGGCAAGACCATCGTCGCACCGTATTCGGTACGGGCGCGCGACGGAGCGCCGGTCTCCACGCCGCTGCACTGGGACGAGGTCGAAGCCCTGGCGCGCCGCCGGACCGCGGCCGCCCCGGCCGACGAGTTCGCCAAGCATACGATGCGAACGACCCCTAAGCGGCTCGAGCGCGAAGGCGACCTATGGGGCGGGAAAAACTGGAAAAAACAGCGGCTGGAAGCGGCAATTCGTAAGGCGCAGGGCCTTTGGAACGAGGGGGGCTAGGGAACCGGCAGGCCCGTTGGGTAGAATAGTCGGGCTATGGCGCACGCAATATGGTCCGGCTCGATCAACTTCGGGCTCGTAACGATCCCCGTAAAGCTCTTCACCGCCGTAAAGACCGACGACCTCTCCTTCAATATGTTGCACAAGAAGGACGAAGGGCGCATCAAGTACGAGCGCGTCTGCAGCGTCGACGGTAAGCCCGTCCCGTGGGACGAGATCGTCAAGGGCTACGAGTACGACAAGGGCGAGTACGTCGTGCTCACGGACGAGGATTTTGCCAAGGTCAACCCCGAGGCGACGCAATCGGTCGACATCCTCGAGTTCGTCGAGCTCGACAAGATCAGTCCGATGTTCTTCGACAAGCCGTACTATCTCGAACCCACGAAGCAGGGCAAGCACGCGTACGCGCTGCTGCGCGAGGCGCTTGCCGACAGCAATCGGGTGGCGATCGCGCGCGTCGTGATTCGCACGAAGGAATACATCGCCGCCGTCAAGCCGATCGACGGTGCGCTCGTGCTCGAGCTCATGCACTGGGCGAGCGAGATCGTTCCCGCGGATACGCTGGAGATTCCCGGGCGGGAGGCGTTACCGGAAAAAGAGATGCAGATGGCGCGAATGCTCATCGACACGATGAGCGTCGAGGAGTTCGACGCTACGAAGTTCACCAACAAGTATCACGACGAACTGCTGGCGATGATCGACGCGCGAGCCAACGGCAAGGAACTGCCCAAGGCGAAGAAAGCGCCGGCACGCGGCAAGGTGGTCAACCTCATGGACGTGCTCGCGCAGAGTCTCGAAGAGAGCAAGAAGCGCCGCGCGGGCGAGAACGGCAAAGCGGCCACGACGAAGCGCCGTAAGAGGACCGCAGCCTAGCGAAACAGGGCCCTCCAGGCCGCCGTACGTGCAGCATGATGGCAGCGCGCCCAGCAACGCAACTCCCGCTCTATCGGCTTTACCTGCTGCGAGCGATGTATCTGCTGATCGCGCTGGCGCAAGGGAGCCAGACCTGGCCGGCCATCATCCGCCATACCCATCACTGGGACATGTGGCACGGCGTCGGGATGAGCTTTCTCGGCGCCCTTACCGCGCTCTCGCTCTTGGGCGTGCGGTACCCGGTGAAGATGTTGCCCCTCTTGATATTCGAGTTCGCATGGAAGCTGCTGTGGGTGCTGGCGATCTGGCTTCCGCTGTGGCTCGGCCACCGCGTCGACGCCGACAATGCCGACACTGCCTTTTCGATATTCGTAGGCGTCGTGATCGTACCGATCGTACTTCCGTGGGGCTACATCTGGCGAAACTACGTAACGGCGCCGGGCGACCGCTGGAGATAGCTGCCTATCCGTCGGCGATTTGTGCGGCTTCGGTCTCTCGCAACAAATCGAGCGTAGCGTCGTCTTTTAACACGCCGGCAGACTCACTCCGCGCGTTGGCTAAGCCCATGATTAGCGCGATGCTCGCCATCGTCATTGATTCGACGCCGGCATACGCCGGGCCATAGGTCGCAAGCAGCGTCGTCGAAACCGGCGGTGCGAGGATGCCCGAGAGCGAGTCGAGTGAAGAGCTCGTCCCGAGCACCATGCCCTGCTCGCGATCCGAAGCCGCGTTGCTGATTAACGCGGTGATGCCCGTATTGGCCAGCGCCATTCCAAACGAAAATAAAAGCATGGTAAGGGCCAAAAACAAGGCGTCGTGGACGAACGGCAGCGAGGCAAAGCCGCAGACTAGCGCCGCCAATCCGAGGTTCGACATCCAGCGGTCGCCTAGCCGTGCCGAGATCCTGCCGACGATAACCACGTTCATCACCACGTTGAAGATGGCAAAGATCGAAAAGAAGTAATCGGTTTGCGTGAGCGTATAGCCGAGCTGCCGCTGGAAGTAGAGCGAAAAGACGGCAAACCATCCGTAGAGCGCCAAAGCAATTGCGAGTTTCTGCCACAACAAGCGCGACAGTCGCGGCTTGCGAAAACTCTCGAACAGCGCCCGAATCGAGAAACGGGGCTCGTCTTCGCGGTGCGTGTGGGACTCGGGCAGCATGACGATCGTGATGATCAGGGTTGCAAACTGCAGGCCGGCGGCAACCAAGAACGGGGTCGCGAATCCGAATCGCGCGTAGAGCAAACCGCCGCCGAGCGGTCCGAAGACCATGCCGGCGGCAAACATCGCGCCGATCAGGCCGAAGGCGCGCGCGCGATCCTTTGCCTCCACCAAATCGGCGACGTAGGCTTGCGTGATGCTAATATTGCCGCCCGAGATGCCCTCGACGACGCGAGCCGCAAAGACGACCGCAATTGGCGCGAGCGCTAGCGAGGCCGCGATGTTTGGCGCCAGGCCGAGCATCACCCAGCCGATGGTGGCGCCGATTTGGCTGATGATGAGCACCGCCTTGCGCCCGATGCGGTCGGAGATGCTTCCCCAGACCGGCGAAGAGACGAACTGGGAAAGCGAGAACGTTGCCATCAGCAGACCGACGACCGAAGCCGAAACGCCGAAGTGCGTCACGAAGTACGGCAGCATCGGAATCAGCATGCTGAACCCGACGATGTCGATGAAAGTGACGCCGAGGATCGGCAAAAGCTTGCGGATCATGACGGGGCTCTCTTCGACGCTTAAGCGGCCGACTCTACCGGCAAAACGATACGCGAGAAACGATCGCTCTTGCGCAAGACCTCGATCTTATACGGGCGGCTCAGATCGATGCTCGTCATGATCTTGTGCAGTGCGTCGACGCTCGAGAGCGCCTCGTCCTCGAAAGCGAGCAAAACGTCGCCGGCTTTGAGCTTGGCCGTATCGGCGGGACTGCCCGGCTCGACCGAGTCGACCAGAATCGCCCGCCGATCGAGCAATCCCAGCCGCCGCATGACGCCCTGAGGCAGAACCACGTCTTGTGCCGCGATGCCGAGATAGCCGCGTCGCACTCTTCCGTCGCGCATTAGCAAACCGGCCACGTGCTTGGCTGTATTGATTGCGATCGCAAAGCAGATCCCTTGTCCTGGGAGCACCGCCGTATTAACGCCGATGACCTCGCCGTCGGCAGTAACGAGCGGGCCGCCGGAGTTGCCGGGATTGAGCGCGGCGTCGGTCTGAATGATGTTGTCCATCAGTCGACCCGACTGCGAGCGCAGCGAGCGGCCAAGCGCGCTCACGACGCCGGCCGTGACCGTGTACGCGAGGCCGAACGGATTACCGACGGCGACGACCAGCTGCCCCGGGCGCAGCGTCGACGAATCGCCGAGCGACGCGTGGGCCAGATCGGGTGCGTCGACGCGCAGCACGGCGAGATCGGAGTGCGGGTCGTCCCCGATGAGCGCCGCGGGAAGCTCGCGGCCGTCGAGGAGGGAGATCCCAATCCGCTGCGCGTCGTGAACCACGTGGCTGTTGGTGAGAACGAAGCCGTCGGGCGTAAAAACGAAGCCGCTGCCGTTGCCGCCACGGTGGCCGTTACGGACCTCGACGCTAACTACCGCCGGGCTGACGCGTTCGGCGGCCGCCGTAACCGCTTGGGAATACGGATCGAGAGGCCGGACGTCGCCGGCTGAAACTAGAGAAAGAACCATTCCGGTCCCTCCAAAACCGAGCGCGACTTCCGGGTTTCGCAAGGGGGGCCCCGCCGAGCGCCCCGAAACGGAGTCGCTTCGCGCCCAGATGGCGGAATTGGTAGACGCGCTGGTTTCAGGTATCAGTGGTGGCAACACCGTGGGGGTTCGAGTCCCTTTCTGGGCAGTTTCGGGCGTCGTGCGCTAGTCAGCTCCAGGATGTGTCGCCGGACATTATTATCGTTCTGCGAGGAATGCTACTCAGAGCCGCGATCGTCGCGGCGGGGTTCTCATCCATCAGCCAATGACCGGAATCCGGAATCACGCTCGTTCGAACATTTACCGCGACGGCCTTCGCGAATGCAGCCATGAGTGGCGCGAACGATTTTTCGCCACCCATCGCTAACACAGGCATTCTGCAGAGGTGTCTTTGCGAATGTCGCGTCCGCGGCCGCATCTGCATCAAAGTCTTTGAAGTACGTAAAGCCGACACGCATGGTTCCCGGCTGCGCATAAGATGCAGCGATCGCGGCACGTTCGGCATTGCCGATTCTTTCGGGATGAAACGCAAATCTGTTCCAGAGCCAATCGAGGTAAATCCGTTCGCGACCTGCCGTGAGCCGTTCTGCATACGTGCCGAAAAAATGAAAGTGCCACGTTCCCGGAAACAGCAGTACCGTCTGCCACGGACCGACCCCCGGGATCGGCCCGTCCATCAGTGCAAGTTTCGTGACATCGCTGCGAAATTGCGCGGCGTAGCTGTAGGCGAGTATCAGCCCGATGTCGTGACCTACAACCGCTTCGCGCTGCATCTTAAGCTGTTGCATGAGCGAGTGGATGGAACGCGCGACCGAAGCCATGTCGTATTGCGCCGTAGGACTTTCCGGTCGCGAATTGCCAAGTCCGGGGAGGTCGGGAACGATGACCGTGTGCGTCTTTGCGAGCACCGGAGCAAGAGCCGACCACATCTGTCCGGTATCGCCATAACCATGAAGAAGAAGCACCGCCGGGCCGCTCCCTCCGATCCGGTAATAAATTGTTCTACCGCCGGCTTGGACCGTGTGAGATGCAAATCCCGGCGCGAATTGCGGCATCTCAGTCGGGCGTGCGTTTGCAGTCGCGGCCGCAAGTGCAGCAATTAGGAAAAAAGCCTTCTTCATCACGTCGTTTCCCTCGGCAAGCTCAATGGTGGCCATTTTTATCACGGCAGAGACTAGCACAAGCCGGCTCTCTTGTCGCGCCACTTTTGGTGGTCAAAATGCGGCCGGCGGGCGACGGCAAGCGAGCGAACCTGGCGTTCGCCGATACAGTCATGTGACGGATGCTGGGGGTGCTGCCGGCTCCTATCATCAGCGTATGGATATGACCGCTGAAACCATAGGCTCGCAATCCGAGTTTGCATCCTTTTTGAAGACGCGCCGGCGGAGCATCCCACCTGAGAGTGCGACGCTCGGAGCGCGCGAACGTTTGCCGGCCCGGCGCGGGCGGCGCGTAACTCAGGAAGAAATCGCCGAAGCCGTAGGCATAAGCCGTAACTGGTATAGGCGTCTTGAGAGCTTCGATGCGCCGCGAGCATCGGCGAAATTGTTGGACCGTATCGCGCAAGCGTTTCAATTCACGCCCGAAGAGCGGATGAAGCTTTTCCTGTTGGGAATTCCCGAGATCGGTTAAATGCCGGCGCATCCGCGGACGCAGGCCGTGGGTCACATGCTATAATGATCTCGCAGGCACAAGCCGTGACAGATGGGATATTAGGCGCGCCGAGCGAGCCGACGCGTTGATCGAAGCTAACGAGCTGGAAGAGGTTCCTCTGTTCGCAGGCGTCACGCCGGCGTTGCGGGCACTGATTGCTTCGCGTTCCGCGGAGATCGTGGTGGCGCCCGGGGAATGGGTCACACGCGAAGGCGACCCCGCGTATTTGTGGGTCGTTCTTTCGGGGGAAGTGGAACGCGTACGGCTCATGAGTGGCCGAGAGACGCAGTCGACGACGTTCGACCCGACGGAATTCTTCGGCGAGTTCTCCGTCATTCTCGGCACCGAGTCGTTCATTTCGATTCGCGCGCTGCGGTCATCGCGGTTGATGCGCTTGGATCCGGCCGACCTCCATTTGCTCATTACCGAGTCCAAAGAAGCAGCTGCTTTTATGGCTCAGACGCTGATCCGCCGCGTGTCGATTTTCGGTGAAGGGTACGGGACGTATGGCGCGCGGCAGGCGGTCGTGATCGGCACCGATCTCGACGCGGCATCGCACGCGATTCGCGACTTTCTGTCACGGAACCAAGTGGCGTTCGAATGGCTCGACCTCGACGATTCCGTCGACACGGAGTTCATTGCGAAGCTCGGCGTCGACACGTCGTCGTGCCCGCTCGTGCGACTCGCCGATGGGCGCACCCTCGTAAAGCCGGAGCTTCAAGTCCTGGCCGAAGCGCTGGGCCTTCCAATCGTCCCCGCGATTCGGCGAATACGATGTCGTAATCGTCGGCGGCGGGCCGGCCGGGCTTGCAGCAGCGGTGTACGGAGGTTCCGAGGGTCTTGCGACGATTTTGATCGAGCAGGACGCCCCCGGTGGGCAAGCCGGTACGTCGTCGCGTATCGAAAACTATCTTGGGTTTGTGAGCGGAATTTCCGGCGGCGAACTCGCGCATCGCGCACTGCAGCAAGCCAAACGGCTCGGCGCAGAGATCCTCGTCACGCAGAGCGTCCGTGAAATCCGGCCGATCGGAGCCGAGTTCGCTGTGGCGCTAGACGGAGGAACGGAGATTCGCGCCCGCAGCGTGGTGCTGGCAACCGGCGTGGCGTGGCGGAAGCTCGCTACGCCGGGTGTCGACGCGTTCGTCGGGCGTGGGGTATTTTACGGTGCATCGCGCGGCGAGGCATACTCCGTTCGCGGGAAGGACATATTTCTCGTCGGCGGTGGAAATTCGGCGGGACAAGCTGCGATGTTCTTTTCGCGTTACGCTCGCAGCGTGACGATTATGGTTCGCGGCAGCGGAGTCGAGCGAACGATGTCGCAATATCTAATCGAGCAGATTCGTTCGGTGTCGAACATCAGGGAGGAACCCCGCACGACCCTCGAAGCGGTTGATGGGGACGCGCGTTTGGAACGGATCGTCACTCGCTCCAGCCTCTCGGGCACGGAACAGGAACGCTCAGCTCACGCGGTGTTCATTTTTATTGGAGCGGACGCGGAGACCGCGTGGCTTCCGGAGGCACTAGAGCGAGATCAGCACGGCTACATTCGCACGGGTCGTGACATCGAAGATTGGCGGTTGACGAGAAAACCGTATCCGCTTGAAACCAGCATCCCCGGGATCTTCGCCGCGGGTGACGTGCGAAGCTCGTCCGTCAAGCGCGTCGCATCCTCGGTCGGCGAAGGGAGCATCGTGATCTCGTATATTTATCAGTACTTAGAATCGCCACTTGTGCGACAGGCCTAGGGACGCGTTTGGATACTTTCAGTTGCCAGACGGTTGACCCCAGGCGGTGGTACACTAGGGCTATGTCGAACGCGAACATAGCGACCGCCAATCCTCTCGATTTTGTGCCCGACAAAATTCCTTTCGACACTCCGTATGGCCCGCCGATATCACTAGACCGAGCCGAGGCGATTATTCACGCGACGGTGGCAGAGGCGAAGAAGCGGAACTGGAAGATGAATGTAGCGGTGGTCGATTCCGGCGGCAACCTCGTGGCCTTTGCGCGAATGGACGGTGCGATGCTTGCCTCCATTCAGATTGCCGAACACAAGGCTCGAGCGGCTGCTACCTTCCGGCGCGAGACCAAGGTTTTCGAGGACGGTATCCAGCTTATGCAGCTCAACTATCTGCTCGCATTCGATGGAATCATTGCCTCCCGAGGCGGCATCCCGCTGATCGAACAGGGGGCGATTATCGGTGCAATCGGTTGTTCGGGAGGCACGGATTCGCAGGACGAGATCGTCAGCAAGGCGGGCGCGGCAGTAATGAACATTGACGGGAGAATGCCATGACAACAACAGCCCCGCTTACGAAGCGACAGATTAGCGTGGCCCGGCGGTCACCCGCATACTGGCGCGTCACTATCGACAACCCGCCGATCAACGTCATGGGCCTGCAAATGGTCCAGCAGTTTCAGGAAGTGATCGACGCTCTCGAGGCCGATGAGCTTGTTAGGGTCGTGGTATTTGACAGCGCCGTTGACGACTATTTCCTGAATCACTCCGATTTCACGGCCAAGCTTGAGGACCTGACCGCATTGCCGCCGGGTCCCACCGGTTTGCCGCCTTGGCCGGACTTTCTCGTGCGTCTGACACGATTACCCGTAGCCTCCATTGCTCTCATCCGTGGCCGGGCGACCGGCAACGGCAGCGAGATCGCGCTGTCTTGCGACATGAGTTTCGCCAGTCGCGAAAAGGCCATTCTCTCGCAATGGGAAGTGGGCGTCGGGATGGTCGCCGGCGGCGGCCCCATGGCGCGGCTGCCCCGACTCATTGGCCGAAACCGCGCCCTCGAGGTGCTACTGAGCTCGGAAGATATCAGGGCAGACCAAGCCGAGGCCTACGGCTACGTTAATCGCGCCTTGCCCGACGCCGAGCTAGACGCCTTCGTAGAGGCGCTCGCTACCCGGATCGCCGGATTCGACAAGTGGGCCATCGCCAACACTAAACGCCTCGTCGACACCAGCCTGCCGCCGGACGTCGAGCTCGACGCCGGGTGGAATGCGTGCATCACTTCGCTCGGGCGATCGGCCGCGCAGGATGGGATCAAAGCGCTGATGGCGCGCGGCTTCCACAAGCCTGGGGATGTCGAAAATCGGCTCGGATACTACCTAGGCCAAATCGCGCGCTAGGCTGGTGGACCAGCGACATCTTTCGTTAGTGCCGTCCGTATCTACGACGTTTTCGTCGCAAAGCGCGTCAGCGCAGTCATAGATGGAATGACATAGTAAGCGCCGGTGAGCGGTTTGGTATATCGCGTTATTGCGTCGCGAATCCCATCTTCGGTGCCGGCCATGCGCTCGAGCATTCGATTGAGCCGCGACTGCTCGCAGCTAAAGCCGACGAAGATGGTCCCGTAGTCGACGACGTCCCCATACGGCACGTTACGGCGGAAAATGTCGCGTTCTACACCGTCGACGACGTCTTTGGCACGCGATACGTGCGAATCGGGCACGGCGCGTTCGCCCTCCAACTCGATGCTGTCACGCTTGGTGCGGCCCATGGCGCGTTCTTGTTCCGCGTCGCTAAGTTCCAGCCACGATTCCTGGTGGGGCCACTGCTGAAAGAGCAAGATGCTCGATGCGGCCCCTGGGCGGCCCTGCGGAACGAGCGCAATGTCGGGCGCTTCCATCAGCGATGGGTTTTCCGTCCCGTCTTCAAAACCGGTGAGGTCGCGGCTGTGCCGGTACGCCCATCCGGTTAACCGCCGATCGAGCGCGGCGATCGTCTTAAACGATTCGATCACGGCACGTCCCTCATCCCAGAGGATGTCGTAGGTAGCGCCGGCCATCCAGAGCCACAAGTCTGCCTGCGTCGCGGGCATCGTAAAACCGTCTGGGCCTACGATGGGCGTATCGAATCCGCGCGCATCGAGAGGAGTGTCGTCGGGCGCGACGGCGCGCCATAGTTCCGGCCGGAATCCGGTGACCAGATTCATGCCGCCTACGGTCGTGCGCGGCTCGTGAAGATTGGCAGCCGCCTTGACGAGCACGTTCTCCGAGGTGCCTGGGAAGCTTCGAGAACTCAAGGAAGAGATGTGCGGCATCGCCGAGCGCGAAAATGCCGGTCTGCGGCCAACTCATACGCACAGGGTTTTGCTCGCGAGCCGAACGTGCCCTATCTCAAAATCGGAGCAGTCATGCGGGCGCGTCGGGAATCCGAATGACTCTTGCCGAATGACCCGCTTGGTCGGGTGGCTGTTTCTATCGTGCTTTGCGAGGAGATGACATGTCTGTAAACCCTCGGTATTTTCTTATTTTATCGCTGGCCGCAATGCTCGGCGCGTGCTCGACGGTGTCCGGAGGAGGCGCGACGCCTGCGGCTGCCGCGGATCGCGGGCCTTCGGCCGGCGCGACGGTCGACGCGGTTCTCGATTCCGCTCCGGAGGCCGGCGGAGGGCATTTCGTATTTCAAAAGACGTCCATGCGCCCGGATGCAAACGCCCCAGCATTCCTCATCAACTTCGTCACCGACGGCCCCAATCAAGGCGGAGTTCCGTGCATCAATTGCGTCAACGGAGCGTCGAGTTCCGATAACGTTGGCTTGACCGGACCTTCGAGCTACGTCTTATCGAACTTCGTGTGGCAATACGAGATATCGTTCACAGACATCAGTTACAAGGGAAACTGCAAGCTCGCGTGGGCAATCACGGCTGGGAAGAGAACCGTCGACAGTTTTTCCCATACGCTGAATATTCCCAGCGCAGGAGGCTTCGTGCTCTATGCTATCGCTAGGAATCGACCGAAATACTCGGGGGCAGCGACGCTGACCGGCAAGGTTACCTGCGGGAAAACCTCGCAATCGCTCCACGTTCCCTTACAGTTCCAGTAGCGTGGCCGCTTAGTCGCTTCGTAGCACTTCGGGCATTGCCGAAGGCTCGCATGTCTTAAATCGCCAAGGTTGTATTCATCATGGAAAGATGGCGCCCGCCACCTTCATCCCCTCTGGGTAAGGCCTCCGGACCCGAGGGACGACAAAAAGGTAAGAGATAAACGATGCGATCCACCTCTCGAGCACTTTCTCCAAACCTTTCGCCCAACATTGGCGATCCCGGCAACGCTGAGCGAATAACGGCCAATCTCTCGGCAGAGATCAGCGAGCAACTGCACCGCGTAGCCCAGACGTGCCGGGTTAGCGAGAGCGCGTTAGTCGAAATCGCGTTGCGGGACTTGTTCCGCCGCGTTGGGCCGGATGCTCTCTCCACGTTTCTGCGCGAACGAGGCGGCTGCTTAAGACGACGCAGGTCGTGACCGACAATCGAGCGGTCAAGGATCTGGCGGCCCTGCTTGCCGCCATCGATGATGCGGCTGCGGATCCCTCGACCCTCGACCGGCTCCTCGACGTGCTCGTTGGAATCACGAGCGTATTCTCCAGCGCCGTCTTGTTCAAAGGATATGCGGGCGGCGCGTTGGTCATCACATCTTCGCGAAGATTGGGCGCCGGCCAGGCGCGTTCGTGGATGCGCTGGCCGCTGCGTCGGCTGTTTGTCCGCATGCGACCCTGTCGGCTTTTGAACCCGGCAGGTTCTCAGGGGCAAGCGCTCGCGATTCCATTTGCCCAGGCCGATAGGCGCTGGATCGTAGTGGCGGTGCTCCACGGCTCGAACCTCCCAACCGAATACGAAGATTTTCTTCGCGCGGTCGAGTGCGTTACGGTTCCGTCGGACACTTCGACGCGCCCGGCCGACTCGTTCATTCCCACGGATAGCTTCGAACCTGCAATCGTTACCTTCGCCCTTGCAGACGACCTCGATCGCCGAGTCGTCGACGCGCTTTCCTCGAGGGGATGGCCGCACGAACGAATCGCAAACTTTGCAATGCTGACCCGCCGGCTGCGAAACTCGGTTCCCGACGTCGTCGTCGTCGACGTCGCGCGGCTGCAAGATCCCATCTCCGCCATCACCAGCATTCACCGGATCGCCGATTGCGGTGCATTGCTTATCCTGGCGTTTCATCCGGCCGGTTTTGAGCGGCAATGCTTCCAAGCCGTGATCGACCGATTCTTACCTTCCGATGCTCCTCCGGCGTCGATCTTCAAAACGATCAAGGGCCTTGCCGGCGAAGCGGCGATTTTGCAAAGAAACTTCACGCGTGACCAAAGCACGGTGATCAGAAGGTTTGCTGCTGGAAAGCTTGGGTATCGGGAACTTGCAGAATTCGCTGCGAAGGAGGCCGCCGCTATCATGCGTGGATGGGCGTGCTGCTTCTTGCTCAACGACAACGGCGTCGCTTACCGAGCCGAATTCCCTCGCTCTTCCGAACCGGTCATGCGTTCCATTCCCAAAACGTTTCTTAGCGGCACGAGCGCCTTCGAAGCGGTTTGCAGTCCCGATTTTATCGAGGAGCTGACCGACGATCCTGCGGAGCGGAAGGCGCTGCAGGCCATGCAGCCCGCTTCGTGCGCGGCGATAACGCTAATATCCGACGACGGGCGGCATCGCGGCGTATTAATCGCGTGCTCGACCGAGGGACAAGTAAAGTCGCGGTCGTTCGAGGGGCTCGAGAGCCTCGCGGAAATCGTCGTCCAGCGTGCGCTGGAACTGCAATATACGTTACAACCAATCCCGGAATTCCGAACCGGGAAGTGTTGGGAAAGCTTAAAAGACCACCGGCTCACCATAGAGGTGTATCGATCGAAGGGCTGCGCCGTACCCTGGCGTTACAAGGAATTCGCCGAGGCGCACGGTTTGCTGACGCTAAATATTGACGAAGACGAGCCGCTTCTGCGAAAGGCCGATGCGCCGCTCGGCCGCGCATCGCTCGCGGAGATCTCGCGAAATCGCGCAGAAAGCTCGCCGTTCTTTGCCGCGAGCATCGACTTCGCCTCGCAGTCGATGAACTTCGCGACGCAGGGATTTTCTGCGCCGATCTTCGTGAATCGCTCGGGTCCGACGGCGACGATCGTTGCTGCCGGGCGCGTTACGACGGGAACCGCGACGCTGCACTCGGCTTCGGACGTGGTGGTTTGTGATAGCGCTCTGTGGGGTTGGCTCAGCGACCGTCCCGGAGCGATTGAAAATCTGCACTCTGCTCTCGATCGGGAGATGCCGCCGGGTCTAGCTTCGATTATTACGCTGGATTAGACACGGGCGCCGAGCAAACTCGCTAGCGCCGATCGCACGCATTGGATATCGACTTCCGCCTCCGCTAATCGCCGTTCGAATCGGCGACTGGTGGTCGTGGCGTCGCCGCTCCTGCGGGAGCGCGCCATTAGACGCGCGAGCAGCTCCCGGCGTTCCTCGAGCGCGCGAATCGAAGCCCGTAACGCGGACTCGAGATGTTGTTCGTGCGTGGAAAGCGTCGAGCGATCGCCATATGCATCGGCGGTGCGGCACTTAAAACGAAGTACGCCCTCCTCATCGAGTTCCCACAGCGTTCCGCCGCAGTCGGGGCAGGTGTAAACCGAGGGAACACCGGCGTCGCGCTCGTCTCGCGGCGTAACTTGGGACGGTGCAATGGAAAGCGGGCGAGATGCCCATTGTACGATCGCGTCAACGAGTCGCTCGGGAGAAAAGACACCGTCGACTACCCCGGTCTTGATCGCGTTAATCGGCATGCCGTCGTATTGAGCATCGTCGGGATCCTGAACGAACGTCGCCCCTCCCGCTTCGTGAATCGAGATAAGACCGGCGACGCCGTCGTCGAGGGTTCCGGAAAGCAGCACCCCGCAAACGCCCGAGCCAAAACTCTTGGACGCACTTCGAAATAAAACATCGATTGAAGGCCGATGATTGTTTTCGGCCGGCCCGTCGAGCACTCGCATCACTTCGGTCTGCAATACGAGGTGATGATTCGGAGGCGCAACGATAATGCGGCCGGGAGCTATTGGTGCGCCGTCGATCGCGTGAGTCGCGAAAAGCGCTCCCGCTCGATTCAGGATGTGCGGCAGCGCCGAAACGCTCGCCGGCGGGACGTGAGTCGTTATGAAGACGGCTGCCGGAAA
Organism: Vulcanimicrobiota bacterium; assembly: GCA_963730125.1. GTDB lineage: Bacteria > Vulcanimicrobiota > Vulcanimicrobiia > Vulcanimicrobiales > Vulcanimicrobiaceae > Cybelea. The sequence continues at coordinate 78,302 of CAVSQP010000019.1, read as the reverse complement.
GTCTTCTGGAAACGCTCCGGCGATCTTTAGCAGCGGATCTAGAGCGCCGGCGGATCCCCCAATGCAGACGGTGGGAAATTTGGGAAAGCCTTGGTCATCCACGTCAAAGGCGTTGTTCCCGGGTTGGATAAAAACACCCCATGGCCGGCCAAAATAATCCGGACGAGCCCTACCTCATCGTGATCGGGGCCTCGGCCGGCGGAATCGAGGCGCTCGAGCGCCTGTCGGGAGCACTACCCGAAGACTTCCGCGCACCGCTGGTTATCGCGCAACATGCGGATCCCAACTTTCAAAGCCATCTCGGCGACATACTTCGCCGGCACACGCGCTTGAAAGTTGTTAGCGTGACGGAGCGCGGCGAAGATCTCGTGCCGGGGACTATTTACCTCGCTCCGGCGGGCGAAAATGTAACCGTGCGCGGCACGCGCGTGAACGCTAGCGGCCGGCTCCGCGGGCATCCGATTCCGTCGATCGACGCGCTCTTCGTGAGCGCCGCCGAAAGCTACGGCGACCGCGTCATAGCGCTCATCCTCACGGGAATGGGCACCGACGGTGTGGCGGGTGTGCGCGCCGTTAAGGAAGCCGGAGGCACGGTGTTGGTGCAAGAGCCCGAATCCGCTGCGTTTCCCGCATTGCCGGCCGCAATTCCGCTTAGCCACATCGACTATACGGCGAGTCTCGACGCGCTCGCGCCGCTGATTACGACGCTGACCGCCGGGCCGGGCGACGGCGAAATAACCAATCCAGACGTGCTCAACGCATTTCTCAGTCAGCTTCGAGGACGCACCGGTATTGATTTTAGGCAATACAAGACTCCCACGATCGTGCGACGGCTTTCCCGGCTCATGGCGACGGCGGGATGCGAAACGCTGAAAGACTACCTGCGGCACCTGACGTCCCATCCCGAAGCATACCAGCGGCTCATCAGCACGTTTTTGATCAAAGTGACCGAGTTTTTTCGGGATCCGGCTCTTTTCGCTCAGCTCAGCAACCGCATATTGCCGGATATTATCGAGCACGCTCGCGACGATCGCGGCGAGCTCAGGCTCTGGTCCGCCGGTTGCGCCACCGGCGAAGAAGCGTATTCCCTCGCGATAGCGCTGGCGGAACTTCTCGGCGACGAAGTCGAAACGATGCCCGTTCGGATCTTTGCGACGGACCTCGATGCCGATGCCATCGCATTTGCGCGACGAGGCATCTACCCCGCTAGCGCGCTGAAGGAGATACCGCCGCCGTTACTAGCGAAATACTTTACACGGATAGATGACGCTTACCAAATCAAGAAGCGCATTCGGAATCTGACCGTGTTCGGCGAATACGATCTCGGGCAACGCGCGCCGTTTCCACGCATCGACCTCGTACTCTGCAGAAACGTGCTGATTTATTTCACCAAGGAGCTGCAGCAGCGCACCCTTCAACTCTTTGCCTTTTCGTTGCGCCCCGGCGGTTATTTGGTGCTGGGAAAGTCTGAAACGACGAGCCCCCTGCCGCAATATTTCACCACGCTCCAGCCCGCGCTAAAGATATTCCAAAGGCAGGGAGACCGGCTCCTCATACCGGCCCCGGCCACGACGGATGGTACGGCGGGACGGGAGCGCCCACTGCCTCGCAGGGTCTCGATGTCGCTGGTTTCGTCGAGGCGCTCTCTAGCGGAGTCCGCAGCTCCGCGTTGGTCGCTCGTCGACCGCTTAGGCGCTTTTCTATTCGACTCGCACATCGGCGTCGTGGTCGTCGATCGCAATTACGATATTTTGACGATAAATCACGCGGCGAGGTCGATGCTGGGAATTCACGGACAGGGCATCGGCGAAGACCTGGTACACCTGGCGGACATGCCTTCGAACGAGCTAAAAGCGGCATTAGACGCGGCCTTTCGCAGTGAAATGCCCGAAATGTCGTGGGACGTCGAAATCAAGGACCTCGCAGCGGATGCCATGCGGTATCTGCAAATCTCGTGTTTTCCCGACCGCACGCTAAACAAGGATGGCCGCATCGACGGCGTCTTCGTCATAGTAACTGACGTTACCGAAAGTACGACGCGCCTGCGCGCGCTGGAAACCAGCAACCACAGCAACGAAGAATCGGCCATTAAGGTGGCTGCGCAAAATGTGGAGCTTCAGAAGCGTCAAAAGGCGCTGATCGAAGCCAACGAAGAGCTGACCTCCGCGAATGCCGAGCTCCGCAGCGCCAACGAGCATCTGTTGATCTCCGCCGAAGAGGCCGAAGCCGCCGCCGAGGAGGTCGAGACGCTCAACGAGGAGATGCAGGCGACGAGCGAAGAGTTGGAAACGCTCAACGAAGAGTTGCAGGCAACGGTCGAAGAGCTCAACACCACGAACGAAGAGCTGGCGGCTCGCAGCAACGAGCTCGAACGTCTCGCGGGGGAGCGCGAGCTCGAGCTTACCACGGCGCGCGAAACCTTGACTACGCTGCGCGCTGTGGTCGAGCGTACCCCGCTGGCGTTATGCCTCCTCGATAAAGCCGGGAAAGTACTGATCGCCTCTGAAGAGTACGTGAATCTTGCAGGGCGAAACGACCAGACGATTCCAGGGGTCGGTGAAGTATGGAAAAAGAAGCTCCGTTCGGTCGAGGTTCAGGATGGGCAGGGCCGACTAAAGACCTTCACGGTCGAGCCGTTGACGCTGCCGGAAGAGAGCGCCGAGGCGATGCTGATGCTCATCCCCCAGCAATAATTCGCCCACTATCGCTTTAAGATTTTACTGAGCTCTTTGCAAAAGCCTTATGTGCGCGCTCGATTAGCTTGTAAGCTTCCTTGCGCGAGCAATGACCGTCGAAGGTTATCTTGTTGCGAATGAACGCTATACGGAGAAAGGGGGTCGCCGATTTTGGCGGCCTCGTTAAAGAGACCGTCGTCGAATTTCAGCGGCATAAAGCCCAATGGCTTGCCGCTGCTATCGCCTACTTTGCGCTCTTTGCCGTGGCGCCGCTCGTGATCGTCGTGGTGGAGATCGCCGGTTTTTTCTTGGGTTCGCATCGCGTGGTACTCGACCAGCTCCACGGCTATCTCTCGCAAACGGCCGGAGAGGAGGCGGCGCGCGGCATCGACGCGATCGTGACGTCGACGTTTTCGCAGCGGCGCTCGGGGCTCGTTGCCCAGGCTGCAGGGTGGGGAGCATTCGCGCTTGGGGCAATTGGTTTTTTTGGTTCGCTGCAAGAAGCGCTCAACACGATTTGGGATGTGAAGCCGGCCAAGTTCGGATTTTTGGAGCTCGTAAAAGAGCGATTCCTCTCTTTTATCATGGTTCTGGGGGTTGCATTCGTCTTGCTGATCTCGCTCGCGCTGAACTCGATCGTGAGCGCGGCTGAGGCGGCGACTGCGACATTCTTATCATCTTTTCCACTTACGGTGCGGATTGTGGATATCGGCGTCTCGTTGGTGTTGGTAACCTTGGTCTTCGCGCTGCTTTACGAATATCTGCCGGATTGCCGCATCGCGTGGCGAGACGTTTGGCTGGGCGCCGCGGCTTCGGCGATTCTGTTTGTTGCCGGCCAGACTTTGCTCGCGTGGTATATCGGACGCACCGCAATTGCGTCGTCTTACGGCGCCTTCGGCGGCATCGTGGTATTTCTCGTGTGGGCTTTTTACTCGGCGCAGATACTATTACTTGGAGCCGAGTTTACGCACGTTTACGCTACTCGATTCGGATCGTTGCGCCCGGCGCTAGCGGTCGACGTCGATAAATAAACCCGAGTGATCGGAGAGCCGGTCGAGTCGAAAGACGTGGTCGTACTCTGCGGCCCGCAGGTGCGGGAGAAGCTGCGGAGAGAGCATGGCTTTGTCGATCCGCCAACCCGCTCTACTGACGTAGTCGGGGTCTCGACGAAAGGGATACCAGCTAAACTCGTACTCGCCGGGATGGAGATATGCCCACGCTTCAGTCCAATAGCTCTCGAGTTCGTGGTAGAGATCGGCGGTGCTAAACTCGTCGCGCATCCGGCCCGATCGCACGTTGATTTCAATATCGGTTTCGTTGCGTCCCGAGTTAAAATCGCCGATGTATAACGCTTGCGCCCCGCTTTGGTTGTAACGGGCGGCGGCCGCGATCATGCAGCGCAGGTGCGGCCGCTTTCGATCTTGACCCGGCAAGTAGACACCGTAGAGATGCAGGCTTCCGAAAGTAGCCTGCAGCACGGCGTTGGGATACTCGTCATCGGGCAGCCCGAACGGGTTAACTACGGCCTCAAAGGCCTCCTCGGAAACGATGAGAACGCCGTTCCCGCTCCTTGACGGCGTGAACGCCTGGTGCGTAAATCCTCGGCGCTCGGCCTCCCCGCGCAGGAGTGTTCCGGCGGCATTATCTCGGTACTCTGAAAAGACAACCACCGCCGCATCGAGGTGCGCCGACCGCCGTAGGATTTGGGGAATGGTCGCGGCGTTACCGCCGGCGCGCAGATTTACCGTGAGAATACGCAGAGTCAGATCCTCGTGTCGCAAACGGGCGCTCGGCGAGTGCAACTTTTGCAGGATATATGCCGCGCGGGCACCAGTATCGTGAGCATGAAAGAAGAGTACGGTAGACGTTGGTTAGCTGTCGCCGTCGTGGCGCTTGTTTTGGCCGGCTGCAACGGCGGCTCGAAACAGTCTTCGAGGCAGAATGCGCCCGCCAAGACGTATACCGTTATTCTCGATACTACCCAAGGCCCCGTCACCGTCGAAGTGGATCCGAGTCTTGCCCCCAACGGCGCGAAGCGCTTTCGCGATCTGGTGCAGGCGAAGTACTTCAACGGTGCTCGCTTTTATCGAGTGGTGCCGAACTTCGTGGTGCAGTGGGGCGCGGCGGCTAACCCGGCCGTCACCAAGAAGTGGGACGTCAACATCGTCGACGATCCGGTAAAGGCATCGAATACGCGCGGAACGGTGACCTTTGCCGCGACCGGACAGCCGAACAGCCGCTCGACGCATCTCTTCATCAATCTTGGCGATAACGCGCGCCTCGATGCGATGGGCTTTGCCCCGATCGGCCACGTGACCAGCAGCATGGACGCGGTCGACCGCATCTATTCCGGCTATGGGGAAGAGCCCGACCAAACGCAGATCGGAGCTCACGGCAATGCATACTTGGAAAAATCGTTCCCGAAGCTCGACTATATCAAGAGTGCGAGCATCGAGGAGTCGAAGTAGCCGGCTAAAGCGCTAGTCGCCGGTCGAGACGATGCCGACCGACTCCACCATCAGCACGACCGATCGCTGCGGGGATCGCGGCCGGTGCAGGACGTTCTTAGGCACCGTGAATCCTTCGAAGGCACGAAGCTGGACGGGGTCGCATCCCTCGACGTCGAGCGTCATCTCGCCCTCGAGCACCATGAAGAACTCGTCTTGCTGGGTATGTTTATGCCACGGGAAGTCGCCTTCGAAGATTCCCAACCGGATAACGGCGTCGTTGACCGTCGTGAGCGTCTGGTTGAACCAAGGCGCGTTGTCGCGAATCTCGGCCGGGATGTCGACGACGCGCAACTGACCGTACTTGTCGTCGGGGTTGTTGCGAAAGTTGTTAGGCAGCTCGTCGATCATGCTCGTACCTCCAGCCCGTGGGCCGTTCTTTCCGGTCGAAGTTAGGCCTGCGCGACAGCGCAAGCGAGCGGCCGGGAGGAACGAATCGGCATCAACCAGGAGAGGGTGACAGCCCCCCAGGCGTTATGGAGTACGATGACGCGTTTACCGGTCTTTCTCTTGTGCGGCGTCGCTTTGACGAGCTGCGCGCACGCGATGACGCCGCCCCTTCTACCGGCGGCGGCAAATGGTGCTTCGGCGATCGCGCCTGACGCGAACGGATACAAGCAGCTCTACAGTTTTAGCGGAAATCCCCGCGGCTCGGCACCGATGAGCGCGTTGACGCCGCTCGCGGGCGCGCTCTACGGTACGACGACGGGCGGCGGTGCGAAAACGTTCGGAACGATCTTCGTGCGTGGATCGTCGGGCAACGTTCGCATCCTCTACAGTTTTAAAGGCGGGAGCGACGGCACCACGCCCGACGGGAAGCTTGTCGTTCTTGGCGGCGCGCTCTACGGAACGACTGAGTACGGCGGTTCGGCCGGTGACGGCACCGTCTTTCGTTCGAGCAGCACCGGCAGCGAGAGCATCGTGCATAGCTTCAAGGGCGGAAGCGACGGGGCCACGCCGCTGCTCGGCGGTCTCGTTGCGGCCGGCGGCAAACTCTACGGCACGACCAATGCCGGCGGCGACAGCAAGTGTCACGTCGCGCACTCGACGGGATGCGGCATCGTCTTCCAACTCACGACGAAAGGCACGGAACGCATCCTCCATCGTTTCGGCGGCAAGCCCGACGGCGCGGCTCCATCGGGACCGCTCGTCGCCGACGGCACGACGCTTTACGGAACGACCAACTTCGGCGGTGCGCACGATAGCGGGACGGTCTACTCAATCGACACTGCCGGTCACGAACGCGTGCTCTACAGCTTCAAGGGCTATCCCGACGGAGCGCAGCCGTACGGCGGCGTCACGCTGCTCGACGGTACTCTCTATGGAACGACGGCCTTCGGCGGCGCCTACAGCTACTCCGGAACGATCTTCAGCCTAAGCACGTCCGGTGTCGAGCACGTCCTGCACAGCTTTGCCGGCTATCCGGACGGTGCGATATCGTATGCGAGCCTGACGCCGGTCAACGGGGTCCTTTACGGCGCGACAGCGTACGGCGGCAACGACGGTCCCGGCTGCAGCGGTAATGGAATCGTCGGCTGCGGCACGCTCTTTTCGATCGATGCATCGGCGCACGAGCGCGTGATCTATCGCTTCAAAGGCGAGCCCGACGGCGCCAATCCTTGGATGAGTCCCACCTTTACGAAAAACGCGTTGTACGGCACGACGCTCGCCGGCGGAGCGAGCGGCGACGGCACGATCTTCCAGCTTTCCGGCCTGCCATGAGGTACGCGCGCTATCTGCTTGTCGCCGCACTCGCTCTCGGCGGCTGCTCCGCAGGAATGGTGAGCGGTTCGCTCGGCGAATCCGTTCGAATCCGGTGCCGCCGCCCGCTGGACAAGGCGCAAAAATCCATCACGTCGTGATCATCTTTCAAGAGAATCGCACCGTCGACAACTTGTTCAACGGATTCCCCGGCGCCGACACGGTGCGCAGCGGCTTGAACTCGCACGGACAAAGCGTTGCGCTGCGGCCGATTAGGCTAACCGCGCACTACGACGTCAGTCACGAACACAGCGCTTTTGTCGTCGAACGCGCCAACGGCAAGCTCAACGGCTTCAATGAGGTTGATTCGAACTGTCAGATCGGTGAAACTTGTCCGCCCAAATTCCTGCGCGCCTACGGATACGTTCCCCCTAACGAGGTTCGGCCTTATTTTACGATGGCGCAACGATATACGTTTGCCGATCGCATGTTCCAAACCAACGAGGGTCCGAGCTTTCCGGCGCACCAATACATCTTGAGCGGAACGTCGACGACGAGCGACGGGGCGCCGCTGCGCGCGGCCGGCAATCCGTTTTCACCGTTCGGCGGCTTTACCGGCGGCTGCGATTCGCCGGGCGGTTCATGGGTCTGGCTGATCGATCCGATGGGAAACGAGAATCAAGCAACTTATCCATGTTTCGATCGCCTTGCGCTCAGCGATCTGCTGGAACGTAAGTCACATACGTGGCGCTACTACCAAGCACATCTGGGGGCCGGGTTGTGGGAAGGACCCGATGCCATCGCGCACATTCGCAACAGTAAGAGCTTTGCGGCGCACGTGGTGGCGCCGCCCAAGCAGGTACTCGACGATATCGATGCCGGTCATCTAGCCGACGTGGTTTGGGTGACGCCGACGGCCGCCGCGTCGGACCATGCCGGGACCACCGACGGCACGGGGCCGTCGTGGGTTGCCTCGGTCGTCAACGCGATCGGATCGAGCAAGTATTGGAACGACACGGCGATCTTCGTGACGTGGGACGACTGGGGCGGCTGGTACGATCACGTCTCTCCGCCGCAATACAATTCGTACGAGCTCGGCTTTCGCGTGCCGCTGATCGTCATCTCGCCCTACGCGAAGCGCCACTACGTCTCGCATCGGCGCCACGAATTCGGCAGCATCTTGAAGTTTACCGAAGAGACCTTCAACTTAGGATCGATGAATACAACCGACGTACGCTCCGACGATCTTTCCGACTGCTTCGATTTCTCACAGCAGCCCTCGCACTTTCAAAAGATCCCCGCTCCTCTGCACCGCTCGTACTTCGAGCGTCAGCCAATTTCGTACGCGAGTCCCGACTAGTTCTCCAGCGAAGCACGACTTAGCGAGGGCCTAAGTCGGCGAGAGCGCGGCAAGGCGACGGCTCGCGAGCAACGCCGGCACGACGCCGGCTAATTGAAAGAGCGCCAGCGCGCGCCAGGCGTACGGGAAGCCGTGGGTTTCGACGAGCGCGCCAAAGAGCGTCGGCGTAACGAACGCGGCGAGCAGCGTCCACGTTAGACCCACGCCGAGCGCGCTGCCCGAGTGCTCCTCGCCGCCGACCTCAGCCATGCCGATAACGCCCAAACCGAGCCAGCCCTCGGCGGTAAATCCCAGCGCTGCCGAGAGCAACGCGGTTAACCAAAAGGGCGTCGCCGGGGTGATCGCGGCAAAGCCGAAGGCGACCAGCGCCACCAAAATGCAGACCAGCGCGAGCGGCAACGTGCGGCTACCGCCGAACCACCGGTCGCTCACCCAGCCCCACGAGAGGCGTCCGGCGACGGCGCCCACTTGCGAGAGCGTGAAGAGCGCGACGGCGACGGGCACGATGTAGGCGGCTTGGTGCGTCAGCGTGATCGTAAGAAATCCCAGCAGCGCGAACTGGCCGCAAATTAAGACCATCGACGTGAGGGTCAGAAGAATGAGACGCGATTCGCGAGCGATCTGCAGCATCTCCAACAGCATCTCGCGGGCGGAGACTCGTTCGCCTTGCAGCTCGTGCGGCTCGCGATAGAGCTTCGATGCGATCGTGCCCGCCAGCAGCGTCACGACGCCGGCCGCCGCGAGTGCGGCGCGGTAGTCGTAATGCGACGCAATCGCCGGCAGGAAGAGCGAGCCGATGACTCCGGCCAGCGGCACGCCGCATTGACGCATGCCCATGGCCAGGCCGCGGTCGGCCTTCTTGAAAAAGAAGATGATGGCGTGACAGCCGGCCGGGGTAACCGCCGCGTAGCCGACGCCGTAGATTGCAAGCCAGACGATGAGCCAAGAAAAGCTGTGCACCAACGACGCGGTGATCAAGGCCAGCCCCATGAGGGCGCCGCTCCAAAGCACCACCGCTTTGTCCCCGAAACGATCCGTCAGCAGCCCCGCAACCGAGGTCATCGCCACCGAGCCAAGCATTTGAATCGAAAGAATGAGCCCCAGCTGCGTCTGATTGAGGTGCAGTGCGGCGCTAAAGAAGGGCATCAGCGCTCCGGTCGCCGTGATCAGCAGCGACGCGCCGACCATCGCACCGGTGAAGAGCGCGAGCACTTCATAGGGCGATTCCGGCATCGGGTTGTGCGGTCGCAGACGGCGCTTGTGGTGCTTCATCGCGCAGGGTTTCTCCGTTGCCGCGAGGAGAAGCTGCCGTCATGAACCGTCGCGACGAGCTCCGCCGTAACGGTGCGGTTGCCGCTCTCTCGCTGTTGGGCGCGTTGGTCCTTTGGCTGATCTTCCATTCGGTGTACGAGAATCTAAGCGTCTCGGAACGTGCCGTCGGTTACGTCGACCCAACGACGCAAAGCGGAATCTACTTCGGATACTTCGCGATGCTTGCCGGCATCGCGGCGCTCGCGGCGACGGGTATTTGGTCGGCCGTCAAATGCGTGCTTCTGCTCGCACGCCGCCCCTGAGAATTCGTGCGCGTCCTGCTGGCGGTCAATCCCAACTCGCGCCGGGGACGGCGCTTCGGCGAGGCTGCGCGCGAGGAACTCCGCCGGCTGGGAGTCGAGGCGGTCGCCCATCACGACGACGGCCCCATTGATGCGATCGTTGCGGCCGGGGGTGACGGCACGTTCGCTCGTCAGATCGGACGCGCGCTGCATATGAAGGTGCCGATAGGCTTGATTCCGCTCGGCACGTTCAACGATCTCGCGCGCACCGTGGGCGTTCCGCAAGACGTTGCCGGAGCGTGCGCCGTGATTGCGGCCGGACGCACGCGCGCGATCGACGTGGCCCGCGTCAACGACGCCTACTACGTCAACGAAGCGAGCATGGGAATCTCGAGCCGGATCGCGCGCCTGCAAACGCCCGAAGATAAACAGCGCTTCGGCGCGCTGGCGGTAGTGGCGACGGCTTTCGCAGCATTGCGCGTCTGGCGCCCTTTTAACGCCGAGATCGCGTTCGACGGCCGTCGCGAACGCGTGCGCGCGGTACAGCTTACCGTAGCCAACAGCCACCGCTTCGGGGGTGTGATCTCCGTCGAGTCCGCGGCCATTGACGACGGCCGGCTCGACCTCTATGCCGTCGATATCGATACTTTCGGTCAGGCTCTGGCGGTTTTAGGGGCGATCCTGGCCGGCCGCGGCCGGCCTACGGCGGGGCTGCGTACTTACCGCGCCGCGTCCTTCGAGGTCTCGACCCACCGCCCGCACCGAATTACCGCCGACGGCGAGCCGGCGGGACAGACTCCAGCCCGTTTCGAGCTCCTTCCCCAGGCCCTGCGCATCTTCGTCCCGTAAACTTTCCTCAAGAAGCCAGGAGCGCCACAATGAGCCTGTATGAATTTGGTCCTTTCCAACTCGATGCCGACCGTCTGATCCTGTCGCAGCGGGGCGTGCCGATCGCAGTCGGGCCGAAGGTCGTAGAAACGCTGCTCGCCCTAATCGAACATCCGGGCGACGTATTCGCAAAAGCCGCGTTGATCGAACGGATCTGGCCCGAGGGTTACGTCGACGAGGCGAATCTCGCGCAGAACGTCTACGTCTTGCGCAAGATTCTGCGCGATCGCTGGAACGTCGAAGCGATCGAAACGATTCCGCGCCGCGGATACCGTTTCGTCGCGCCGGTTTCCCGCCGCGACGACGTCGCGCGTTCCGAACCGGCGCCCACGCCGGTGCTCGCGAAGCGGCCGCGCTTCGCCGCGTTCGCCGCAGCCTTGTTAGTCGCCGTTATCGGCGTTTTAGCGCTGACGATGGCGCTTTCGCGCGGCAACTCGCGCCCGCCGACGCTTTCAATGGAAGGCACGCGCCTCTACGAGATCGGCCGCTACTATTGGAACCTTCGGACCCGCGACGCCGTAAACAAAAGCGTCGCCTACTTCGAACGCGTCATAGCGATCGATCCGCGCGACCCGCGCGGTTACGCCGCGCTGGCTTCGGCCAACGCCATCGTCGCCGACTATAACTACGGTCCGTCGCCCATCAAAGTGTACATCGCCCGCGCCCGGGCCTACGCCCACGAAGCGCTTGCCATCGATCCCAACTGCGGCGAGGCTTACGCCGTGCTTGGGATGATTGCATCGAAGAAGTGGTACGGCGTCCCGGCGCGTCCCGGGGAAGCGCTGACCGATCTGCGCCACGCGATCGCGCTCGACCCCTCGAGTGGGCCGGCCCACGAATGGTACGGCATCGCGCTGCTGGAGCTCAATCGCGTCCACGAGGCTTCGGCCGAGCTAGCCAAGGCCGCAGAACTCGACCCGCTCTCGGTCGCGACCACTGCATGGCTGGGAACCACGGCGTACCTCCAGGGACGTTACGCCGACGCGGTTGCCTACTCACGCGAGACCCTCGATCTCTCACCGCAGCGCCAAGACGCTTACGAGACGCTCGGCCTTGCCTACGAAGCCTCGGGCAACCAAAAGGCAGCCGCGGGCGCCTTTCACAAGCTCGCCGAGGTTTGCAGCATGTGCCGGCCCCAAGCAGCCGCACTGCTGGCCCCAATCTACGCGCGCACTCATCAGATGGCGCTGGCCAGGGCGCAGCTCCAGATGGCCGCCGACCATTCTACCGACGTAGCGCCCCAGGATCTCGCGGCGGCCTTTGAGGCCGTGGGCCGGCACCGCGCCGCGCTCGGCTGGCTGCGACGCATGCACGGCGAGTACCTCGAGGCACAGATCGCCAACGACCCGCGCTTTGCGGGGATGCGGCGCGAGCTGACCGGCACGCTGGCGCAGAAGGCGGGCTAGGGAAAGAATTTCCGGGGACGCCCTTGACAGGGCCGTATTAGAGAGCTATTGTACTAGTGTACTAGTAGAATAGTTTACCAGTACGATTCCGAAGGAGAGTCCCCAAATGCCCATCACGACCGTATCCGGTTCCGAAATCGCCCGCGAGGCCCGCACGCCCGTTCGTTTACCCGACCGCCGTCCGGCCGAGCTGTTCCCCGGCTGGGGCCCGAAGTTCTAAGGCTGTCGTCATGCCGGCCGTTCTCACGGTCGATCCACGCAGCGGCGTGCCGATCTACCTGCAAATCATCGAGCAAGTAAAGCGCTCAGTAGCCCTCGGGGTTTTGCAGGCGGGCGAGCAGCTTCCCACAGTCAAGCAGCTCGCGATCGACCTCACCGTCAACCCAAACACCGTAGCAAGGGCTTACCGCGAGCTCGAGCGCGAGGACGTGATCGAGACCTCCCCCGGGAGGGGATCGTTCGTCCGCTCCAACGGTCTCGCCGATTCGCCCAAAGTGGCTGCCGATATCGGTGCCGACGCCTTCGACGTCGCATTACGCGAGGCCAAGTCGGTTGGACTGCGACGGAATGAGATTACAGAGATCTTCGAGGCGGCACTGGCACGATGGTTTGGAGAGATTGAGTAGATGATGACGATTTCGATTTCCAACCTGCGCAAACGGTATCGCGAGGTCGCGGCCGTCGACGGCCTTTCGCTGGAGATCCCCGGCGGGAGCGTCTTCGGTCTGCTCGGACCCAACGGCGCAGGGAAGACGACCACGTTCAAATGCATGCTCGGCCTCGCCCGGGCGACCGGCGGTACCGTTCTGTATGACGGCCGGCCGCTGGTGCCGGCGAACTACGAAAAGATCGCGTACGTTCCGGAGCGCAGCGTTCTCTACGACTGGATGACGGTCGCCGAGCACGTCGAGATGAACCGGCGCGCGTATGCAAACTTCGACCTAAAGCGCGCTCACGATCTACTCGCTCAGTTCGATATCGATCTGCGCCGCCGCGCGCGCGCCCTCTCAAAAGGCATGCGCACCGCGGTGATGGTTGCAATCGCCTTCGCGCGCAACGCCGAGCTGCTGGTTCTCGACGAGCCGACGGCCGGTTTGGATCCGGTCAATCAGCGCGTCGTCTTAAGCCTGATAATCAACGAAGCCGCCAAGGGTAACACGGTCGTCTTCTCATCGCATCAGATCGGACAGGTCGAGCGCGCCGCCGAGCAAATCGCGGTTGTCGACCGCGGCCGGCTGGTGCTCGAAGGCACGATCGACGACCTCAAGGCCGACCGTAAGATCGTCGAAGGCATCTTCCCTGACGTCAGCTATACGCTCGACGGCATCGCCAACGATCCGAGCGTCGCGCGCGTCGACCGTACCGAGCGAATCCTGAGGCTGCTGGTCACGAGCCACGCCGACGATATTGCCGCGCGCCTGACGCGCGCCGGTGCGATGGGCGTCCGCGTGGTCGACCTCAATCTCGAAGATATCTTTCTCTACGCGGTGGCGCCGGCGACGGCGACCGCCGACGTCGTCGTAAAGGAAAGCGCGTCATGAACTACGTCGAATGGCTGCGCGTCCGTAACTTGTTGCGCAACGTAGCGATCGTCTTGGGCATCCTGCTCGTACTGGCCATCGTCCTGCGGGTCTCCGTTTCGCGCTACATGTCGCCGGACGCATGGATAGGTCATTTCGAATCCCATCCGGGCGTCAAGGTCAGTCAATCGACGTTGCCCGACGGAACGAAACGTACCATCGTCGACGATCCCGCCGAGCAAACGCGAGCGGTTATCGACGACCACGGATACAGCGGCAAACACATCGTCGTCACCCAGCCGAGCAAGCACCCGATGAAAGAGAAGACTCGCGTCAGCGTCGGCAGCATGCACGTGTACGAGAGCCACAACGGCACTGTGGAGACGACGGTCATCGATACCAACGGTGCGGTACCGATGATCTACTACATGACACTAGCCGACGTCATCGCTCTGATTGTCGCAACCATCCTGGCCGCTCCCTTCGCGCGCGAAATCGACGGCCATTTGGAGATTGCGTTGATGAAACCGGTTTCGCGCGAGCGCTACGCCCTCGGGACGATCCTTGCCGACATGGCTGGAATTCTCGGCGCTTCCGTGCTCACGATCGTGGCGTTCTATCTCTGCCAGCTGCTCTTTGAGTCGCCCCGGCTCGATTTCAGCGGCATCAACGCGGAAGCTATTGCCATGGGTGTTGCCGCTCCGTTGGCCTGGTATGCGCTGCTTTGCGCGGCGACGACGTTACTGAGCCGCTCCTACGGAGCCGTTCTCGGCTTTGCCTGGCCCGTGTCGATTCTCATCGGCGCACTAACCTTGATTCGTCCTAATAACATCGTGGCGCTCTTCATCCACGACGTTGCCTGGGTTATCTCGCGGATCAATCCGCTCAGTTATGTTTCTCTTGTGATGCCCGACTCTGCCGGTGTAGTCGACGCGCCGGGCACCGCGACCTTTGGACCGCGGCTTGCGGTCGTTGTACTCTTCTTTGTCGTTTACGCCGCGATTGCGATCTGGCAGTGGCGGCGGGTGGAGGCTTGATCGTGGAAATCCTCGGAACTAGTTTTACGATCTCTCTTGGGAGCTGGCGGTTCCGGCTGGCCGTTGCAATCGAGGACACCGAGGACGTGCCCAAGCAAAGGGCGCGTCCACCCCACCGGCTGCGCGTCGTTCCCGAAGACGAGTACGTACGCTGAATAGCCGGTTAGAGTACGAAACCGGTGCGAATTGCCGGACGCTCGTACTTGAAACCGCTGCCGTCGACGCTGTACACAAAGATGTTTGGAATCAGCGGATCGCCGCTGATGTTGAAGGAGAACTGGCCGACCAGCGTGGTGAACGTCCCGCCCTGCTGTAGCGAGCGCAGCAGCGTTGTCCGAGTGGTGGCGTTCCCACGTTGCGAGGCGTTCATGATGACCTGGGCCGCAGCATAGGCGTATGCGGAGAAGATCGTGACCTGCGTGACCTCGCGTTCGAAATCGGTAATTAGTCCGACTGCGCTGGGAACGCGGTCGAGCGGCGGCATCGGCGTCGCGACCAGCATGCCGGAAAGGACCTTACCGTAATCGGTGATCGTTTGGCTGTTGTAAAAACCGTCGGCTGCGCCGAAATCTCCGCGATAGCCGGCTAAACGTAAGGCCTGTGCGACGGGCCCCAGCTGCGCCGTCTTACCACTGAGAAAAATATAACCGGGGTTGCGGTCGAGAATCGTGTGCGCGGCCGCCGCCGGGTCGATCCCGCTCTGCGGAAAGAGCAGGACGTCGGATGGATGGTGGTCGTTGCGCGCCTGCTGCACGAAGCCGCTGGCGACGTCGTAGCCGTAGTCACCGTCGAACGCGACGGCCAGCGCGAAGACGCCCTTGTGTCCTTCCAGCCCGACGCCGGCAAAGAGCCGTCCCGACGTGCTGTCCTTTGCCGGAAGCCGATAGACGTTGTGATAGCCGCGCTTGGTGACGGCGTCGGCCGTCACGGTCGGCGTGATCACGGCAAAACCGGTGTTGGCGTAACGCGATAGTGCGGCAACCGTCATCGGGCCGGTAAGATTGCCGACTATGCCGATGACGGTCGAGTCGGCGGCGGCGACGTTGGCGTTGGAAGCGGCGAGGCCCGGATCGTTGCGATCGTCGAGCGCGCGGTATCCCCAAACGTGTGAGACCGATGGCGTGAAACGGTTCTGCTCGTCAACGGCGGCCTGCACGCCCTTGACGACTTCGCGACCGTACTTCTCCAAGTCGCCCGAAAGGGTAACGTTGACCGCGATGGTGAGCTGCGGCAAGAACTGCTGGTTGGGAAAGCCCGGCTGCTGTGGAATTTGCGCGCGCGCCGGCACGACGATTCCCCCGGCGGCGGCCGCGGCGGTTGCGGCGATAAAGCGAACGCGTTTCACAGATACCCGCCGATCGTCGCGATCAAGAAGACCACCGAAAATGCCATGTTCGAGATAAAGACCCGTTCGTTGATCACGAAGAGATTGGCATCGCTGCGCAAGAGATGCTCTTCGTAGATGATGAGCGCGGCGACTGAGAGCACGCCGAGAAAGTAGATCGGCCCGGCCGCCGCAAGCATGCCGGCGCCGGCCAAGAGCAGCAGCATCACGGTGTGGAGGACGATCGGCAGCACGCGCCCGCTGGCTTCGCCGAAGCGGGACGGCAGCGATCCGATTCCTTGATCGCGGTCGATGCCGACATCCATCAAGGCATAGATGATGTCGAAGCCGGCGACCCAAATCGTCACCGCGGCGAAGAGCAGCAGCGCCGCGAGGCTGACCCCGCCGGCGACGCCGATGTAGGCGCCCAGCGGAGCCAGCCCGTCGACGGCGCCCAGCACGAAGTGTCCGGACCACGTGAAGCGTTTGCAGAGCGGATAGGTCAGCAAGAGCAGCAGCGCAATCGGCATGAGCTTGACGCAGAGCGGATTGAGCATCCACGCCGCCCAGAAGAGCACGGCGGTTCCGGCCGCGGCGGCCCACAACATCGCCGACGGTGGAAGCGTGCCGCTGGCCAGCGCGCGCCGCGCCGTGCGGGGATTGCGCGCGTCAATCTCGCGGTCGAGGTAGCGGTTTGCCGCCATCGCCGCGGTTCGCGCCCCCAAAACCGCGAGCGTAATCCATCCGATGGCCGCGAGCTGCGGTATGCCGCGCGCCGCCAGGATTGCGCCGACGTACGCAAATGGTAACGCAAAGAGCGTATGCTCGATGCGGATCTCGCGCAAAAAAAGCGCCAGGCCTTTCATTGCCGTGCTATTCGGGCGGCGTACGCAACAGAGAGTCGTAGGCGCGTTGCCCTTGGCCCGACCACTCGTCGGGCGAAAGCGCGCGCGCGATTTTGTCGAGCCCGTACGACTTCCAGCGCTCGTTCACGCGCTGCCTGGTCGTGCCGTCCATCACCAGCTCCGCCGGCCACTCGCGCGTGTATCCCTCCGAGGCGTCTTTGCGCGTCGCGTCGATGCCCAGTTTCGTCCCGTAGGCGATGCTGTACGAACCGTGATCGAGGTCGTCGACCGGACCGGGCATCGTAACGACGTCGCGCTCCGGTGCGAGATTGTTGAGTACGAACCACGCAACGGCGCGCGTGTCCTGCACGTCGACGTCGGCGTCGACTATGATGAGAACTCGCGTGAGCATCATCATGTGCCCGAGTCCCCACAACGCATTCATGACTTTCTTGGCCTGGCCGGGATACGACTTGCGAATCGAAACGATGGCCAGGTTATGGAAGCCGCCCTCGAGCGGGAGATTCATATCGACGACTTCCGGCAGCAGCGCCTGAAGCAGGGGCAAGAAGATTCGCTCCGTGGCCTTTCCCAGCCACGCGTCTTCCATCGGCGGCTTACCGACGACCGTCGCCGGATAAATCGGATCGCGGCGGTGCGTGATGCACTCGATGTGAAATGCCGGAAAGCGGTCGGCGGGGGTGTAGACGCCGGTGTGGTCGCCGAACGGACCTTCGACGCGCAAATCTTCGTTGTCGACGTAACCTTCGAGCACGAACTCGGCGTCGGCCGGGACCATCAGGTCGAGCGTTTTGGCGCGCATCAACTCGACCGGCTTGCCGCGCAGCAATCCCGCGAAGGCGAACTCGTCGACTACCGGCGGAAGCGGCGCGGTGGCGGCATAGGTGAGCGCCGGATCGGTTCCGATCGCGACGGCGACGGGAACGCGGCGCCCCCAGGCGCTTGCGTGCGCGCGGCCGTGCTTGTGTCGCTGCCAATGCATTGCCGTTTCCCGCGGGCCGAAGACTTGCATGCGATACATGCCGACGTTGTAGCGATTGGATCGTGGATCTTTGGTGATGACCAGCGGCAGCGTGATGAACGGACCGGCGTCGCCCGGCCAGGTCGTCAGCACCGGCAGCCGCGTGACGTCGGGGTCGTCGTCGATTACATCCTGCGCGCTTCCGCTGCGAACGGTGCGCGGAATCGCGTTGTTCAGCGCGGCGAGGCGCAAGCCGCCCCGAAGCTTTTCTAGAAACGAGCCCGACGGCGGAGCCAGGTCGATCAGATCGCGCACGCGAGCGGCGACGTCGTTGAGGCTGCGCGCCCCCAGCGCCATGGCCATGCGCCGCTGCGTGCCGAACTGATTGGTCAAGACCGGGAAACGCGAGCCCTGGACGTCGGTAAAGAGCAGTGCCGGTCCACCCGCTTTTACGACGCGGTCGGTAATCGCGCTGATCTCGAGACGCGGATCGACGCAGGCGGCGACCACGTGGAGCTCGCCGGCCTTGCGTAACGTCTCGACGAACTCCCCCAGGGAGGCAAAAGGCATGGCCTCGTCAGTTACGCGCTGCGGCGCCTAACGCCTACGGAACCTCGTCGGCAGAGCGTTGCGCGTGTGCCGGGATCGCGGCCACAAAACGCGCGCCGCCGGCAGCCGCGGCGCCGACCGTCACGGTACCGTCGTGGGCGCGCGCGATCCAGCGCACGATTGCCAAGCCCAGTCCGGTTCCGGCACCGTCGTTGCTGCGGCGATAGAATCGCTCGAAGACGCGCTCGCGTTCTTCGGGCGGGATGCCTTCACCGTCGTCTTCGACGACGATCTCGCAGTAACGGCCATTGCGCTGTGAAGCGATGCCGACCCGGTGCCGCGCGTGGCGCAGTGCGTTGTCGAGCAGGTTGCGCGCCAGCTCTACTAAGCGGCGCTCGTCACCGTCTACGATCGCACTGGCGGGCGAGGCTTCGAGCATAATGCCGCGCGACGTCGCGATCGCTTGCGCGTCGCGAGAGGAGCGCGCCACAATCGCACCCAGATCAACCGGCTCCGTATGCAGGGCGAGCCGCGCCGGATCGCGCGCCAGCGTCAGCAGATCGGTGACGACGTTCGAGGCCTCCAGCGCATTGTCGACGATCGACGCAAACGCGTCGCGGCTCTGTTCCGACGCGTTGGGCCGCGCCGCTTGCGCGATCGCGGCGATCGCTGCCAGCGGCGAGCGGATCTGGTGCGCGGCATCGGCGGCAAAGCGGCGCTCGCGTTCGCGCGCGGCTTCGAGCGGCGCGATCGCCGCACGAGCCAAAGCGTACGACGCGATCGCCACGACCACAACCAGCGGCGCGTCGATGGCGGCCAGCGTCAGCAGAACGCGGCGCATCGCCATTGCCAGCGCGGCCGCGCCTTCCGGCGTGCCGAGCGCGGGAGCGAGCAGCGACGCATATTCGCGCGCCATAAAGGCATAGGCCCCCGCGCTAAGAGCGACGAGGACCGCAATGAAGACGACGAGATAGAGCGCGGTTGCGCGAGCGATCAACGAGTTCGTAGCCGGTAGCCGATACCCCATACAGTTTCGATAATTGAAGCCGCTCCGAGGCTTTTGAGTTTGCGCCGAAGCTGGCTTACGTAGACGTCGACGATGTTGCTCGAGCCGTCGAAGTCGTAATCCCAAATGCGCTCGACGATCTGCGCGCGCGACAGCGCGATCCCGGCGTTGCGCGCCAAGAACTCCAACAGCCGAAACTCCGTCGTACCGAGCGAAACGGGTTTGCCGTCATAGGTGACGACGCGTGCCGCCAGATCCACCCGCAGAGCGCCGGCTTCGACGACGCCGAGCACCGGCCGGTCGCCGCGGCGCAGAATCGCGGTGATGCGCGCGAGCAGCTCCTCTTCGACGAACGGTTTGACGAGATAGTCGTCGGCCCCGCAATTGAGCCCGGCGACGCGGTCCTCCACGGCATCGCGCGCGGTGAGCATTAGAATCGGCGTCTGAACGCCCTCCGCTCGAGCGCCGCGGGCGACCTCAAAGCCGTCGATTCCCGGAAGGCCGACGTCGACGATGGCGGCGTCGTAGGACCGTTCCAACAGATGCTCGAGCCCGGTGGGGCCGTCGGGCACCACGCTGGCGGCGAACTGGCGCGCCTCCAGCATCGTCCGGATCGATTCCGCCACCGCGGCGTTGTCTTCTACGACCAGTACTCTCACGGCGCTTTAGTCTTTCAACGGTCCCGGGAAAGCTACCGTTATCGCGCCGCTAAAGAACGGGTGCTGCCCGGGCGGCTGCACCTCTTGCGCCAGGATTCTGAACGGCGCGATCTGCACGGCTCCGTAGTAGACGAAGTCCCGAGTGATAAAAGGGTTGGCGTACGCGTCGTAGCGCAGGCCGAAGTACGCGTGCGGTATTGGATAGTACTTGAGCCGCACGTAACCGCCGTACGAATGCTGGTTGGTCAAGAATCCGTCGGCGTCGTGATCGTCGCCGTACCACTGTTCGGCCTGGAGATCGAGATCGCCGTAGGTCGCGTGGCCGAGCAATCCGTACCGCTGGTAGAGATCGGCGAAGGGAAGACGTCCGGTCGGCTGGATACCGAGGGTTCCGCCCAGCGCGGTTCCGCCGATGTCGGCTTCCGCGTGATTCGTCTGCACCAGCGTCTGGCGCAGCCATAAGCCGAACTCGGGCGTGGACAGCCAGGTGTTCTCGCCCGTCGCCACCGGCTTGCCGCCGTATGCCGCACCTTGATAGGAGCTCACCGCGATCGTCCCGTCGACGCGCAAGTTTCCGAACGTGCGCTCCATCATCGCGCCCCACCGTGGGGACGAGAGCGGAAGATTGTTCAAGCCGACGTGCGCGCCGTAGTAGCCGTACTGCTGCAGGTCGTCGAGGCGCTGTCCGGGCGATTGCGCCAGCGGCAGCTCGAAGAGTCCGCCGCGATAGAGCGTTTGAGTGTGCTGGTTGTAGCCCGCGCCGAAGAGCAAAAACGTCGCCGCCGGACCGCCGCCCGCACCGAAGTTGTAGTGAAGAAACGCGGTGATCGGCCCGATGTTGCCGCTTCCGAGCAAGATGCCGCCGGGCGTCCAGCGGCGCGCGCCTTCGGACGGCTCCTTATCGTACTCCATCTGATAGCGAATGGCGAAGATGGTCGTGCCGTGTTCGGGCAGCGGTAGACGATAGCCATGGTTGCGGAAATAGTTTCCGAACGCGTTGAGCTCCGGCAGCACGCTGTGGCACTGCCCGCATTTCAGATGGTAGCGCTGGGCGAAAATCGGAATGGCTTGTGCCGGCGCGGCGGCGGACGCGAAAAAGAGAATCGCGCCGGCTATCAGTGCGTATTTACTGCGCAACAATGGCCGCTCGCATAGGGGCGCCGTAGTGGAAGAAACAGCCGAACAGGTAGGTTCCGGCGCGATCGGCCGTGATCGTCTGCGACGAGCCATTGGGCTGAAGCGCGCCGCTGGTGAACCCGCCCGAGAGCGTCGTTCCGTGCTGCTGCAAAGCGCTCAATCCAAAGGGCGATCCGCTCGGGAACGACGACGCATTCGGAATCAACGTCGCCGTGTGCGCGAAGCTGTCGTTGTTCACAAAGTGAATCTCCGTTCCGACGGCCACGGTCGTGACCGCCGGCGAGTATCCGCCGCTCTGACCGTACGGCGTCGAGCTCGGCTGATAGTTTGTGAGACTGATATTGATGGTAACTCCGCCGCTTCCGCCGGAAGGGGTGGCAATGCCGCCGTTGGTGCAGGCGACCAGCAGCAGCGCGACGGCGATCGACAAGGCGTTGTTTCATTTGGTCTCCGCCACTCGTTGGTCGCGTAGCGCGTCCAGGATGTCGTCGTCCAGCGCCGACGAGGCCAACATCGTCTGCGTCATGTGACCTGCCGCGTTGAAGATATAAACGAACGTGGTGTGACGATCGCGGTAGCCGCGTTCGCCTTCCACCGAGATGACGCCGAAAGCGTGCATGATTGCGCGGATGTCGCGGGGCTTTCCGCCGGCGACGAGCCAGTAGCGCGGATCGGCTTCGAAGCGCTTGGCCAGCTTGCGCATCGTCGCGGGCGAGTCGTGATCCGGGTCGAGCGTGATGGTCACGAGCTGCGCCGGAATGCGTGCCTTGGCGATGGCGCGCGCCGCGGCCGAAAACTGTGCGTTGATCAACGGGCAGGCGTCGTCGCAATGAGCGGCGATGAAGGTTATCGCCAGCGCTTTCCCACCCAGCGATTGGAGCGTAAAGCGGTGTCCCGTCTGATCGATGAGGTGCGGCTGGGATGCGTCGTCGCTCGTCTTGCGCGGTGCTGCAAGCGGAGCGTGCCGCCGCACCGCGTAGCCGCCCGGACCCGGCGATGCCGTTGGTCCCGGGGTGGCGCTGGCGCTGACCTGGATGACGTCGCGCATCGCCAGCTCGCGCGTAGTGAAACGCGCATCCGAGCAAATATATTCCGGGGTTGTTCAGCTTCACCGTAACGGACGCGCCGGGATTGAGCGTGCCGCTCGCATAGCCGTTACCCAACACGCCGTTTCCGCTGGGATAGAACGAGAGGCTGGGGCTGTGCGGCCACACGGCGGGCGGCCCGCTGCTCTGCTCGATGACGTTGAGCGTGTGCGGATCGGAAGAAGAGAGATTCTTGATGGTGATTTTGGAGCCCGGCGCAAACGCGAGTACTTGCGACGTTTGATTCTGCGTGTAGCCGCTGACGGTTCCCCACGTCGGATCGTTCTCGACACCGATTTTACCGCTCGGAATGCCGACACCGATCGCAGTGGGAGGCAGCGGCGACGGCGTGGGCGTTGGCCCACCGCCGCCGCCGCCGATACTACCCAAACCGCCGCCGTTGGTGCACGCTACGAGCGCACAAACGGCAAGTACGGGCGCGTAATGCGCCGGGCTCCTAAGGTTCATCGGGCGGGTGCAGTTGCTTGCGGCCCGGGCGTCGCGCCCGCCTTGATGACGATGACGTCCTGCATTCCCTCGTGGTAGTGGAACGCGCAGCCGAACAAATAGATGCCGGCCTTCTTTGCGACGACGGTGACGGACGAACCGGGGTTGATCGATCCGCTTGCATAGCCGACCTTGAGCGGTCCGCCGCTAGGCGTGGTCGGAAGACTCGGGCTCGTCGGGAATTGCGCGGGCGGTCCCGAGATCTTTTTCACGACGTTGAACGTGTGATGGATGCTGCCGGAAATGTTCTTGATCGTGATCTTGGTCCTCGGCGGGAAACCGAGCGCTTGCGAAAATTGCTGTTGGGTGTATCCGCCCAGCGTCGCCTGCCAGAACGAGTCGTTGATTTTTCCGAGTCCTTCGGACGGGAGTTCCTCGCTGACCATGCCGGTCTTCGCGGGTTGTGCGTCGCGCGGTACGGTTGCCGTGATTCGTAGATCCTTCATTGAAGGAAGCACGTAGGTCGTGCCGTTCGTACTCCCTCCGCCGTATCGGCCGGCGCATGCCGCGAGCGCGACTGCGGCGAGCGCAACCGAAAGTGCTGCCAGTTTTCTAGACATGAACCCTCCAAGAGAAGCTTTGTTAGGTTGTTGAGCGTAACGAGCCGATATGAAGAAAGTCTAAAAAAAACTACGGGGTCTTGATCGAATCGCGCGCCGCGGCTGCGATGGTCGCGAGCGCCGGATCGCCGGCAGCGTCAACGGTCGCTTGGGCAAAGGCATTGCGTGCCGCCGCATGCTCTCCCTCCCGCAAGAGCACGACGCCCAGCGCAAAGCGCGCGCGCGCGTACGAGGGAGCGAGCGCGAGTGCGCTGCGCAGCTCGCGTTCGGCCGCATCGAAGCGCCCGAGCCGTTCTTCCGCCAGCGCGAGATCGTAGTGCGCCACGGCGTACGACGGATTGACGTGCAGAAGCTTTCCGAAGTCATCGCGCGCCGTCACTGCGTCGCCGGATTGCAACGCAAGGAGACCGCGCGAGTACAGCGCTCTCGCCGAACCCGGATCGAGCGCAACGTAGCGGTCGGCAACTTTCCGTGCTTCACGTAAGTCGCCTCGCGCCGAATCCACCGCGATCAAATTAGCCATGGCGGCCAGGAACTGCGGATCGAGCGCGAGCGCCGTGCGCAACTGCCGTGCGGCGTCGTCATAACGGTGCAAATTCGCATATGCTATCGAAAGATCGTAACGGGCCGTCGATCCCTTGGGTTCGGGCGGATCGAGCGCGATAATACGTTCGAACTCGCTCGCCGCGCCTTTCCAATCGGCGCGCGCCAGCGCATCGAGTCCAATGGTGAAGCGCTCTTCAATTTCGCGTTGCACGGCCATGCCGCGCAGCGCCGGCACGGACGTCGTGCGCGGGACAGGGGTGGTCAGCGGATAGGTTTGCGCTACAGCCGTGGTCGCCGTCGCAAATCCGAGGAGAGCGGCGAAGAGCAGGGCGCGCATCGCTTCACGGACTGGACGGATTGGACGGAAGCTCGGCTTCACGCCAGCCCTGGGAGGAGGCGGCCCGCTCGGGCTTGCACTGCCATCCGACCCGGCCGGACGACGTAATCGGACCGAGCAAGGGCGCCGTCGCCGACGGCGTCAGCGCCCCGGCGAGCATATCTTCGAGCGAGGCCGTGCCCGCAACGGCGAATCGCCCGCAAAGCATGATAACTGCGAGGAAAGCGACGGCAAGCAGGCGGGGGACGAGGGTTGACACTCCTCTCATCATAGCCGAAAGTCTAAAGAATCCGTGAACCGCAGGCTCGATTGCGCGACGGCGCTGCTCGTCTTTATGCTCGTGGCGCTGCCGGCCCGCGGACAGGTCACGCTCGTCGCCGGTTCGGTGCGCGATCAGCACGGCGCCCCGGTGGAAGGGGCGATCGCGGCCGCTAGGACGCCGGGCGGGGCTAAGATCGCCGCCGTCACCGATGCCGCCGGCACGTTTGTGATGCGTGCCGAGGTCGCGAGCATCTCCATCACCTGTCGTTTCTGCCGTCCCGCCTCCGTCACCGTCCAAGCCGGGCAACCGGTCGTGGCGATCGTCTGGCGCTACGACGCTCTGGCGCAAACGACGCCCTCGCACGGGGATCTCGAGAATCTGCCGTACGCGCACGTCGAGTCGGCGGTCGCGCTGCGGCCGTTCACGTTGCTGGCGCAGAACAGCCTGCCGTACGTGGGGTCGAGCCTGAGCGACCGCGGCCTTTCTTCGGGCGGCGGCCTGCTCGTCGATAACGGCGTCCCGAACTACGACATCGTTTCCGGAAGCTCGCCCTACACGCTCGTGCCGGCAACCTACGAACAGGGCGCCGATGTGTTCAGCGCGGCCAACGCGTTTCTCTACGGCGATCGAGCCGCCGGCGGCATCGTGACTCTCGACCCTTTCGCGAGCGGCTCGAACGAGGAAGTCGCACTGTTGGGAAGCGACGTAATAGCGCGTGCGCAAGTGGGATCGCAAGCGGCGGCAATTGCCGCCGGAACCTACAGCAATAACGAAGAGTCGCGTCAGCGTACCGATCTTTCCGGTAACGTTTCGCTCGGCGACGGCAAGGCGATCTCCGTCAGCGGCGGCACCGAACAGGGCCGCGTCTACGAATCGCCGGCGACGGCGTTTGCCGGAAGCTTCTCTTTCGGCAATGCGACGTTCACCGATTCGTCGCTGCTCAATCTCTCGGTCTCGGCACTGGCCGATCGCGGCACGTATGCCAACGAGCTAACCACCGGTTACGGCGCGTCGCCGATATCCGAAGCGTGGTCGGACACGGGTTTGAGCGCCGGCGTGCACACGACGGGTGCGGTGTCGGGTTTTGCGGATCTTGCGACGCGCTGGTCGACCGGACTATACGACGCGCAGGCGTTGCCCTTCGGTCTCCCGCGCGTCGGCGCGATGACGGCCCTCACGCGCGCCGACGCCGGCGTAGCGGCGCGAGGAACCGATTATCTGGTGCTGGCGGGGTTGGGCACCTATTGGATCAACTATTCCGGAGGTACGTACGGCGTTTCCCAACCGGCAAAGGTAACGCTCACCGAGCCGTCGATTCAAGCGACGCTCTTCCCGAACGGTAAGTGGAGCCTCAATCTCGAGGACGGCGGATCGTTTACGTTGCCGACCTACTACCAGCAATATCAGTACGCGGAGGCGGAGCCGCTGCCGTTGCAATATCAGCGCAACGCGCTCTTAGGCGGATCGCTCTCGTATACCGACGACTCCCGTCTGCGCGTCGCCTTCGAAGCGGCACAGCAAACGGTGCGCGGTGCCTCCTCGGGAACGGTGAGCTCGGTCGGCCTTTCCGCCGCGTGGCAGGTTTCTCCCGACATCGCCTTACGCGCGTGGACGATGCACGTCACCGACACGGTGCCCGTCTATGGCTACGGCGCTCCATACGAAGGCGCCGCCCCTACGGTCGGCGCCTTATGGTTAACCTACGATGCGTCGAGCGCGCTGCGCGTCGACGCCATTTATCGCCGCGACTTGCTCGACACTGCGCCGTTCTACCATTTCGACGGCGCGATCTCAGGACCGATCGCCAACCGTCTGCGCTGGTACGCCGGCGCCGAGGACCGCATGCACCGAACGTTTCTCGACGTGGGCGTGCGGTACTCGGGCGACTAGCTCTCGCTAGCGCGTTTTAGTCGTCCTCGCGGCGTCCTTGCGGCCGGCGACGCCGGCGCATCGGCGGTGCACCCGGCGCTCCCGCGCTCGGCGCGCTGTCCCGCGGCGCGCTATCGCGCGGCGCGCTATCACGCGGCGCACTGTCACGCGGCGCACTATCACGCGGCGCGCTATCACGCGGCGCACTGTCACGCGGCGGGCGCGCGGCGCGATTACCCTGCTCTCCGTTACCGGAGACGCCCCCTAGAAGCGCCTTTCGCGACAGATTGACGCGGCCTTGCCCGTCGATCTCCATGACCTTGACCATGATTTCGTCGCCGACGTTGACGACGTCCTCGACCTTGTCGACGCGCGTCGGAGCGAGCTGACTGATATGAACCAGCCCTTCTTTTCCGGGAAGGATCTGGACGAACGCGCCAATCGCGATGATGCGCGTGACCGTTCCGAGGTAGCTCTCGCCGACGACGATTGCCTTGGTGAGGTTTTCGACGATCTGCTTGGCCTTGTCGCCGGAAGCGCCGTCGAGCGAGGTGATGAAGACGCTGCCGTCGTCCTCGATGTCGATCTTCTCGACGCCCGTATCGGCGATGATTTTGTTGATCACCTTGCCGCCGGGTCCGATGACGTCTTTGATCTTGGCAGGGTCGATCTTGATCACGATCATTCGTGGCGCGAATTCAGAGAGTTGCTCGCGCGGCTCGGAGATCGCTTCGCTCAGCTTGTCGATGATCGCGTAACGCGATTTGCGCGCTTGTTCCATCGCTTCGCGCATGATTTCGATCGTGATGCCTTGCACCTTGATGTCCATCTGAATCGCGGTGATGCCTTTCTTGGTGCCCGCAACCTTGAAGTCCATCTCGCCGAGTGCATCTTCGAGTCCCTGAATGTCGGTGAGCACCGTGTACTTATCGCCTTTGAGAATCAATCCCATAGCGACGCCGGCAACGTGCTCGCGAATCGGTACGCCGGCATCCATTAGCGCGAGCGACGATCCGCAGACCGACGCCATCGACGAGGAGCCGTTCGATTCCAGCACCTCGCTGATGAGGCGAAGCGTGTACGGAAACTCGTCCTTCGGCGGTAAGACCGGAAGGAGCGCGCGTTCGGCGAGATGGCCGTGACCGATCTCGCGACGCCCCGGTCCGCGCATCGGGCGCGTCTCGCCAACCGAGTAGGGCGGGAAGTTGTAGAAGTGCATGTAGCGCTTGTTTTCGAGGGCGACGATGCCGTCGAGACGCTGCGCGTCGCTGGTCGAACCGAGCGTTGCGGCGGTGAAGACCTGCGTCTGCCCACGCGTGAATACTCCCGAGCCGTGAACGCGCGGCACGTAATGCACCTTGCACCAGATCGGACGAACTTCGTTGGGTTTGCGGCCGTCGGGACGGACCTTCTCGTCCACGACCATGGTGCGCAACTCTTCTTCCTGCATCGCCTTGACGATTTTGTTGAACTCTTTGGCCGTAGCCGGCGCTTCGAGGAGCACCTTGACGGCCTCGTCCTTCTTGCCGCAGCGCTTGAGCGCTTCGTCGATGCCGATCGCTCTGAAGGCCTCTTCGCGCGCGTGCTTGTCGACGACGCGCATCGCCTTGGCCAAATCCTTGGCGAACGTCTTGCGAACCCAGCGATCTAAATCTGAATCGACGCTCGAAACCGGATACTCGCGCTTGGTTTTGCCGGCCTTTTTCGCGAGCTCATCGATTGCGGCGACGATCTTACGGATCTCGCCGTGCGCGAACTCGACGGCGCCCAAGAAATCCTCTTCGGAAATCTCGTTGCCGCTGCCCTCGACCATCATTACGGCATCGGCGGTTCCGGCGATGACGATGTCCATGCCGCCGATTTCGTATTCCGGCAGCCTCGGATTGCAAACGTACTCGCCGTTCTCGTCACGTCCGACGCGAACCGCGGCAACCGTTTTGGCAAACGGAATGTCGCTTAGCGCCAACGCCGCACCAGCGGCGGAGACGCCGAGTACGTCGGCGTCGAGTTCCGGATCGATCGAGAGTACCGTTGCAACGATTTGCACGTCGTTGCGAAAGCCGTCGGGGAAGAGCGGCCGGATCGGGCGATCGATTTGGCGCGAGCTGATCACCGCGTGCTCGGGCGGACGCCCTTCGCGCTTAATGTAGCCGCCGGGGATTTTTCCGGCTGCATACATTTTTTCTTCGAAATCGCAGGTGAGGGGAAAGAAGTCGATGCCTTCACGAGGTTTCTCGGAGGCAGTTACGGCGCAGAGCACGACGTTTTGGTCGCCATAACGAATCAACGCGGAGCCGTTAGCTTGCTTCGCTAGTTCGCCGGTCTCGATGACCATCGTGCGCCCGCCGACCGTTAACGTCACGGATTCGGGCACAATATCTCCTAATTTTTTAAAAATGTTCTTCTTTTTGATTAACCGCCCGCAATTCGGGCCGTCCCAAGCTACGTCCTGCCGCCGACGCGCCGGCGTGAAAAATCGGGTAGGTTCCGGCCCGGCGCGGCTGGTATTACGGCTCCCATGCAAACGCTCAGCTCCGAGGGCTTGACCCAACTCAAGCTCAAGGCCAACGACGTCCGTCAGGGGATAATTCGTTCTCTGCTCGCCGCCGGGTCGGGCCATTCTGCCGGCCCCTTGGACATGTCCGACGTTTTCGCCGCGCTGTACGGCTACCTGATGCGCCACGATCCCGCGCGCCCCGACTGGGAAGACCGCGATCGCCTGCTGCTCTCGTGCGGGCACATCGCGCCGGTGCGCTACTCGGCAATGGCCAACTTCGGATACTTTCCGGTCGAGGAGCTGCTGACGCTGCGTAAATTTGGTACGCGACTCCAAGGTCATCCGGAGCGCGTTCGCCTCCCCTCGGTCGAGACGACGTCGGGACCGCTCGGCGAAGGCCTCGCCCAAGGCGTCGGGATGGCGCTCGGAGCCAAGATGGACGGCAAAGACTTTCACGTTTGGGTCGTTACGTCGGACGCCGAGCACCAGTGCGGATTGCATTGGGAAGCGGTACTGACCGGCGCGAAGTTTCATCTCGATAATCTAACCGCGATCGTCGATCGCAACTTCATTCAGATCGACGGCAGCACCGAAGACGTGATGCCTCTCGAGCCGTTCGCCGATAAGTATCGCGCCTTCAACTGGGAAGTCTTCGAGTGCGACGGTAACGACATCGCCGAGTTCATCGCAACGGCCGAGCGCGCGAAATCTTTCACCGGCAAGCCGCACGTCATCATCGCCAATACGGTGCCCGGTAAGGGCGTTTCGTACATGGAAGGCGATTACACGTGGCACGGAAAGCCGCCCAATGCCGCGCAGGCCGAAGAAGCGCTGCGCGAGCTCGCCGAGCAACGCGAAAGGATTGTAGCCGATGCCTAGTGGGACTTCCGCGCTCGAAGGCGCTGCCGAAGGAATGCATTTGGCCGATTATCGCGCCGCCGATCTCAAAATGGTTCCGACCCGCAACGGCTTCGGCGAGGGACTGATCGAAGCGGGCTCGCGCAATCCCAACGTTCTGGGCATCTGCGCCGACCTTTC
Source organism: Vulcanimicrobiota bacterium (assembly GCA_963730125.1). Taxonomy (GTDB): domain Bacteria; phylum Vulcanimicrobiota; class Vulcanimicrobiia; order Vulcanimicrobiales; family Vulcanimicrobiaceae; genus Cybelea. Next base: position 48,452 of record CAVSQP010000019.1, on the reverse strand, counting down.
CGAGTCGACGCGTTTCGAAGGTTTTCGCAAGGCGCATCCGTCGCAATATATCGAGATCGGCGTTTCCGAACAGATGCTGGTCGCGATGGCCGGCGGCTTGGCGGCAGTCGGCAAGATTCCGTGGATCGCCAGCTACGCGATGTTCAATCCGGGGCGCTCGTGGGAACAAGTGCGCACCATCATGGCGCTCAACGAGACCAATGTAAAGATCGCCGGCGCACACGCCGGAGTATCGGTCGGACCCGATGGTGCAACGCACCAAGCGATCGAGGATATCGCGATTATGCGCGTGATTCCGCACATGACCGTCGTCGTGCCGTGCGATTCGGTGCAGACCAAGAAAGCCGCGCTGGCGCTCTCGGAAATGTGGGGGCCGGTCTATCTACGCTTCGGCCGCGAGAAATCGGCGGTCATCACCACCGGCCAGACTCCCTTTGAAATCGGCAAGGCGCAGACGTTCCGCGAAGGCGGCGACGTCGCGATCGTGGCCTGCGGAATTCTCGTTTATAATGCGTTGATTGCCGCCGATCGTCTTAGCCGCGACGGCATCGAGTGCCGCGTCGTCAATAATCACACCGTCAAACCTATGGATGAAGCCGCCATTCTGGACGCGGCCGCGAGCTGCGGTGCGATCGTAACCGTGGAAGAGCATCAGAAGCACGCCGGAATGGGTTCGCGCGTCGCCGAGATTCTCGCGCAAAAAGCCCCGACGCCGATCGAGTTCGTCGGCGTCGAGGATACGTTTGGTCAGTCGGGAGACCCATTCGAGCTGGTCGAGTTCTACGGCATGGGCGTCGATGCCATCGAAGCCGCCGGGCGGCGCGCGTACGCGCGCAAGAAGCGGGCCTGATCCGCGACTAGCGGCGGAGTCCGAGTTCTCCGATCAGCGAGCGGTAACGCTCCAAGTTTTTGGCGTGCAGATAGTTGAGCAACCGGCGGCGCTGACCGACTTGCAGCAGCAATCCGCGCCGGCTGTGATGATCTTTTTTGTGAGTCTTGAGGTGCTCGGTGAGGTGATTGATCGAGGCGGTCAGCATCGCGACCTGCACTTCGGCCGACCCGGTATCGTTGGTTCCGCGGCCGTACTTGCCGGCGATCTCCGCTTTTTGCTCTTTGGTGAGCGGCACGTCGTAATCTCCTTAGTCAGGATTGTCTCGCTCGGGTACAGATGCGCGGACCCGTCCCGGCGACCGGGCTAGGATATCAGAGGCCCGCAGCCCGCGCAAGGTCAATCAGCCCTCGATGGATCTGGGCATTGCCGGTCGCACGGCCCTGGTCACCGGCGGCAGCAGCGGAATCGGTGCGGCCATCGCGCTCGGGCTGGCGCGGGAGGGCGTGAGACTGGCCTTGGCTTCCCGCGACGTCGATCGCTTGGAGGCGGTCGCCGCCGAGACGAGGGCCGCCGGAGCGCCGGAGGCTCGCGGCTTTAGGCTCGATCTCTCCGATCCCGGCTCGATCGGCTCGGCGCTGGCGGCGATACGCGCGGCGTACGGCAGCGTCGATATAGCCATCCTCAACGGCGGCGGCCCCAAGCCTGGGCGCTTCAGCGCGGTCGGCATCGACGATTGGGACGTCGCCTATCGCCTGCTGCTGCGGTCGATGCTCAGCCTGCTCGACGAGGTCGTTCCGCCGATGCGCGCCGCTCGCTGGGGCCGGATCGTCGCCCTGACTTCGACCTCCGTCAAACAGCCCATCGATGCCCTCGTACTCTCGAATGCCTTTCGCACGGCGCTTGTCTCGGCGCTCCGGACGCTGGCAACTGAGGTCGCCCCCGAGGGGGTAACGGTTAACTCGATCGCCACCGGACGGGTCGACACGCCCCGGCTGCGCAGCCTTTACGACAACGACGAGGCGAAAATGCGGGCCGCCGCGGCCGAGGTACCGATCGGCCGAGTCGCCTCGCCGCAGGAGTTTGCCCCGATGGCCGTCTTCCTCTGCGGGGAGCCCGCCTGCTACGTCACCGGGCAAACCATCTCGGTCGATGGGGGCCTGACGCGCGGCCTATTTGGCTAGGGGTTCCACCCGGCGGCGCGAATCTACGGGGCCGATATGCAGGGAGTGGAAGGAAAGCGCGTCGCCGCCCTAATTGGCGACGGGTTCGAAGAAATTGAGCTGACCGAACCGCGCCGGGCCCTCGAAGAGGCCGGCGCGATCGTAACTATCGTCGGCGTAGACGAGCGGGCGCGCCAGCGCATCCGCGGGAAGCGCGGCCTCGACGACGGCGCGAGCCTTCGCGCCGAGGAACTCGTCGCCGATTGCACGGCCGAGGATTTCGACGCCGTGCTCATCCCCGGCGGAAATTCTCCGGACCGCATCCGCACCGACCGCGAGGTGCATCGCTTCGTGCGTGAGTTCGATACGCTCAAGAAGCCGATGTTCGCGATCGGCCACGGGGCGCAAGTCCTAATCTCCTCGCAGCTGGTGCGCGGACGGCAGGTAACCGGAGCTCCTTCGATCGCCGACGACATCCGTAACGCCGGCGGACTCTATCGCGACCAGCCGACCGTCACCGACTCGAACTGGGTCTCAACGCGCGGGGGCGATGATCTCTCGCAGTTCGACCGCGCGATGCTGGAAAAGCTCGCCACCGCAACCCCGGCGCAAACGCTCATCTAGCGTACCGCTGTCACCCTGAGCGTGTCGAAGGGTGAGTGTTGACCGCTTACAACTCTTCCACTGGGTCGTAACGCGCCAGGGCTTCGCCGTATTGGCGGAGCGCTAAGAACGTAGCGAGTGCGGCGAATGCGAAGCCTGCTAGGAGCGCGTGTGCGGTAACGGCGAGTGCGTACGTCATCGTTCCGGCGGTGAACGCCAACAAAATGTAGAGTATGCGCGGCCAGCCGCGGCGGATAGAAGCGCAGAGCGCCGTCGAGGTGCTTGCCGCGACTGCCGCCAGCGCGATAAGTAGATCGAACGGGGCGTCGTGCGAGCCGCGAACCGTTTGTGCGCCGGCGTAGGATAGCGCTGCGAGCGACCCGCCAAGGTATGGCACGAGCCCCTTCGCGCGCGCGAGCTCGCGGCCGAAGAGCGGCGCGCCCTGTTCGCAACGGTCGAGATGCGGATGGCGGCCGGGGCTCTGCGAGAGCGCCATGGCGATGCCGAGCAGCGAGCAGAAGACGACCGGACCGACCGCACCCTCCGGCTGAAGGATGCCCACGACAAAGGCTGCCGCGCAAGCATAGAGCAAGACGCGCCGTTGCACGTAGAGACGGGCGATAACCACCCCGCCGAGTGCGCGCAGCGTCACGCCGGCGTCCCGCTCCGGCCGGTCGCCGTAAAAGGCGAGGTCAAAAAGACGCGCGCTTCGGACGCGCTGGCATGCGTGGAAAAAACGGCTCGCCCCTCGAGCACCGTGAGAAGTTGCGGCGCGAATGCCGCCGCAGGGCGATCGAGCACGACCAGCTTCGGCATGCCGACCAGTGCGCCGATCAATGGAAAGGCGAAGGCTTCGTGCATGTTACCCAAGCGCTTGCGCAGCAACTGAGCGTGTGCCAGCGCGCGTCGCGGTTCGATCTTCCAGAGTGCCGCGCGATAGACCACGTAACGCACAAACTCCGATTCATGTAGGCCGCACGGTTCGTGCGGTACCAGTGCCGCTACGCGCTTACAGTTGATCGACTGAATGCGCGGGTCGAAATCGTCGATCAGCACCGAACCATGCGACGGCTTGACGATTCCGCTCGCCATCAGGGCAACGATCGACGCTTCGCGCGCCGAGCCGAACGCGAGCGCGGTGCGCTCGCCGGGGTACACGTCCAGGGTTACCGGACCGGCCGAAGCGCCGCCGCCCTCGAATGACGCATTTCGCATGCGCAGAAGGGGCATCGCAGCAGTAGCCTTCGACAGGGGCGGCCAAACGTACTAGGCCGCTGTGTTAACCAATTCCGAAGTCGCGCAAAAGCTGCTCGAAATCCGCACGCTCATGGAAATGGCGGGCGAGACCTTCTATAAGTACTCGGCCTACGAGAAGGCTGCTGCCTCGGTCGAGAACGCGCCGCCCCTGGCCGATTTGGTCGCGACGGGCGAGCATCTCAAGCTCCCGGGGATCGGGAAGTCGATCGGTGCGGCCGTCGAGCAGCTCATCCGCACCGGCAGCTCCGATCAGCTGGCCGAGCTGCACCGGCGCTTTCCGCCGACGCTCTTGGAAGTTCTCGGGGTGAGCGGCATCGGCACCAAGACCGCCGCGATGCTCTTCAGCGATTACGGCATCGCGTCGCTGGCCGATCTCGAAGCGGCTATCGGTGCGGGTCGCCTCGAAGGCATTCCGCGGCTGGGAAGCAAGACGATCGAAAACTGGCGGCGCGGCATTCTCGCGTATAAGGGCAGGCTGCGGCGCACGCCGCTTCCGCAGGCGTTGGAGATCGCGCAAGAGGCTGTCGCCTACGTTAGGCTCGGGCCGGCGATCGAACGGCTCGATCTGGCCGGCAGCCTGCGGCGCTGCGAAGTCACCGTCGGCGATATTGACATCGTCTGCACCTCGCACGACGCCGCCGGCGTGGTGGCGCACCTTACGGCATGGGAGCGTGCCGAAGCGGTGCTCGCCGAGGGGCCGACCAAGGCCAGCATTTGGCTGCCCGGCGGCTTGCAGATCGATCTGCGAGTGTTGCCGGACCATCTCTACGGAAACTTACTGCAGCACTTCACCGGTTCGCGCGAACATAATATCAAGCTGCGCGAGTACGCCGTCCGCCGCAGCCTGCGCGTCAGCGAGAACGGCATCCTCAACCTCGAAACCGGCGACGTGACGACCTGCACGGACGAAAACGGCGTCTACGCGGCGCTGGGGATGCAGTATATTCCGCCCGAGCTGCGCAGCGGTCTCGACGAGATCGATCTCGCACTGGCCGGAAAGATTCCGGAACTGGTCGACTCGGGCGACATGCGCGGGGATTTCCACATGCATACCGATTGGAGTGACGGACGCGATTCGCTCGAGGCAATGATCGCGGCGGCCGCGTCGCGCGGGTACCAGTATCATGCGATTAGCGATCACTCGCGCGGACAAGCGCGGCGCTATGGTATGGACGCGTTGAAGCTGCGCGAGCAGCGCGCCGAGATCGCAGCGCTTGGAGAACGCTACGGAATCCGAACGCTCTGCGCCAGCGAAGTCGATATCTTGCCCGATGGATCGCTCGACCTCGACGACGCGACGCTCGCCGAGCTCGACGTGGTGATCGCATCGGTTCACGTTGCCACCCGCCAGTCGCGCGAAGAAATGACGGCGCGCCTGATTCGCGCTTGCGAGAATCCCTACGTCACCATCATCGGCCATCCGACCGGACGGCGCTTCGATTCGTCGAGCGGTTACGAGTTCGACTACGATGCGGTTTTCGCAGCCGCAGCGCGAACGGGAACCGCACTCGAAATCGACGGCCAGGCAGCGCGCCTCGATCTTCCCGCGCCGCTGGCGCGCAAAGCTAAATCGTTCGGCGTGATGTTCGCCCTCGACAGCGACGCGCACCGCACCGAAAATCTAGGCGCAATCAACTTTGCCGTCGGACAGGCGCGCCGCGCAGGTCTCGGAACGCCGGACGTCCTCAATGCACAACCGCTCGAATTCGTGCGCGAGTTTGTTGCCCGCAAACGCGAGGCCGCGTGATTGCCGGCGCGCGCGTAGCTCCCGACCGCTCCGGGAACCGGCGACCGCCGCTGATCTTCGTGCACGGGGTCGGCTCGACTGCAGCGATTTGGGATTATCAGCTGGAGCCGTTTTCGGAGTACGCGCTCTGTGCGGCGATCGAGCTGCGCGGTAACGGCTCGCAAAAACCCGATCCCGATCCGTCGAGCATTACGCGCGAAGGGTTCGCCGCCGACGTTCTAACCGTCGCCGACGCATTGGGCGCGGAACGCTTCACGATCGTCGGTTGCAGTCTCGGCGGCGTGGTCGCGTTCGAGCTGTGGCGGCGTGCGCCGCGACGCATTGCCGGGATGGTGCTGCTGGGAACTTTCGCCCGCTATCCCGACGGCGAAGGTAACGCGCGCCAGATCTCCGCCGCGGTGCGCGAAGCCGGCGACATGCGCGCGTTCGGCCGGATTCGCGCGGAAAAACTCGGCATGCCGCCCGACCGGATGCGCGAGACCGTAGAGCAAATGGCTTGCAAGTCCGTCGAGTGCTATCTCGCTTCGACGCAAGCTACGTGGACCGGGGACTATCGCGACGTTCTTCCCGCCATCGACGTGCCGGCATTAGTCGCGTACGGCGAGCACGACGTCGTGGCGCCGCGTTCGCTCGCCGAAGAGATCGCCACTGGAATTCGAGGCGCGCGTTTGGAGATGGTCGAGGCGGCGGGACACGTTGCCAACGCCGACAATCCGCCGGCCTTCGACCGGCTGCTGCGCCAGTATCTCGAAGCTACGTCGTAACCCGCTCCGGCGCGGTGTAAACATTGGCGCGCGTTCCGCGTAAGAATCCGACGAGCGTGACGTTGAACTCGCGCGCGAGTTCGACCGCTAAGCTGCTCGGTGCGGAGACGGAACAGACGATGGGAATCCGCGCCATCACGCTCTTCTGAACGATCTCGTAGCCCGCGCGGCCGCTGACCATGAGTATGCAGCCATCGAGCGGAAGGCGCGAGCCGAGCAGCGCCCAGCCGGCGATCTTGTCGACGGCGTTGTGGCGGCCGACGTCTTCGCGTACGGCCAGCAGCTCGCCTCGCTCGTTGAAAAGCGCAGCCGCGTGAAGCCCGCCGGTCGATGCAAAGACGCGCTGCCCTTCGCGCATGCGCTGCGGCAGGTCGTAGAGTAGGCTCGATGCAACGCGCACGCCGTCGTCGAGGGGCGCGACGCCGAGGTCGCGCAGGGAGTCGATCTGCGCGCGTCCGCAGACGCCGCACGCGCTGCTGGTTACGAAGTGCCGCTCGAAGCGCGAAATGTCGACCGTTTCGGCGGCGCTCGACAGCTCGACGTTGACGATGTTGAAGCGCTGCTCGCGATCGATCTGCGGATCGATGCAGTAATCCATCGCGACCAGGTCCTCACGCCGGCGAACGACCGCCTCGCCGTAGACGAAGCCGGCGGCGAGTTCGAAGTCGTTTCCCGGCGTGCGCATGGTAATCGCCAGCGTATTTGAGGCTCCGCCGGCCACAAGCCGGATTTCCAGCGGTTCCTCCCCGGCGACCTCGTCGCGCTTGCGCGCGGACTGCGCACCATCGAGCGCGACCACGTCAACCTCGACGCTGCGCCCCGGCCGAGCCGTCTCCATCTTACTCCTCGGGCCGGTTCTGGACGTACGTGTAGCCGAAACGGCCCTTGATGCAGAGGTGGCCGCGCGTGACCTCGTTCTCGACCGGTGAAGTGACTTTGACGATGGAGTTGTCCTGCACGTGCAGCGTGAGCGTGCACCCGACGCCGCAGTACGAGCAAATGGTATCGGTCTGCGTTTGCCGTCCTTCGTCCCACTCGCCGCGCGCGCGCAAATCGTGCTCCGACGAGAACATCAACGCGCCGGTCGGGCAGACGCCGATGCAGTTGCCGCAATAGACGCAGGCCGAATCGGGCAGCGGAACGTCGAACTCGGTGGCGATGTGCGCGTCGAAGCCGCGGCCGGCCACCGCGATGGCGAAGGTATTTTGCGCGTCGGGTCCACAGGCTTCGACGCATTTGTAACAGAGAATGCACTTGGCATAGTCGCGCACGTAAAGGGCGTTGTCTACCTTTACCGGCTGGGCGACGGTGGCGCGCTCGTCCCCATAGCGGTTGGGTTCGGCGCCATACCGTTCGCAGTAGCGCTGGGCGTCGGGCGCCGTCGAAAGATCGACCGAAGAGCCGAGAAACTCGAGCACCATCTTGCGACTGTGGCGCACGCGCTCGGTATCGGTGCGCACCGCCATCCCGGCCTCGGCGCGTCGCGCGCAGGCCGGAACCAGCACGCGCGAACCTTCCAGCTCGACGACGCAGACGCGGCAGGCATTGACCGGCGTCAGCGACTCGAGATAACAGAGCGTCGGCGTGTCGGTTCCGACGCTTTTGCAGGCGTCGAGAATCGTCGAGCCCTCCGCCACGCTCACGGCCGTGCCGTCGATCGTCAGCTCGATCACGACGGCGAATCCGCGAAACAGCCGAGCCGCTTGCGCGCCGAGTCGATCGCGCTGGCGGCCGTTTGACCCAGGCCGCAGATCGAAGCGTCGCGCATCGCCGCGCCGATCTCGTCGAGCAGCGTCAAATCGAGCGTGCGCCGCGCACCGGCACCATCGTGCGAGAGACGCTCGAGCGCCTCTTCTTGGCGAACCGTGCCGACGCGACAAGGAACGCATTGCCCGCACGACTCGTCGCGGAAGAAGCGCGCGATCCGTCGCAGGATCGCCGTCAAATCGACGCGATCGTCGTAGAGCATGACGACGCCCGAACCGAGCGTCGCGCCGGCAGCGCGCGCGTCTTCGAACGTCAGCGGCATCTCCAAAAGTTCCGTGCCTCCCATCGTACCGGCGGCGCCGCCGAGCAGCATTCCTTGCAGACGCCTACCCGGGGGAAGGCCGCCCGCCATTTCGATGAGCGCGCCGAGCGCCGTGCCGTGCGGCACTTCATAGACGCCGGGGCGCTCGATTGCACCCGAAAGACAGAAGAGGCGCGTGCCCGTCGATCCAGGCGTTCCAATCTTTGCGAAAGCAGCGCCGCCTTCGCGTAAAATCCACGGCAGATTCGCCAGCGTCTCGACGTTATTGACGACCGTCGGCTTGCCGAAGAGTCCGGCCTCGACCGGAAACGGCGGCTTGTTACGCGGCTCGCCGCGCTTGCCTTCGATGGAGTTAAAGAGCGCCGTCTCTTCACCGCAGATATACGCGCCGGCGCCGCGCCGGATTTCGATGTCGAAGCGCACGTTTGCGCCCATCACGTCGTCACCCAGCAGCCCTGCCGCGCGCGCTGCGGCGATGGCGGCGCCGAGGCGCTGTGCTGCCAGCGGATACTCGCCGCGCACGTAGATGAAGCCGCGCTCGCATCCGACGGCATAGGCCGAGATCGTCATGGCTTCCACGATGGCGAACGGGTCGCACTCCATAAGGACGCGATCTTTAAAAGTTCCGGGTTCCGACTCATCGGCGTTGCAGACGAGATAGTGCGGCCGCGCCGCCGCGCGCGCGACGGCGTCCATCTTGCGTCCGGTTGGAAACGCCGCCCCGCCGCGGCCGAGCAGATTCGAGGCCGTGATCTCGGCGATGGCGCGTTCGGGCCCCATTTCCAGTGCCGCGCGCAATCCTTCGTAACCGCCGTCGCTGCGATAGGCATCGAGGCTCGTCGGATCCAAGCGGCCAACGCGACGCAACAACCGCAGCGGCGATCCTCCGATTTGCGGAGAGCCGTCGCCGTGCGGCGTTGAACCCGCCAGCGCTGCGGCAACCAGCGCCGCGTTTGCCGGAGCGATGCGTCCGAATGACGGCGTCGTTCCCGCTTCGCGAATCATCGCCGCGGGTGCGCGATCGCAGAGCCCCAAGCAAGGACTGCGCAGCCAGGTGACGCCGTTTGCCGACGTTATCCCGGGCGGTCCCGCCGTCGCCTCGAGCGTCTTACAAAGCTCCGCGGCGCCGGCGCATAAGCAGGCGATATCGTCGCAGACTTCGACGACGCGCGCCGCGCGCGGCGTCGTCGAGAAGAACGCGTAGAAAGTCGCAACGCCGTAGACGTCGGCCGGAGCGACGCCGAGGCGTTCGCCGACGTAGTTCACGCCCCCCGGACTAATCCAACCGATGCGATCGTGCAATGCGTGGAGCATCGGCAGCACTTGCGCCCGTCCGATATCGCCTCGTCCACGCAGAGCGTCGTCGATTGCCGCGCGCTCGTCGGCATTGGCCGTCGCCGACGTAAAGTGCAGGTCAGGCACTGTTCACGTTGTCATCCTGAGCTCTGTCGAAGGATCCGCACGGCGGCGGCCTTAAACTCGGCGGTTCCGGACTTTGGATCCGTCGCGTCGATCGTTAAAAGGTTGGTGGCGATCTCGTCGTTGTGATGGAACGTCGTGAAGACCAGGCCGGCGCGCAGGCCCGTATCGATGTGCACCGGGATGACCACCGATCCCCGCCGCGACGTCACGCGTACGCGATCGCCTTCGTCGACGCGATAGCGCGCGGCATCGTCGGGTGAGATGTCGAGACGTTCGCCGCGGCGCAGCGGCGATGAATAGCCGCCGCTCTGCACGCCGGTGTTGAACGAGTCGAGCCGCCGGCCGGTCGTCAAGCGAACCGGATACTCGGCATCGAGCGCCTCGACCGGCGGATCGTGTTCGACGGCCGCAAACGGAGCGCGCGCGCCGCGCACGGGACGTTCCCAGAGGCGCGCGTGCAAGAACTGCTCGCCGGGATGCGTCTCGTCGTAGCAGGGCCACGGGATTCCGTCGAGCGCCTCCAGCCGCGCGTAGCTCATGCCGGCGTGCCACGGCGAAAGCGAACGGCATTCGTCCCACGCGGCCGCCGGCGTGTAGTCCGGCCACTCGCGTCCGAGACGCCGCGCGAGCTCGCAGAGTATCAAAATATCGTCGCGGGCTTCGCCGGGCGGCTCGAGCGCCTTACGACAGCGCTGCACGCGGCGCTCGCTGCTGGTGACCGTGCCTTCAGCTTCGCACCAGCTCGCGGTCGCCGGAAATACGACTTCGGCGAGCTCGCCCGTCTTGGTCAGAAAAATATCTTGCACGATGAGATGGCGCAGGCTGCGGAGCAGGTGCAGCGCCTTCGTTTGGTCGGCCTCGGATTGCGCCGGATTCTCGCCGATGACGTAGAGCGTGTCGAGGTCGCCGCGCTCGATGCCCTCGAACATCTCGGTGAGATTCCAACCGCGTTTACGCGGCAGCGTTGCGTGCCAGGCCGACTCGAACTTGGCGATGCTCGCGGCGTCTTCGACGTCTTGTCCGCCGGGGAACTTATTGGGAATCGCGCCCATATCTCCGCCGCCCTGAACGTTGTTCTGGCCGCGCAGCGGATTGACCCCCGACCCATAACGCCCGACGTGACCGCAGAGCAGCGCCAAGTTGATCAGCGCTCGGACATTGTCGACGGCGTTATGGTGCTCGGTGATGCCCAGCGTCCAGCAGAGTTGGGCGCTCGGAGCGCTCGCGTAAACGCGAGCGAACTCTGCAATGAGGTCGGCCGGTACGCCGGTCGTCTCTTGTGCGTATTGCAGCGTATACGGTTCGACGGCCGCGCGGTACTCATCGAAACCGCTGGTTGCCTCCTCGATGAACTCTCGGTTCTCCAATCCGGCGGCGAGAATCTCGCGTCCGACGGCGTTGGCTAACGCGATATCCGAGCCGACGTCGAGGCCGAGCCATCCGTCGGCCCAGCGCGCGCTCGACGTGCGACGCGGATCGACCACGTAGAGTTTGGCGCCGTTGCGCACCCCGCGCAAGACGTGATGAAAGAAGATGGGGTGCGTTTCGCGCGCGTTCGAACCCCATAGCACGATCACGTCGGTTCGCTCGATCTCCTCGTAGGAGCTCGTTCCACCGCCCGCACCGAAGACCGCCGTCAGACCGACGACGCTAGGTGCGTGTCAAGTTCGGTTGCAGCTATCGATGTTGTTGCTGCCCATGACCGAACGAGCGAACTTTTGCGCGACATAGTTCATCTCATTGGTGGCTTTCGAGCAGCTGAACATTCCAAAGGTGCGGTTCGAACCGCGATCGCGCGCGCCGGCCAAGGCCGACGCGGCACGGTCTAGCGCCTCGTCCCACGTTCCGGGTCGAAGCTGCCCGCCGTCGCGGACGAGCGGGTGGGTCAAGCGAAGATAGGGCATACTCACGAGGGAGTAATTCGAGCGTCGCGCAGGGGCTCCCACCGGCGGCCAAAGGAGTTCCAGGCGACAGAGGCAACAACACCGGCCCGGACAGGAGGCCTTAGGTGGATCTTTCGTCGATAACCGTGTACTCCGGCGGCGATTTCGTCCGTTACGAAGATGCCAAAGTCGGACTGCTGACGCACGGCTTGCAATACGGCACCGGCTGCTTCGAGGGAATTCGCGGCTACTGGGTGCCCGAGGAGCAAGAGCTCTTCCTGATTTTGCTGCGCGACCATTACGACCGCTTGGTGACGTCGGCCAAGATCCTGACGATGTCGCTTCCCAAGACCGTCGACGAGCTGATCGACATCACGGTCGAGCTTTGCGTGCGAAACGACTACCGTAAAGACGTCTACATTCGTCCGTTTGCCTATAAGGCGGCCGAAGACGTCGGCGTGCGTCTGCATAACGTGCCCGACGCGTTCGCCATCGTGCCGATTCCGTTCTCGCACTATCTCGAGAGCGGTCGCGGACTCGACGTCTGCGTGAGCTCCTGGCGGCGAGCCGACGACACGATGGCGCCGCCGCGAGCAAAAATCACCGGCCTCTACGTCAACTCTGCGCTGGCCAAGAGCGAAGCCGTCCTCAACGGTTACGACGAGGCGATCCTACTCTCGCACGACGGTCACGTCTCCGAAGGCTCGGCCGAGAACATCTTCCTGGTGCGCCGCGGCGTGCTCTACACTCCCGATCCCTCGCAGAACGTGCTCGAGGGCGTAACGCGACGCGTCATCATGGAGATTGCGCGCAACGAGCTGGGGATGGAGGTCGTCGAGCGCTCGATCGACCGCGGCGAGTTGTATGCCGCCGAAGAGGTCTTCTTTACCGGTACGGCCGTGGGCATCTGCTACGTCGGCTCGATCGATCGCCGCCTTGTCGGCAACGGCGAGTTGGGTCCGGTCGCGCAACGGCTCGGCGGGATATACGAACGAATCGTCACCGGGCGCGAGCCGCGCTACGCGGATTGGCTGACCCGCACCTACGCTTTCAAAAACGTCGGGGTTAAGGTGTAGGCGGGGGCGTCGGCGCGCTGTCGTCGACGCTTTGCACCACCGGGACATCGCCGTGCACCGCCGACGCGTCGCTCCAGTAATGCACGTCGGGTAAGCCGCCGTTCGTGGTTGCGCTGGGTTGCGGCGAGAAGCCCGGCGCGATTCCCATCGTTGCGCGCCAACGCGCGACGCTCAGTTCGTCGACGTAGGCCAGGTGCGAGATCGAATGGATGAAGCTGCGGCCGGCGTTCTTCGAGTGCAGCGCCGTCGTCATCACGGCGATCACGTAGGGCGAGTCGCTGGCGAAAACGATGCCGGCATCGTTGAGCGTATCGAAGAACGACCCGGTCTTATGGGCGATCGCCACGTCGTCCGGCAGCGGAGCGGGCAGAAGCGTGTTGATGCGATCCGCCTCTAGGATCGAAATCATCTCTTTCGACGACCAGCTGTCGACCAGCTCGCCGCGAGCCATCATGCTGAGAAGGCGGACGAGATCGGCCGGCGACGTTCTCAAAGTTCGGCGAACCTCCCAGCCGTCGGTGCGGACGTCGCCGGCGAGATGGGTCTGCACCAAGCCCAGCTCGTTCATCTCGCGATTGATGTTATGCCGCCCGACCAGTCGGATCAGCATGTTGGTCGCGGTGTTGTCGCTGATGTCGATCATCTTCTCGAGCAGCGTCGACACGGGATAGCTCGATCCGATCGGAGCGTCGCAGATCACGCCCGAGCCGTAGTCGCGATCCGATCGCTGCAGCGAGACGCGGTGGTTGAGATCGAAACGCCCGGCCTGCAGCTGGTTGAAAACCTCGACCATCACCGGAACCTTGATCGTCGATGCCGCGGGCATGCTGCGTGCCGCATTGAAGCCGGCGTGGTAGCCGGTGTTGAGGTCTAGCATTTCGAGCGCGATTGCACCTGGGACGTGACGCGCTAGTCGAACGGCGTCGTGGTGAAAGCTTTCAAGCGGCGGCGGAAGATACGCCCGCGCCGGTTGCATCGACGTAATATTGGCCCACAGAGCAAACGCCAGAAGTAACGCTGCGCGTCGCATCATGGCGGTCGTTTCTATTCGAGCCGCCCGGTGCCTGCTTCTCGAAACGGCTTCGGCTACGGGGGCTTGCTCGCTCCTACGGTGAAGGCATTCGGCGCATGAAGACCGATCGCTCGAATCCGTGGCGATGGATGACCGAGGCGCGCGTCACCTACGCGCTCAAAGTCTTGATGCTGCTCGTCCTGGCTTTTTTCGCCGGTCAGTTTATCTTCGGGATGCTCGTTCGTATTCGAGCCGTAATCTATATTCTCGTCGCGGCGGTCTTTTTAGCGTACTTGATCTACCCCGCCGTACAATGGCTGCGCGCGCGCATGCCGCTCGTGGCGGCCATCGTCGTCGTCTACACGGGTATCGCCGTTACATTGGTGCTAGCGGCAATGTTCATCGTTCCGCACGTGATCGACGACGTGACGATGCTCGTCAATCACTACCCGATGCTCGTAGATCGGCTGCACTCGCTGATCTACAATCCGAACGATCCCTTGACGTCTCGCCTACCGGCGTGGGCGCGCGACGAGTTGGCCAACGCCCCGACGGCGGTCGTGAACTGGGTCCAGACGCGCGGTTTGCAAACCTTCGGCCAATTCGCGGCGCTCTTGGCTGGGACGCTGGCGGCCGTTGCCGTCTTCATCGTCGTGCCCGTCGTGACGGCATACCTGCTGCTCGATCTGGATCATCTCAAAGCCGGTTTGGCGGCGTTAGTCCCTAGCGAGCGATGGCACGCGACGCTCGTCCTGCTGGCCGAGTTCGACGGTGTCATCGGCGGCTTCGTTCGCGGACAGCTGCTCGTCGCGGCAATCGTCGGAGTATTGATCACCATTGCATTGATGTTGCTGCACGTACCATACCCGTATCTATTCGGACTGCTCGCCGCAGTCGGCGACTTGATACCGTATGTCGGTGCGGTGCTCGCTTTCATTCCGGCGTTCACCTCGGCGGTGTTGACCAATGGATGGGTCAACGCGCTGCTGGTTACGATTGCCTTCGTCACCATCTTCGAAGTCGAAGGCCACGTCATCGCACCCAACGTTGTCGGCCGGCAGGTTCGGTTGAGCGCCTTCGTGGTGATCATCGCGCTCTTGATCGGCGGCGAGGTGGGCGGCCTCTTCGGCATGCTCGTCGCGGTGCCGGTCGCCGGCGTGCTGCGCGTCATCGTGCTGCGGGTCCTGAGCACCGCCAAAACGAAAGAAGGCCGCCCGTGAAGAGTATGCTTTCTACCGTTGAGCGCGTCGATATCGTCGGCGTACCGATGGATCTCGGTGCCAGCCGGCGCGGCGTCGATATGGGACCGTCGGCAATTCGATACGCAAAACTGCACGACTCGCTGCGGCGGCTCGGCATTCCGTCGATCGTCGACCGTGGGAACCTCGAGGTTCCAATTCGCGAATCTGCCGACTCCAACGACGCTGCGGCAAAATACTTCGCCGTCATCAACGACGTCTGTGAACGCTTGGCTCTCCTAGTCGAGCAAGCCGTCCACGAAGGCGGCTTTCCGATCGTGCTGGGCGGCGACCATTCGATCGCGATGGGGACCCTCGACGGACTGACGCGCGGACGCGGCGAGCCGCCGGGCCTCATCTGGGTGGACGCGCACGCCGATATCAACAGCCCCGACAGCTCCTCGAGCGGGAACGTTCACGGCATGCCGCTCTACTTCGCGCTGCAGAAGCGTTTCGCGCAAGCCGACCATACCGTGCAGATCGGGTTACGCGACGTCGAT
Source organism: Vulcanimicrobiota bacterium (assembly GCA_963730125.1). Taxonomy (GTDB): domain Bacteria; phylum Vulcanimicrobiota; class Vulcanimicrobiia; order Vulcanimicrobiales; family Vulcanimicrobiaceae; genus Cybelea. The sequence continues at coordinate 32,929 of CAVSQP010000019.1, read as the reverse complement.
CCGGGCGAAAAGCGAATGCTCCGCGAGTTCGGTGTCAAGACCTTCACGATGAGCGACGTCGACAAGCTCGGCATGATGCGCGTGATGGAAGAAGCGCAATCCATCGCCGGCGCGGGCGGCCGCCCGATTCACGTCTCGTTCGATATGGACGCGATCGACCCGAGCGAAGCGCCAGGAACGGGAACGCCGGTCAAGGGCGGCTTGAGTTACCGCGAAGCGCACCTGGTGATGGAAATGCTATTCGATAGCGGACAGCTCGGTTCGATCGAAATGGTCGAGATCAACCCGATCTTGGACTACCGCAATCAAACGGCGTCGCTGGCCGTCGGCCTCATTTGCTCCGGCTTAGGTAAGTCGATACTCTAACTCGACTCCCGGTTACGGCGTGAATTTCGTAGATCGTTCCACACCCGAAATTGCAGGGTCCGGATCCACCGTAGCCCGTTACTCCATAGAGAGTGCCGTCGTGCGAAACGATCGCACCGGCCGGAGCGTCTCCGTCGCTTGGTGCTCCAAGGAATGAATGGAGAATCTCGATCGCTCCAGACGGTTTTGCGGTGCATAGAGCGCGCAAGGCGGAGGAGCGTTCCGCAGCCGGTGCTTGCCTGGCAACGCCCCGTACCGCCGCCGCCGCTCAATGCGTAGAATCCGCCGTTACCGTCGGGCGTGATCTCGTGAGGTAACGCACCGTCGGTTTGACCCCCTTTGAATGCGTAGAGGAGCGATTCGGCCCAGCGTCCGCGCGAGCGTTGCTTAACGGTAAAGAGCGTTCCGCAACCGCTCACGCCTTTCTCGAGATCGCATCCGGGCTGGCCGCCGCCGTACGCACTCGTGCCGTACAGCACACCGTCCGTTCCTAGAAGCGGGGCAGTCGGAAGCACGCCGTCGTACTGCGGTTTTCCACCGGCAACGTCGAACGAATGGATGATGCGTTCGCTCCATTGCGAGCCGCCGTGCGGCCTCAATGCAAATATCGTCCCACAGCCGCCCCCGCCGAGATAGGGGCATTCTCCCGAAACGCCGCCGTAAGCAGTCTCGCCGAAAAATGCGCCGCCGCGGCTGAGCAAGAGCGGTGCGAGCGGTGCCGCCCCGTCGGGTGCGCCCGCGAACGAATGGAGAATCCTTTCGCGCCACGCTCCGCTGCCGGATGCGGGGGGCGATAATTCGAAGATCGTTCCGCAGCCATCCGACTTAAAAATACATCCGGTGCCGCTTCCCCCAAAGAAGGTCGTCCCGTACAGTGCACCGCCGGGCCCGATTGTCGGCTGAAGCGGCTCGTAACCGTCGTCGGGCGGTCCCTTGAAATTGTAGAGTACGCTCTCGGTCCACGTTCCGCCGTGGTGCTTGGGTGGCGTCAACTCGAAGATCGTTCCGAAGTCGCCGTTGCCGCCGAGCTGCGTCGCTCCGTAAAAAACTCCATTGGAGTAGACGAGCTGCGAGTCCGGTAACGCTCCGTCGTTCGGTTTGCCCTGGAAAGAATAGAGAACGGTCTCATTTGAAGACGACGGGTCGATCGAGTAGAACGTGCCGCAACCGTTCGAACATTCACCCTTAGTGGCGCTTCCGCCATAATCCGTCGTCCCGTAGAGAAGTCCGCCGTTTTCGACGAGGCCGCCGGTCGGCACCCATCCATCGTTTGGCGGCCCCTGAAACGAATGCACGACAGCGTACGACGAAGTCGCGTGCAGCGCTCCGTGAGTCGCGGTTTGCGCCGCATACGGTGGCGCACCGGCACTGCAGGCCGAGAGCGCGAATGCCAGACCGAGGTATCGCAGGTGCCTCATGGCACTGCTGTTACAACTTGATGGTCGCTTGTGCCTCGCAGGCCACGCCGCCGCCGCATACCGCCGGATCCCAACTCGCATCGGAGAGCAGATTTCGAATTCTTTCTTCGAGTTGAGCGTCGATCGGCGGCTCGAAGCTGACGCTTTCCGTGCGCCCGTCATTGCCGACCACCACGATCAGCGTGACGTGCGTGCCCAACGCATCGAGTTGTTTGCGCACGCCGGGATCGAGCACCGGATCGGGTTGCTCGGCTCCGAACGGAAGATAGCCGCCCGTCCGATGCGTTCCGACGCTCGCGATCGCTCGGGCTTGCGGAGACGGCGTCGCTTGCGGGACCCCGGTTCCGTTGACGCTGCCCGCTCCCGCCTGCTGAACCGAAGCGACGGCCGGCGCTGCGGGCGCGTCGGTCGCGACCATGGGAGCCGGAGACGAGTGACGGTGCGGGACGCTGACCATCCGAACGTTGCGGGTGAAGTTGACCTTCGCGGTAACGGCGTGGCGGGGTGCGACGGCCCGAGGCGGCGGATGCGGCACTTGCGGCGGGGTGATTACCACCCGAAGAACGTGCGAAAAGCTCACCGTTTCGACCGGCGTAACCGATGCCGAAGTCCACGCCAAAGCCGGAATCGCCAGCGCGACCAGCGAGTGAATCGAGATCGATGCGAGCGTTGCCCGTTCCATGCGGGCCCGCGCTACGGTGGCCATAGCAGTCCTCTCCTTCGCTGGCAACGCGCGCGCGGCCCTACCCGTGACGAGAGGGTAAGGCGGCGCCTGCAAGAATTTTCCGGCGACGCCACACTCAAAGAAGTATCTCCAACACGCGGCCCGGCTGGTGCGCAGAGCGCCTGCCTTGCCCCCTACGCAAATCCCGCCCTTTCCAAGCGGGGCCTTTGAGATCGTCTATGCGGATCCGCCTTGGTCGTACTACGGGAGCCGCGTCAAAGATGCGGCCGCGGCCAAACACTATTCGTTGATGTCGCAGGAGGCGCTGGCGCGACTGCCGGTACGCGATCTCATGGCAAAGCGCGCGGCGCTCTTTCTGTGGGCGACCGGGCCCCGGATGCACATGGCGATCGAACTGATTCACCGCTGGGGGCTGTACTTTCGCGGCGTGCTCTACGTTTGGGTCAAAACGAATCGGCGCGGCGAGATCATCGCCGGTCAGGGCGTGCCGCCGACCTTTACTAAACCAACCACCGAGTTCGTTCTTGCCGCTACCACCACGCCCACGGGAAGACCATTTCCCGTTCTCGACTTAGCGCAGGCGCAAGTCGTGCTTCATCCTCGCTCCGAGCATAGCCGTAAGCCGGCGATCTTCCGAACGATGATCGAGCAACTCTGCGGCAAGCGCAAACGCATCGAACTGTTCGCGCGCGAATCGGCCCCGGGCTGGACGTCGTGGGGAACGCAAGCCGAACTCTTCGATGCTAAAGATTAGTGCCTAGATTGCGGCAGCCGCTGCTGCGACCAAAGCGCCGCAGATGGTCGCGATAAAATTCACCGCATCGTTGGCGATCCACGCGATGCCGCGCCGCAGCACCGTTGGAGTTCCGCAGGAGTGCCGCTCCGTCTCACACTCGCGACCGCAGTTCGGGCACCAGCGTAACGCTTGCAGGCTCGCACCGAGCAGCGAATCGGCGAGCGCACCGGCGATGCCGCCGAGCGCAACGCCCCATAATGGTCCGAGATGCACGAGGCCGGTAACGAGCGCGACGCACAAGGCACCGCCGACCGAGGCGATGCTTCCCAGCGGCGTGACGCCCCCCGAGAGGCCGGCGGCAACCGGTCGGAACGTCAAAATCGAGACGGGGGCCCGTCGCGAAAGCATTCCGATCTCCGTTCCCCACGTATCGGCCGATGCTGCCGCGAACGCGCCGGCAAAGGCCGTCGCAAGCGGCGCAAAGCCGCTCGACGCCGCGACGATGCAGACCGCGGCAATGCCGCCGTTGGCGAAAACCTGCCACGCGTTGCGCGGTCCCTGCTTTTCGTCACCCAGCGTCCGTTTGCGCTGCGAACCCACGCGCGACAGCACCGCCGAGGGGATGAAGAAGGCAAAGAGCACGGCCGCTGCGCGCCAGCCTCCGGCTCCGAAGACGGCGGCGCCGACGACGAATGCGGCGACGGCGCCGCCGAAGGTCAGCGTTCGGGCGCGATAGGCAAGGAGTGCGACGGCAGCCGCCAAGGCAGCGGCGAGTGCGAGCTGCGTCACGCTTTCGCGGCGAAGTGTGCTTCGAGCGCGTCGAGTAGTCCGGCCGTCGTGTAAACGGTAGCGACGACGTCTACGGTCAGGCCGGCTTCCGCCGCAGCTTGAGCCGTGATCGGGCCGATGCAGGCAACGCACTTTCCGCGCGCGGCGCCGGCGCCGGCCTCGTCGCCGCCCAACGCCGCGCAGAAGCCGCGCACCGTACTCGCGCTGGTAAACGTCAGCACGTCGGCGCGAGCCACGGCATCCTCGAAGTTGCCGGGCTGCACGAAGACGGTTTTATAGGCCGCAACGACGTTGACGCGCAACCCCGCCGCCTCGAGCATGCGCGGCAAAGCGTCGCGCGCCTCTTGCGCGCGATAGATGAGAATGCGGTCGCCCGGGGCGCCTCGTTCGATCAGCGCGCGCGCGACCTCTTCACCGACGAACGCGCTGGGCACGAGATCCGCGCGAACACCGTGCTCGCGCAGACGCTCGGCGGTGCGGTCGCCGATCGCCGCCACGCGAGCCGTGCCGATAGCGCGCGCGTCCGCATCGCGTGCGGCGAGCGCCGCAAAGAAGGCGTCGACGCCGTTCTGCGACGTGAAGACGAGCCACGCATACGCGGCCGGCTCATCGAGCGCGCGCGCTGCGGGCAATGGATCGTCGGGCGCGGTGATTTCTATCGTCGGCGCGACGATCGGCTCGGCTCCGCGCGCCAGCAGCGCGTTGGCGAAAGACGCGGATTGCGGACCGGCGCGCGTAACGAGAACGCGCTTCCCAAAGAGACCGCCGTTGTCGAACCAGCGCAGGCGCTCGCGCAGCGCGGCGACGCCGCCGACCACGACGACGGCCGGCGCGCGTAAGCCCGCCGCCGCAGCCTCGCCGGCAATCGTTGCCAGCGTGCCGAGCGCGGTCCGCTGGCTCGGGCGCGTTCCATCGGCAATGACGGCCGCCGGCGTCGCCGCATCGAGCCCGTTTGCGATCAGCCGTCGCGCGATCTCGGAAAGATTTTCCATCGCCATGAGCATCACGAGCGTGCGATTGGGATCGGCGAGCCGTTGCCAGTCGAGCGTCGACACCGGCTTCGTAGGATCTTCGTGACCGGTGAGCACGGTGAAAGCGGCCGCGTGCTCGCGATGGGTTACGGGAATTCCCGCGTAGGCGGGCGCGGCAACGGCCGACGAAATACCCGGTACGATTTCGAACTCGACGCCGGCCTCGTGAAGCGCTTCGGCCTCTTCACCGCCTCGACCAAAAACGAACGGATCGCCGCCTTTGAGGCGCACGACGCGACGGCCCTGCCGCGCTCGCGCCAGCATCAACGCGTGAATTTCGCTTTGCGGCATTGCGTGATCGCCGCCGCGTTTGCCGACGAAGATACGTTCGCATCCGGAAGGCGCGAGCGCGACAATTGAATCGGCGGCGAGCGCGTCGTAGAGTAAGACTTCGGCGCGGCGCAAGATTTCAGCGGCTCGTAACGTCAGCAGGCCCGGATCTCCCGGGCCTGCGCCGACCAAGTAAACTCGTCCGGCCCTATCGCTCGCCATCGGCCAGGGCTTCGAGCTCGAAGAGCTCGTCGAGCACCCGCGCGTGCGAGAGCGCTTCGCTGCGATCCAGCGTCGCCTTCTCGCGAATCTTGAGTATCACCGAATGCAGGAGCTTGGAGACGATGGTCAGCGTCATGCCGGTGACGAGCATGCGTTCGCGCTCGCCGATCTCGGGGCAGCGCGCTAGCAGCCGCTCCAGCTCGGCGGCGCGAATCGCTTCCGCTTTCTGCGTCAAACGAGAGATAACGGGAACGGCGACGCGCGACCGATACCAGTTATCGAAACGCTCGACGTACTCGGCGATGATCTCCTCGACGTGCGGGATCGCTTCGCGGCGCGTTTCGAGCCGTTCGTCGACCACCGACTTGAGGTCGTCGATGTCCATCAGCGCTACGTTAGGCAGCTCGGCGACGTCGGGATCGACGTCGCGCGGCACGGCGATATCGACGATGAACAACGGACGCTCGGGACGGCGTTCCATTGCCGTGGCGAGGCGTTGCGCGTCGATCACGAAATTGGCAGCGCCGGTCGACGCTACGACGACGTCGGCCATGACGAGCGCTTCGATGAGATCCGGCAACTCGACGACTTCGCCGAATCCCGCTTCATCGACGAGATCGCGCGAACGCGAGGCGGTGCGATTGGCGACGACGACGCGTGCCGCGCCTTCCGCCCGCAAGCGCCTAACCGCGGTGCGTCCCATCTTACCGGCTCCGACGACCAGAATCGACTTCGCTTCGAGGGTTCCCAAGCGGGCCTTCGCCGCTTCTACCGCTGCGGTTGCAATCGAAACCGACTCGCCGCCGATGCTCGTCTGCGCGCGCGCCGCTTTACCGGCGGCCAGCGCTTCGCGAAAGAGATGGTGCAGCGTGCGTCCGAGCGATTTTACTCGCGTTGCCGCGACGTATGCATCTTTGACCTGTCCGAGAATCTCCGCTTCGCCGATCAGCATCGAATCGAGTCCGGTGCAGACGCGGAAGAGATGCTCGACGGCTTGGTGGCCGAGTCGCGTGTAGAGATACGACTCGAGGTCGTATCCGGTCGTTCCGTGGCGGAAGTTCGCCAAAAACGATTTGACCTGCGCGACGCCAAGCTCGTAGTCGTCGAGCTCGGCGTAAATCTCCAAGCGTCCGCAAGTCTGCAGCATCACCGCCTCGCGCACCGCTTCGTAGTCGCGTAAAGCAACCAACGCCTCGCTCATCCGCGAGGCGGGGAACGCGTGCCGCTCCCGCACCTCCACGGGCGCGGTGTGGTGGGAGAGCCCGATGCACGTTATGGGCATTATGGCTCCATCCTAGAGGCCCGGCTGGGCTTCGACAAGCGATTCCATCGCAGCCGGGGCAGTTCGCTGCGGGTCATGCCCTTGCCAGCAAGTCCGCCAGAGCGCTTTCGGCCGCGGCGACGGTGCGATCGACGTCCCGCGTGGAGTGCGCCGTCGAGAGAAAGTCGGTTTCAAAGGGCGAGGGCGCGAGATAGACGTTGCGCTCGAGCATGGCGCGGAAGTATCGGGCAAAAAGGGTCGTATCGGAGGCACGCACGTCGTCCAAGCTCCAGACGCGTTCGGGAGTAAAGAAGATCGAGAACATCGAGGCGACTTGGCTGCACGTGTGCGGAATCTCGTAACGGTTCATCAATCCGTCGAGTGCGTCGGTGAGCTGACGCGTCCGCGTCTCCAATCGTTCGTAGATGCCCGCGTCTTCGTCGAGAATCCCGAGCGTCGCTAAGCCTGCCGCCATCGCGAGCGGATTGCCGGAAAGCGTGCCGGCCTGGTAGACGGGCCCGTCCGGCGAGAGATACGCCATGACGTCGGCTCGGCCGCCGAACGCGCCGACGGGCAAACCGCCTCCGACGATTTTGCCGAGCGTCGTCAGATCCGGTTGGATGCCTTCGCGACCTTGGGCTCCACCGCGGCCGACGCGAAAACCGGTAATAACCTCGTCGAAAATCAGGAGTGCGCCGTGTTGAGTGCAGAGATCGCGCAGGCGCTGCAAGTATCCCTCGCGGGGCATCACCAGGCCCATGTTGGCGGGATACGGCTCGACGATCACGCAGGCAATCGCTTCGGGATTCTCGGCGAATGCGCGCTCGAGTGCGGAGACGTCGTTGAACGGCAACACGATGGTATCGCGCGCCGTGCCGTCGGTAACGCCTGGTGAATCGGGCGTACCGTGCGTGAGCGCTCCGGAGCCGGCCGCGATCAAGAACGAGTCGCCGTGACCGTGATAACACCCGGCGAACTTCACGATCTTGGAGCGCCGCGTAAAACCACGCGCAAGCCGAACCGCCGCGATCGTCGCTTCGGTGCCGCTCGAAACGAATCGAATTCGCGCGATCGAGGGAACCATCGAGATCACCAGCTCGGCCAGCTCGCTCTCCAGCTCGGTGGGCGTTCCGAATGACGTGCCGCGCATGGCGGTCGCGGCGATGGCTCGCGTTACCGCGGGATGTGCGTGTCCGAGAATCAGCGCGCCCCACGACATCAAGTAGTCCACGTACTCGTGACCGTCGAGATCGTAGATCATCGCCCCAGTGCCGCTCTTCATGAAGATGGGCGAGAGTCCGACGGCACCCAGCGCGCGTACCGGCGAGTTGACGCCTCCGGCGATCACGCGCCGCGAACGAGCGAAAGCGGCAATCGAACGCTCCAGCCTCACGCCGGGGTACCTCCTTGAACGAGATCGGCTTCACGATTGACGTTGTGAAAATAGAATTTATCGAGCGGAACGAAACGCGCGGTAATGCGTTCGACGAGATCGCGCATCGCACCGCGCCCACCGCGCAGCAGTTTGGAGCCTTCGCGAAGTATTGCGCGCCGGTCGTAAAGCGCCGCCAGCGGTTCGATCACACCGTCGTGTTGCGGCACCACGCCCTCGTCCCCCTCGCGATGCGCGAAGGCGAGCGCATTTAGGATGTGTGCGTCGAAGTGCGGCATGTCGGCGGCGACTGCAAAGATCAAGGGTGACGCGATCAGCGAACAAGCCGAATGAAGAGCTGCGAGCGGACCGCCTCCCGGCCGGCGGTCGATCAGCAGCGGCGCGTCGAGCGCGGCGTCGATCGGCGCCGGAAACGTTTCTTTGGCGGCGACGTAGACCGGCCAAGGCGAGGCGCGCAGGCGGCGATAGCTGCGTACGATCATCGGCTCGCCGTCGAGGTCGCGTTCGAGCTTGCCGGGAAAACGGCGCGCTTTGCCTCCGGCCAGCAGCAGGATGGCCGCATCATCCATGGCGTCGCGCGTACTCTTTGGCAAAGTAGGTGACGACGATGTCGGCCCCGGCGCGCGCGAACGAGATCAGCAACTCGTCGACCGAGCGGTCGGCTTCGAGCCATCCCGCCGCAAATGCGGCCTGCATCATCGCATACTCGCCGCTCACGTTGAAAACCGCAATCGGCACGTCGAAGCGATCGCGCGCAGCGCGCACGACATCGAGGTAGGGCAGCCCCGGTTTGATCATCACGATGTCGGCACCTTCGGCGACGTCGAGCGCGATCTCGCGCATCGCCTCGCGCACGTTGGGCGGATCCATTTGATAGCTGCGACGGTCGCCGAACTGCGGCGCCGAACCGGCTGCCTCGCGAAACGGCCCGTAGAAAGCCGACGCGTACTTGGCGCTATAGGCCATGATCGCTACGTCGATGTGTCCCTGCCGGTCGAGCGCTGCGCGAATCGCACCGACGCGACCGTCCATCATGTCCGACGGCGCGACGACGTCGACGCCCGCTTCGGCGTACGTAACGGCGATGCGCGACAAGAGCTCGAGCGTTGCGTCGTTGTCGACGTCGCCACCGTCGTCGAGGATTCCGCAGTGGCCGTGGCTGGTGTACTCGCAGCCGCAAAGGTCGGCCGCGACCACCATTTCCGGCAACGCGCCCTTTATCGCGCCGATCGTGCGCTGCACGATTCCTCGCGGATCGTACGCGGACGACGCCACCGCGTCTTTGTGCGCCGGAATGCCGAAGAGCAGAATGCAGCGGATGCCAAGCGCGAAGAGCTCGCGGGCTTCGGCGACCGCTCCGTCGAGATCGAAACGGGCGATGCCCGGCATCGACTCTATCGCGCCCGCATCGGCGGCATTCTCGACGACGAAGATCGGTTGCACCAGGCGATCGAGCGTGACGCGATGCTCGCGCACCAGCGCGCGGACGACTTCGGTGCGCCGCAGGCGGCGCGGACGCAGCGCGATCACCGCCGCACGCCCGCCGTTGTCGTGGCCGGCTGGAGCGCTGCCGCAACGGCGATTCCAAAAGTTTCGGCCTCTTCGAGCGTCTCGACCGGACGTTCGAGCGTGATTCGACGCGGCGCTTCGGAATCGGGCGCGTAGAACGCGTCGACACGCATCGTCGCGCCGTTTGGCCGAGCGTGAACGCCGAGCGGCGCGCTGCATCCGGCGCGCAACGCGCGCAGCGCAGCGCGCTCGCAAACGATGCAGAGCTCGCTCTGAGAATCGTTGATCGCCTCGCGCAGAAGTGCGGCAAGAGCGTCGTCTTCCGTGCGTACTTCGACCGCCAGCGCGCCTTGGCCGACGGCCGGCACGAGTCGATCCTCGGCGAACGCTGCGACGTGTGTGGCGGCAACCCCCAGGCGTTGCAATCCTGCCATCGCTAAAACGATAGCGTCGTACTCTCCACGTGCCAGCTTCTTCAAACGCGTGTCGACGTTGCCGCGCAGGTTCTCGTAACGCAGGTCCGGGCGAAGCGCCGCCAGCTGTGCCCGCCGCCGCGGGCTCGAAGTGCCGACGACGGCGCCCGCCGGAAGCGACTCCAGCGATTCATAGCGTTCGCTGCAGAACGCGTCGCGCGCGTCAGCCCGCGCCGAAATCGCGGCGATTCGCATGTCGTCGGGCAGCGTGCCGGCAAGGTCCTTACACGAGTGAACCGCGTAGCCGGCGCGGCGCTCGCGCAGCGCGTTTTCCAACTCTTTGACGAAAACGTTGACGTCGTCGAAGCGATCGAGCGGACGCGTGCGATCGCGATCGCCGCTAGTCGTCACGCCCAGCATCGTCGTCACGACGCCGCGCTGCGCGAGGCGCGCGGCAACGCTGCGCGACTGCACCATTGCGAGCGCGCTCTCACGCGTCGCGCAGACGAGCTTCGCTTTCGGCAGGCTCGCGAGCTCGGCGACCGGCCGCTGCGCCAGCGCGCGAAGAATCGCACCGCGCTCCCCTGCTGGAAAGGCCTCTTTGACGTACGCGCGCATTTGCGCGAGACCGGCGACGGCTTCGGCCGACGCCGGGTGGAGATGCGCGGCGAGTTCCGAGGCGACCCGCCGCGCGAATGCCGGAGAGGCTCCGCCCGAGTCGACGGAGATCGCAAGATCACCCGCGCGGCGCGTCGCCGTCATCGTGAAGTCGCCGCGATCGGGATCGGCGGCATCGCAGACCAGCACGTGCGATGCCCGAGCGTCGGCCACGACGCGGGCATTGGCCTCGGCGTCGTTTGTTGCGGCGATGGCCAGCGCGGCGTCGTCGAGGTCGCCGGGCGCGTAGGCGCGCTCGGCAAACGAGCCCCCAGAAGCCCGAACGAGCGTGCGCAAGGCCTCGCCGATCCGCTCGGAAACGACAAAAATCGGAAAGCCGGCAGAAACGAGCGACTCGGCTTTACGCGCGGCCACGCTGCCTCCGCCGACGATTACGGCTCGACGACCGTTCGGCCGCAAAGAAATGGGGAGCATACGCAGTCACAAAGAGTTCCGCGACCGGTGGGCAAAAACCGCCTAACGTGCTGCGCTCGCCGCTCCTTTCAGCTCCAGCCCGCGCGGCCTTCGTCGGCGCGCTCGCCGCGGCCCTCACCACGCTGCCGGGGCTTGGCGGCGGCACGCTTTGGGATAACAGCGAAACGGCCTACGGCGAGGTCGCCCGCGAGATTCTATTCACCCACGACTGGGTGGTCATGCACCTCAACAACGTACCGTACTTCGTCCAGCCGCCGCTCTACTTTTGGCTCGGCGCGGCATTCTCGTTCCTTTTCGGCGCGACGCCGCTGGCGATGCGGCTTCCCTCCGCGCTGGCCACGATCGCGCTGGGCGGCTTTACCGGCTACGCCGTTGCGCGCCAGGCCGGAGCGCGCGTCGGTATGTATGCCGGCGTGATTCTTTCGACCGCGCTGATGCAAGCGGTCATCGGGCGCCTCGCAATCATGGATGCGCTGCTCGATTTGGCCGTTGCCATGACCATCTTCTGGTGGTTCCGCGCCCTCGAAACCGGACGCGACCGGTACGCCATCTTCGGCTGGATCGCGGCCGGTGGCGGTTTCTTAGCCAAAGGGCCGGTCGCACCGGTCGTCGCGCTGCTGGTCGTGATTCCGTTCTATTTTTGGAACCGCCGCTGCGAGCCGACGCACGCCCCGTCGTCGCGCGCGTGGATCGTCGGTCTGCTCTGCTTTGTCGCGATCGCCGCACCGTGGCCGATCGCGCTGGTCGCGCACTACCAGCTCTTCCCACTGCAGAAGCTGATCGGCGAGTACACCGTGGGCCGCTATACGGGCGTCGTGGAGAATCAGGCCGGGCCCTTTTGGTACTACGTGCCGGTCATCATTCTCGGTTTCGTGCCGTGGATCGCGTTCTTACCGATGGCGGTCGTGTACGGCGTTCGCGCCGCCCGCGAACGCGCGACCGAGCCCGTGGCGCGACTCGTTCGCCTGGGCTTCTGCTGGATCGTGATGCCGCTGCTCTTCTTTAGCTTTGCCCGCACCAAGCTGCCGAACTACGTGGCCCTGGAGTTTCCGGCGCTTGCCCTGATTACCGCGCTGTATTTCGAAGCCGTCGTGCGCAAGGGCGGCACGCGCTCGGCCATCGTATCGGCCGTGACCGTGCCGGTGACGATGGGGATGCTGGCTATTGCGATTTGGGTCTTCACCCGCAACAACCGCCTGACGGCCGAAGTCGCCGTTGCGGTTCCGCCGCTGTTGGGAATGGCGCTGGCAATCTTTGCCGGTTCGCTGGTAACGGCGGTATTGGTAGCACGGGCGAAGAGCGTGCGTCTGGCGCCGTTTGCGCTGGCCATTGCGACGATCGTCGCCGTCGACGTGGTCGCGGTGCGCGTGTTGCCGCATGCCGAAGTGTTTAAACCCGTTCCGCGGCTTGCCGCCGTCATCGAGCGCGAACGCCGCCCCGGCGACGTCGTGGCGATTCAAGGCGTGTCGGGTGGCAACGCATTGCTCTTTTATACGAGCCCCGTCGTGCGCGCGCTCGCGCCGCCCAGCGACGGCGATCCGCACGCCGACGGAATTGACCCGCGTGGCGTGATCTGCGCGGCGCCGCGCGTGTGGGTCGTCGTTCCGGCTGCAAGCGTCGCGCAGGCTCCGACCTACGGCCGAACCCGCGAGCTCGTCGCCATCGACCGCAAGGCGGCGCTAGTGCTCTACACCGGGCGCCCCTGCGCGGCTCCTAGCTCCTAGGGTTTATAGCCGGCGACTTGCGCCTCGGTAACCGCCGAGGCTTTATTGCTTCCGAGCGACCCGCGAATGTAGGTGACAACGTCGGCAACGTCTTTGTTGGAGAGCGTGCCTTTCCACGGCGGCATCATGCCGTTATAGGTCTGTCCGTTGACGCTGATCGAGCCGTGCAATCCGTTGAGCACGATGCCGATAACCTTATTGGCGTCGCCGGTGACGACCGCATTGCCGGCCAGCGGCGGGAACGTGCCGGGAAGGCCGGTTCCCTGCGCGCCGTGGCAGCTGGCGCAGTTCGTCGAGAAGACCTTCGCGCCCGCGGCGCCCGTCGCGCTCGCTGCCGATCCGGAAGATCCGGCCGAAACGGTTGCCGCTTCAGCCTGACTGAGCACCACCGACTCCGGCGGTGAGGGCGGGGCGGCGGCCTGTTTGATCATCGTCGTCACTTGTCCAAAGATCGTCAGACCGACGATGCCGAGGATTACGATGGTCGTCGCCCACAGCAGGCCGGCACGAGAAGCGAAGCTGCGGCTGCGGCTGCGATCCAGCCACGGCAGCAAGAGCACCACGAGCAGGAAGAGCGTGGGTACGATAATCGTTGCGATCAGCTCCAGGCTGATCGTCAGCGGCCCCACGTGAATCTCCGGCGGCACCAGCCCCAGCAGCCCGAAGAGCGAGAGAAAATACCACGCCGGGTACGGCACGAAGAACTTGGTTGGATCGGCCTTCGCATCGAGATACGGCGGCGCAACGAGCGCCAAGAAAACGATGATGATAAAGACGATGAACGAGAACGCACCGTCCATGAACATCTGATCCGGCCAGAAGCGTCCCGGCTTGAGCGTGCGCGGGTCCTCGACCACCGGACCGGCCGGTCCGTTGTGGCGGAAGATCGTCAAATGTGCGCCGACCAGCGCGAGCAGTGCGGCCGGCATCAGCCAAACGTGAAGGCCGAAGAAACGATTGATCGTCTCCGTTCCCATTCCGCCGCCGCCCTGCGCGATGTGCTGTATGAACGGTCCCGCAATCGGCGCCAGGCCGGTGATGTTGAGCGAGACTTGCGAGGCGAAGTACGCGTCCATGTCCCACGGCAGCAGATAGCCGGTGAGACCGAGGACGAGCGTGACGAGCAGTAAGAGAACGCCGACGACCCACTGCAGCTCGCGCGGCGACTTATAGGCGCCGAAGATCAGCACTTGGAGCAAGTGCAGGAAGACCAGCGCGATCATCGCCGACGCGCCCCAGTAATGCACCGATAAAAGAAAGTGCGTGTACGGGTTTAGGTACATGGCGCGCGTCGATTCCCATGCGGTCGCCGCCGACGGCGCGTAGAAGAACGTAAGGAAGATGCCCGTGACGATCTGGATGATCATCGCGAAGAGCGTGGCGCTTCCGAAGACGTACCAATAGCTCGCTCCGCCCGGGACGTCCTCGGTTAGGAAGTCCTTGGTCATCGAGACGAACCCGGTGCGTTTGTCGATCCAATTCAGCATCGCGATTCCTTCTATGCCTGGTACGACACGACGATACGATTCGGCGTGTTCGACTGATAGACGATCCACGTTACTTCGGCCGAACCGCTCTGCTCGCGGAACGGCAACGGATCCAAACCGCGCGGCGCCGGTCCGGCGACGTGCGTTCCGTCGAAGGTGTACTGCGAACCGTGGCACGGGCACATGAAGCGATTCTGCGCCTCGCTCCAGTTGTAGTAGCAGCCGAGATGCGGACAGATCGGGCTGAAGATTACGAAGCCCATGTTCACCACCGAATAGTCGACGTCGGCCTTACCGCCCGGCTGATTGAAAATGTCGGGCCGCGCGGCGCGGAACTTTTCGGGATCGACCTTGATGCCCCAGCAGTACTGCTCGGCCGATTGCTCCGGCAGATATGCGTCGCTGTATTTGAGCGTAAACGTCAGCTTCACCGGCTTCGAGGTCGCCTTTTGCAGTTCGTCGAGCTCTTGCGCCGAGAGCGGAGCCCAACTGCCGGCCGCAGCGTTTTTCGGCGGTATCAGCGAGCCGACGATCGGAACCGCGAGTACGAGCCCAACGACACCGCCGATGGTGAGGGTGGCGTTGGCCATGAACGTGCGGCGGCTTACCGTCTCGTCCTGGTCGCCGTCTTGGGGACTCAATGCGTTACCGTGGACGCCCTCAGAAGCGTCGGCATTACTATCGGACAAGGTTCTTCTCCCGGAAGAGCGTGGTGACGGGTCGCAGGCTCATTTGGCGGTACCGCAGGTCATACCTTGTAGCTGTGCAGCCCCGAAATCCAGATGTTCACGCCGAGATAGCAGAAGATAATCGACAGAAAGCCGATTACGCTGACCCAGTTCGAGCGCAAACCGCGCCACGCGTGACGCGTATGGAGATGCATGTACGCGAGATATAGAATCCACGAGAAGAGCGCCGCCGTCTCTTTGGGGTCCCACTGCCAGTACGCGCCCCACGCTTCTTTGGCCCACATCGCGCCGGTGATAATTCCGATCGAAATCAGCGGCAGGCCGATCGCCACGGCGCGATAGACGATGACGTCGAGCAGCGACAGCGACGGAAGCGCGTCGAGCCAGCGCGCAACCGGATTTCCAGCCTGCGCAGCGGCCGACAATGCCGGCGTGTCGCGCCGTATCGTTGCGGCATCGCTCGCGGCGAACGCGTGCGCCGGAATCGTCGCGCCGGCATCGGTTGCGAGCCGCGCGGCCGGGGCGGGGCGTTCGAAGGCTCGCTCGGCGTAGTACTTCAGCAGATATAGGAGCGAGAAGACGAAGGCCACCAAAAACGCGGCGTACGACGACACGACGATGGGCACGTGAATTTTCGCCCAATACGATTGCAGCGAAGGAACCGGCGGCATCGTGCCTTCGTTCCACGTCACGCCGTAGGCGAGAAAAATCGCCGCGAGTGCGAGCACGAATCCGCCCACCAGCCAGAGGCGATAGCGGAAAGCGAAGCCGATATAAATCGCCACCGACATCGCGGCAAAGAGCGAGAGCGAACCGTAGAGGTTGAGCAGCGGCCAAACGTGCGTCATCTGCCAGCGCGCGCCGAGCTGCGCGAACTGGGCGACGCATCCCATGATCGCCAGCGGTGCGCCGACGTCGCGCAACCACGCCTCGCGGGAAAAGAAGTAGGCGATCAGGGCGAGCGCACCAAGCGCGTACGAGGCCAGCGCGACGGCGAGAAGCAGTTCGTCCAAAGGCATTTTCACGTTTGCGCTACCGTCTTATCTCCATCGAGTGTCCGTCCCAATGCTACCACCAACCGTTCGAACTCGTTGGCGAAAACGTCGTAACCCTTTACCGTGGTGGCGGCCGCGCCCACGCGGGATCGCCCCGCTCCGGCCGGGTCGACGCGCACGTACAGGCGGGCCGGCAAGAAGTAGAACGAGATGATCAACCCGGCGAGCAGGACGAAGGCGCCGATCCCGACCAGCGCCACGCCCGGGTCGTAGCGGTACTGCAAGCCGGTGTAGAGGACGTATTTTTGCGGCGCGACGCGCCAGCCGCCGCCGAGATCGATCCCGCCCCCGACCGGAACGAGCCCTTCGCCCAGCTGGTTGCCCGCTTGCGAGATGGAGAGGGCGACGGCGGGGTCGTTAACCCGCGGATCGGGCGCGGGTAACCCGCTCTGCTTGTCGACGGTGGGGACGAAACGCTCGTAGGTGACGCTGCGCTGCGCGCCGGGAATCTCGAACGTATCGCCTTCCAGGAAGGTGCGGCCCGAAAGGTTTGGGTCGCGGCGGCCGTCGTGCGTGACGAGAAACTTCATGCCGAAGCCGTAGCTGGCTTGATAGTAGAGCGTGCCGTCCACGTCGATCGGATGATTGACTCGCAGCGTCATGGCCTTAGGGGTTCCGTCGCGTCCGGCGACGGTGACGTGCGACACGTAATCGATCGGCTGGTAGACCATGCCGCTCTTCGTCATGATCGGCGAGATGCTGTACGAGAAATTGTCGAGGCGAACCACCGCTTTCGTTCGATCCACCTGCACCGTCTGCCCGGTGAGCACGGCGAGCTCGCCCGAGAATCCGCGCGCCCAATAGAGCGTCGTTCCCGCCGCGACGATGACGAAGCCGGCGTGCGCGACCAGCACGCCGCGGCGCGCCCAGTTGTGCTTGTCGGCGAAACTCCACTCCACCCCACCGAAGAGCCGCTCGCGCACTTGCCAGCCGCGCTTACCGAAGAACTCGGCTAAGCGTTGACGCACCGTCTCCGCGTCTCCCGGCGCTTCGAAAGAGGCGTGGAGCGGAATGTGCTCGATTCGCATCGGACGCAGCGGCGGAAGCCGCGCGGGAATCACCCGCTTGAACGTGCAGACCGCCAGCGAGAGTAAGATCAAGCCGATGATGGCGACGTACCACGGCGAGTGATAGATGTTGTCGAAGCTGAGCCGCAAGATCGCACGGGCGATCGGCGCCGCGTAGCTCTGAAAATAGGCGCTCGGATCCTGACCCTGCTCGACGATTACGCCGATCAGCGTCAGCAGGCCCCACACGACGAAGAGCGAGACGGCAAAAAGTACGTTACCGAAGGTGCGGACGAAGTCGCCGTAGAGCGCGCGCGCCATGGCGCTCACGCGGAGTCGCTTCGCAACGATCCCACCGACGAGGACCGCCAGCGTTTCTCCAGCGGGAAGATGATCCAAATCGAGAGCTCGTAGAGAGCGTACATCGGCAGCGCCAGGAGCGCCATCGTCAGCGGGTTGCCGTCGGGTGCGGCCAAGCCGCCGGCAATGAAGAAAGCGAAGATTGCGTGGCGCCGGTATTGGATCAGCGAACGCGCGCTCACGATGCCGAGCCGCGCCAATCCGATGAGGACGATCGGCGTTTGAAAAATCACCGCGAAGAGCGCGAGCAAGACCATCACGAAGTTGAGCGTCGCCGCGATTCCGAAGGTCGGCGTCGCGACCGCATCGGTGATGTGCAGCAGTGCCGAGATGACGCGCGGGATCACGACGAAATGGGCAAACGCTAGCCCCAGCGCGGCCAGCAGCAGCGACGGAAGGATGAACGCATAGACCATGCGCCGCGTGCGCGGGTGAATTGCCGGCACGACGAAGAGCCAGAGCTGTTGGAGCAGCAGCGGGAGTCCGATCACGATGCCGCCGATTACCGAAAACTTCAACTCGGTGAAGATGACGTCGGCCGGACCGAACGCGTGCAGCTCGATGCCGCGGAAATACTCGTGCATCATCCAGCGAATGGCGTACTGCGACGGCCAAAAGAGCAGGACCGCGATCGCGCCCACGGTGACGATGGCGATCAAAAGACGGTTACGGAGCTCCCGCAGGTGCTCCGTGAACGGCATCTCCTTTTGATCCCACGTCGCCTCGTCGCTTTCCGGCGCGGGTCGCTGCGCCAGCATTACGAGTTACGAACTTTGGGTACCACGGCCCGGCGTGGGCGGCGGTATTGCTTCGCCCGACATCGAGCCGGCCTCGACGTTATCCATGATATCGGCGTGCTGCGTGGCGTTGCGCTGGCGCGCCTCTTCGCGCGCCTTGGCTACCGCCTCGTCGGCCTCGGCCTGTCCGACGAGAAACTCTCGTTTGGCCTGGCCGGCGCTGCGCGCTAGCTTCGGTAGTTTATCCGCGCCGAAGAGCAAAGCGCCGACGACCAAGATGCCGATGATGATCGGCGCGTCGATGATTGCGAGAAGCGGATGTGCGGTCATGCTATTGGATCCTTTTTATCGCCCTAGTGCAGAAGGGCATCAGTAATAATTGCCAGTTCCTCTTTCGCCGGACCCGGTGCAATCGGCTCCAGAGCGGCCTTGGCCCGTTCCCCGAAGCGAGCGATCTCCGCCCGAGTGGCGGTCAATCCGCCCTCGCGGGCGATGGCGGCGACGATCGCGGCGATACCGTCGTTCGCCGGCTCGTCGTAGAAGCGGCTCACCTGTGCCCGGAAGCTTCCATTTCCCGACGACAGCGCGGCAATCAGCGGAATCGTCGTCTTTCGCTCGGTCAAGTCGTTGGCGGCCGGCTTGCCGAGCGAGCGTTCGTCGGCGGTAACGTCGAGCAGATCGTCCTTCATTTGAAATGCGATGCCGAAGGCTTCTCCGAACTCGCGCAGCGCCTCGACGTCGCGCGGGTCACCTCCGCCCATGATCGCTCCGCATTGCGCGGAGGCGGCAAAGAGCGAGGCGGTCTTCTTGCGGGCGATCTCGACGTACGTTTCCAGCGGAAGATCTAAGTTGCCGAGCGCCTGCAGCTGCAAGACCTCGCCGTCGCAGATATCCGCCAGCGTCGCCGAGAGCACGTTGGGAATCGGGTGCGGATAGTTGATCGTGACGTTCTTGAATATCCAGGCGAAGAGATAGTCGCCGGCCAGCACGCTCACGCGGTTGCCGAAGTCGACCGCGGTTGCGTTCACGCCGCGGCGCGTCTGCGCGTTGTCGACGACGTCGTCGTGGATCAGCGTCGCCACGTGGATCAGCTCCATGTAGGCGGCGAGCGGAAGATGGTCGACGGAATCGCCGCCGCACGCTTCCGCGGCGAGCAGCGTGATGCGCGGCCGCAAGCGCTTGCCGCCGGCGGCGAGCATGCGTTTTACCGCCTCGGTGATGATCAAATTGTCGGTTGTGAAGCCGGCGCGGAAGAACTCTTCGACCAGAGCGTGCAGTTCGGCGTACTTGCCGCGCGGCGATTCTACCGCGCTCATGCTTTGACGCCGTAGTGCACGGCGATCGATCCGCCCATCAACGGCACGAACCCGGCACCGGTAAAGCCGGCACGCGTGAAGCGGTCGCGCAGCTCGGGTGCGTCGGGATGATGCGTGAGCGAGTTGGGCAGATACGTATAGGCGCGCCGCGAACCGCCGACGATTCCTCCGAGCATCGGCACGATGCCGTAGAAATAATAGTCGAAGAGGCGCTTGAAGGTGCGATTCGGCGCCTTGCTCACGTCGAGATTCACGAAGCGTCCGCCGGGTCGAAGCACGCG
Organism: Vulcanimicrobiota bacterium; assembly: GCA_963730125.1. Taxonomy (GTDB): domain Bacteria; phylum Vulcanimicrobiota; class Vulcanimicrobiia; order Vulcanimicrobiales; family Vulcanimicrobiaceae; genus Cybelea. The sequence continues at coordinate 13,088 of CAVSQP010000019.1, read as the reverse complement.
GCGAATCTCACGTAACGTGCCGTCGAGGTCAACTACGTTGCGCAGCGAGAAGCCCATCGTGGCTCCATCGAAGGCGTCGTCGGCAAACGGCATCGCCATTACGTCGCCTTCTACGAACTCGACATGGCTCTGGTTCCAGCGGCGGGCGCGTTCGCGGGCGCGCTCGAGCATCGGCGCGCAGAAATCGATGCCGGTAACCTGCAGCGTTCGATCGCTGCGCAGCAAGCCGAAGACGAGGTCGCCGGTACCGCAACAGCAATCGAGGATGCGGGCGCCGGGTCGCGGGTCCAAAATAGCAATCGCTCGACGGCGCCAGCGCTCGTCGAGGCCGGCGGTCAGAACCCGATTCGCGAGATCGTATCGCGGTGCGATATCCGCGAACATCTCGCGCACGTAGGCGCCCCTCTCGGTGTTCATGCTCATTGGCCTGCTTCCAAGTATCGTTTCCCTCTCCCCCTCCTAGGTACTCGCAGGCGGCGGTAGTCGTCGCCTCCCTTTGTCGTGATGGCAGCGCCGATGCTCCAACTTACCTCTACAGGCGCCGTCGTCGACCAAATCGCGCATGCCCGCAGTATCGCCGCCGAAGCCTATACGCTCCACGGCCCCGTCCTGTTCGCGCTCGAGGACGCGGCGCGGCGGGGCGCCTGCGTGCGCGTCCTGCTCGAAGGGCGGCCGTTCGACGATCCCAAGGGGAGGCTTGCCGCCGAGAATGCCCGGCTCGCCGGCGAACTGCAGGCCTGCGGTGCGGAAGCGACGCTGGCGCATCCGCTCCATGCCAAAGCGCTCGATCTTGACGGCGTCCTCTACCTTGACGAGAAGAACTGGCAGCGCAACGATCTGGTGCTGCGAGAAAACGATCCGGCCGAAGTGCGCGCCGTTGCGACGGTCAAACACGAGGCGCTCGCGCGCGAGGCGCAGCTGCTGGCCGATTCGGCCCGCGGCGAGGACGCCGTCGTGGAGAGCGAGTCGTTCGGATGCTGCAACGCGGTCTACGGAGCTTTGAGCAAGTTGGCACGCGGCGGTGCGTCGCCGCGCCTCTTGGTCGCGCAGCGCGAATTGCGCGGCAATAAACGCGAAGCCGAAGTTCTCGCAAAGCTGGTAAACGACGGCGTGCGAGTGCGCGTCTGCAAAGACTCCGAGAAACTCGCCGTCGCCGGCGGCGGCGCGTGGCTCGGTTCGGCCAACGCCACGGCAGCCTTCGGCGGTTCCGACATGATCGACTGGGGGCTGTGCACGCGCGATCCGGCGATCGTGTCGGCGGTTCGCACCCGTCTGGAAGCGGCGTGGGACGGCGCCGCTGAGTTCAGAGGCCGAAGAGCTTGACCGCGTTGGCGTCGGTGCGCGCCGTCACGTCGGCAATCGAAACGCCGAGCAACTCGGCGACCCGCGCGGCCGTGTAGGCGACGAACGCAGGCTCGTTGCGCTTTCCGCGTTTAGGAACCGGCGCGAGGTAGGGGCAGTCGGTCTCCAACACGATCCAGTCGAGCCCGGCCTCGCAGACCGCGTCGCGCACGCTCTGCGCGCTGGGAAATGTCAGCACGCCGCCGATCCCCAGCAAGAGTCCGAACTCGTCGATGTAGGTGCGAGCCTGCTCGGGAGTTCCCGTAAAGCAATGCACGACGCCGCGCATCTCGCGTTTCCAGCGCCGCCGCAGAATGTCGGTGAAATCGTCGAACGCGTCGCGCTGGTGAAAGACGACCGGCATCCCCGTTTCCAGAGCGACGTCGAGTTGCGCCCGCAGCACGTCGGCTTGCACGTCGCGCGGACTGAAGTCGTAGTAATAGTCGAGGCCGGTCTCGCCGATTGCGATAACGTTCTCGTCGTTCAAAATCGGAAGCAGCTCGGCCGCGAAGCCGCGCGGAGCGTTGCGCGCTTCGTGCGGATGCACGCCCGCGGCGACGCGTAGATCGTACTTCCGCGCGATTTCGGCGGCACGCCGGCTATCGTCGAGATCTTCGCCGACGGTAATCATCGCGGTGACGCCGGCTTGGCGCGCGCGCGCGATTACTGCATCGCGGTCGTCGTCGAACTTCTTGTCGTGGACGTGACAGTGCGTGTCGATCAAGAGTCGAGCCGCGGGAAGAGCGACGCTGCCGGCGCCGTCTGCGTGAGCGGCGCGAGGCCGCCCCAGGCGTGCAGCGACACCGTCCAATCTTCGTCGATTCGTCCCGGTGTGCCGAGTTGCCGCCACATATCGCTCATCCGCTCCGGCATGAACGGATGCAGCAGAATCGCCAGCCAGCGCAGTCCCTCGCAGAGATCGTAGAGGAGCGCGTCGAGCTCGCCGGTTTGACCGGCGGCATACAACGTCCATGGTTTTCGTTCGTCGATCGTTCGGTTGAGGGTCGTTACGAGCTCCCAGACGCCCTCGAGCGCTTCGCGAAAGCGAAGGTCCATGATGCGCTCGCGCACCGTTACCGGCAGCGCCGAAAAACGCGTACCCAACGCGCTGCCGGGAGCCGGCGGCGGAACGACGCCCTCACGATAGCGCTGCAGCATCGAGAGCGTGCGTTGCAGCAGGTTGCCTAAATCGTTGGCGAGATCGCTGTTGCGGCGCAACGCGATCTTCTCTTCGGAGTACGAGAAGTCGCTCCCGAAAGGCGCTTCGCGCAGCAAGAAATAGCGCATCGCGTCGGCACCGAAACGATCGGCAAGAACGAACGGATCGACGGTGTTGCCCAGGCTCTTTCCCATCTTTTGCCCGTCGACGGTAATCCAGCCGTGCGCGAAGACCAGCTCCGGAGCGGCTTCGCCCAGCGCCCACAGAATTGCCGGCCAAATGATGGTATGAAAGCGAGCGATTTCCTTACCGATGAGCTGCGTGCGGGCGGGCCAGAGCGATTTAAAGCGTGCGTCGTCCTCGCTCCATCCGATCGCCGTAATGTAATTCAGCAGGGCGTCCAACCAGACGTAGATCACGCCGCCGCCCGGAATCGGGATGCCCCAGTCGAAGCTGGCGCGCGAGATCGAGAGATCTTCGAGACCTTCTTGAAGCAGCGTCATCATCTCGTTGTAGACGCTGCGTGGCTGCACCCAGTTGGGATTGCGCGTGAAGTATTCGATCAGCCGGTCGCGATAGGCCGATAGCCGGAAGAACCAATCTTCTTCCGATATCCATTGAACCTCGCGGCCGCAGGTTGGGCAGCGGCCGTTGACGAGTTTGGACTCGAGCCAGAACGTCTCGTCGCTCACGCAGTACCAGCCTTCGTACTTGCCGCGGTAAACGTCGCCGGCTTCGCGCAGCCGTTCGAAGACGCGCTCGACCTTGGTCACGTGCCGCGGCTGCGTCGTGCGAATGAAATCGTCGTACGAAACGTGGTAGGCGGCAAAAAGCGCCTGCCAGCGCGGCACCAGCTCGTCGCACCACTCTTGCGGACTCTTACCGGCCGCCGCGGCGGCGTTGGCGACTTTCTGCCCGTGCTCGTCGGTGCCGGTGAGAAAGAAGGTCGGCCCCATCGTTCGTGCCGTGCGCGCCAAGACGTCGGCCACGACGGTCGTGTAGGCGTGGCCGATATGCGGATTGCCGCTGATGTAATAGATCGGCGTGGTGACGTAGTAGGCGCGCTCCATTTTCGTTACCGGTGGTTACCCGGGCTTTTGCGGCGCGCCTTCCGCGCCGCGGCGCTGGCGTAGAGTTCGCGGCGGTCGCCGTATCCGCGCTCGGCGAGGAGCTTGGCCACCTCGCTGACGCGGCGGCCGCCGGCCAGGAGCTCGTCGATTGCTTCTTGCGCCGAAGCTGCAGGTGGGGATTCTTCCGATTGATATGGCGCCACCGCAAACGCAATCTCACCGCGAATCGGCTCGACGAGTTCCTCGAGCAATGCAGCCGGCGTTCCCAAATAGTGTTGCTCGTGCAGCTTGGTATATTCGCGGACGACAAAGACGCGGGCATCGGCGGCAACCGCGCCGAGATCGGCGAGGCTGGCCCGGATACGTCGCGGCGATTCGTACCAAATCGTGGTCGCTTCGTTAGCCAGCGCGGCAGCGAACCGCTCTCGCCGCGCGCCGCTGCGTGCGCGGCGGAAAGCCCTCGAAAATAAAACGCCGCAGAGTAAAACCGGAGAGCAGCGCGACGCCCGTTGCGGCACTCGGTCCCGGCAAAACCTCAATCGGCACGCCGGCAGCACGCGCTGCCGCCAGCAGCTCGCTACCCGGATCGGAGACTCCCGGCATGCCGGCATCGGAGGTTACCGCAACCAGCTCGGTGCGCGCGCGCTCCAGAATGCCGGGCGTTACCGTAGCGGCGTTGGCTTCGCGATAACTCCAAATCTCGCGCCCGGGCAAGCCGAGGGCCTGTAAAAGCCGGCGCGCGACGCGCGTGTCCTCGGCAACGATCAAGGCCGCGTCGCGCAGCGTATCGGCCGCGCGCATCGTCACGTCGCGCAGGTTTCCGAGCGGCGTCGGTACGAAGAGCAGCGGCATGGCGCGAGGCTTCGACGTCGAGCACATTCCTCCGGGCGCAAAGCTCGAACTATATATCTCTCCCAATTGCCCATACTGCCGCCGCGCGATGGCGTATTACGACGCGGCCGGCACGCCCTACGTGCAATACGACGCGCAAAACGATCTGCGCGTGCGCGAGCGGATGTTCGGTTACAGCGACGGCGATCCGACCGTGCCCTGCATCGTCGTCGACGGACGATACGTTCAATCGGGGTGGGGCTCGCCGCCGCGCGGTTGAACGGTCCACTGACGCGCCGGTCGGCGCGGTCGAAATGATGCGAGGCGGCAACGGAGAAAGAAACCGCCGACCGGTAAGTTGCTACCGGAGTGGAGGCATCACCTATGGATGACCGTACGACCTCCGCGGCCGCCGCAAGCGTTGTAGCCGGCCTGGTGTTCGTCTACGTTATCGTAATCATCGCGCTCGTCGCGTTTACGATATGGGTCTACTGGCGCATCTTCGTCAAAGCCGGATATAACGGCGCGCTCTCTCTGCTCAACTTTATTCCCGGCGTCGGCCCGCTGATCTGCGTGCTCATCTTGGCGTTCGGACGTTGGCCGATCGAGGATCAGCTCGCCGCGCTGCAAGGCGTGCGGCCGATGCCGCCCCCACCGGGCCCGCCTCCGCCGCCTCCGGGCAGCTCGGTTATGCCGACGTAGCCTAAGCGCTACGCCAAAGCGACGCGATCCACGCTTCGACGTCGTCGGCGCGTGACGGCAGGGCCGCCGAGAGATTCTCCGGCCCCTGCGCGGTGACGGCGACGTCGTCTTCAATGCGCACCCCGATGCCGCGGAATCGTTCGGGAACCGTGGCGTCGTCGGGCTGGAAATAGAGTCCGGGCTCGACCGTCAGCACCATCCCTTCGCGGAGCTTGCCGTAGCGATACTCTTGCTCGCGGGCCTTGGCGCAGTCGTGCACGTCGAGCCCGAGCATGTGGCTCGTTCCGTGCAGCGTGTACCGGCGGTGAAGCAGCTTGTCGCGATCCAAGGCGTCCTCGACGGAAACGTTGAGAATTCCCAGATCGACTAGTCCTTCGGCGAGCACGCGCATCGCGCGGCGGTGCGGCTCGAGGAAATCGTTGCCCGCAACCGCGGCTTCGATGCCCGCCTGTTGCGCTTTCCAGACGAGATCGTAGACGATCCGTTGTTCGTCGGAAAAGCGGCCCGAGACCGGCAGCGTTCGCGTGATGTCGGCGGTATAGAGCGAGTTGCATTCCACGCCGGCGTCGACCAGCAAGAGCGCCCCGCGCTCGATTGCGCCGTCGTTGCGCGTCCAGTGCAGCGTGCAGGCGTGTTCGCCCGCGGCCGCAATGGTGAGATAGCCGGTGTCGTTGGCGTCGATGCGACTGCGGCTCCAGAACGCCGCCTCGATCTCGCGCTCGCTGCGCGCGGTACGCATCGTGCGGATCGCATCTTCGAAGGCGAGCTTAGAAAACGCGCAGGCACGTCGCAGCTCGTCGAGCTCGTAATCGTCTTTGACGAGGCGCATCTCAGAGAGACGCTCGGCCAGCTCGTCGTCGCCGTCACCGGCAGCGAGACGGCCGTCGACTTCTTGGTCGTGTCCGCGCAGCACGCGCCGGGAGTGATTGCCGTCGCGCAAATCTTCCAAATAGGTTTCGACGGCTTGCAACGGACGGCAGTCGTCCACGCCGAAGTAGGCGCGGCTCTCGTCGACGCCGCGATGGCGTCCGACCCAAAGCTCACCATAAACGCGATCGGTGAAGAACTCCGCCGTGCCGCGGTTGTGCGCCGGAACGAAGAGCAGCGAGCGATGCGAAGATCCTTCGGGCTCGAGGACGAGCAGCGCACCGGGTTCGCCGTCGCCGTTCAGGTATGCGAAGTCGCTGCTCGGGCGGAAGCGGAAGGACGTGTCGTTGGCGCGCACGCGCTCCCGGCCGGCCGGGATGACGACGTAGATTCCGGGATAGGCGCGCGACAGTGCCTCACGCCGCTGCGCGAAGCGCGACGCCTGCGGATGCGCGCTGGAGTCGACCGGCCGGTCGATCCACCCCGTGGCCATGAAATCGACGAGCGCCTTAGGCGGCTCGAAATCGTGGCTGGCTTTCCCGGGTTCGGTCTTTTGTTCGGCTTGCGATTGCGCTGACATGGTTCGGCCAAGATTCGCCTAACGCTCGTTGGGTCATGCCGTCGGACCCTGGGCCGCTTCAGGTGGAGGTTCGCGCCAACGATACGCTGGCGAACGAGCGTACGTACTTGGCCTACGTCCGCACGGCGCTGGCCTTTATCGCCTTCGGCTTCGTCATCGCCCGTTTCTCGCTCTTCGAGCGCGAGTTTGCGGTGCTCGTGCACCGTCCCGGCGAGGCCTCCGGCCTTTCGACGACGTTCGGCACGGTCATGGCGTTCTTCGGTATCTTCATGGCGTTGCTGGGAGCGTGGCGTTACGCCGCGACCGACAACGGTCTGCGCCGCGGCCGCGTCGTTACGCTCTCGGGAGTACTCGGCTACGCGATCTCGCTCTTCGTCGTCGCGATCGGCGCCATCGTCGCAATCGCGCTGATGTTGTACAGATAACTCGGCGCGCGTTAGGATGACAAGTCGATATCGAGTCCTAAATCGAGTGCGGGAGCGCTGTGCGTAAGCCAACCCGTGCTGATGAGATCGACGCCCGTCGCGGCAATCTCGCCGACGTTTTGCGGATTCACCCCACCGCTCGCTTCGGTTAGAACGCGTCCTCCAGCAAAGGCCACGGCTTCCGCCAGTTGCGCGGGCGTCATATTGTCGAGAAGCACGGCGTCGATCGGTTCGGCCAGCGCTTCGCGCAACTGCGCGATCGTATCGACCTCAACCTCAACCTTTACCATATGCCCGACGCGCGACCGCACTGCCTGAACCGCCGCGTGGATCGAACCCGCAAGTGCTAGATGGTTGTCTTTGATCAGCACGCCGTCGTCCAAGCCGAAGCGGTGCTGAAAGCCGCCGCCGCACGCCACGGCGTAGCGTTCCAGCGCGCGCAGACCGGGCGTCGTTTTTCGCGTGTCGATGATGCGCGCTTTCGTGCCCGCAACCGCGTCCACCATCGCGCGCGTTGCGGTCGCAATGCCGGAGAGGCGCGAGAGCAGGTTCAGCGCCGTCCGCTCCCCGGTGAGAATCGCGCGGGCACTTCCCGAGATTTCAGCGACGACTCCGCCACGATCGACACCCTCGCCGTCGTCGGTCTCGATGGCGATCTCGACGTTGTGGTCGAGCAGGCGGAAAGCCAGCGCGGCGGCAGACATCCCGGCGATGACACCCGCGCGGTGCGCGATGATTTGCGCTCGCGCCTGCCGCTGCGGGCCGACGATCGCATCGGTGGTGAGATCGCCTCCGCGGCCGACGTCCTCGAGCAGCGCCGAGCGAACGAGCGGCTCGGCGACGAGCTCAAGCGACGCTGCGGAGTCGCGTAAACGAACGTTTGGCGAGTGCTTCATCGCTCTCAGGATAATCGCTGCGATAGTGACTTCCACGGCTCTCGTGACGCGCCAGCGCGGCTTCGGCAATCAAACGTCCGACAACCAGCAGATTGCGCATATCGCCCCTGCCGCCGTGCAGTGTGGTCTCGAAATCCTCGATGCGGCGCAGTGCCTCGCGCAGGCCGGCTTCGTTGCGGATCAGTCCGACGTTGGAGTACATCACGTTGCGCAAATCGCTCAACGCCTGCGCCTGATTGATGCCGGCGGCACTCACCGCGGCGGCCGCATTGCCGGAACGTTTGAGAGAGGCCGGCTGGCGCGCCGGGTGCGCGTTGGCGATATCGGTAGCGACGCGGCTGCCGTAAACGAGCGCCTCCAGCAACGAGTTGCTGGCCAGACGGTTTGCGCCGTGGACGCCCGTCGCGCTCGTCTCCCCGCACGCCCAGAGCGCCTCGAGCGAAGTTCGCCCCCACTCGTCGACGGCGATTCCGCCCATGAGGTAGTGCGCCGCGGGCGCGACCGGGATGTTTTGCACGCGCGGATCGATGCCGGCGGCGATGCAGAAACCGAAGACCGTCGGAAAGGCGTCGGGAAAGCTCGCGCCGATTGCCGCGCGCGCATCGAGGCCGACCGTACGCCCGCGCTGCTGCTGCTCGAAGATTGCCCGCGCTACAATATCGCGCGGCGCCAGCTCGGCGTCGGGATGAACGGCGAGCATGAAGCGCTCGCCCAAATCGTTGACCAGCATCGCGCCTTCGCCGCGCACGGCTTCCGTCACGAGCGGCATCGGATCGCGGCCGATGTCGAGCGCGGTGGGATGGAACTGAACGAACTCCATGTCGGCCAGCAGCGCACCGGCGCGCGCCGCCATGGCGATTCCGTCGCCGGTCGCCTGAATCGGATTGGTCGTGAAGCGGTAGAGCCGTCCGACTCCGCCCGTCGCCAAAACGACCGCATCGGACAGAAAAGCGACGCGGTTTCCGGCCGCGTCGTGCGCGTAAACGCCGTAGACGCGGTCGTCTTCGACGATCAAATCGTCGGCGGTGATTTCCTCGACGACGGCGATCGAGGGGTGCGTGCGGACCGCGTGAATCAATGTCTTGAGAATCTCGTGACCGGTTGCATCGCCGCCCGCTTTGACGATGCGCCTGCGCTGGTGCGCCGCCTCGCGTCCAAGAGCCAGCTCGCCTCCCTTGGTGCGATCGAAGGCCGCACCGAGCTCGAGAAGATCTTCGATGCGCGCCGGCGCGTCTTGGGTGAGAATCTCGACGATATTCTCGTCGCTGATGCCCGCGCCGGCGCGCTGCGTGTCGATGGCGTGCAGGCGCGGCGAGTCGTCCTTACCGATGGCCGCAGCGATGCCGCCCTGCGCCCAATCGGTCGCGGCGCCGATCCCCAACCGCGTCTTGCAGAGTACGGTAACTTTGGCCGGTTGTAGTTTGAGGGCGGCGACTAGGCCGGCGATGCCGGCGCCGACGACGAGTGCGCCGCTGCGATCCGTCTGCAAAGCGCTTTTAGTCTCGCAGCGCGCGGCTGTACGCGAGCATGCGGTCGACGGAGCGACGCGCGCGCTCCGCGATCTCCGGCGGCACCGTAACCTCGTACTCCATCGCTTCCAGCGAGTGCAGTACTTTCGGCAGCGTGTTGCGCTTCATGTGCGGACAGAGATTACAGGGACGAACGAACTCGACGTTCGGGTAACGGCCCGAAACGTTATCGGCCATCGAGCACTCCGTCATCATCAGCACTCGCGCGTGCCGCTTGGATGGCGCACCGTTCTGTTCGGAGAGCGTCCCGACGTACTCCGACATGCCCTGCGTCGAACCGACGTAATCGGCTTCCGCCAAAACGTCGGGCGGGCACTCCGGATGCGCCAGTACGATCAGGGAAGGATCGTCGCGCCGGAAGCGGCGCACGTCTTCGCCGGTGAAACGTTCGTGGACTTCGCAGTGTCCTTTCCAAGCGATGATTTCGACGTTCGTTTTCGAGGCCACGTACTTAGCGAGGTATTCGTCGGGAAGAAAGATGACGCGCGGCGCGCCCAGCGCTTCCACGATTTGCAAAGCATTGCCGCTGGTGACGCAAACGTCGGACTCGGCCTTCACTTCGGCCGAGGTGTTGACGTACGTAACGATCGGCGTATCGGGATACCGTTCGCGCAGCAGCCGAACGTCGGCACCGGTAATCGACTCGGCGAGCGAGCAGCCGGCTTTGAGATCGGGAACGAGCACCGTCTTGGCCGGATTCACGAGCTTGGCCGTCTCGGCCATGAAATGCACGCCGCAGAGAACGATGACGTCGGCCTTAGTGTCGGCCGCTTTCATCGCCAGCGCCAGCGAGTCTCCGACGATATCGGCGACCGTATAGAAAATTTCCGGTACCTGATAGTTATGGGCAAGTATGACGGCGTTGCGTTCAGCCTTGAGGCGGTTGATTGCCGCTACGTAGGGAGCGTGAAGCGGCCACTCGACGCGCGGAATGACGTGTTCCACGCGCGAGAAGATCGCATCGGTCTCCGCGGCTACGCTGTCGGTGTAGGGTAATTCGATGACGCCCATCAGTTGCAGGGAGAATGGTGCGGGCCCGGGCGGCCCTTCTCCCCTTTATTAATACCCGCCGCCCTCACGTTGGTTTGCGCCGTGGCGGCTCCGGCGCAAGGAGGGCGCCGTTAGGGGCTGGCGCCAAGTGGGTAGTAGGCCGCTACGATTCATCACACGCTAGCGTTTAAGGAGGATCCCCGTGAATCGATGGTTTGTCGGCATCGTTCTGGCCGGAAGCTTCATCGCGGGCGGGGCCACGCTCGCCGCTTCCGCACAGCCGGTACCTACCGCCTCACCGATGGAATCGATGGGGCCGATGGCGTCGCCCATGGCTCCGGCCGCGCCGCCGCTGACGGCGCCGACGGCACCCGCGATGCCCTCGGCGATGCCGTCGGCAATGACGTCGCCGATGACGACGATGCGGCCCTAACGGTCGATAAATTGTGGGTAACCACAATTTCTTGTGGAACCCTTGTGGACTGGGCTGCAATTGCCTTGAAAGGCTTGGTCGGCTTTGATAGCATGCAGTCACTTCGCCCAATGACGAAGTGCGGAACGTATCGAGCCGCGATCGGAGCACGTAGACGATCTGTCGCGTAAGCGAGCATCCGAGTGAACCGATCGAAGACCCGGGATCGAGACGTCGGTGGGAGGCTTGCAAGGGCCTCAAACAGGCGAAAATAACCGGAGATACATCAAAGCCCGCGGCGTTTACGCCGCGGGCTTTGTCCATTTGCTGAAGGCAACCGCGCGCGCAGGGGCGCAAGAGAGGCCGATGGAGCAGCGAGCCGAGCTGACCCTGCGCGGATTCGTTCTCGGCGCGGCGATTACGCTCGTCTTCACGGCCGCTAACGTTTACCTCGGATTGAAGGTGGGGCTCACCTTCGCTTCCTCGATTCCGGCCGCCGTGATCTCGATGGCCGTCCTGCGAATGCTGCGCAATGGCACGATCTACGAGAACAATATCGTTCAGACGCTGGCTTCGGCGGCGGGAACGCTCTCGTCGGTAATCTTCGTGCTGCCGGGCTTAGTGATGATCGGCTGGTGGAGCGGCTTCCCGTTCGCGCAGTCGTTCGGAATCTGCGCCGTCGGCGGAATCCTCGGCGTAATGTACAGCGTTCCGCTGCGGCGCGCGCTGGTGACGCAGTCCGACCTTCCCTACCCCGAAGGCGTCGCCGCCGCCGAGGTTCTTAAAGTGGGGAGCTCGGCGGCCGGCGCCGTCGAGGGCAATCGCGCCGGCCTGCTCGCGCTCGTCGCCGGGAGTATTGCCTCGGCCGGATTCGCCGTCATTGTAGCCACGCGCGTCTTTGCCGGCGCGATCGCCGGTTATTTTCGCGCCGGAAACGTTACAACGGGCATGGGATTCTCGTTTTCGCTGGCGCTTGTCGGTGCCGGACAGCTGATCGGGCTCACGGTCGGCATGGCGATATTTGCGGGGGTCGTGATTGCGTGGGGCGTTGCAACGCCGATCCTTACCGCACTCCATCCGGCGACGGGTGCGCCGGCAGATGTGGCAACCGCAGTCTGGTCGCATCAAGTGCGTTTCATCGGCGCCGGAGCGATCGGCATAGCCGCGATCTGGGCGCTGGGGCGGTTGATGCGTCCGGTCGCGGCCGGCGTCGCGTCGGCGCTCGCCGCATCTCGACGCCGAGCGGCTGCCGAAGAGCTGCCGCGCACCGAGCGCGATCTTCCGATAACCATCGTCGCCGCGATCAGCGCGCTGACTTTGATTCCCCTCGCGGTACTGCTGTGGAACTTTCTCTCTTCTGGCCCGCTCGCGCCGCTCTCGGTGCCGATGACGGTCGCAGCGCTGATCTACATCGTTATCGCGGGCTTCTTCGTTGCCGCGGCCTGCGGGTATATGGCCGGTCTCATCGGTTCTTCGAACAGTCCGGTTTCGGGCTTGGCAATACTTTCGGTGCTTGGCGCCTCGCTGATCGTGCTCGCGATTGCAAAAGCCTTCGGCTCTACGGCGGCGTTGCAAATGATTGCTTACGCGCTTTTCGTTACCGCGGTCTTGCTCTGCGTCGCGACGATCTCCAACGACAACCTGCAAGATTTAAAAACCGGGCAACTCGTCGACGCGACGCCGTGGGCGCAACAAGTCGCCTTGCTTGCCGGCGTGGTCGTCGGGGCGGCTGTAATTCCGCCGATTCTCGACCTGCTTAATCGCGCGTACGGCTTTGCCGGCGCGGCGAATCTGCACGCTTTCGCGCAGCCCCTTCCGGCGCCGCAAGCGACGCTGATCTCGGCGCTCGCTAAAGGCGTCATCAGCGGCGAGATCGACTGGCATCTCATCGGCATCGGCGCAATCGTAGGTGCTCTCGTCGTTGCGGTCGACGAAGTTCTGCGTGCACGGCGCATCTTTGCGTTGCCGCCCCTGGCGGTCGGGCTGGGCATCTATCTGCCCGCCTCGACCACCGCTCCGGTGATCCTCGGTGCCGTCGCCGGATGGGCCTATAATCGCTGGGCCGAGCGCAGTGCCGATCCTGCACGCGCCAAGCAGTTGGGCGTTCTCGTCGCCTCGGGGCTCATCGTCGGCGAGAGTCTCTTCGGCGTCGGGCTCGCCGCCCTCATCGTCTTTAGCGGAAAAGCCGAACCGTTGGCGCTGGTTGGCGACGGCTTCGCTACCGCGGCCAACGTCCTGGGAACGATTGCGTTTATTTTGGCGATAGCCGGCCTGTACCGATGGACG
>CAVSQP010000018.1:0-182330 GCA_963730125.1 Vulcanimicrobiota bacterium | reverse complement strand
GGCGTTGCGCGGCGCGGTTGCCGCCGCGCGGGTTCCAAACCGAACCGCCTTCTGATTCCCGGCACGCCCGCCCCTTCGCAAAAGCGTAGGAGCGGCTTCCGGCTTGACGGAAGGCCTTGGGGACGCTAACGCTTCACGAAGGAGTACGTTATGACTCGCACGCCGCTTTGGATACTTGCCGCGCTTGTAGCGCTGAGCGCCGCTGCCGCAACGGGACCCACCCGTGCCGCCGACGCGCCGTCGGGCAAGATGGCTCCGTTCGCTTATCTTCTCGGTGCGGCTTGGAACTGCACCACGAGCGTTCCGGCAATGGGCAACATGCCGGCGCACACGGATCAAGGGACTGCAACCTTTGAGGTCGCTCCTGGGAACGCGATTCACAATCACGTAGCGACGCCGAACTACTGGGGCGATTTCTACTTCGGTTACAGCGATAAGGCCGGGATGTATTGGCAAGTAAGCTCAGACAATATGGGCGGCCACGCCTTCCTGACGTCGTCCGACGGTAAGAGCTACTCCGGCACGTCTTCGATGGGACCGGTATCGCTGCAAGATACGGTTACGTACACCAAAGAGTCGGACTCCAAGGTGACCGTTCTTGAGGTCCTTTCGGGACAGGGCCAGATGCAAGGCGGGACCTTCAACAGCGTCTGCACGAGATAACCGCCGTGGAGACGATCGACCGACGCGACTTTATCGTCGCCGGTGCCGCGACCGCCGCCGTGGCCGCCGCTTCACCCACGCCCGCGCGGGCGGCGATCGAATGGTGCGGTCTTTCTCACGACCTGGGATTACGGCATCCCGGGCAACGCGCGCGCCGCGCAAGTTCTCGACGCCGGCGGGTCGTTGCTCGACGCCGTCGAGAAGGGCATCAACGTCGTCGAAGACGACCCGAACATGGACACCGTGGGCTACGGCGGCCTTCCTAACGCGCAAGGTGAGGTGGAGCTCGACGCCGGCATCATGGACGGGACGAAGCATCGCGCCGGAGCCGTCTGCAATCTCCACAAGATCAAGAATCCCATCTCGGTAGCGCGTTTGGTGATGGAGAAGACTCTGCACACGACTATTGCGGGAGATGGAGCGCTGCAGTTTGCCATCGAGATGGGCTTCCGGCCTATGCAGCTGCTGACGCCCAAGAGCCTCGAAGCTTGGCTCAAGTGGAAGAACACCCCCGGCCACGAAACGTTTTGGGCCGATCGCAATCACCACGACACCGTCGGAATGCTTGGAATCGACGGCCGCGGTAACATCGTAGCCGGATGTTCTACCAGCGGTTTGGCCTGGAAGATTCCGGGACGCGTCGCGGATTCGCCGCTGGTTGGTTGCGGCTACTATGCCGACGCCGCGGCCGGAGCCGCCAGCGCAACCGGAAACGGCGACGTCATGGCTGCGTACTGCACCTCGATGTTCCTCGTGCAGGCGATGGCGCGGGGCGCGCATCCGCAAGAGGCGTGCGAAGAGGTCATGCGCTACATGAGCAAGACGGCGCCGAATTTACGCGAAGATATGTACTGCGTGATCGCGCTCGACCTGAGCGGCCGGATCGGTGCGCTGTCGATGAACTCCAAACAGCCGCTGCAGTACTCGCTGTGGCGCGACGGTAAAGGCGCGCTCCACGACGCCCCGGCGTTCCTTAGATAAGCGAACAGGTATGCGCCCCCTGCTGCTCGGCGCCGTTGCCGGTCTGCGCACCATGACTGCGCCGGCTGTTCTGTTGCTAGTGCGCCGGCCGTCGCGCGCGGCGAACGTGCTCGCCGTAATGGCGCTGGCCGAGTACGCCGCCGATCTCTACCCCAAAGCGTCGGCGCGCACCGCGCCAGGACCGTTGCTCGCGCGGATCGTCAGCGGAGCCTTTTGCGGCTGGTTCGTAAGCCGAGCGACGGCACCGCGCGCCGTCGCCGGAGCGGGCCTCGGCGCGCTCGGCGCAATTGCCGGCGCCTACGCCGGGTTATCGTTACGCGAACGCGCGATGAAACGTATCGGTCCGGTACCCGCAGCGATTGCCGAGGACCTCGTCGCGCTCGCAAGCGCGGTCCTCATCGTTCGCCTTTAGTGCCCGAACGCGATGTAGTTTGCCCCATCTAACGTTGTGTTCGCGCCGGTAATTTTGCGCAACGGCGTCGCATTGCCGTTAGCGGTGCGAGCGTACTCGTCGATGGCGCCGCCGAAATCCGCCACCCATATATGGTCCCCTGCATCGGCCGCGACGCCGGCCGCCGACGATACGCTGGTGATGTCGGCGACCGGCGTAGCGTTGCCCTTAGCGTTCTTGGCAAACACGAGAACCCCGGAGGACTCGTCCGCCACGAGAAGGCGCCCCTTGGAGTCGAAGGCTAGCGAGAACGGCCGGCTGAGCTTGGTGTTGGCTCCCGCAATCGTCAACGTAGGCTTGGCATTGCCGCTCGCGCCGCTCGCGAAAGCGACGATGGACGACGAGCCGATGTTCGCGACGAAGAGTCTGCCTTGTGAATCCATCGCCATGCCGACCGGCGTGCTGAGCTGCGTTTTACTACCGGAGATAGTATCGATCGGGGCGACGTTTCCGTGAGCGCCGGGCGGATACTCCGTTATTGCCGCATCGGCGTAGTCGCTGACCCAGAGGTTGCCGGAGGGATCGACGAGGAGCCCTTCGGTCGGGCCGAGATGCGAACTCGAACCGCCGATGACGCGTTTTGGCTTTACGTTTCCGTCGGCGCTCGGGCGAGAAGACCTGCACTTGGTTCCGCTGTCATTTGCCGCGTAGATATAGCCCGAGGCGTCGACCGCAAGCGAATCCGGATCGGAGAGCTGTGTTTTCGATCCTGAGATATTCACGGCCGGCGCAACGTCTCCCGAAGCTTTGACCGAAAACCCGAGTACGCTCGCGCCATCACGATTAGCGGTAAAGACGCGCAGGTTCTTCAGCGGTTGCGCCATCGGCGTTTCGGCTGTCGGTGCGACGGCGGGATTCGTGCTTCCGCACGCCGGTAATAGTAAAACCAAGCGCAAGCGGAGAGAGAGCCAAAAGTTTCACCTTGGTACCTCCTGTGGTCCCATCTTAGCACGCCGGCCAAAGGCTTGAGCGAGCGGCATGCGAATAGGGGGTGCCTGCCAATCAGCACCTTGAGAAAGGTTCGACTTTATGCGCACGATGTTGAAGTTTGAGATTCCCGCCGAAGCGGGCAACGCGGCGATCAAAGACGGCCGGCTAGGCCGGGTGATCTCCGAAACGCTCGACAAGCTCAAGCCCGAAGCGGCGTATTTTACCGCGATGCCGCACGGCGAGCGCGGCGGTTACATCGTCTTCGACCTAAAAGACCCCAGCGATATACCCTGGGTTTGCGAGTCGCTCTTCCAAGAGCTCAACGCCACGATCGATCTCTCGCCGGTGATGACCCCCGAAGACGTCGAAAAGGGCGTCGCCAAAGCGATGGGCGGCTGATCGGCTCAGCGCAAGTATTGCGCGAGAAAGTCGATCCAGTAGTGGAAGACGTCGGCGATCCGCACCGGGTCGCTGGGGAAATGTCCCGCGATCGGCCAGACGCGTAACGTTGCGTTCTTTCCGTTGTCGCGCAGCGCGCGCCAGTACATCGAGGTGGTCGCGAACGGATCGCGGTTGTCGCCTACGTCGGAGAGCAGGAGTACCGGCGTATTAACGTCGCGCACGTAGGTTATTGCCGAAGCGCGTCGCCATTCCGGCGCGTTGTTCTTCACGAACGGGGAGCCGTGGAATAGGTCGGCGTCGCCCAGGCTATCGTCGGCCGTTCCGTAGTCGGTAATCCAATCGTTGACCGAAGCACCCGAGACGGCAGCCTTCCACACGTGATACTTCGAGATCATCCAGGCCGTCATGATGCCGCCGTACGACCATCCGGACACGGCCAAGCGCGAATCGTTGACGATGCCGCGCGCGCGAATCGTTCTTAGCGCCGACATGATATCTTTGCCGGGTCCGTCTTCGGGATCGTAGAGAATCGCGCGCTGATATTTAATCCCGAGGTTCGGCGTGCCGCGATAGTTGGGGCGGAGAACGAGCCATCCGCGCGCGGCCATCACCTGCGCCCAAAAATCGAAGCAAAGCATCGTCGGATCGTCTGGGCCGCCGTGAATGTAGACGACCAGCGGATACTTTTGCCCGCTGGAAAAGCCGGGCGGATAATACAGCACGCCGTCGGCCGTGACGCCGGTCGTGGTTGGAAAGGCGATAGCCTCGGCTTGGCCCCAATCGAACTGCGTCAATGCGGCGTTGAAGTCGGTCACTTTTGCGACGGCGCCGGCAGCCGAGTAGCGAAAGAGCTCGGGCGGTTGTTTCGTCGAGCTTGCGACGAATACGATCGTGCCGTCGGCGGAGAGCGCGCGACCCAGCCCCGGCGTGCTGGAGCCGCCGGTCGTGTTCAGCGGAAATCCGGGAACGACGTCGCCGATATCGATCCGTTGCTGCGCGCCGCGAAGCGGAAGGCGGTAAAGCGCATTGGTCAGGCGGTCGGGCACGGTGACGATGAGGCTCTGCGAGTCAGCCTCCCAAACCGCGTCACCGATAGGACGATCCAACGAAGTTCCCAACGGCACTCCGGCGCCGCCCGCCGGCGTGGTGAGGTACGCCCGCGTGAGATTTACTTGCGGATCGCCGTCGGAGTAGAAGTAAACGATGTGCTTTCCGTCGGGTGAGAAGAGCGGTCCGCCCTCCCACATCGTGCGCCCCGTCAACGATCGCACGCTCTTGCTCGCGACGTCGAGCAGCGCGACGTGCGAATAACTTTGATCGTTGAGGATCGCGTTGCGGCAGAGCGTGAACGCGATGCTCTTACCGTCGGGCGACCACGAAAGCGAGGACCCGTCGCAAACGCTCTGCGCACCAAAGGTGACCTGCGTCGAGCTTTGGCCGTCGAGATCGAGAAGATAGAGATGCTGCGGCTGCGGCTCGCTGCGCGCGACGATCGGCTCCGTCGTAAAAACGAAACTGTTGCGGAAGCGATCCGCCCCGGTGCGTTGCGGCTGCGGGTCGGTGGCGGAATAAACGATGGCGTGACCGTCGGGCCGCCAAGCGAACTGCTCGACGTCCGTTGCGGAATGCGTTACCGCATGCGCGTCGGTGCCGTCGAGGGCCATCACGAAAACTTGCGTTGTGTCGTCGTTAGCGGCCAGGAATGCGAGGTATGCGCCATCGGGCGAAAATGCCGGCGAGCCGATGTCTTTGCGTCCGGCCGCTACCGTTCGGCGGACGCCGGTTGCGAGATCAACCGAGACCAGCGACGTATCCCAGCGGGATTCGTCCCAAACGGCGTTTGAAACGGCGATCGCTGCAAGCTTGCCATTGGGAGAGATCGCCGGATCTCCCAGACGAACGAAGTTCCGGTAATCGTCTCCACCGGCGGGTCGCGATGTGGCGCCGGTACTGCCGAGAAAGGTTGCGATTATAACCAGCGCTGCTGGAAAGGCGCGCCAAAGCATGGCTGGAGGTTTCTCGGCGTGCCCGCCGCCTCCCACGCCGCTTGTGGCGATCCGGTTCGGCCGAGTTTACTTGGCCGTAAACGCCATGCAGTAGCCGGTCGGAGAGATCGCGCCGTCGACGATCTGACACGAGCCGCTTGCCGACCCGCTCTGGCCCGCAACGAAGTACTTGCAGCCGGAACATGACGAGTTGCCGTTGGGCGTGTCTTGGTAGTGCATCGCCGCCTTAGATGCCTTCGAGGCATCTGCCGAGGCTGCTGCGGTGAGAAGACCGGCAAGCGCGGGCAGCGTTATCATACCCGCAAGAAAGGTCCGCCGCGTTGATTGTTCGGTTCCGAATGCCATGCCTTGATTCTCCAATCGCGTCGTAGTTGGGCCGATTATATCAACCGGTCGTAAAAAAAGCCTGAAGCTCGGTTAAGAGCCCCGGCCGGGCGGGCGTCGAAGCGCCTGCCGATGGCGATGCCCTACTTCGACGAGGAAGCCGTTCGATCGCGGCTGCGTTGGGACGACCTGATCGATGCAATGGAAAGCGCGCTGGCTGCCTTTTCACGCGGCGAGGTCGTTCAACCCGTGCGAACCGTTCTGACGGTCGAGGACCGCCGCCGGTATCTCGGGATCATGCCTGCCGTGCTGGGCGACGTCATGGGGATGAAGCTGGTTACCTTCTATCCGGTCAACGCCGGTTCACCGTTCCCGACGCACAACGCGACGATCGTCATCTACAACACCGAGACGGGTCAGCCGCTTGCCGCCATGGACGGACGGTTGATCACCGAAATGCGTACGGCGGCCGTCTCTGCGGCGATCACGCGCTATCTCGCGCCGCCGGATACTCGCGTGCTCGCGCTGCTCGGAAGCGGCGTGCAGGCCTATTCCCATTTGCAGGCACTCTCTCACGTCGCGAAGTTTTCCGAAGTGCGCGTTTGGAGCCGCAACTCCGAACACGCCGAGCGCTTCGCGCGCGAACACGGCGTCGGCGCCGCCGATTCGGCCGAAGCCGCCGTGCGCGGCGCGGACGTGATCGTCACTGCGACGGCGAGTCACGAGCCGATACTCAAAGGCGCGTGGCTGAAGCCGGGTGCCCACGTGAATGCCGTTGGTTCTTCACGACGCGACTGGCGCGAGCTCGATGCCGAGGCGATGGCCGGCGTCATCGTCGTAGACTCGCGCGAAGCCGCCGCCGAGGAAGCCGGCGACGTCGTTATGGCCAACGCACCCATCTACGCCGAGATCGGTGAAATTTTTGCCGGGCTCAAAGAAGCGCCGCGCGAAGCCACTACCGTCTTTAAATCCGTCGGTCTAGCCGTCGAAGACGTTGCCGCGGCAAAGCTCGTCGTTAATACTGCATCCTGACGATAGTAAGCTGCGGGGTAACCACGGCGACCGGTCGCGCCCGCGCTGACTCAAAGTAGATGTACTTTCGGTCGTCGGATCCGATCCCGCCGAACTCCCAATCGATGACGCGCGCGTCGGGATAGCCGGACTTGGCGATCGCTTGACGGATCGTCGGCGTCAGCCGTGCGAAGGCTATGGCGTGGGGATCGAAGGCGCGCCGGTCAACGTCGGCTGCGGTGATCGGACCGCCGCCCATCGACATGAGCTTCACCGGTGTCGGTCCGGAGAGCGTACCGTCGGGTGTGATGGTGTAGCGATCCACGTTGATGTGTTTCGCCGGTTCCTGAACGTCGACCATCAGCCCGTTGGTCTGATCGGCGCTTATGGACGTTACGCGCAGCGGTTTGCCCGAGTGCGCGGCGATCGCATCGAGCGCCTGCAGCACGGCTTGGCCGTCGCTCAAGAACGGATCGATCGGTCCACCGCCGGGATTGGCGGCGGCGAGGCTGGGGTCGCCGCTGCCGTACGACCCGCCTTTACCCGACGATCCCGAACAGGCCGAGAACACGAGCGCGGCTGCGATAACGCAAATACCGAAGCGAAGAACTTTCATCTCGAGGTCGAGATTCTGTCGCCGCGCGAAGCGTGCCTTTTTGCACGCAGGCAAGGCGTCACCCGAAGTTCAAGCAGTCCGGATGTCGCGACCGACGCTGGCCGTAATTGTCACCGTCGTCTGGGGCGTTCTGGCGCTCCCGGGTCTCTTGGCGGCGGCACTGCGCCGATGTTCTTCGATGCGCCGGGCTCGATGAACAACCCGGTCGCATGGATCAACGCATTGATCGTTGTCTCGTTTCCGATACTCTGTTTCCTTTCCATCGGCGCGACGTGGCTTTTCTGGTTAGCACGCAAAGGGCGTCCCGCGTCGCGCGTGGCGTCGTCGGCTCAGGTCGTGCTGGCCTGCCTTCCGTTACTCCCGATCGGCTACGTCGTCGTCGCGATGGTGGTCGAGATCGCGGGCGGCTTACTCAGCGGGCAGCCGATGGGGCTTCACAGCACCATCATCAAGCAGTAAAGAATGGAGCCCCCGGCAACCGTGCCGGAGGCTCCTGCTAACGGAGCAAGCTTCGATGGTGGTTCAGAGGTTGTTGACGATGTGCAGTTGGCTCCCGCCGTTTCGACCGCCGTGGTCGTCGTTTCCGTCGCGCCCTCTGCCGCCGTTGTCGTCGAAGCTAGCGGTGCACGAACCGGTAGCGGTGCCGGCGGTAACGGTGTAGACGTGTTCGGAATCGCGTGTGACGGTTGCGATGTTGCGCGACGCGCAGTCATCGCGTTCTCTGATGCGGTGGCGATCGCCATCGTCGTGTCCGTTGCGATTGCCGTGTGTTACCATCACGTCGACCGGTCCCGGATTTCCCGAGTCAAAGGTGACTCGGCAAGGATTGACGCGGAGATCTCCGTCGCTCGAGCAGCCCTGACGGTCCTGCGGCTGCACGGCCGCCGGAGCCATCGGATTGTTCGCGGTTGTGGGTAGGTTTTGTGCGGGGTTGCCGTTGCCGCTGCACGCCGTTAACGTGAGAAAGACCGTGGCGAGCAGCGATGCGGCGAGAGTCGTTTTTGAGGTCATAGGTAAGCTCCTTTCGATGACCCGATGACGACATTGTGACAGCAAAGAAATTAAAGTGTTCTGAAGCGCGTCGCGTTTTGCACCGATTTCAGAATATCTTTACATTCATGAATTGGTAGGAAGCTGACCGAAGGCGTCAAAGAGCGCGACGTGAACTTCGACGAGAACAGATCGTTTTGAAGCGATCGGCATTCTTGACGGCGCTCGCTGCTGCCGGGCTTGCTCCGGCGCTTATCGGTGCTGCGGGCGACGAAGCGATGGAGCCGCTCCAGCGCGCGCTGGTGCTCAGCGGCGGCGGTGCGCGCGGAGCCTACGAGGCGGGTGCGGTGGGCGAGCTGGTCGCGGCCGCGGGCATCAGCGACGGCGCGGCGATACCGCCGTACGAGGTTGTATGCGGCACGTCGATTGGCGCGCTCAACGGCTGGTTCGTGGCGACGGGACAGTACACGCGCATGCGCGAGCTGTGGTATACGATCGGCGGCCAAGACTTGATGCGCCTCAAGCCGCGGTACGCAGCGCTGCACGATCCCGAAAGCGGGCTTCTCAATCGTGCCGCATCGGCAATCGAACTGATCGGACTCGTGCGCAATCAGCGCGCCGTCCTGCAGAGCGAGCCGGTTTTCGGCTGGATCACCGAGCACGTCGATCCGAAGACGCCGCTGGTAATTCCACTGGTCTGGGCCGTCACAAACCTGACGCAACAGCGATCGGAGTATTTCTACGTTCGGCCGGCGCAAAACCAAGATCTTCCCCAGCGCGTCGTGCACGCGCTGAGGATTCTGTTGGGTCCGCATACGGTGGTCCGCGAAGCCACTCCCGACATCTTGCACAAGGCGATCTTTGCTTCGATGGCACTCCCGATCGCTTTTGACCCGATCGTTATGCCCGGTCCGGACGGCGCGCTCAACGCTTATTGTGACGGCGGCGTTGCGAGCAACTCGCCGGTGGCAATCGCTCATGCGGTTGCTAACTCGGCCGACGTCGTGCTGCTCGATCCACCGTTTGAAGCCGAGGAAGAATATAAGGACGCCATCGAGATTGCCTTCGGTGCGTACGGAACGATGCAGCGTAAAATACTCGAGAGCGAGATGCGTAACGCCTACTTTCAATCGTTGGCCAGACGCGCGCTGGGGCGCCTGAGACCGGCTGAAGCGGGTCGCGCTTCCAAAAGTGACGACGCTCTGGCGGCGTTCATGCAAACGGTGCCGGCGACGGAGCTGCGCTACGTCCGTCCTGAGAAGACGCTCCCCGTGGGCGTCGTCGGCTTCTCCGACGAGGAAGGCATCGGCAAAGCCTACCGCATCGGCTGGGAGGACACAGGGCGCGGTTTCACGCGTTACGACTGGAAGACGTTCCAACTCTAGACGCCGGCCAAAAGCCTGTTAGAATGGGGCCACGAGGAGGTGGCTGTCCTATGGTGACTCTTTCCCGCGTACTCATTCTTTCCGTAATCGCAGCATTCGCGTCTGCCGGCGCGACGCTCGCGCAAAATGCTCCTTCGTCGACGACCACCATGGCACAAAACGGCGGCGGCGGCGGCGGTGGTGGTGGTGGCAAGTGCGGACAAACGCCCAAGGGCTGCCACAAGAACCAGCCAAAGGGTAACAAGCCGAACAAGGGCAACGGCCGTAAGTGCGGGCAAACGCCCAAGGGCTGCCACAAGAACCAGCCTAAGGGTAACAAGCCGAACAAGGGCGGCGGGGGTCAGCCGCCTTCGCATCGCGGGCGCGCAGCTTAGGAGGTATGACCCCTTTAGATCTTCGAGAGCACGCGCCGCGCGGTCCGCGCGAGACTATGCTCGGATTCTATTTCTTGCCGCGAACGGTAGACAAGCTGCGCGCCGAGCTTCCCGGCGGCAATCCCGGCAACTACGTCAACGAGGAGCGTGGCTTTAGCGCCTACATCGTCAGGCGTTTGGGACTCGACATGGACGAGTTTCGTCAGGCCGTCGCCGATTGCGCCGATGAAGCCGCGCTGCAAGAATGGCTCGCAGCGAGGATCGATTCTTCGGCGGCGCCGGCGTTGAACGCCAAGTTCGAAACGTTCGTGGTGGAGCGGATGTCGCCCGACGATCAAAACCTGGTTCGCCGGCGCCATCCAGTGATGGCGGTGCGCCCGGAACTCACCAAGATTCTCGACATTCTCGAAGCGGATGACCACTATGTGCCGTAACATCAAGACCTTGCATAACTTCTCGCCCCCGGCGACCGACGCCGAGATTCGCGCCTCGGCTACACAGTTCGTGCGCAAGCTCAGCGGATTCACGCATCCTTCGAAGCTTAACGAGGCGGCCTTCGATCGTGCCGTCGAGCACGTTACCGACGCGGCGCGCGAACTGCTTTCCTCGCTGGTGACGCACGCGTCGCCGCGCGACCGCGAGGTCGAGGCGGAGAAGGCGCGAGCCCGCTCCAAGCTGCGTTACGCGCGCTAGACCGCTACCATAGCGAGACTTCGTCGAGGGTAACTTCCAGCGAACTGTAGTTCGGGCTGTCGTTGGTCGAATTGAAGAGGACGGCGCCGCTGGGCGTGTGCTCGACTTTGGTTGGATAGCCGCCGCTGACGTAAAACTTTGTGTAGGCGAGGCTTCCATAAAGAGTAATCGCGTCGAATTCGCCGCGCTTCACCGCGAACGTCGCCGAGTAGGGAACCTCTTGGCCGGAGTGCAGGCGGAAGCCGCTGCCGTACTTGGGTTCGGCCAGCTGCGTAAGCTCGACCAGGCGGTAGACGAGCGTGCGCGAGGCGACGCGCGCGTCGCGCTGATAGATCGTGGCGCTGTTGATGGAATGGTCAACGAACGGCTTGGATAGCGGTGCGTAGTGCAGCCCGTCGGCCGTAAAACCAATCGCGATGATGGAAACGTCGGTTCGCCCGTTGTTGAGGACGTTGCCGCGCAAGCCGAACTGTATAAGGCCGGCGTGCGCGCCCAGCCGGTGCAGCGATCCGGTAAAAACCACCGACGGCGGCTCGCCGGCCGGCTTGAGGCGCTGCTCGTACACGAAGACGTAGAGCGCCCAGGCTCCGGCCGCGAGAATTGCGACGATTTCGAGAATGTCGCGCGCGGTGGCGACGCCGCGATGTCCGGGAGGACGTCTAAGCATCGTGTCTTCGGTGCTGAGCGATACGCCGGTCGGGACGCGCAACCGATTCGTAGATCGCACCCGCGGCGACGATGAGGATCATTATCAACAGCGTTATCCAACCGTAGTTGAAGACGGCGCGTCCGCTCGAGAGCGAGCTCGGCCAGACGATGTCGAGCAGCATCAAGCCGAGGTAGAGCGCGCCGCCGACCGTGACCGGAACTCCCCATTTGCCGAGAGTAAAGACGCCGGCCGGCTTCCAGCCGCGCAGGCGCGCGATCAGTGCGCCGAGCACGGTGAGGAAGAAGGCGAGATAGATGCCCGACGTTGCGAAAGAAACGAGCGCGTAGAGTGCGTTGACGTTTGCCGGGTAGTCGAACCAGAGTATGTGAACCGGCCTGCTCGGATTGATCAGCACCAGCAAAAGGAAGAGGAACGGCACGACGGTGCCGATCAGGATGGCGTTGACCGGGGTGCGATGTCGGGGCGAGATGGCTTGAACCTTGGCGCTGAACGGGAGCGCTCCGTCGCGCGCCAGCGCGAAGGCGACGCGGGCGCCCGCGCCTTGAACGGCCGTGCCGCAGCTGAAGAACGCGACGACCACCATCACGAGAAAGAAGTCTTGCAGCCAGACGGGCAGCGCGGCGAGGATCGTGTTGATTCCGCCGCTGACGACGCCGCCGATGCCTGAGGTAGGCGTCGCGAGCAGGAGCCCGAGTACGAGGACGAAAGAGGCGATGCCGCCATAGAGCAGTGCGTTGCGCATGGCTTTGGGCACTTGGCGTTGCGCTTCGAGCGTCTCTTCCGAGATGTCACCGGCCGATTCGAAGCCGTAGAAGATGTAGACGTTGGCGAGCACGGCGACCAGCGCCGCGCCGGTCCACCAATGACCGCCGAAATCCAAGTGCAGCGGATTGTGTGCGGCAAACTCGACGTTCTGCGTAGAGAAGATGAAGCCGAGAGGTTGGTGGAATGCGAAGATTGCCAGCGCGGCAAAGACACCGAAAGTCCCGATGGTCTCGACGTACACGCCGAAGCGCGCGACGCGCCCCATGATCTTCGCGCCGATGCCGTTGAGGATGGCGGAGAGCACGATGACCGCACCGGCGATCGTAAAGATCACGGCGTGATTTGCCGGATCCAAATGCGTGCCGAACCACGCGTTCGACAGGGCGGCGACGTAACCGACGGCACCCGAGTCGACCGATGCGACGGTGGCCAGCAGCGCAAACCCGTAGATCCATCCGATGAACCAGCCGTAACGAGCTCCGACGCAATACTTTCCGTACTGATAGAGTGCGCCCGATAGCGGATATTCGCTGGCGAGCTCACCGAAGACGAGCGCGACGAGCAGCATCAGGCCGACGACGATTGGAATCGTCCAGATGTAGCGCGGACCTCCGGTACCAAGCCCGAGGGTATAAAGGGAATAAATCCCCACCATCGGGCTTAAATAGCTGAACGCTACCGAGAAATTATCGAAGAGCGAAAGTACTCGGGAGAGTTCCTGCTTGTAGCCGAAGGCGTTGAGGCGAGTATCTTCGTTCAGTGCTTCGACCACGCCCAGCCGGTGATCAGCCAGCCCGCGGACGTCTTCTTGAGGGCCACGGTAAAGATGGAGTTCTGCTCGGTCACGCTTTTGCCGCGTTCTTTATAGGCGTACTTCGCGGGAACCACCGCATAGGCGCGCTCGCCGGTCACGCTGAGGTACCACGGCTCGCCGAGCGTCACGATCCCGTCGGTAATGCCGTTACGCTTCGCGTCGGCAGAATAGGCGGCGGCCCAATCGGCGCAGGCATGGTCGCCGTCCCACTCGTGCGGCGGGAACTCGTCGATGATTGACGCGCTCGGGGCGCATGCGGCCAACGCCGTCTTGGCGTCGCCGCGATTGAAGCCGTCGATGAACTGGTGGATTTTTGCGATCACGTCGGACTGCTCCGATGCGGAGGCCGGCAGGGATGCGAGGGCGGCGAGGGCGGCAACAGCCGCAATGCTGAGGTGCCGCAGGACGGGTCGTAGGGTGCGTCGGTCCATGGCGCCCGCTTTCTCGATGCCTCGCCGGCGGTCATTCAACAAGGACGTTTGGACCGGGCCATCGTGTATACTTAACGACGTGACGGACGCACAACGATTGGCACAGGCCCTTAACGAGCTAACGAAGAGTCCACAGTTTTCTTACGTGAAAGCACGAGCCGCGGCGCGCCAAGATCCCGCAGTCGACTGGCCCGCGACCAAGGAGCGTAACGCAGAGTTCAACCCCGAGGTTGACGGCTGCGAGGACTTCGTGATGCGGGATCGCAGTACGTGCGCGTGGCAATCCGGTCAGTTCCGCTACCGCGGAGTGTGACCCGCAACCGATCCCTTCCGGCGAGCTCCGCTCCGAACGCATAAGTTAAGGCCGTATAAGCATCCGGCGATGATGTTAAGAGTTGGTTATCCAACTTTTAAATTGCCTGCATGCTCATGCATTGTCGGCCGGCTTGCCTTGCATTACTTTGGAGGTCTAGGCACCCCTACGTAAAGCTGGAAGGTGGTTATTTCAATGCGTCTTTTAGCGTCGACCGTTGTTGTCGCGACGGCATCTTTGGCCCTAGTGGCGTGCGGAGGGGCAAGCTCCTCTGTGACGCCACTGGCATTTGAAGGGGCTCCGTCAGCGTCTCAACAGTTAGCCGACGAGGCCGCCCGTCGCCGAGTAGCCGGGTTGGCTCGCTCCAAAATAAAACACGTTTTCGTGCTCGTTCAAGAGAACCACACCTTCGATCAAATCTACGGACTCTTCCCCGGGATCAAAGGTCAGTACGTGGAGAATCTCGGCACGTATCTGGCGCAAGAAACGGATTGTCAGTACGATCCCGAGACGTTGGGCTGTCAACGTCCGTTCTTGATCTCAGCCAATCAAAACAGTGCTAATTACGTTCCGGACGCCGCCGATGTCTCGGGCGGCAATAACGGTCGTTACGACCAAGAATTCTCGATCGACCGCGGCAAGATGGATGCGTTCCTGTCGGACGTCGAGGCCGGACAACCCGTGCTCGGACCGACCCCGAGCCCACAACAGATCGAGCAGCACAATGAAGCGATCGCCATCGAGGGCGTCTATGATTGCGACACGGTGCCGTACCTCTGGTACTACGCAAAGAACTTTACGCTCTTCGATCACTACTTCCAGGCGACGACCGGCGACTCGACGCCGAGCAACATTCAACTCTTTGCCGGTCAAACCGGACAGACGGAGGTCGCAGCCGGTGAAGGAACGCTTTCGCAGCCGTACCCCAGCGGCGGCGGCTACACCGATGGCGTGCCGATCTCAAACGACGACAATCCGCCTCCGTCGGAGTTGAAGCTCCCGGTTACAGCGTATTCGGGAGATGCCAATCAGTTCCAAAGCTATGCCACGATGCCCGTGCTGCTTAACCCCGGAATGGATCAAGCAGCGGCGAAATCAAAAGTCGTCGGCTACATCGGTCGCGACATTTCTAAGGAAGGAAAAACGCGGCGCGAATCCATCCCGTGGGCCTGGTACGAAGAGGGGCTGTACACGGCCAATGCAGGCTTTTCCGCGCATCATACCGCCCCGCTCTACTTCGATTACATTAATAACGCGCGCTCCGCTTTTGCGAACAAGCACAGCTCTACGCGACAATACGGAAAGCAACGGCTTGATCGCAGACATCAGACGGGGTAAGCTGCCGTCCTCCGGCGTTTTCTGGGTGAAGGGCGGCAACGCAAATACCTACGGTTTAGTCCCGGCCGACCCCATCTTTACTAACAATCCGTCGGGCAAGAAGTATTACGTCGGCGATGACGACCATCCGGGCAGCGGCAGCTCCGATCATCAGGTTGCCGAGGCCTATCTCGCCGAAGTGATCAATGCGATCGCGAAAAGCAAATATTGGAAAGACTCGGCCATCGTCATCACGTGGGACGATAGCGGAGGCTTTTACGACCATTTGCCGCCGCCGAGTTTTGGACAGACGTGTCCGCAAGACCGCAGCGGGCCGGAAGAGGGTTACGCATGTGGCGACGGCGTTCGAATTCCGGCGCTCGTGATCTCGCCGTTCTCCAAGACCGGCGTCGTCGTTCATGACTTCGCCGATCACGGTTCGGTCTCGAAGTTCATCGAAGACCTCTTTGGGCTGCCGACCTTTGCCTCGTTGCCGAATGAAGCGAAAGGCGTAGCCGAAGGCCTGTCGCCGGCCGACGGCGACCGATCGACCTCGGATCTGTTCGACGCGCTCGATGAACGAAAGCTCCATGGCGCACCCCAGAACCCGCCGTCGCTTGCGGAGATTTCGTCGCCCAGCTCTCCGCCGACCATGACCTGCGGTACGCTGGGAATCACCCCGATTCCATCTCCGACGTCGCTTCCACCGCAGTACGCGACCGCGGGATATTACTTACACCAGCAGCTCAGCGGTACGCATAAAGCCGTAAGGCTACCTGTGCGGAGGGACGACAACGATTAGAAGCTTCGAGTAAAACCGCTGAGGCGGGTCCGGCCGGTAAGGCGGGGCCCGCTTTATTTCGGGGAGCCCGGTAGTTTCAGGAAATCTCGCATTTTGCCGGACGACGAACTCCTCATCGTTGATATAGATGTAGTGAGGAGCCGAAGGCAACCTAAAGACGACGGGCTTGATGCCGTTGCGATGGTGGGCTTGGAATCGCGCAATCGCATCGCCCTCCCAATCGACTAGCGGCGGCCAGTTCTCCCGAGCCGGCTCAGCTCTTCGCCGGCAATCGAATGGCCAACGATCAATCGACAACCGGCAGGCTGCGGCTCAAGCGCCGAGCCCCTTTATTGTTTGCGATCGCGACCGGCGCAGCCAGGTCCGGCGCCTGTTTGGGTCACCGAACTGCAGCGGCGGATTGGCGACTGATGTGAGCCGCGCCGTTAGACACGGCGGCTCGCCGCCCACCCGGCTTCGCGCGACGAGGGCGCGAGGCTAGCAGCCCGGATAACAGGGAGGGGGCGGCGGATACTGCTGCGGGTATTGCTGCTGCGGGTATGCTGCGGGATACTGCTGATACTGCTGCGGGTAGTGCTGCTGCGGATACTGCTGCGGGTATTGCTGTTGCGGATACTGCTGCGGGTATTGCTGTTGCGGATACTGCTGCGGGTATTGCTGTTGCGGATACTGCTGATACTGCTGCGGGTAGTGCTGCTGGGGATACTGCTGTTGCGGATACTGCGGGTACTGCTGATACTGCTGCGGGTATTGCTGCTGCGGATATTGCTGCTGCGGATACTGCTGCTGCGGGTATCTGCTGATACTGCTGGATACTGCTGCTGCGAATATTGCTGCTGCGAATATTGCTGCTGCGGATACTGTTGATACTGCTGCGGGTATTGCTGGTACCGCTGCTGCGGGTAATACTGTTGCTGCGGATGCTGGGAATATCCCGCATATTGGTTTTGTGCCATCTGTCGCGGCACCCCCAGGGGGATCGCGCTAGCGACATCGTTATTGAATTTTCCAAACGTCGCTTTGTGGCTTTGGAATAATGCGATGAGATCCGCTTCGCGCTGAGCGTCGCTCGGATGATCGACGCCGCCATTGCTGCTTGGGCCCATCGCTTCACGGTGCTGCCTGAAGTTCCACACCATTCCCCACGGATTAAATCCGGCCTTTGCGCACAAGAAAGCACCGGCGCGATCGGCATTCCTCTCGGCGGCGCGTTCGTAGGCGATTGCGTTCGGATCTTGCGGCGATCGACCACCCTGCGTCTCTTGGTAGACCGCATACATGTCGTGGTGGATGTCGTGGCTGACCTCGTGGCACATCACGCCGGCGAGTTGGTCCCTATTCTTTAAAAACAACAGCAACCCGGTGGTAACGTAGACGTTGCCGCCCGGCATCGAAAATGCGTTTGGCGTTTGCTCGTTCAGCAATATGAAATGGAACGGCGTAAAGTACTGCCGGTTTGCAACGGCTGCAATGGCGTGTCCGATCGGGGCGAGCGTCCGATAGAGCGGCGACTGCGGCGAGACGATCTCGCCGCGCTGCATGTAATTCATGTAGCGTTGCTGGCCGACCTGGATTTCCCATCGATCCTCCTGCGAGGGCGTGGCCGGCCACGCTGTAGCCGGCGAGAGGCAAAGGATTGCAGAAAAGGCAGCGAGCGCTCGCGCAAACGTCGACACAGTGAGTTATGCCTTCCACAATTCCGTCAGCGTCGCCCCGTGTAATTCGTCGTATATGGCTAAGAGTAGATGAGATTCACGGCGCACCTCGACATTGCGTCCTGGAGCGCCGGGAGATCTCAGCCGCTCCATTAAGAAGACGTTAGAGAGGCCCGCGACGCGGAAGAAGCGAGGATGCCCGCTAGGTCAGACGGCAAGCCGAAGGCGCCCGATTCACCATCAGGCCACAAGGCCTGCACGAAGGCAGCCCTTTCGTCCTTATATGAACCTGCGAAGCTGCGGCCAATAGACGCTCAGCGGCATGGTGATTCCGCGGCAGAGCGAGATCGGAAGGCCGTTTTCAAACGGTCGCACCCACGGATTGGAGAAGTGGGCGACGACGCGATGCGTTCGAAAAAGGTGCGCCTTGTTTTCGCAGTCTCCATGAACGTCGATGAGCACGTTGCCGCTGTAGCCGCGCGGGCCCCAGACCCAATACTGATTGTGGCCCGATAGTGCCGGCGGTAGCCCGTACAGCGGCCCAAAAAAATCCAGCGCGGCGGCCTCACCGTAGTTGCTCGCAAGGATTGCGGCTTGAGCGCGCTCGGCCGGGGGCAGCGAGTTGTAGACTCCTGCGACGGTTTGCGCCAGTTCGCGCCAGCCGTGCATGTCGGCCCAATCGGGAGGCAAGTTGCCGATCTGCGTGTGTTCGGTGACGGCCAGATTCACCTCTTGCGCGAGCATAGTTTGCAGCACGCGGTCGTACGCCGACATCGTGCGTTCCGGCAAAACCGGCATCACCAACGGAACGAGCGCAATGCCGGCAATCAGCGCGTAGAGCGTGAGCACGGGGCGCCAGAGGGTTACGCGCGCCGTCCATGCTTCGATTGTGACCGCTCCCGCGGCAATCGGTATCGGGTAGATGTCGCCGGCATAGTAATGCTTTGCATGCAGAACGATCATCTGGACGATCAGCGCGAGATACGCGATGCCCAGAAACCGGACGTCCCCGCGGCGCAGCAGCGTTGCCAAGCCGATCAGCCAAACCGGCGCGAGCAGCGGATACGTGATCAGCGGTTGACTAGCGAGAAACTGCAGCGGCGTGAGCGAGACGTCTTTATACTGCGCCGCTGCGCGCAACAGTGTCCACATCGGAAAGGCGTGCGCGGCTTGCCACAGGAAGTTCGGCAGCGCGATGAGCACCGCTACGAGAACGCCGCCCGCGAACCACGCCGTAAAGAGAACGCGCCGCTGCGGAAGCACGAGCAGACCAAAGACGATGCTGATGGCGAAGAAGATGACGGTGTACTTACTCTCGACGCAGATACCCACAATCGTGCCGACGACCAGCCACCAGCGCGGGTCGGCTCCCTTGACGATGCGCAGCACGTAGAGCGCCGCCAGCGGCCACAGCCACAATCCGACGATGTCGGCCGACATCTTCGTTCCGAAATCCATGAGGACCGGAGTGAGCGCCGCGATCAGTGCCGCGAAGAACTGCGCAAACGCACCACCGCCGAGTTCGGCAGCCAACAAGCAGGTGGTGTAGACCGATGCCGCGGCAAACACCGCGCAAACCAGACGTAGGAGAAAAAGCGAGTGGCCGAATAGCTGAGAGCCCGCCGCGAGAAGCGGCGCGACCGGCGGTTGGTCGACGTATCCCCACGCCGGGTGAAAGCCGCAGATGATAAAGTACAGCTCGTCGCGGAAGAAGCCGTAATGCGGATTGCCGAAGAGATGGACTGCCAGCGTAACGAGCGCCGCCGCAAGGGGCAGACGCCGGAGGCGCGGCGGATGCTCAATCCAACGTTTCATTTACTTCCACGTAACGTGATAATCACTATCGCTAATCGTTTTCGCGACGGATTTTACCGGTTCCCGACGTGCATCGTCATCGCCATCTCGCAGCCGTTATTGATGGTCGGCTGCCTTCGTTTCCTTTCCGGAGCATAATGGCCTCAGTACGGGACGTAGGCCTCGTTGGTCTTCACATCGGCCCACGCTGCTTCGAGAAGGGATAGCGTGCGGGCGCGAGGGAGTTGCGACTTTGAACCGCAGGAGGAAGTCGTCTTTGAAAACCCTGTTCCTGAGCCCACCTTCTTTCAACGGCTTTGACGGTGGCGCGGGCGCGCGGTACCAGGCAAAGCGAGAGGTAACCTCGTTCTGGTATCCGACGTGGCTGGCTCAACCTGCCGCGCTCGTGCCGGGCAGCAAGCTAGTGGATGCGGCCCCTCACGGGCAGACGATTGAGGACGTGCTGGCGATCGCCAAGGATCACGATCTTGTGATCATGCACACCAGCACGCCGTCGCTCCCCAACGACGTCGAGTGCGCTCGCCGGCTCAAGGCGCAGGACCCCTCTATAAAGGTTGGCTTCATCGGTGCGCACGTTGCCGTGCTGCCGGAGCAGACGTTGCGTGAGTACGATATCATCGATTTCGTCTGCCGGAACGAGTTCGACTATACGTGCAAGGAACTCGCCGAAGGGCGGCCTTGGAATGAGATCCTCGGACTTTCATATCGAGATGCCGACGGTGAGTTAAAACGCACGGAAGAACGCCCCCAGATCCACGATTGGGACGCGATGCCGAGCGTACTGCCCGTTTACGCCGAACATCTCGACGTCACGAAGTACTACAATGGCTACCTTCTGCACCCGTACGTCTCGTGGTATACCGGCCGCGGCTGCACGGCAAAGTGTACCTTCTGTCTGTGGCCGCAAACGATCGGCGGCCACGTCTTCCGTCACAAGAGCCCCGAGGCGGTCGGTCGCGACCTCGACGAAGCGAAGGCAATCTTTGGTTCGAAAGTACGCGAATATATGTTCGACGACGACACGCTGACGAACGAAAAAGGCTACGCAATTGCGTTGAGCAAGCACATGAAACGCTTGAACCTCAGTTGGGCTTGCAACGCCCGCGCCCACGTCGACTATGACACGCTCAAGATCCTGCGCGACAACGGCTTACGCGTTTTGCTCGTCGGCTTCGAGTCCGGCAACCAAGAGATTCTCTATCGAATCAAAAAAGGTCTGAAGCTAGAGATGGCGCGCAAGTTCATGAAGGACTGCCACAATCTCGGCATCAAGGTTCACGGCACGTTCATCATCGGCTTGCCGGTAGACACTCCCGAGACTGTTCGCGAAACAATCGAGTTCGCCAAGGAACTGGATCCCCACACTATTCAGGTTTCGATCGCATCGCCGTACCCGGGAACGGAGCTCTACGATCAAGCGCTGGCAAACGGTTGGTTTGCGCGCGACGACTTGGTATCCGGAACGGGCATCCAGACGTCGACGTTACGCTACGACACGCTGTCGACAGCCGAGATCGAAGACTCGGTGGAGCGGATGTACCGCGAGTTCTACTTCCGGCCGAAAAAGATCGCAAAGATCGTCGCCGAGATGATCACGAGCCGCCAGATGATGGTCCGCCGCTTGCGCGAAGGCGGCGAGTTTTTCAGCTACTTGCGGGCGCGGCGAGTACAGGCCGGCGAACGCCGGGTCGAAGCGACAGCCTCCTGAGGATGCGCGTCAGGCCCTCCCGAGCCGCCGGGCGGACGCGAGCGTCTCGTCGAGCATGTTGCGTTGGAATTCGATCATGTCGGGGATGTGCGGGAACCTTGCGTCGGTTCGGTGTGCGGTAAGCCGGTAGCGTTCATCGTCCGCGGCTAGCGTACCGCGCTTTCGCAGCGTCGCAAGTGCGTCGGCGACTGCAGCGTCCGGCGCGCGCTGCAATTCGGGATCGACGAAGACGTTCCCGGGCAGCGAATCGAGCTGCTCGCGAACCGCGCGCACTGCATCCTGGGCCACGAACGTCTTCGGACCCCCGAGTAGAAACGCGGCCAGAAGCGCCGAGGTTGTGATTGGCCGAGCCCCAGCCAGCGACGTCCCGATATCGGTGGCACCGGCGTATCGAAGGACCCGGTAGAGCATCGAGAGCCGCCTGCCCCGGAAAGGGTCGTAGGCGATCGCGCAGAGCCAGAGGTCGGCAAAGGGCGCGAGGGCCTCGACGATTCCCCCACGCATCGGATGCATGCGGCCATCGCGACTGAAGTCCCCTTCGGGCGTGATGTAGAACGTCGCGCCGGTCCGCACGCGCTCCACGATCGCAGCGATGTCGCGTTCGGTCACGACGCGAAGGTTCTCGAGCACTTCGCGCCGGTAAGGCTGCTTGAGCTTCGCCACTTTCACCCAAGCGCGGGCCCGCATGAAGTCGGCGGGCCTCCATAGGTCGCTCAGCACGCGCCCTTCGAGGCCCAACGGCTCGAGCGTCTCGGGCGGCAAGATCGCTTCCAACGGCAGATCGCCATGTGCGGCGCGCAACTCTTCGGCCAGGCTGATAAGGGGCCGCGAGAAGAGATGATTCTCGATAGGGAAGATGCCGTAGGCGCCCCATAGGCCGCTCAGATTCACGCCTCGCGTAAACCACGCCGTCCAGGGCAACTCCGCTGCGATGAATCCCGTCTCGAAGGTGCGGCGGGAATTGCACATGACCAGCGGCTTCCACGGGTGCAGAAGAAACGTGCGCGCCGTGACCATTTCCCCTTCGTCTATGTGTTGGTGATTTGTGATCAGCACCGTCGCTCCACGGTCTGCCGGCAAATGACCCCACTGGCGGACGCGCACCTTGAAGGAAAGGTAGACCTGGCGTACGCCGTAGGTGAATGCCACTATCGTCCAGTTGGGCTTCATCGAGACCCCATATTCACCGCAATTTTCTTCGCATACAAAAAAAAGGCCGCCTCCTACGGTTAGCGAACCGCGTCGCGTGAAGTTTGCGCGTGTCCTAGCCGCGGCGCTCGATGTCGCTACAATCGCAGCGATCGGTTATGCGACCGTTGCAATTGTATGCGTTGCGCGCTTCGGACGGCGCGAACCTGAGTCGGACGTCGTCGAAGACCTGCCGCCGGTCAGTTTGCTCGTGCCCCTGCACGGCGACGAACCCGGTCTCGAGGAAAACCTGCGTTCTTTTGCCTTGCAGGACTATCCTGGTTGTCAGCTCGTCCTTGGCGTGACGCGCGCTGACGATCGCGCACTGGCAATCGCGCAGCGCGTGGCGGCGGCGCTTCCCGATCGGACCATCGAGATCAACGTCGGTGAAGTTGCCGGCGCGCGTAACCCCAAACTCGCGAACGTACTCTCGATGATGCGGCTCGTGCGCCATAAGGTGTTGATCCTGGCTGACAGCGACACACGGGTCGATCCGGCGTACGTCCGCTCCGTCACGGCACCCTTGCACCAGCGTGGCGTGGGCGCGGTGACCTGTCTCTTCGCCGGCGATCCGGACGGCACGTTTTCGGCGAAACTCGGGGCGATGTTCATAAACGAGCAGTTTATCCCATCGGTGCTCGTCAATCGACTCTTCGGTCCGCTGCGGCACTGCCTCGGTCCGACGAATGCGATCCGCTCAGCGGTTCTCTCCACAATCGGCGGCTTCGAAGCGCTTGCACCCCACCTCGCTGACGATTTCATGTTGGGAAACAAAGTTGCCGCCCGAGGTCTGCGCGTCGTGATCTCGCGTTACGTCATACGAACGATCGTGACCGACCCGAGTCTCGCAGCGCTCTGGAACCACGAACTGCGCTGGCATAGAACGATTCGCGGGGTACGGCCGGCTGGTTACGCCGGTATGTTCCTCACCTATCCGGTACCGCTTGCGCTGCTAGCGTTGCTGCTCGCGCCACGTCCCAAACGCGTAGCGGCACTTCTGGTTGCAACGCTTGTGCGTATCGCCTTGCAGCGCATTTCCGGGCGAGTGTTCGCCGTAGCCACTGCCCCGGCATGGCTGGTGCTGCCACGCGATCTTTTCGGGATCGCCGTATGGGCTTGCGGGCTTACCGGAAAAGCGGTGCGGTGGCGCGGCGCGCAACTGCAGATCGAAGCGGGCGATATTCTTATGGAACGGCGCTGAGTCGCGAGGCCACACCAAAAGCCGCCGTCGACATAAGTAGCAGCGCCCCTTTGCGGGAACGAATTAGGGGGCGAAGACGTTGAGTCCTTGCTAGACTTACTCCGGTTTTGCTAAAGCGGCGAACCGCCGACGCGCGAACCCCGCCCAGTTTAGACACATCAACGATACAGTTGCGTTTCCACGTAAGGGATCGCAAGGAAGGAACATTAATGTTAGGATGTCTTAAAAGGCATGGATTTTTCTCGTCATGCGTTACCCTTGCCGCTTTGTTGGCTGCATGCTCGGGTCCCGGTAACGTCTCCTCGTCGCCTGCTGGGGCGTTCGCTCCCGCGCAGTCGCAGTCGCAGTCGACAGTCGAAACATACCGTTTTCGCCGTTCATCCCGAGACGAACAGCGCTTTCATTCCAGCGGTGCACGTCACGAAGGGCACGGTCTATGACAGCGTCGTCGCGCTAACCGGAAGTAAAGTTAGCAGCCATATTTCGAGTGAAGGCTTCGAGTGCTGCTCGACCAAGGAGCTCGGCGACGGGCTTGTCTTCACGCATGGCGCCAATAAGCTCAAGAGAGTCTCGGTCGTTATGAGTTCGTGGGGCTGCGAGAGCGGTCACTGGAATACCGGCGACTGTCAGTCGACACCCGGAGATACGTTCCCGGTTCCAATCACCCTGAAGGTTTACGCGGCAGCGAATCCGCCGAGCGGTCCGGCTGGTGTCGGCGAGCTACTCGCCACCCAGACGAGGACGTTTAACATTCCGTATCGCCCGTCGAAGGATGACGTAAATTGTACCGGTCAAGATGCGGGCAAGTTCGTCGGCAAGGGCGACAAGCTGTGCGACAATGGAATCTCGGACGTGATCTCGTTCAACTTCAACCCGATGCAGGTCGCGCTTCCCGCCGCAGCCGTCGTCACGGTAGCGTTCAACACCAGTGACGCGGGCTACAATCCGATCGGCCAGAACACGGCGTGCTTCACCTCACCGGGTGGGTGTGGGTACGACTCGCTCAACGTTTCGGCCGACGGCAACGGCGGTTTCGTCGGCAGCAACGCCGATCTAAACGGCGTGTTCGTGAATTTCGGCGACTCTTCGTTCTACTGCTCGGGGTCGGGCTCAGGCCTTATCCTCGACACGCCGTGCTGGACGGGCTATCATCCGGAGATCCTGGTCAACGCCAGCAAAAAGTAGATCGCAGAACCGAGGCTAGGACGCTACACGGCTGAGGCTGTTGGCAGTCCGCGAAACGATGAGCCGCTAGTTTAGCGGCTCATCTTTCTTATTCGAGCTAACCCGTCGCAGGAAGCCGCCGAAGAATCGGCCCCACGCTCGGAAGGTAGCGCGAATCGGATAGGAGCGGCTGCCTTTTAAACTAATGGATTTCTTATGGGCAGTCAGGAGCTTCGCGGCGGCCGCGTGGAGGTTGCCTTTACGGTCAACGGAAGGCCGGTCGAGCTGGTGGTCGACCCGCGCGCGACCCTGCTCGATACGCTGCGCGACACGCTCGGTCTCACCGGGACGAAGAAAGGCTGCGACCACGGCCAATGCGGCGCTTGCACCGTACATGTCGATGGGCGTCGCGTTAATTCGTGCCTTTCATTTGCGGCCATGCACGAGGGCTCAACGATCGACACGATTGAAGGCCTGGGGACGCCGGACAACTTACATCCGATGCAGGCAGCGTTCGTGGAACGCGACGGATTCCAGTGCGGTTACTGTACGCCGGGGCAGATCATGTCGGCGGTCGCGCTATTAGCCGAGCCCTGCGGGCAATCGGATGCCGACGTGGCTGAATGTATGAGCGGCAACATTTGCCGCTGCGGTGCCTATCAGAATATCGTTGCTGCGATACAATCGGTGCGCAAGGCGAAGACATGAACTCCTTTACCTTCAGCCGCGCCCGCAGCATAGCGGATGCCCTGCGGCGTTCGCGCGACAACGTCAGATTTCTCGCCGGAGGCACGACGCTGGTCGATTTGATGAAGCTCGACGTCGAGCGCCCCACGGAGGTCGTCGATATCAACGCTCTTCCCCTGGCCGAGTTGACGCGAACGCCGGATGGCGGGCTTAGTATCGGCGCGCTCGCACGTAACTCCGACGTCGCCCACCATCCCGACGTAGTGCGTGACTATCCGTTGCTCTCGCAAGCGTTGCTCTCGGGCGCGTCGGTGCAGTTGCGAAACATGGCGTCGACCGGTGGTAATCTCTTGCAGCGCACGCGCTGCGTCTACTTTCGAGATCCGGCGATGGCCTGCAACAAGCGGTCGCCGGGGAGCGGCTGCGCGGCGATCGGAGGATTCAATCGTAACCTTGCGATTCTCGGTACGAGCGCGCATTGCATTGCCACGAATCCCTCCGATCAGAACGTCGCACTCGCAGCGCTCGAAGCGACGGTTCATCTCACCGGCGCAAACGGCGAGCGCGGCGTGCCGATCGACGCTTTCTATTTGCTGCCGGGCGAAACGCCGGAGCGCGAGACGATCCTCGAGCCGGGCGAACTGGTGACGTCGGTAACCTTGCCTCCGCCGGCCGCCGGCGCGAGATCGATCTATCTCAAGCTGCGCGATCGGGCCTCGTACGAGTTCGCGCTTGCGTCCGCCGCGGTCGTCGCTACGGTCAGCGACGGTACGATTGCAGCGCGTGCGCGTCGCGATGGGCGGAGTAGCCACCAAACCTTGGCGCAACCTCGACGTGGAGGCGGCGCTACAAGGACAACCGGCGACGCACGAGCGCTTTACCGAGGCAGCGCGGATTCTTCTTAGCGATGCAAAACCCCAGTCAGAGAACGGCTTTAAAGTCGAGCTGGCGAAGCGCTGCCTCGTTCACGCTTTGAGCCTAGCCACGGCGGTTGCGTAGCCGATGGCTATGAAGATCGTCGGTCAATCTCTGGCGCGCATCGACGGACCGCTCAAGGTAAGCGGAGCTGCAACGTATACTTCCGATCACACTCGGGAGAACGTGGCCTATGCGGTGCCCGTCGGCAGTACCATTGCCAACGGCCGCATTGCTGCACTGAATATCACGAAGGCTCGGAAGATGCCCGGCGTCATCGAGATCTATCATCGTGGAAACGTCGGGGCGCTCTACAAGCCGTCGCCCGAAGCCGGCGCGATCGACGAGGCGCGGCCGCCGTTTGCCGACGACGTCATTCGCTATTACGGGCAATATGTGGCGCTGGTCGTCGCCGAGACGTTCGAAGATGCAACGGCGGCCGCTGCGCTGATCGAGATAACGTACGCGGACGTGGCCGCGCCCAACGTCGAACTCGACCTCGTCGGAGACGACGAGCCAACCGAGGCCAGCCGGCGTGGAGATCCCGAGGCTGCCTACGATGCTTCGCCCGTCAAAATCGATCGAACCTACGTAACCCCGGCCGAAACGCACAACCCAATCGAGCTGCATGCGTCGCTCGCGATCTACGATGGCGACGCGTTCACGCTCTACGAAACGACGCAAGCGATCGCCAACCATCGCAACGTCATCAGCGAGATTCTCGACGTACCTCGCGAGAACGTGCGGATCGTTATGAAATTTCTCGGCTCGGGCTTTGGCGGTAAACTCTGGCCCTGGACGCATGGGACCCTGGCCGCAGCCGCTGCGCGCAAGCTCGGGCGCCCGGTGAAACTCGTCGTGACGCGCAAGCAGATGTTCCAGACCGTAGGTCACCGTACGCGCACGCAGCAGCGAGTCCGAATGAGTGCGCAGCGTGACGGGACCCTCACGTCGCTGCGGCACGAAGCCGTCAACGATGCGAGCATGCTCGACGAATACGATGAAAATTGCGGCGAAGCGACGCCGTACTTCTACGGAACGCCGAACCTGCTCGTGACCTCGGCACAGACTCGGCGGAACGTTGGCTCGCCGACCGCGATGCGCGGGCCCGGCGCAGTCCCCGGCCTGTTCGCAACGGAATCTGCGTACGATGAACTCGCGATCGAGCTCGGCATCGATCCCGTGCAGCTTCGCTTACACAACGAACCGGAGCGAGATCAGTCGCTCGAGGTTCCGTTCTCCTCGAGGCATTACGCCGAATGCCTGACGGTGGGCGCGGAGAAGTTCGGCTGGTCGCAGCGCTCGCCCATGGTCGGATCGATGCGCAAGGACGACGTTACGCTCGGATGGGGAATGTCGGGGTGCTCCTGGATTGCAGGCCGCTTCGCCGCGGAAGCCCGTGTCGAGCTTCACGCTGACGGCTCGGCTCGCGTTGCGATCGGAACGCAGGACATCGGCACCGGCACGTACACGGTGCTGGCCCAGCTCGTCGCCGAAACAACCGGCATCCCCATCAACCGCATTGTCGTCGAGTTGGGCGACACGCGCTTGCCGCCCGGACCTACCTCCGGAGGCTCGCTAGTGACGTCCTCCGTCATCCCGGCCGTCCTGGATGCGGTGCGGGCCGCGATGAAGTCGGCGATCGGTCTCGCGACGACAGTGCCAAAACAACCCTTTGAGGATTGGTCTCCAGACGATCTGTCCTTCGAGAGCGGTAAGATCGTTGCGCGCAATGGGTTGGGCGCCGAGCAGATCGACTTCCACGAGGTTTTGCAAAATGCGTCCGTGGCGATGGTGTCGGGAAGTGGAAAAGCTGCGAGAACCTTCGGCGAAGAGCGCCCGGAATATTCTCTCCACTCGTACGGTGCGCAGTTCGTCGAGATTGCGTGGAAGCCCGAAATTGCCCGGCTTCGCGTGAATCGGGTCGTTACGGTCATTGATGCCGGGCGGATGATCAACCCGCTCGCCGCGCGCAACCAGATCGAGGGAGCGATCGTGATGGGCGTCGGCATGGCCCTCTTCGAGCAAACGCACTACGATGCGCGCTCGGGCGCTCCGATTAACAGTAACTTCGCCGACTACATCGTTGCGACGAACGCCGACACGCCCCATATGGACGTCACGTTCCTCGACTATCCCGACGCGAGCGTAAACGAACTAGGTGCTCGCGGCGTCGGCGAGATCGGGCTAGCGGGAGTGGCATCGGCCATCGCGTCGGCCGTCTATCACGCGACCGGCGTGCGTGTGCGCACGTTACCCATCGAGATCGAGAAGTTACTCTGCAGTCCGGCGACGGCGTAGTCTGGAGCGCCGGCTGCCCTCTCATCTTTTTCGACGAAGCTTCTAATCATTACTAACGAGAGCTTCGGCCTCAACGATGCTAAAAGTAAAGCATGATAAAAATCCATAACGTCTTACTGGCGTGCGCTCTGGGCGCAGGATCGTTGCTCGGCGCGGCGGCGCCGGCATCGGCGGCTCACGTTTCCGTTGGAACCGCGCGAGTGGCAGCGACCGGGCGGGTGCTCCCGGGGAGCCGCTACTACGGAACCGCATATCGGGCCTACCCCTATCGCTACGGTTACGGCCATCCGTACGGCGTACGGCTATCCCTACGGCTACGGCGTTGGCGTTGGCTACGGTTACGGCGTTAGCGCCGGCGTTGGCTACGTTGGCGGAGGTTATGGCTACGCTGGCGGAGGGTACGGCTACGCGCCCTATCCGGCCGTATATGCGCCTCGCGCATATTGGGCACGTCATCCCTATCGGCGCGCTTATCGCCGCGTATATTAGGGGCAGCGCTTCGTTCGCTGACGTATCGCTCCCATCGTTTGAACAAGGCTCTAATCGTTCGCGGTTAGAGCCTCTGCGTCACAATCTTTCACGCGCCGTCCGGGTCGGGCCGGGGACATTCGATCGATCGCGTGCGCTTGGTCGATTGCCTCATCTTCGGTCATCATCGCGCCAGCGGCCATCAGATGCAGGAGATCGTCCGCGTCGATCACATCGCGCAGCACGGCGAGCGCGTGATCGTATTCACGCTGCAAGCCGGAGTAGCCGGGCCCTCCGATCGTGGCAAGGCGAGCGTCGACGAAGCCGAATAGCCGAGCTGCTCCCGCGTACTTCGTCGACAGTCTTCGGCGCTCGACGTCCGGCTTCAGAACGGCTACCAGGCCAAGATGTAGTAGCGACAGAGCCACTAGCGCGACTACCCGGAGCGCCCTGGCACGTTCGAGTGCATCGTTTGCGTTTACTCGCCCCTCGTCGTATCGACCCAACGCGATGAGATACGCTGCCATGTTGACGAGGGCAACAGCGATGATTGGCGACGCGCTCAGCGAGCCGTGGCTCGCGAGCAAATCAGCCGTGAGTTGCAGCGCCGCTTCACAGTCGCCGGCGAGAAACTCATTGTCCGCAAGACTTACAACTACGGATGCGGCGAAGGACTCAGTGCCGAGCACCTGCGCCATCGCGAGCGCTTCGGTAAGGTGGACACGAGCCCCGGCGAAATCACCGGCTACGGACTGGATCCATCCGATTTTCTGTAAGACGCTAGCGGTTAACCGGCGATCACCCAGCGTGCTCGCTGCCTCCAAGGCTTCTCGCAGCATCGGCTCCGCCTCGTCAGGTCTCCCCAAAAGCACAAGCGATCCACCTGCTGAGTTTTGCGCCTGAGCGCTTCCCAATATTTCACCCAGCTGGCGATACCGTGCCAGAGCCCGCTCGGCCGCGGCCAGCGAAACCGCTGTGTTCACCGAGTTCCCCAGCGCAATCCGCCTCAGCCTGTTCGAGCCGCGCCACCAGAACCGGTGGCGTGAGAGGATCGACCAATTCAAGTGACGCTCGCACCCAACGTCGTCCCTCAGCAAGCGTGAAGCAACGCCGCACCGTTCGGGCAGCGGCCAAGCGTTGCCCCAAGACGACGTCGCCACGTTTGCCGAGCGCCCACTCCAAGGCGGCGCGCCAGTTCTCTAACTCCACTTGCGCTTGCGGAAGCCACGCACGATCGGGTGTTGTGCCCCATGCGCGTT
This sequence comes from Vulcanimicrobiota bacterium, assembly GCA_963730125.1. Classification (GTDB taxonomy): domain Bacteria; phylum Vulcanimicrobiota; class Vulcanimicrobiia; order Vulcanimicrobiales; family Vulcanimicrobiaceae; genus Cybelea. The sequence goes on along the minus strand of CAVSQP010000018.1, from coordinate 152,031 downwards.
CGAGCTGCTCGGCTAACTCTACGTAGACGAACGCATGCCGCCGAGCGACCTTGTCCAGCTCACCGCGCGCCGCCAGCTTGTCCCGCGCGTATTGCCGCGATGATTCCAAGAGTCGATAGCGCTCCTCGTTACCGGTTAACTCGGCTACCAGCAGCGACTTTGTCACGAGCGACGCGACGAGGTCGACGATTTGGATGTCGCCTTCCCCCTCAGTGGCGCACGCTGTCGTCGCAGCGTCGATCGTACAGCCGCCTGCAAAGACCGAAAGCGACTCAAAGAAGGTTTGCTCGCGCGTCGTCAGCAGGTCGTAGCTCCAGTCCATGAGGGCAGTCATCGTCTGGTGCCTCGGCAAGGCTCTTGAATCCCCGCCGGTGAGGAGATGGAAGCGTTGGTCGAGTCGCCGAGCGATCTGGCGAGGCGCGAGTATATTTACGCGAGCAGCGGCGAGCTCAATTGCGAGCGGAATGCCGTCCAGCCGGCGGCATATCTCGGCAACATCCGGCGCGTTATCGTCGCTCAAAGCGAAGTATGTATTAACCGCAAGCGCGCGATCGACGAAGAGCTCGACTGCGTCGTACGGCAAAGTGTCTCGCGCATTCCCGCGCGAATCGGGGGGAGCTGCAAGCGACGGCAACCGATAGACGCGCTCGCCGGCGACCCCCAGCGCTTCCCGGCTGGTCGACAGAATGCGCACGTATGGGCACGACTCGACGATACTGGCTGCGATCTCGCGAGCCTGAACGATCACGTGCTCGCAGTTGTTCAGGATCAGCAGTTGACGTCGGGCCTTGAGGTTCGCGACGACAACGTCCAAGGCGGATCCGGCGCCGGACGGAAGTTGCAAGGCGGTCAAGACTACGCTCGCCGTTAGCGTTTCGTCCGTAAGTGGCGCAAGGTCGGCCAGCCACACACCGTCTGGAAAACCGTTGAGCAAGTTGCTCCCGAGCTGCACCGCAACCCGTGTCTTGCCAACCCCGCCGGAACCGACGACGGTGACTAATCGGTGCGCGCGAAGAAGCGCTTCGATCTCTCCGAGCTCGCGCTGCCGTCCCACGAAAGACGTCAATTGCTGTGGGAGATTATTTTTCGCGGTCGCCTGCGCGTCAGGGCGTACGACCTGCAACAGCGATGCACTCAATGCTTCACTGCTTGCGCGCCGGCGGGATGGGTGCGCGATTCCGATGGCGTTTACCAGGAGCGCCTCCCGCTTAGGTGACAAGTCGAGCGCGCGTCCCAGTAAGACCACCGTTTCCCGTTGAGGCCGCGTCCGGGCGCCGCGCTCCAGTAGGCTGATGGCCTCCACACTCAGTTTCGCCCGCTCAGCTAACTCTTGCTGCGTCATCCCGGCATCGCGCCGAAACTGCCTCAGCAGTGCTCCGAAGTGTGGTCGAGCTGCAGCTTCCATCGCCCTCCGTTCGGCGGTCGCATTGTCTTGTACGGATTTGCACGGATATTTGCACGGATGTACCTGGAAATCTTCTCTTAGAACGCAGATAATGATAGCAGCACGCTGACGGCATTGAATGGTGGCAAGGATCCCAACCCAGGAAGCGCACGCTCTGCTTTGCCGAGAACATCGCAGCTTTTCCAACTTTTTGAGGAGAACTCGTCTTATGCGTATCCATGCCGCGGTCGGTTATGCGCTCAGCGCATCCGCCGCACTCGCGATGCTAGCCGGTTGCTCAAGCGGCGGCATCCAGTCCGTCCAGCCGCAAGTTGCGCAAAACCGTCACATCAATAACAGTGGTCTCCCCCCGTCCACGGCGATCGTTTCGGGGCATAGGGTGACGTCGCGCAGCTTCATGAGTCCCGATGCCGCGGCTAAGCCGCTCGTCTTCGTCTCCGATCTCGACGAAGGCGTCGTCAATATCTACCTCCAGAGGGGCAAGAACAAGATGGTCGGGCAAATAACCAACCTAAATGCCCCGCAGGGTATCGCGACCGATACCGCGCGCAACCTCTACATCGTCGAGGTCAACAACTTGGATGTCAGCGTCTATGCGCCACCTTACACGAAGGGGGCGAAGTTGACGCTTACCGATCCCGGCTATATCCCGGTGGACGTTGCCGTCTCGCGCCATGGCGTCGTTGGCGTGGCGAATCAATGCAGCTATCCAAGCTGCGGCACCGGTAGCGTCACGTTGTATGCTAAGAACTCGACGACGGCATGCGCAACGGTTACCGATGCGACGAACTTTGCGCGGGTGAGATACGTCGCATTCGACGCTGCAGGCGATCTCTTCATCGAAGGAAACGATTCGAGTTCCAGATCCAGAATTGTTGTGGGCGAAATCACCGGCGGTTGCAAAGCGAAGAAGATGAAGCTACTCACAACCACCAACACCCTCGAGTGGGGCGGCGGCGTCCAAATCGACAAGACGGATCGGATTGCGCTCCTCGACTACGACAGCTCTGCGGGTTTCACGATCTTCACGTACAACCAACCGATAAAAGGCTCTCTCGGAAGCTCCGTTTCGACCACCACGCTCACCGGATCGCAGACCCCAGAGGGCTTCGCGTTCCTGGCATCAGGTGCCAATCTCTACACAGTCGATCCTGGCATCCCTGGCTCAAATGAGTACGGCTACCCGGCTGGCGGTTCGCCGGAAAAGACCATCTCCGGGTTTCAGTTTCCGTACGGCGTGGCGGTCACGCGGACTCTCGTTCCCTAGGGATCCAAAGGCGTATCCCGCTGCGAGCGCATCTTGGCTAGGAGGTCGAGTACACTCGACCTCCTTTTCGCTCTAAAACAGATACCGTTACCGTTATCTCGTCCGACTCTTAGAGAAGACGCCGGTGCAGCTGCACATATACGCGAGCGATGTCTGCGCCTGCCCGCCACGGCTGCAATTTGACGCCTGCAGTTTTGGCTTTCATGCTTTCACGGCAGGCGTCGCCGACGACGAACGCCGACACCTCGAGCAATGAAAGCCGCAAGGCGGTCACTGCCTTGGACTCACACAGCCTTTGCGAACACGGTGTGCGAGAAACTGTGTGGGACCTGTGTGAGACCTGTGCGACGAGCTTGGACTAGCCTTAGACTATACTAGCTTGTAGTTAGCGCGTAGTGGTCAACTATGCTTCCCTAGCTGTAAAGGAGATTCAACTTATGCGTTTTATATCGGCGGCGCTGTGCGCAACAGTCGCTGCAGCGCTTCTAGCCGGCTGCTCCGGCGGCGGTCTGGGATCGACCAGCCCCTCGGCGCCTAGTGCCGGTGGAGCTCAATCCCACTTCACCAATGGCCATATCATCCCGCAGTGGTCAAAATTCGCCAGCCTTATTCCGGTCGAGCTGCGGCCGACCGGCACGATGCCGCTCCTCCATGGGAAAATGGCGCCCGCCGCATCCGTGAAGGGCATCTACGCCAGCGAGTTTTATGGCACGAGCATCGTGGAAACATTTCGGCGGCTTCGGCTAGGCTGACGCTCAGGAGCGGCGGACCAAGATCGCTTCGCTGTGGGCTGAGGACGGTGTCAGTTCATACAACGGAGTCGAGAGGCGTCCCTGGGGATACGGTCCCGCCGGAGCGGAGCCGGTCATCACCGGCATTGACGTGCTTGTAATTAAAGGCGACAAGATCGCCGCAGTTTACGTCTTCCCCGATTCACCAAAGAAATAGTCAGCGCGTGCAGGTCCAGCTGCGACGCAGAAGGGTGGCCAGAATGTGGCCGAGAAGGCCTAACTGCCGCGCTCGATATTGAAAATCAGCAGAGATTGAAAGGCGTGCAAAATGAAGAGTTTCGTTGTAGTCGTCCTCTTGACATTGCTATCGGCATGCGCTTCGCCCGGTACGTCGATGACCGGGCCGCCGAACTCGTCGTCCGGCACCATGCACTCGAGCGTCCGCGGGCGTTCGGCGTCCCTGGGCCGGCGCACCGGCGTGACCCCGATTAGCCACGTGATCATCGTGGTTCAAGAGAATCGAACGACCGACAATCTGTTCCAGGGCTTGCCCGGCGCCGATACGCAGAACTATGGCCTCGACTCCAACGGAAATCAGGTTCCGCTTCACCAGAAATGGTTGGGATGGAGCGGCGACGTCTCTCACCAACATAGCAACTTTATCATCGAGTGCAACGCCCTTCCAAGTGACCCGGCCGCATGCCAAATGAACGGCTGGAATCTTGCGGTCGGTAGCGGCACGGGTTGCAACAGCCCACCCAACGACGACTGTCCGTACGCGTTCGTGCCGCGGCCCGGGGTGCAACCGTACTTCGACATGGCCGCGCAGTTTGCGTTTGGGGACAAGATGTTCCAAACGAACGAGGGCCCGAGCTTCCCGGCGCACCAGGAGATTATCAGCGGAACCGCATCGGCGGCGCCGACATACCTGGACCGGCAGATTTTGGACAACCCGTTCAACGGAGGGGGCAACGGGGGTTGCGACAGCGTGGCCAAGTCTCTGGTTTACACCATCCCGATCGAGCCGCTCGGCGCGAAGTCAGGCGATCCGGTGTACCCATGTTTCGACCGTCAGACGCTCGGCGATCTGCTGACGGCGGCGGGGCTCAGCTGGCGCTACTACCAGTGCGGCACCGGCGCGGGATTGTGGCATGCCTACGATGCCATTCAACACATCCACGACGGCAGCAGCTATTCGAGTCTGGTCGTCCCCAAGCCACAGCGGATACTTAGCGACATCCAGAACGGCACGCTGGCGGCGGTCTCCTGGGTGACGCCGGACGGCAAGCACAGCGACCATCCCGGCAGCGGCAACACCGGCGGCCCGTCGTGGGTGGCAGCCATCGTCAACGCCGTCGGGAAGAGTTCGTACTGGAATTCGACCACCATCATCGTCACTTGGGACGACTGGGGCGGCTTCTACGACCACGTCACGCCGGATCGGCGTGACAACTACGACCTGGGCTTCCGCGTCCCGCTCCTGTTGATTTCACCGTACGTCGTGCAACCTGGTTACGTTTCGCATGTGCAGCACGAGTTCGGCAGCATTCTGCATTTCACCGAAGAAACGTTCGGCACCCCAAACCTCGGCACGACCGATGCAACGGCCGACGACTTGCAGGATTCGTTCGACTACAACCAGCCCGCGCGCGCGTTCACGCCGATAAGCGCACCGGCGTTCACGCCGACGTGTAACGGCTCGCGTACGGAGGAAGATCCTTAGGCTCGCAGATTCGCGAAGCCGTTGAGCGCTTGGTGGCGTACACTGCCGCGGGCGTTTCGTCCAGGGAGCCAGGAGCGCGTAACATTGCGCTCACGTCCAGCGTGTGGCGCTAACATCCAGCGCGTGGCGCTGACCTGCACGGGGCCGTCGAGCGCGACGGACGGGATCGCCGCTAAAGTAATGATAGCCCCGCTCGCTGAGCGCGATAGGGAAGATTGGCTTGATTGTAAAAGCGCTTTTTGTGCGGTATCTGACACCGTAGAAGAGGCCTCTAATGGAGCTTCAAACCACCACACCGGAACCTCAAAGCGCTCAAGCAGCCAAAAGCGCGAGGTCGGCAAATCGCAGAACTCGAGTGCTCACCGAACTCAAAAGATTTCTTGTGGTGACGCTCTACTTGTGGTGCGTATTCCAACTCTTCGCAATTTATCGGACGCTGATCCTAAAAGAGCACGGCGTCGATGTGTGGGAACAAACCCTTGCGATCATCAATGCGCTCGTTTTTGCAAAAGTCATCGTCACCGCTCACATGCTGAAGCTTGGGCGGCGGCTCAAGCGAGTACCGATCGTCTATACTGCTTTAGGCTTCGCGCTAGTGTACGCGATCGTCATCTTGCTTTTCCACACAGCGGAAGAAGCGGTCCGCGCGGCACTCAACGGCGCGCCGATCGCCTCGGCCCTCGCCGAAGTCGGCGGTGGAACGGTCGCCGGCGTGTTGTCTCTTGTAATGATTCTCCTGTTATCGCTGCTCCCGTTCTTCGCGGCTCGAGAAGTTGCGCGCGTATTAGGCGGAAGCAACATGTGGGACCTATTGCTCACGGACGATAAAGACAGCTATAAGATAATCCGGCAAGAATAGAGCCTCTCGCCGGCGACGCTTATCGGTTTGCGTCGGCCGATCGTGGAGCACCGGACGTCAAGCCGCGGCGACGGCCACTTACAATGCAGCTGCGCGCATACCGTCGGATGTCTGCGGAATCTGGTTCCGCGCCGGAACCGGCTGATCCGTTCCCGGCGGATCTGAACGTTAGCGGGCCTTCATTGGCAGCTAGCGCCTCGAACGCGAATCGTCTGCTCAGGGAAGCTTAGCTCATACGTTCCGTCGTCGAAGTCTCACAGGAACGCTCAAACTCTGGCATCCGCGGTTAACCAAAGGGATAACGCGCGCCACGCGGTCATCGCGCAGACTCGAGGCAACGCTCGAGGATCCACCCTTCTTCGCCGTTAGCGGTTCGCACGAAAACCCAGCCGCCGTAACGTTCCAACTCGTCGACGTAGTCGCCGGGCGCGACTGCGATCTCTCGCGAAGAGTAACGGCGCTTCGCGACGCCGGCCTCCAGGTAGCCTTCCGGGACCCAGCCGGCGCCCGCACCGTTCTCGCACCAGAGCCACAGCGGCCACTCGGCGTTACGCTTGCCTACGTGCACTGCGTCGCCGGCCCGGAGCACGAGCGGTGCGTCGTTGAAAGGGGCGTGTGCTGCAACGATTTCCACCATCCACGCTGGTCGTTCAGTAACCTCAACAACGGTCCTCCGCATTGCCGGAAGTTAAGAAGAGCCATAAAGAGTTTTGGTTGGGATCGCTCGTGGGCAGCAAACTGTACAGAGGCTAGGGATCGCGAACGCTCAGCATATTTTACGAGAGGGGCGGGAGCCTCCCGAGGAGTATGCGCGGCTAGAATAGGAGGTACGTTCTTGCAGTATCGAATGGCCGGGCTGCTATTTTTTCTCCTCGCGGCAAGCGCCGGGCTTGTCGCGTGTAGCGCTGACAATTCATCGAGAGGTTCGCTTGGTGGCGCGCTACCGCCGGCGGGTGTTTTGCCACGGGTAAAGGGCAGCACTCCGATCTCGCACGTGGTCATCGTCATTCAGGAGAATCGCAGCTTCGACGATCTCTTCGCGACGTTTCCGGGTGCGAATGGGACGCTGACCGGGAATGCGATGGCGATGACGAAGGCCGTGCAGACGTACTGCGGCCAGCCCAGTATCGGCCAGCCGGTGATCACCAAACCGACGTCCGTTCCATTAACCGAAGTTGGGCTAACCGGGAAGGGATTCGCCAACAACTGGGACTGGAATCAAGACCTTGCGCACAACTACCAGGTCGGCTATTTGGGCGATTGTGACGCGGGCGCATCGCAGCCAAGCGCGTCGAAACCCTGCGCGATGGACGGATTCGACAACTCTTATACCGGACCTGATGGAGAGGGTCATCCGACCTGCACCTACACCTACCAGTACGTCAACCCGAACGATATCAAGCCCTATTGGAGCATGGCTCAACAGTACGTCTTGGCTGACGATGCTTTTCAGACGCAAGGCAGCGAGAGTTTCACCGCGCATCAAGACCTGATTGCGGGCGGCACGGCGATCGATTCCCAAGACAGCATCATCGACGATCCTACCTATTGGCCCTGGGGCTGCGACGCGCCGAGCGGCGTCCATACGCATTTGCTGACGATTTACGGCCAATATAAACAAGGTCCGTTTCCGTGCTTCTCTTATGCAACGATGCGCGACTTACTCGATGCGAAGAAAGTCTCATGGAAGTACTACGCGGTGAAGGTTGCCGGCGGGAGCGCCGGCATCTGGAGCGGCTTCGATGCGATTTCGGCGGTTCGGTCGAGCAAAGAGTGGGGATCGAAGGTGGTGTGGCCCAACACCAAGATCTTTAGCGATATCAGCCACGGGCATCTTCCGGCCGTTTCCTGGATCACGCCGAACGGGCCGAACTCCGATCATCCCGCCGAGAAGAGTGATACGGGCCCGTCCTGGGTCGCCTCAATCGTAAATGCGATCGGTCAGAGCAAATATTGGAACTCGTCGGCGGTCGTCGTGATCTGGGACGACTGGGGCGGCTTCTACGATCACGTGCCGCCGCCGTTCTACGACAATCAGGGCGGCCTCGGCTTCCGCCTCCCGATGCTCATCGTCTCGCCGTACGTGCAAGCCCACGTGGAGCACACGCAGTACGAGACGACCAGCATCGTGCGGTTCATCGAAGATAACTGGAGTCTCGGGACGCTCGGACAGACCGACAAACGGGCCACCAGCATCGGAAACGCCTTTAACTTCAAGCAGGCGCCGCGACCGTTCAAGAAAATTGGCGCGAAGTATCCGCTGGAGTTCTTCCTCCATCAGAAGCTGTCGGATCGACCGCCCGACCCCGAATAGAATTGACCGGCGTGACGATCCGGAGGACGCTGGAGCTCGTCAAAGGTCAAGTGCGCGAGAAACCGCCCAAGACGGCCCGATCGGCTCGCACTTTGGCGCTCGCGCCCTTCGATCGGTCGGACCGACCTGGCGAAGCACGAAACCCCGACACGCTCGGATCGCGGTTCTACGAGCTAATCCGTCGCAAGAAGCTGCCAAAGATTCGGCTCCACGACTTGCGGCATTCGTTTGCGTCGCTTTCACTCGTCGCGGGCGCTGACCTGAAGCTCATCAGCTCGTCGCTAGGCCATAGTACGATCGCGGTTACCGCGAATACGTACCCGCACCTCGCGCGGTCCTTGCAGGAAAAGCACGCGGCGCAGCTCGATTCGCTCGTCGGCGGCGCTGTTGCCGAAGCGCTTGCAGCAGGTCCGGGCCCCAACGGGCCCACAAGCGCATCCCGATAAAGAAAAGTCCTTATGCTATAAGGACGAAAGAAATAGCCCCAGCGGGATTCGAACCCGCGTCACCGCCGTGAGAGGGCGGCATCCTAGGCCTCTAGACGATAGGGCCGTGCTCCCGGGGATGGACTCGAACCACCGACATGCGACTTCAGAGGCCGCCGTTCTTCCAGCTGAACTACCCGGGACCGGTTAGCCAGCGATTATACCACGCAGGAGCGCCTCGTCCTTGCTTGGGCCGCCCGCTTCAGGTTCCGGCCGCTAAAGGTCTCCGTCTGGCTGTGGCAGTTTGGACACAGCATGCGCAGGTTCTCGATCCTCCAGTCATCCTTTACGCCGTTGATGTGGTCGATCTGAATCACGAGCGCGCTGTCCGCGCCACTCGCCGATTCCGCACACTGGCACAGCGATCGCGAAGATAGCCTTCGCGAAGCCCAGCTTGGCCTTTTTCAACCAGCGCGACGATCGCGAACTCAGCACTGCAAGCAGTGTCTTGCGTACGGTTGCGGGGCTTTACGTCGCCTCGTCGTACTGCCTTCGTCCACGCGCCGGCGTGGAAACCGAATCTAGCCTTACATTGGCGGTAACTGGCACCGCTGTCGTAATAAGCTTGAATCTCCGCCCAGTCGTATCGCCGGCGTCGGTCGTCAAATGAACGACGGTCGTTAAGCATAGCGAGCCTCTTCTAACCGCCTTGGTCCAGGCCGTCATAACTAAACCAAATCGCCGAGAGCACTCCGCAAAGCCATGACCGTCGTCATGATACTTCTGAACGATGTTCCAATCAGTAATGTTTCTTGGCATACTCAAACGCTACGAGAAATGTGTGCCAACTGGGTGGCATTCGAGAAAAACGCAACGCTACAATTCGTTTTACGCGCAACGCAAAACGACACGCAAGAAAAGACAAACCGACAAACGCCGCATCCCGCGAAACAACTCGGCAACAATCCGCGACACCGCCGCGCGCGCACGCCAAACGCAACCCACCAACGCCAAGCGAATCCCACCGGCAGGCGAAAACCAAGCCGCAAGGCGAACAGAGCGAAGCAATGCAAGCAATCGTCCTGGTTGGAGGTGAAGGCACGCGGCTGCGCCCGCTGACCTACGGCACGCCCAAGCCGATGGTGCCGATAATGAACGTGCCGTTTCTGGCGCGCACGCTCGAGCGTCTCTACGAAGCCGAGATTCGCGACGTCGTGTTGGCAGCCGGTTATATGCCGCAAGCGATCGTCGATTACTTCGGCGACGGGTCGAAGATCGGGATGAACGTGATTTACGCGATCGAGGAGACGCCGCTCGGCACGGCCGGTGCGCTCAAGAACGTCGAGCAGCACATCACCGGCCCATTTTTCGTCCTCAACGGCGACATCTTTACCAGCCTCGATCTGCGCGCGATGCAAAAATACCACCAAGAAAAAGGCGGCGTCGCGACGCTGCACTGCATCCGCGTCGAAGATCCCTCGCCGTTCGGTTGCGTCGTGCACGACCAAACCGGACGCGTTAGCGCCTTCATCGAGAAGCCGCCCAAAGACGACGCACCGACCAACGATATCAACGCCGGCACCTATCTGCTCGCGCGCGAGATTCTCGACTTTATTCCCGCCGGGCGCCCGGTGTCGATCGAACGCGAGACGTTCCCCGCAGTAATCGCCGCAAACAAACCGATCTACGCGTACACGACCGCCGACTATTGGATCGACCTCGGCCGTCCCGATCAATATCTCGCCGCGCATCGCGATGTCCTTAGCGGCGCGATGCCGCTCAATATCGAGCCGGGAATCAGTGGTGAAGGTGGCGAGGCGCTGCGTAAACTTCCCGGCGTGATCGCGCCGGTTCACGCCGCCGCCGACGTCGTCGTCGACGCCTCGGCGAAGATCGGGCCTAACGTCGTGCTCGGGCGCGGCTGCAGCGTCGGTGCCGACGCCGTAATCCGCGAGTCCATCCTTTGGGAACGCGTCAGCGTCGGGGCGGGAGCTGTTGTGGAAGAGTCAATCGTCGCCAGCGACGCCATTATCGGACCGAAAGCGCACGTCGCCGCCGGCAGCGTTATCGGCCACGGCGTTACCATCGAGCCCGGCGCGCAGCTCCAACCAGGCGCCCGCTTAGGGGAACCGGCCGAGGGAAAGCCGGGCTAGCGAGGGAACGTCCGGTTTACCCCGCCTCTAACGCCGGGTAAAGAGTGTTAAAGTGGAGGGGTTTCTACACACATGCTGCCGCCGCGCGCCTTATTCTTAGGTTCGTATCCTCCGCGGGAGTGCGGCATCGCGACGTTTACCAAGGATGTCGTCGATGCGTACGATCGCGCTTTTGGATATTCCAGCCCCGTCATCGCCGTCGACGAGCCCGGTGCCGAGGTGCGTCATTATTCACCTGAAGTAATCGCCCGCATCGCCGAACAGGAACGCGGCAGCTACGCCGCCGCCGCCGACTTCGTCAACCGGTCACCGGTCGAGCTCGTCAACATCCAGCACGAATACGGACTATTCGGCGGCGACAAGGGCGAGTGGATCGTCGATTTTATCGCGCGCGTCGATAAGCCGGTCGTCGTGACGCTGCACACGGTTTTGCCCGAGCCTGAAGAATCGTACATGCGCGTTACGCGCGCGCTCTGCGAGCAGGCAACGAAAGTCGTCGTCCTGTCAGAAACCGGGCGCCGGCTGTTGGAGACCGTCTACGGCATCGATCCGCAAACGCTCCAAGTAATCCATCACGGCGTGCCCGACGTCCCATTCCAAGACACGTCCGCAGCGAAGGCTTCATTCGGAATCGGTCAACGCACCGTCATCTCGACGTTCGGGCTCATCAGTCGCGGCAAAGGCCTCGAATACGCGATCGAAGCGATGCGCTCGGTCGTCAGGCGCCACCCCGAAACGCTCTATCTGATCCTTGGCGAAACCCATCCGGTGGTGCGTCGCCAGGAGGGCGAGTCGTACCGTGAATCGCTCCAAGCCATGGTTCGCGAGTTTGGGCTCAACTATAACGTGCAGCTCATCGACAAGTACCTCGACTTCGATGAGGTGGTGAGCTACCTCGCCGCAACCGACATTTATCTCACCCCGTACCTCAATCCCGCGCAGATCGCCAGCGGCACGCTGGCATACGCCGTCGGATGCGGCAAGGCGATCGTCTCGACGCCCTATCTCTACGCGCAGGAGCTCCTCGCGCACCATCGCGGCTTTCTTTGCGAATTTCGCGATGCGAACTCGATCGCGGCGAGACTGAACCTCCTGCTGGACGATCCGTCGCTGCGGCGCGCGATCGAACGGCGCGCTTATCGTTTTGGCCGCCAGATGACTTGGCCGCACGTGTCCGCCGAATACGGAGCGCTCTTCAGCGAGCTCTGTCAGCGCGGACCGCTCGAGCTGGTGTCCTCTGCCTAAGTCGCGCAATATACCGGCGCTCCCGCCGCTCGATCATTTGGGCGTGCTCTCCGACGACGTCGGGGTAATCCAGCACGCCGTAAAAAACGTACCCAACCGCGAGACCGGTTACTGCACCGACGATATTTCTCGCGCCTTCATGGTCGCGCTGGCGCACGGCCGGCTTGCGCCCTCGGATCGCGTGAACCAGCGCCTCGCCTCCAACTATCTCGCCTTCCTGCACCACGCGCAGTTGGAAGACGGGCGCTTCCACAACTTCATGTCGTACGATCGCCGCTGGCTCGACGAAATCGGAACGCACGACAGCTGCGGACGCGCCGTCTGGGCACTCGGCTACGGCGTCGCCAACGCACCGAACGAAACGTGGCGCAGCGTCTGCAGCCGGATGCTCGATCGCGCCATCCTTTCGCTCGACAAACTGGAGTACATTCGTTCCCGCGCTTACGCCGCGCTCGGCCTCGCCCACGCGCTGTCGGCGCGACAAGACGAGCGCTACGCGCAGGCGTTGCGCTATCTCGCCGCCGAGATCGCCGGCGCCTACGAAGCCACCGCCACCGACGATTGGCGCTGGTTCGAGAACGCGATGACCTACGATAACGCGCGCCTTCCCGAAGCGATGCTGCGCGCGGGACAGGTGCTTGCCGAGCCGCGCTACGTTGCCTTGGGGCTTGCCGCTCTAACCTTCTACGAGAGCGTGACGGTCGAGAACGGCATTCACGTACCCATTGGCAACGACGGATGGTACGTTCGCGGCGGGCGCCGTGCCCGCTACGCTCAGCAACCGCTCGAGGCGCACGCGATGGTGGACGCGCAGCTCGCGGCCTTCGACAGCACCGGCGATGCGGCGCACGTTGCGACTGCCGAGGTCGCGCTCGCGTGGTATTACGGAAAGAACTCGCGCGGCGTGACCATGGCTAACGGCGGCGGTTGCTACGACGGCTTAGACGAAGAAGCGGTAAACAATAATATGGGCGCCGAATCGACGCTGGCGCTGCTCGCCGCAGCCTACGCGATGGCGCAGCGACGGGCTCGGGTGCTCCGCGCCGTGCGCTAGTCTCTGCGGCAAACGTCGCACGCGCATCGCATTAACAGGCGTTGCGGGCCCTTCCGGCGAACCGCTATAAATGCTCCTGGAAACCGAATTTCTCAACGACGTGCAGTCTGCCGCCGTTAAGCATACTGATGGCCCCGTTTTGATCTTCGCCGGGGCCGGCAGCGGTAAGACCCGTGTCCTGACGCATCGCATCGCCTACCTGCTCAAGGAGCTGCGGGTAGCTCCCGATCGTATTCTCGCCGTTACTTTTACGAATAAGGCAGCCGGCGAGATGAAGTCGCGGATTCAAGCGATGGTCGGCGCGCCGGCGCGCGACGTCTGGGTTGGAACATTTCACGCCATGTGCGTGCGCATTCTGCGGCGCGATGGCAGCCGCATCGGAATCGGCTCGAGTTTCGCCGTCATCGACGACACCGACCAGCGTCAGCTGGTCCGCGAGATTCTCGACGATCTCGATTACGACGAGCGTCAGCTCTCGACGTCGGCCTGCCTGGCGGAGATCGATAAGGCGAAGAACGCGCTGATCTGGCCCGACCAATACGTGCAGAGTCAAACCTCGTTCGTGGGCGAGCGCATCGCCAACGTCTACGTCGAGTATCAGCGGCGGCTGGGCGAGTCGAACTCGCTCGACTTCGACGACCTGATCGCGCGTACGATCGACCTGCTCGAGCGCGACCGCACGACCCGCGAGAAATATCAGAACAAGTTTCAATACATCCTCGTCGACGAGTATCAGGACGTCAACACCGCGCAGTACCGGCTGATTGCGCTGTTGGCCGGACGCCACGGCAACGTGACCGTCGTCGGCGACGACGATCAGTCGATCTACTCGTGGCGCGGCAGCGACTACCGCATGATCCTGCGCTTCGAAGAAGACTTTCCGGGCGCCAAGACCTTCACGCTGGAAGAAAACTATCGCAGCACGTCGACGATTCTCGACGCCGCCAACACGCTGGTCGCCAATAATCGCTCGCGCGCGCCCAAGAAGCTCTTCACGACGCGCGCGCAAGGCGAGCCGATCACGCTCTATCCCGCGGCCACCGAGCGAGACGAAGCGCGTTACGTCGTCGAGAAGGTCAAGAGCTCCGTGCGCGACGGGTCTGCCTATCGCGATTTCGTCGTGCTCTACCGAACCAACGCTCAGTCGCGCGTCTTCGAAGAAGCGCTGCTTACCGAAGGCATTCCGTACCGCATCGTCGGCGGCGTGGGCTTCTACGCGCGCACCGAAGTCAAGGACGTCGTCGCCTACCTGCGCTACGTGATGAACGCCGCCGACGCGCTGGCGTTCAAGCGCATCGTCAACGTGCCGCGGCGCGGCATCGGCCAGCAGACCTTGGCGGCGCTCGTGCAGGCGGCTAACTCCGCGCGAGTCTCCGTCGGCGAAGCCATCTTCAGTGGCGACCTGCTGCGTTCGGCGGTTCCCAAGAAGCTCAAGGAGCTCGAGCGCTTTGCCGAGCTCATCTCGAACTTGCGCCGTCGCGCCGAATCGGGCGGCGTCGCCGACCTGCTCGTGGCGGTGATGGAGGAATCGGGATACGTTCGCGAGCTGCAGAGCGAGGATACGCACGACGCGCGGGCGCGCCTCGAGAATCTGCAAGAGCTCGTCGGCGTGGCGCGCGATTACGAGGCCAACGACGAGGAGCCGTCACTTGCCGGATTCCTTGCCAACATCGCGCTGGTCAGCGACCTCGACGCGCTGGAAGAAGATGCGTCCTACGTAACGCTGATGACGCTTCACAGCGCCAAAGGCCTGGAGTTTTCCAACGTTTTTCTTACCGGATTGGAAGAGGGCGTCTTTCCGCATAGCCGTACGCTAACCGAGCCGGAAGAGCTCGAAGAGGAGCGGCGTCTCGCCTACGTCGGTATCACGCGCGCGATCGACCGTCTTTATCTTACCTATGCGGCGCGGCGCGCGCTCTTCGGTAATACTTACGCGTATCCAAAATCACGCTTCATCGAAGAGCTTCCGGCGCTGGAGGTCCTGGAAAGCGACAGCATTCCGCTGCCGCGTCCGGCCGGCGGCCGCTGGCGCGAGGTCGCGATCCACGAGTCCGCCGGTGCCGGCGTGCATCTCGGGCTAAAGGACGGCGACCGGGTTCGTCATCCGAAGTGGGGCGAAGGGCGCATCGAGAGCATCGTGGGAGCCGGCGGCGACGGTTTGGTCACCATCGACTTTCCGAACGTCGGCCAGAAGATGCTGATGCTCAAATACGCGCCGCTCGAAAAAATCTAACAGCACGCCGATCCGGCAGGCGCAAAGATGGCTCAGAAAGTGCGGGTTGCGGTCGCGGGAGCGACGGGTCGCATGGGTAGCATCGCACGCGACGCGCTCGAGCGCAGCGGCGAATACTGTTGCGGTCTGGCTCGCGTCGCCGACGCGCAGCGTCGCATCTACGACTCCCTCGACGAGCTCTTAGCCGCCAAACCCGACGTCGTGCTCGACCTCACCACCCAGCCGTCGAGCTACGAGATCTCGCTTGCGGCGGCGGCGGCGGGCTGCCATATCGTCGTCGGCGCCAGCGGTTGGAGCGACGAACAGCGAAAAGCCTTGGACGCCATGGCCCAGCAGCATAACGTCGGCGCGATGCTCGTTCCCAACTTCTCGGTCGGAGCGGTGCTGATGATGCGTTTCGCACAAGAGGCGGCGCGCTTTTTCCCCGACGCCGAGATCGTCGAGATGCATCACGCCGGCAAGAAGGACCGGCCGTCCGGCACCGCGCGCGAGACGGCGACGCGAATGGAACGAACCGGCGCACGCTCTCCGGCAATACACAGCGTACGCTTACCAGGGCTGGTCGCGCACCAAGAGGTGCTTTTTGGCGGCACCGGCGAGCTGCTATCCATTCGCCACGATTCTCTGAGCCGTGAATCCTTCGTCGCCGGCATGCTCGCGGCGGTGCGCGCGGTCGGGCGCCGGCGCGGTCTAACCGTCGGACTCGATGCGATTCTCGACGAACCCGGCGTTTGGGAGCCGTTGCAATGAAGGTCGCCGTCGTTGGCGCTACCGGTGCCGTAGGCGAGACGATCCTGCGTCTGCTCGAGGAGCGCAACCTGCCCGTCGATGCGCTCGGCACTTTCGCGTCGCGCCGGCGCGAGGGCGCGGTACGCTTTCGCGGCAACGCGCTCGACGTGCAGCCGGCATCGGGCGAGGCACTGCGCGGCTACGACGTCGTCTTTTTTGCCGGTGGCGAGGATGCCAGCGAGCGCTACGCGCGAACGCTCGTCGAGAACGGTTCGGTCGTCATCGACAACAGCGCCACCTTCCGGCTCGAGCGCGACGTACCGCTCATCGTCCCCGAGATTAACGCCGGCGCGCTTCGCGCCGAGCACCGGCTGCTGCCGGTTGCCAACTGCACGGCCATCGTGCTATGCACCGCGCTTCGCCCGATTCGCGACGTCGCCGGTTTGCTCACGGTTAACGTCGCGACGTATCAAGCGGCGAGCGGTGCCGGCAGAGACGGAATCGAGGAGCTGCTCGAAGGCGAGCGCGCGCTCGCGGCGGGGCTTGCGGAGCCGCCGGCTAAGGTTTTCGCGCGTCCGTTGGCGCGTAACGTCGTTCCGCAGGTCGGCTCTCTCAACGATGACGGATGGAGCACCGAGGAACTCAAGACCCGCGCCGAAACGCGCAAGATGCTCGACCTCCCGGACCTTGCCGTTGCCGTGACGTCGGTCCGCGTTCCGGTGCGGACCGCGCACAGCGAAGCCGTATTCGTAAGAACGGAGCGCCCGGTCACCGTCGCAGAATTGGCCGCCGCATACGAAACGGCGCCGGGAATCGTCTTCCATCGCGACGGGATCGTGACGCCGCGCGAGGTCGAAGGTACGGACGAGGTTCACGTCGCGCGTTTACGTTCTGCTGCAGCGGGCGATGCCGGCGCGGCCGGCACCGAGTTCGCCTTCTGGTGCGTCGGCGATCAGCTGCGAAAAGGCGCGGCGACTAATGCCGTTCAGATTTTGGAGCTCCTGCTCGAACGAGGGTACGTGCCGCGGTGAACGCTACCGCTCGAATCGCCGTTCTGAAGTTCGGCGGAACCTCGGTCGCCACGAGCGAGCGGCGCGAGCTCGCCTATCGCCGCATCCGCGACGCGCGCGACAGCGGTTTTGCCGTCGTTGCCGTAGTTTCGGCGATGGGACGCGCACCCGAACCGTACGCCACCGACAGCCTCCTGGCGTTGCGCGGCGCAACTCAGACGAACGGCGCTAACGCCGACCTGCTGCTCGCCGCGGGCGAGCAGATCGCCGCGGCACTCTTTGCCGATGAGCTTTCGCAAACGGGCGTCGCCGCGATCGCGCTCGCCGGCGCGCAGACCGGAATCATCACCGATGCAAACCACGGCGACGCAAAGATTCTGCGCGTCGAGCCGCGGGCGATTCGCGAGGTTCTCGAACGCGATGTCGTCCCGGTCGTCGCCGGCTTTCAAGGCGTTAGCGAGAACGGTGCCGTCACCACGTTGGGGCGCGGAGGAACGGACCTCTCGGCGATCGCCATCGGGCACGCGCTCGATGCCGAGCGGGTCGATATCTATACCGACGTGAGCGGTGCGATGACGGCCGATCCCAAGCGCATCGAGGGCGCGCGCACCATCGAGCGCGCGTCGCTCGAAGAGATGGCCGAGCTGGCTTCGCACGGTGCCAAAGTCATGCATCACAAGGCGGCGCATTATGCCGACCGCACCGGGACGAGCTATACGCTCAAGGGTCTGGACACCGACCGCGGCACGTTGGTCGACGAAGGCGTCGATCACCATCGGCCCGTGACCGGCGTTACCGCGTCGGGGCGGGTGACGTGGGTTCGAATCATTCGCGGCGACATCGAATCGCCCAGCCGCCGCATGGAGACGGAACTGGAGATGTTTCGGCGCGTCGCGACGGCGCAAATCTCGATCGACCAAGTGACGATCAATCAAGCGGGAGTTGCCTTTGTCGTCGAGGGAGATCGCGGCACGGAACTGCGCGATCTTCTGCGCGACCTGAACCTGGCCGTTCGCGTGCGCGAGGGCTGCTCCAAGCTCTCGATCGTCGGCACCGGCATGCGCACCGCGCCGGGCGTCGTGCACCAAGTCGTCGACGCGCTCTCGCGGGTCAACGTAGAAATCATCCACTGTACCGACAGCAACGTGACCATCTCCGTGCTCGTACCGGCCGACGAGATCGGGCAGGCGGAGAGCGCGGTGCACGAGCAGTTCGGGCTTGACGCAGGAGATCCACCGGCATGACGCACGCTTTAGGCGCAATTTACACCGCGATGGTAACGCCGTTCGACCAGCAGGGCGAGCTCGATTTGAGCGAATCGCAACGGCTGGCACGATGGCTGGTCGCGCGCGGAAACGACGGTCTGGTCGTTGCCGGATCGACCGGTGAGGGCCAAACGCTCGACGCGGCAGAGCGCGTGGCGCTGTGGCGGGCGATCAAAGAGGCCGTCGCCGGCGACGCGATCGTGATGGCCAACGCCGGGACGAATTCGACGCGCGAATCGGTCGCCGCCGTCAAGGATGCGCAAGCGGCCGGAGCCGATGCGATTTTAGCCGTCGTACCCTACTACAACAAGCCGACGCAGAGCGGAATGCTCGCTCATTTCGGCGCCATTGCCGATGCAACGAGTTTGCCGGTCGTCATCTACAACATCCCGGGACGCACCGGTGCCAACATGCTGCCCGAAACGCTGCTGGAACTGGCGCGACGCCACCGCAACGTCGCCGGCGTCAAAGAGTCGAGCGGCGATCTGAAGCAGATCGGCACCATCCTGCGCGACCGAGCGCCGGGATTTGGCGTGTGGGCGGGCGACGATCATCTCTTTTTGCCCTGCTTATCGTTGGGCGCCGACGGCGTCGTCGGCGTCGCCTCGCATCTCTGTTCGCTCGAATATCGCGCGATGCTCGACGCTTATCGCCAGGGACGCGTCGCCGAAGCCGCCGCGATCGCCGGCTCGCTCCTACCGCTCATCGACGCGCTCTTTTCAACGACCAGTCCGATTCCGGTCAAATGGGCGATGGCGGAGTTGGGCTTCAACGTCGGATCTTGCCGTTTACCGCTCGACGGGATTCCCGCTTCCGTCTCGGACCGCTTGCGTCCGCTGCTCGCGCCGTATGCGTCACAACCCGTCGAGACGCGGTGAAACCGATCGAGATTCTCGGCTGCCGCCTCGATCCAATCGATGCAAGCGAAGCCGCGCGGCGCATCGTCGAACTCGCGCGCACGACCGGCGGTGCGCAGGTGGTAACGCTCGGTACCGAGATGGTCGTCTACGCACAGGATAACGAGCGCTTTCGCGCGATCGTGAACGGCAGCGCGCTCTCGCTCTGCGATACCGTCGGCCTGCTGGCCGTGGCGCGAAGACGCGGCGCGGGCCTGCGCGAGCGCGTCGCCGGCGTCGAGCTGATCGAACGGCTCTGCGGCGAAGCGGCGGCGCAAGCGCTGCCGGTATACTTCCTCGGCAGCGCGGAGGGCGTCGCTGCCGAAGCCGCGGCCGTGTTGTCGCAGCGTTATCCCGGGCTGCGCGTCGCGGGCGTGCGCAACGGCTATTTCAGCGAAGCGGAGACGCCGGCAGTCGTCGCGGCGATCGCGGCGAGCGGCGCGAAGTTGCTTTTCGCCGGACTCGGTTCGCCGCGCCAGGAGTTCTGGCTGGCCGATCACCTGCGCGAGACCGGCTGCGGCGCCGGCATCGGCGTCGGCGGTTCGTTCGACGTCGTCGCCGGGCGGGTGGCGCGCGCGCCGGAGTCGTTCCGGCGACTCGGTTTGGAGTGGCTCTACCGTTTGCTCAAAGAGCCGTGGCGCTGGCGCCGGCAGCTGGCGCTGCCGCGCTTCGTCTGGCTCGTCGCGCTCGACGAGCTCGGGATTCTTCCGGCCCGCAAGAGCGTGGTGAATTCGTGAAGGCGATGATTTTAGCCGGCGGTCTCTCGACCCGCCTCTATCCGTTGACCAAAGCGGTGCCGAAGCCGCTGGTTCCGGTTGCCGGCGTACCGAACGCCGCGCACCTCATTCGCTACCTAAAATCGTACGGATTCGACGAGATCGCCATCAACGTGCACTATCTCGCCGACGCCATCGTCGCCACGCTCGGCGACGGTTCGCGCTTCGGCGTAAAGCTCCACTACTCGTACGAACCCGAGCTGCTCGGCAGCGCCGGTGGCGTGAAGAAGATCGAGGAATATTTCGGAGACGACGATTTTATCGTGATCGGCTGCGACGAGGTGACCGATCTACGCCTCGACCGCATCCTAGAGTTTCATCGCGATCGCCAAGCGATTGCAACCATTGGCTTGGTTTCGTGCGAAGACGTCGAGCAGTACGGGGTCGTCGTCTTGGACGAGCGTGGAAAGATCGTCGGCTTTCAGGAGAAGCCGGCGAAGGGAACCGAGCTCAGCAAGCTGGCAAACACCGGCGTCTATATTTTCTCTCCGGCAATCTTCGCGCACATCCCGGCAAATGAGTTCTACGATTTTGGAAAACAGGTTTTCCCCGCGCTGCAGACAGCAGGCGAGCCGTTCTATGGTTTCGAGGCGCGCGGCGCCTATTGGGCCGACATCGGAACTCCCAGCGAGTATCGCCGCGCCAGTTACGACGTGCTGCGCGGCGTGATAACGATCCCTGGGACGCCGGCCAATGGCGTCGATCCGTCGGCCAAGATCGGACGAGAGGTTCGCATCGAAGGTCCGGTTCGGCTCTGCGCCGATGCGCGCGTCGGCGACGGCGTGACCATCGTCGGGCCGAGCATCGTCGGGGAGCGCGCCGCCGTCGAACCCCGAGCGCGGCTGGAGCGCGCCATTCTCTGGGAAGGCTCGCAGATCGGCGCCGGGGCCGAGCTGCGGGATGCGGTCGTCGGTGCCAATTTCGCCGTCTCCCCAGGGGCAAAAATTGATAACGCCCTAGTCGCAACGGACGAATAGATGGGTATATTCCAATCGTGTCGCGCGCCCGAGTCGTGCTGTTCCTTCTGGTCACCGTCGCCCTGGGTGGGGCGACCGTCCCGGAGCGCGGCCGGGCGGGCAACGTTGCCGTCGGCGACTTAACGCCGCCCTTTGCGATCGCTACGCTCGACGGCCGCTCGGTAACCGCCGACTTCCACGGAAAACCGGCCTACATCAACGTCTTTGCGACCTGGTGTTCGCCGTGCCAGCGCGAGCTGCCGTCCATCCTGGCGCAAACTAAGCGGTACGGCGGGAACATCGCCACGCTGCTCGTCGACGAACAAGAACCGGAAAGCGTCGTCAAAGCTTTCGTGCAGCGTTTTGACATCGCAACCGGCGTGGCGGTAGATGGCGGTCAGTTTGCCGCCACGTTCAACGTCGGCGGATTGCCGGAGAGCATCTTCATCGACCGTAAAGGCGTCGTGCGCTACATCTATCGCGGATTCATCCCACCTGACGTTTTGGTGAGCGAACTCTCGAAGCTCGCATCTGACTAGCCACAAGAAATAAAGCGCGCCTCTAGCGATCGAGCGCGCCGCCGTGATTGAAAGCGGTGGCGTGGCGTGCGTTGCTCGATGCCGTGTTCCCCGCCCAGTGTGCCGCTTGCAACGCGCTGGGCAGCGGGCTCTGCGTCGCCTGCGCGCCTCGCCGCGAGCCGATTCAAATTCGACTTCCCACTCTGCGCGTCACCGCGAGTGGATTTTACGAGGGTGCGCTGCGGTCGGCCGTGCTCGCGCTCAAGGACGGACGGCGCGACGTTGCCGATGCGCTGGCGCAACGGTTAGCGCCGTTTTTAGATCCCGGCGCATTGCTCGTCCCGGTTCCGACCACGGCGAAGCGGCGGCGCGTTCGCGGCATCGACGGCGTCGAACTCATCGCTCGCCGGGCGGCCGAGGCGGCCGGTGCCCGCGTCGCCGGCGCGCTTGGTTCAGCGGGCGGGCGATACCCAGCGTGGGCGCTCGCGCGCCGCGCGGCTGACGGCCGTCGGACGCTTTGCATGCGTGCCGGGCGCCGTAGCCTCGCGCCGGGTGATCCTCGTGGACGACGTTTGTACGACCGGCGCGACGCTCCGCGACTGCGCGGCCGCCCTTCGCGCCGCCGGCGGACGGGTCGAGCAAGCCGTTGTGGTCGCGGTGACGAAGAGCCAGCAGCCGTGGAGAGCGCCGACGAGAGACTGACGCCGCTGGACGCGCTCTTTTTGCAGCGCGCCTACGAGCTTGCCGCGCGCGGCATCGGCAGCACCGCCCCCAACCCGCCCGTCGGCGCGGTCGTGGTTCGCGATGGCCGAGTCGTCGGCGAGGGTTTCCACCGGCGCGCCGGTGGACCGCACGCCGAGGCGGAAGCGGTAGCCGCTGCGGGCGCGCAGGCTCTCGGCGCTACCCTGTACGTTTCGCTGGAACCCTGTAAGCACGTCGGTCGCACGCCGCCCTGCACTCAAGGATTGCTGCAGGCGGGCATCGCGCGCGTCGTCGCCGGCACGCGCGACCCCAGCGAGCACGGCGGCGGAGTGGCGCTCTTAAAATCGCGCGGCGTCGACGTTGCCGTAACGAACGATGCGGCCGCACGCGAGCTCATCGAGAGTTTCGCGCGAGCGAGCACGAGCCGCCGGCCATACGTCGCGCTCAAGATGGCGATGTCGCTCGACGGCGCCGTCGCCGGCCGCCCCGGCGTGCGCGAACAGTTGACCGGCGACCAAACGGCGTCGTACGTACGCGATTTGCGCGGGGCATACGATGCGGTAATGGTGGGAGCAAATACCGTGCGCATTGACGATCCGCTCCTTACGGTACGCCCGCCGCGTCATCGCGCAAGGCCGTACCGTCGCGTCGTCGCGTGCGAGAGCGAACCGGTCGAGAGAACCAGTCGCGTTTTCGGCCACGAACCCGGCTACGACCGCACCGTCGTGCTGGCGCCGTCCGGCCGGCGCGATCGCTTCGACGCGCTGCGTGAAACGGCCGACGTACTCTATGTCGGCGAACCAGACGCGCTGCGCCTCGATCTGATTGCGGCGCTCGAAGCGCTGCGCGCACACGAGATTTTCAGCGTTCTTTGCGAGGGCGGCCCCAAGCTGGCCGCCGCGCTCGTCGCCGCCGACGCGGTCGATCGCTTTTACTGGGCGATCGCGCCGAAAATCTTCGGCAGCGAACAGGCCGTGCCGGTTCTGTCAGGCAGCGGCTTGACGCAGACGAACCGGCGTCCGCACTTCGACCGGATCGAACGGCTCGGCGACGACCTAATGATCGGCGGTACCTTCGAGCGTGTTTAGCGGATTGATCGGCTATCGCGGCGAGGTCGTCACCTTTGAGCCGCTGGCAACGGGAGGCGCGAGACTCGAACTGCGTTGCGAAGGCGTCGATGCCGAGAAGCCGGTACCGAAGGACTCGATCGCCGTGGATGGCGTCTGTTTAACGGCGACGGCCGTCGACGGAGATCTCATCGCCTTCGATGTCGTCCCCGAGACGCTTTCGCGCAGCACGCTCGGCGAACGTGCGCGCGGCGATCGGGTCAACGTGGAGTACTCGCTGAAACTGGGCGACCGAATGGGCGGCCATTTCGTTTACGGGCACGTCGATGCGACCGCGCGCGTTCTGGCGCGTGCGCCGGAGGGCCAGGGAGAACGGGCGCGCATCGAGCTGCCGGCGCCGCTGCGCGGGATGATCGCGACGAAGGGATTCGTCGCCGTCGACGGCGTGAGCCTGACCGTCGCGCTGACCGGCGACGGATGGTTCGAAATCGCGCTGATTCCCGAAACGCTGGCGCGAACGACGCTGGGCGACCGCCCCGCCGGAGCGCGGGTCAACTTGGAAGCCGATCCCGTAGCACGCTACGCTCAACAAGGAAGGAGCAACGATTGACCCGCTTTCGCGATACGTTGCCGGCCGGCGCGCGCACGTTCGAGGCACGCCTGCAGGTGCAGTGGGCCGACGTGGACGTGGCGGGCATCATGTATTTTGCCGCGTACTCGCGGTTTGCCGAGTACGCCGAGATGCAGCTCTTTGCCGAACTCGGCTTTCCGTACGAGAGCGTCTTCACCGAGTACGGCTTCTGGCTGCCGCGCGTTCGCGTTGAAGCCGAGTATCACGCGCCGGCATTCATGAGCGACTGGCTTCGCATGCGCACGCACATCGAGCGCGTCGGCGCCTCGAGCGTGCGTTGGAAGACCGTTTTCTTCAACGAACGAACGGGTGAGCCGGGCGCGGCCTTCACGCTGATCGTTGCGGCGATCGGCGCGAGCTACCAAAAGAAGTTGTCCGTTGCCCGAACCCATTCGATCGGCTATGCTCGCGTGCGTGTAGCGATGCTCGTCGCGCCAAAGCGTATCGAACTGCGCGAAGAGGCGCCGCCGCAACCCGAGCCGGGCGGCATCGTCGTGCGGGTCCGCGCCGCGCTAACCGACGGGACCGACCTAAAGACCTATCGCCGCGGTCATCCCAAAATGCCGATGCCGACGCGCTTCGGTCACGAGTTCTCCGGTGACATCGAGGCCGTAGGTACCGGCGTTACGGCATTCGCTCCGGGCGACGCGGTGATGTGCACGCATACCGCGCCCGACGGCACGTGTTTTTGGTGCCTGCACGGCCAGGAAGAGCTTTGCGAGCGGGTGATGCCGGATATGATCCTCGGTGCATATGCCGATCTCATCGCCGTGCCGCCGCGCATCGTGGAGCGAAACTGCTTTCAGAAACCGGACGACGTCAGTTACACGCAGGCCGCCTTTTTGGAACCGCTGGCATGCGTGGTGCATTCCCTGGACATGCTCGCGCCGGAGCCCGGTTCGACCGTCGCCGTGATCGGCAACGGCGGGTTCGGCATCCTGCATGCGTTGCTGCTGCAGCGTGACGGCGTCAACGCGCTGCTCTTTGGCCGGCGATCCGAACGCCTGACGCTTGCCGCCGAGCTCGGCTTGCAGAGCATCGACTCGCGCAGCGCGCCGATCGAGCGCAGCATCCTCGAGCGAACGGACGGACGCGGTGCCGATGCCGTCATCGAGTGTACCGGCACGGTCGAAATGTGGGAAAGCGCACCGTCGCTGGTGCGACGTGGCGGCCGCGTCTCGTTTTTTGCCGGCCTGCCCGGAGACGCGCGCGTAAACTTTCTGGCGGCGCGGCTTCACTACGACGAGGTACAGCTGCTCGCGCCGTTTCACTTCACGCCGGTGGACGTTCGCGCGGCGTACGAGCTGATTGCCGCGCTCGACTTGCCGCTGGAACGGCTGATCTCGCACGTCTATCGTCTCGACGATATCGGGACGGCGTTCGAGCGTCTCGATGCCGGCGAAGGAATGAAAGCGATGATACAACCGTGAGCCCACGTTCGATGCAGGCCGCGGTGCTCTACGACGTCAACGACATTCGCATCGAAGAGCGGCCGGTTCCGGAGTTGAGCGACGGCGACGTGCTCGTTCGTGCGGCCGCCAGCGGCATCTGCAGCGGGGACGTGATGGCTTGGTACATCCGCCGCAAAGCGCCGCTGGTGCTGGGGCACGAGCCGGCCGGCGTCGTTGCCGAAGTGCGCGGTGAGTCTGAGTTTGCCGTCGGCGACCGCGTCTTCGTGCACCATCACGCGCCATGCTTTGAGTGTCGCGCCTGCCGGCGCGGCAACTACGTTCAGTGCGCAACGTGGCGTGCCACCAAGATCGATCCCGGCGGCATCGCCGAATACTTTCGCGTCGCTCGCGAGAACCAGCGCGACACGCTGGTGCTGCCGGCGACCGTTCCGTTTCCCGATGCATCGCTCGTCGAGCCGCTCGCCTGCGTTATCAAGTCGCTGCGGCGCAGCGGGCTGCGTGCCGGCGACCGGTGTTACGTCATCGGCTTGGGCGTCATGGGATTGCTGCACGTTTTAGCGGCGCGGGCGATGGGCGCCGAGGTCGTCGGCGGTGATTTCATCAGCGAACGCCGCGAGCTTGCGGAGCGTAACGGTGCGACGGCCGTACATCCGGACGATGCACGCCGCGTGCTGGCTGACGGCGCCGACGTCGTTATCTGCGGGCCCGGAACGGCCGGTGCGTTGGAAACCGCCGTGGAGATGGCCGCGCCGGGCGGCACGGTCGTGATGTTCACGCCGTTTCCGCCCGAAGTTCCCGTGACGATCGACTCGCAGCGGTTCTATTTTGGGGACCTGCGCGTCGTGGCGAGTTATTCGTGCGGCCCCGACGATACGCGCGCCTCGCTGGCGATGATCGAGCAAGGCATCGTGACCGCCGAAAAAGTCGGCGCGACGCTGGTTTCTCTCGCCGAAGTTCCGGGAGCCTATCGCGAACTCGCCGAATTAAGGATCGTCAAGCCGATCGTCGTTTTTCCGGAGGCCTGAAATGAAGAGCGCGCTACTCCTCGGGCTAATTTCTTTGACGGCATGCCAGGCGCCGGTAACGTCCGCCGCACCCACGGCGCCGCAACCGGCGACTCGCGAAGCGATCGCACCGCGGAGCACCGGTCACCTCTGGATCTCGGTCTCGACCGCGAGACACTACCCGTCGATCGAGCGATTTAAATTGGTCAACGGGGTGCCCGAAGCCACGTCCGGACCTCGTCTACAACGGGTACGGCGGCCTAATCGCGGTCGCGGGTGACGGAACCCTCTACGCAAATGCCCCCAACTACGGTAACGGCGTTGTGGCATTTCCGCCCGAACTCCGACCAGCCCAATCGCACGATAACCATCCCGGAACACCGCGTATGCGATCGCGGAAGTGGAGGCTATGCGGACGTTAGTTCCCTCGCGGCCGATACGGCGGGCTATCTCTTCGCCGGAATCTACACGACCGGCACGGTCGCGCCTTCCGGCGGCTCGCGAAACCGCGGCAGACGCGAAGTTTCCGCGGCTCTGCGAAGACGTGGCCGTTTATTCACCGACGGCAAACGGAGAGGCCATTCCCATTCAACTCATACGGTTTCCGAAGCCGCACTGGTTGATGGGCCTGGCCGTCGACGCGACAGATAACCTCTTCGTTGACGACTCAACGTACGAAGTCGACGAATTTGCAAATGCGCTTACCAACCCCAAGAAAACGCGCGTTTTTAGCGGCGGATACGTAGGGTACGCTCACTCCATTGCGACCGATGGTGCGGGGAATCTCTATATTGCCAGTACCGACGCGAGCTATAAAACGGGCCGTATCGAGCGCTACGCCCCCAATGCCAAGGGGTCCGGCCAACCGACGAGCACGATCGTTTTGCCGTCGGGCGTTCACCTCTTGGAATCGATCGCCGAACGCGGGCGCGTGCGTCTACGTTGACGACGTCGGCAAGGGCGTCGACTTATATCACGCGCGAAAGAACGGGAGCCAATCGCCCTTCTACTCGTTCGCGGCGTCGAATGTAATTTCGATGGCCACCGGCCCGTAACGCTTAACCTTCGGCGTAAATCGTCGGCCCCGGCTCGGGCGCAGGAAGCACGACGTCGTCGGCGCGCGACGTAACGCGCCACGCGATGACCAGCGCGACCGTGTAGAGGAACGCCGCGAGCAGCCACGGTGCGCCGATCAGCCCCAACGAGCGCCACGGACCGGCAAACTGCGCGAACGTCAGCGTAAAAATTCCTGGTCCGACCAGCATCGAGATGCCGCGCAGCGATCCCAGCGCGCCTTGCAGCTCGCCCTGTTCTTCGGGACGGACGCGGCGCGTCATAAGCGCCTGCGATGACGCCTGGTACATCGGCAGCGAGATAATTACCGCGGCTACCAGAAACACGATGCCGTTGTTGATTCCCATCAGCGCTAAACCAAGGATCGCAACGACGAGGCTCGCCAGCAGCGTGCGCCGTTCGCCGAGGCGTTTGACGACCGGACCGACCAATGTCGCCTGATTGACCGTGGCGACCGCGCCGACCAGCGTGAGCGTCAGGCCGATGCTGCCGGTGCTCCATCCGAACGCCGCGATGCAGAAAATGACCCAGACGTTGGGAAAGACTTCGTGCCCGACATAGGTTACCAGGTTCACCCAGCTCAGGCCCCAGAGCTCGTGGTGCGAGCGAAGCAGACGCAGCGACCCAACCGGATTAGCCCGCTTCCACTCGATGCGCGGCGTGCGTCGCTCGCGCGGCAGCGACTCGGGCAGCACGAAGAATCCGTACAGCAAGTTGATTAGTGCGAACGCCGCGGCCGCCCAAAACGTCAGGCGCGGATTGATGTTGCCGACGACGCCGCCGATCGCCGGACCGAGCATAAATCCCAAACCAAACGCGCTTCCAATCATTCCGAAAGCAGCGGCCCGCTTCTCAGGCGGCGTGACGTCGGCGATGTAGGCGCTCGCCGCCGTCATGTTAGCCGAGGCAACGCCCGAGAGGATGCGGCCGGCAAAGAGCCACCAAAGGTTGGGCGCCAGCGCCATGATTGCAAGGTCGATCACGCTGACGGCATTGGACAACAAGATGACCGGACGCCGCCCGACCTTGTCGGAGAGCATGCCGAGAAACGGCGAGGCAAAGAACTGCATCAGCGCCCAGACCGTCGCGAAAAGCCCGATGATCTCGGCGGCGTAGGCATAATTGTTGCCGACGAAACCGGCGATCAGCTTGGGCAGCACCGGACCGATCATGCCGAACGTCAGCATGTCGATGAGGACCGTAACGAAGATGAAGATCGTCGCTCCGCGACGCGCGCCGTTATTCTGCATAAAGCATCGAAAGCCAAAGATCGACCGCGCGGTCGATGCGCGCGCGATCGTGGGTAGCAAAAAGGTCGAGTAGGAAACCGCGGAAGCCGGCAATCAAAACGGTCGCCAGCGCGCGCGATTGCGCGCGGCTATAGCCCGGTAACTGCGTGCACGTTTCGAGTGCCGCCAGCCATTCGTTGATCGCGTTTTCGAGAAAGCCGGGGAAGCGCGTGCGATCCTGCAGCGCCAGTCCGTAGATTTCGAAGGAGAGTCTCGTCAGCGGCTCCCATTCGGGCTTGCTCCACTCGCGCCAAAGCGTCCGCGAGATCGCACGCGGCGAGAGATCGGTGAGCTTGAGTTGCGCCATCATGGCCCGCTGACGGGCGCGCCCGCGCCCAACGATTTCGACAACCAAGTTCTCCTTCGAACCGAAGTAGTGGAGCAGAACGCGGGGACTAGAGCCTACCGCTTTGGCAAGCGGTCGCAGGGAAAGATCGGCCAAACCGTGGCGGCAGACGTAGTCGACGGCTCGGTCGAGCAGCTCGGCGCGCCGGGCCTCGTCCGGAGTACGTGACACGGGCTATCCTAACATAATTGAAACGACTGTTTCAAGTATGCCGGAAGCCTCCTTTTGGCGCGGGGATGCGCTAGTTGGGCAGGCTGTTGGGGATCGTGGTGATGCCGCTGAAGAGCCGGAATCCTGAGTCGGCTGGATTTGTTAGCGAGGGTAAGCTCCGAGCGACTAAGCGACCGAAGCGGCTTGACATTTGTTAAGTCAGCCGTACGCTTGAGGGCGATGAGCCGCTTTGCCGATCTGTTGAACGCCGCGATGGAAGAGGCCGGGCTTACCGCCGCCGGGGTCGCCGAGGGTGCCGGCTTGACCGAGTCGGCCATTTCGCTGTTGCGCTCGGGCCGCCGCGAGCCGTCGTACCGCACGCTCCAGCGCCTGACCCATCTCTTTCCCTCGCTGAACGGTCAGCTGGCCGGACGCGACGATCCCTTCGACGAGATCGAAGACGCGATCGCCGACGTGCGCGCCGGGAAGATGGTGGTCGTCCTCGACGACGAGGATCGCGAGAACGAGGGCGATCTCGTCATGGCCGCCCAGATGGTCACGCCCGACGCCGTCAACTTTATGCGCAAGCACGCCGGCGGGCTGATCTGCGTGCCGATGGTCGGTGCGCGACTCGACGAGCTGCACATTCCGCAGATGGTGCGCGAGAATACCGCCGTCCACGAAACGGCCTTCACGGTTTCCGTCGAAGCGCGCGGTTTAACGACCACCGGCATCTCCGCGCACGATCGTGCCGCTACCATCAAACGGCTGCTCGATCCCGAGGCGCGCGCGGCGGATTTCTTACGGCCGGGGCACACTTTTCCGCTGCGCGCTCGCGACGGCGGCGTGATGGTTCGCGCGGGACAGACCGAGGCGGCGATCGACCTCGCGCGCCTGGCCGGGCTCTATCCGGCCGGCGTCATTTGCGAGATCATGGCCGACGACGGCACGATGGAACGGTTGGAAGGCTTGCGCAGTTACGCCGACCGCCACGGGCTCAAGCTGATCACCGTCAAGGATTTGATCGCCTATCGAATGCGGACCGAGAAGCTCGTTTCCAAGATCGCCGAATTCGAGCTGCCCACGACGATGGGCACTTGGAAGGGCGTCGCCTATGCGACGAGCATCGACGACAATACTCACGTGGCGCTGGTCATGGGCGAGGTCGGAAACGGCAAGGACATTCTGGTGCGCGTGCACTCCGAGTGCATGACCGGCGATGCGCTGCATTCCATTCGCTGCGATTGCTCCGCGCAGCGCGACGCGGCGATGTCGCTCATCGCCCAGGAAGGCCGCGGCGTCTTCCTTTACCTGCGCCAGGAAGGCCGCGGCATCGGTCTGGCCAATAAACTTCGCGCCTACGAGCTGCAGGATCGCGGCGCCGATACCGTCGAGGCAAACTTGGCCTTGGGCCTTCCGGCGGACAAGCGCGACTACGGCATCGGCTCGCAGATTCTCGTCGATCTCGGCGTTAAGGAGATGCGCGTGCTTACCAATAATCCGAAGAAGATCTACGGTTTGGAGGGATACGGCCTCAAGATCGTCGGTCGCGCGCCGCTCCAGACGGCGCCGACGCCACACAACAAGCACTACATCGAAACCAAGCGTTCGAAGATGGGACACATGATTGACGAGGTCGGCGTATCGTGACGCCCGACTGCAGCAATCGGCGATTCGGCATCGTGGCGGCGCGCTTCTACGCCGATCTTGCCGAGGAGATGGTTGCCGGCGCGATGGACGCCCTGCGCGAGTGTAACGTCGCGCCGGAAGATATCACGGTTTACGACGTGCCCGGCTGCTTCGAGCTTCCCCTCGCCTGCCGCAATCTCATCAACACCGATCGCTTCGACGCACTCGTGGCGCTGGGCGTCGTGATCCGCGGTGAGACGGCACACTTCGATTTCGTCGCCGCCGAGTGCGCGCGCGGCATTATGGACGTCGAGCTCTCCACCGGCACCCCGATCGGCTTCGGCGTTCTGACCACCGAGAACCGCGCGCAGGCCGAGCGACGCGCCGCCCGCAGCGGCGGAAACAAGGGCTACGATGCCGCCCTCGCGGCCGCGGCGCTCCTAAAAATCATGGCCGACATGCCCCGCGCGGGGTTCCGCAGGAACTGACCGCTTGTGGTCGCATCTAGCTCGCTCGACCAACTGGGGGAGCGAGCATTGGAAGACAAAATTCTGAACTGTAAAGATTGTGGAAACGAGTTCGTTTTCACGGGGCGCGAGCAGCAATTCTTTGCCGAGAAGGGCTTTTCAAACCAGCCTGTGCGTTGCCGCGACTGCCGCCAAGCGCGTCGCGCCCAGCAAGGCGACAGAGGCGGTGCGCGTTCGGCAACGCGTCTCAGCTTCGACGCGGTTTGCGCAGCATGTGGCGTTGAGACGACGGTACCGTTCCGTCCGCGCGGCGATCGGCCCGTCTATTGCCGCGTCTGCTTTTCGACACAGGTTCCAGTCGGCGTTTGACCCTTCGCCTCTCATCGCATTCCGGCGAGTTTGAGGCGGTCGCATGGGACGACGACGCGGTGCGCTATCTCGATCAGCGCTTACTTCCGCACGAGATCAGATACGTGCGTGCGCAACGCGTCGAGGAGTTCGTCCAGGCGATTCGCACGCTGGCGGTGCGCGGCGCACCCTGCATCGGCATCTTCGGTGCATATGGCGTCGCACTGCTGCGGACGCGCATTTCCGACGATGCGGAGTTCGCGCGAGCCGCGCAGCAAATTCGCGAGGCACGTCCGACCGCCGTCAACTTAGCCTGGGCGGTCGATCGGGTTCTTGGTTCGGCCGATTTCTTGGCCGAGGCTCGCGCGATTCACACCGAACAAATTGCCACCGACGACGCCATCGCGGAGCACGGCTTGGAGCTGATTGGCAAGGGCGCCGGCGTTTTAACCCACTGCAACACCGGACCGCTGGCAACCGCCGGCGGCGGGACGGCGCTTGGCGTCATCCTCGCGGCGCACCGCGCCGGTAAAAAACCGCACGTTTACGTTGACGAAACTCGGCCGCTGCTGCAGGGCGCGCGCTTGAACTATTTGGAGCTGCGCAACGCCGGCGTCGACGCCGTGCTCATGGTTGATTCGGCTGCCGCCCTGGCGATGTCGCGTAGACAGATCGACGCGGTGATCGTCGGCGCCGACCGCATCGCGCGTAACGGCGATACGGCCAATAAAATCGGCACCTATTCCCTCGCCGTTCTCGCCGCCCACCACGAGATTCCGTTCTACGTGGCGGCGCCGCGTTCGACGTTCGATTTCAACATACCCAACGGTGCGGCGATTCCGATCGAAGAACGCTCTGCCGACGAGGTGGCTTCGTTTGGCGGAGCGCGCGTCGCGCCCGACGGCACGGCCGTTTTCAATCCGGCTTTCGACGTCACGCCGGCGCATCTCATCACCGCCTTCGTTACCGAGCGCGGCATCTTGCGGCCGCCCTATGGCGAATCGCTCGGCGACTTGGAGCTACATTCCTGAAATACTACGATTTTCTCGATAAGGCGCCGGCGATCGGCAGACTGGTGATCGTCGAAGGGACCGAACAAGAACTCGCCGACCGTGCGCTGGAGATCGTGCTCGACCGAACGTTGCCGCCGGACGTTCGCGAGCTGAACTTGGCGCGCTTCATGCCCGAAGACGTCGGCGAACCGAGCCGCATTCGCGAGGCGATCGAGGCGATGCCGTTTCTGGCGGAGCGGCGGGTCGTCGTCGTCAGCGACGCGCAGACGCTTCGCGCCGATCCGCGTCGCGTGCTCTGGGAGATCGCCCAGGGAGTGCCTGAGGGAAACACGCTGGTTATTCTCGACTTGCTCGCGCCGCGTTCGCAGCGGCCGCAGCCATTTGGCGCGCTGGCCGGGCGCAGCGCCCTGCGGATTGACACGACCGCCGATCAAGATACGCGAGCGCGCTACGTCGAGGATTTGCTGGAGCGCCTCGGCGCCAAGGCCGAGCCGCGCGCGATCGACGAGCTCGCCCGAAGCAAGAGCAGCTTGGCCGCGGTTCGCAACGACTTAGAAAAACTCGCGCTGAGCGGGAAGAAGATTACGTTCAAAGAGCTCGAGCGTGAAGCATTGAGCATCGAGGATCCCAAGCCGTACCAATACGCCGGCGCCGTCGCCGAAGGCCGGATTGCCGACGCAATGGCGATCGCGCATGAATTTTTCGCCAACGAACCGCGTGCCGCCGTTCCCTTACTTTCGGCGCTGGCGACGGAATGCAACTATCTCTGGGAGCTCGCTCGCCCGAACGGCGAGCTTCCTGCACGCATGCGTTGGCGCGAGCGCGCACTCCGCCCAATTGCGCGCCGCATCGGCGAACGTCGCGCCCGCGCCGCCTTCGAACGTGCCGTCCGCGGATTCGAAGCCGTGGTCACCGGCAAAGCCGGCGGCAGCTCCGACGAAGAACGCGCCCTCGTCGACCGCATCACCGTCGAACTATCGGGATTATCGCGCTAGCGCAGCTTTGTCATCCTGAGCGGAGCGCCGGTAGGCGCGGAGTCGAAGGACCCGATCGTGTGTGGTCCCTGAGCGACGCAGCGAGTCGAAGGGCGACTCGAAGGTGACCAGCAAAATCGCGATGTCAAGGCTTCACTCTTCGACTCGCATCGCTACGCGACGCTTCGCTCAGAGCGCAGGGTGACACGCCGCTGCGCTTCGCTCAGGATGACAGGCGATGCTTCGCTCAGGATGACAACGCTGAGCTAAATGCTCCAGCGCCAGGCGTCCCAGGACTCGATGACGGGGTTGGGATCAAATCCGTGAAAATCAACGGAGATCGGCTCTTGCTGGCGCTGCCACCAGAAGAAGAGCGCCGGATTGTCGACGGAGAGGAGATGCTCGATCTGCGCGTAGGCCCGCTTGCGGGTGGCGCGATCGTAATGCGCGAGCGCCATGGATTGCGCCGCCTCCATCTGCGGACTGCAGTAGTGCGTATCGTTATAGCCGCGCGGGGCGACGTTCGCGCAGGTGAACTGCGACGAGTTGTCAGGATCGATTCCCGCGTACCAGCCGAAGATCAGGAGATCGAACTTGCCGCCGTGTTGGATGCCGCCCAAACCCGCCGGCGCGTACAGTAAGTCGAGCGGATAGTAGCGGACGTCAACCTCGATTCCGATCTGGCGCAGCGCTTCTTGAACCAGCAGGCTCTCGGAGCGGTGCGCTGCCGTCGCCGAATCGGTCGTCAACAGCAACCGTAACGGCTGCCCGTTCTTGCGGGCGATTCCGTCGGGGCCTGCGACCCAGCCGGCACTGCGCAGCAGCGATCGCGCCGACGACGGATCGAACGCTACGGAGCGCACCGACGGATCGAACGCCCAAATCCAGTTCGGCAGATCCTCGGTGGCCGTCAAGACTTGACCGTAGGTAAGCTGGCGCGTTAGCGCAGCCTTGTCGATCGCCGCTGCGATCGCGGTACGAACGCGCCGGTCGGCCAGAAACGGATGCGACACGTTCATCTCCATGCCCTCAAATCCGTTGACGTTGACCCAGACGATGCGCGCGTCGGGGAGCGTCCGCAGCGTGGGAAACATTTTGATCGACGGCTGATGCACGTAGTCAATGGCGTGCGTGCGAAGCAGTGACGCCTCGGTGTCCTCGTTGGGCACGAAGGAGACCTCGATCCGGCGCAAGCGCGGCGGCGCCGAGGAAGAAGTGCGGGTTGGCGTCGACGATGACGCGGTCGCCGCGTTGCCAGGCGGTAAAGAGGAACGGTCCGTCCGAGACGGTGGGCTGCGCGTCGAACGGAACGTGGTTGATGTCCGGATATTTCTCCAAAACATGTGCCGGCAGAATTTCGTACGGCTGATCGCTCTCGGCGAAGAACGTATTGACGAACGGGGCAAAGGGGCGCTTGAGGTGCACGACGGCCGTGTAAGCGTCGGGCGTATCGATCGACGCCACGTCGTCGTATCCATGCCGCGAAACCACGTCGTTATTCGGGTTCTCGATTGCCTGCCAGGACCAGCGGACGTCGCGGGCCGTCAGCGCGACGCCGTCGCTCCAGCGAACGTCGTGACGCAGACGATAGTTAATCGTCAGTCCATCGCGGCTGATGCCGCCATTTGCTTGCGTTGGTACGGTTTGGGCGAGGATCGGGACGGGATTGCCGTGCGCGTCGGCCGAGATCAGCGGCTCGAACATCAAACGATCGACGAAGATTTCCGGAACCGTCCCGGCCAGCAGCGGATTGAGATTCTTGGGTTCTTCGCCGATGGCGACGCGCAGGACGCCGGCGCGCGACCACGGGTGCCGGCCGTGGGTTGCCTGCGCGCTCTTCGTGCATCCGGCAAGCAACGTTACGCCGGCGAGCAGCAATAACGGCGCGCGCCACATGCCCGTCTGTACGGTGACGAGGCGGCGGCTTCCCGTGAGGCGAAGGCCAACGGCACGCATGGATCACGCTACCTACGCCTCGCCGTTCTCCTGGAGATACGGACGTGCGGAGCTTCGCTCGCTCTTTTCCGAAAAAACGCGCCGGCGACTCTGGCGCGCCGTGTGGGTAGCCCTTGCCGAGGCGCAGTCCGCGCAGGGGCTGATCTCGGAAGAAGAGGTCGCCGCGTTGCGCGCGCACGCGTCCAGCGTCGACGTGGAAGCGGCGATCGCGATCGAGCGCGAGATCCATCACGATTTGATGGCCGAGATTCGCCTCTTCGCCCAGCAGGCAGGCCCGGCCGGGGGCAAGCTCCATCTCGGCGCGACCTCCATGGACGTCGAGGATACGGTCGAAACGTACCGGCTGCGGCTCGCGCTCAGCTACCTCGGCGAGAACCTGGGAGCGCTGCTCGTCGCGTTGGCCGCGAAGATTCGCGCAAATGCCGATCTCGTTTGCATGGCGCTGACGCACCTGCAGCCGGCCGAGCCCACGACGCTGGGATACCGCCTCGCCTCCTACGCGCAAGATCTTTTGATTGACGATCAAAATCTGCGTTTTGTCTTCGAGAATCTCACCACGAAGGGCTTACGCGGCGCCGTCGGCACGGCGGCGTCGTACGAGCGCTTAGGCGATCAGCCGGGGGCTTCGGCCGAGGTCGAAGCCTTCGTCTTAGAACGCTTCGGATTGCAGGCGCGCGAAATCAGCACGCAGACCTATCCGCGCAAGCTCGACTATCTGCTGCTTTCGGGGATCGCCGGCTTGGGCGCATCGCTCTCCAAGTTTGCCGCCGACGTGCGGATTCTCAGCAGTCCCTACTTTGGCGAGCTGGCGGAGCCGTTTGCCGCATCACAGGTCGGCAGTTCGGCGATGCCGTTCAAGCAGAATCCGATCCTCAGCGAGCGGATCGGCTCGCTGGCGCGCTTGCTGCCGGCCTACGGCGATGTGGCGTGGCAGAACGCCGCAACGAACTTTCTCGAGCGCACGCTCGATGACAGCGCCAATCGCCGCACCATTCTTCCCGAAGCCATTCTCTGCGCCGACGAGATCGTCACGCTCGCGCGGCGTGTCGTCGACGGTCTGCGCATCGACGAACGTCGCATCGCCGTCAACCTGCGCACCTACGCGCCGTTTGCCGGCACCCAGGCGGTGATGCTCGAAGCGGCCCGCGCCGGCGGCGACCGGCAGCGGCTGCACGAGTATATTCGAAACGCGTCCATGGAAGCGTGGGAGGCGGTGCGGCGAGGCGAAGACAATCCGCTCTCGCGATTGTTGACCGAAGAGCGGGAGCTGACCGCGCTCGTCGATCCGGCCGAGATCCGGCGGCTGCTCGACCCGGGCGGCCAGGTAGGGACCGCTTCGCAGCGTGCCCGCCTGCTCGCCGACCGCATTGAAAGTTTGTCACCTTTCCCGCGCCAACCCGAGGTAAGTCTGACGTGAATAAAGGCATCGAAATCGCGCGCGGCAAGACCAAGGTTCTTTACGAGAATCCGGGCCAGCCGCATCAACTCGTGGTGGCGCAGACCGACGCGATCTCCGCCGGCGACGGCGCGCGGCGTCACGAAATTGCGGGCAAAGGGCGTTTGGCGGCGCAAACAACCGCGCGCGTCTTTCGCCTGCTCAATCTTTGCGGGCTGCCGACGCACTATCTCAACGGCGGCGAAGACGACGACAACAACGAGATGGTCGTCCGGCGCTGCAACATGATTCCGCTGGAAGTCGTCACGCGTGGCGTGGCGGCCGGTTCCTTTGCCAAGCGCAACCCCGGCATCGCGCGCGGCACGCTGCTGGTTCCGCGTTTGGTCGAGTTCTTCCTTAAAGACGACGCCAACCACGACCCGATGATCTCGCCCGACCAAATCGTGGCGCGCAATATCGCCTCGCCGCAAGAGATCGGGATCATGACCGAGCTGGCGCGCTTAACGTTCGAGATTTTGTCGCACGCGTGGCGCAGGCGCGACGTGCTGCTGGTCGATCTGAAAATCGAGTTGGGCCGTCTAGCCGGAGGCGAGAATCAAGGCCAGCTGGTGATTGCCGACGTCATCGACAACGATTCGTGGCGCATTTGGCCGCAGGGACGCGAAGAGCTGATGCTCGACAAGCAGATTTATCGTAATCTCGAGAGCGTCGACGATGCGGCGCTGGAGCGCGTCAAGCAAGCCTACGAGCGCGTCGCCGAAATGGTCGGCGTCTTTCCGGTGATGCGGCCCGGCATGGTTGCGGCGATCGCCGACTCACCGGATGAGGTCGAGCGCCTCAACGAGGTCGTGAAAGCGCTGGGGCAACTCGGCCTGCCGACGGTGCGTCACGTGGCCGATCCGGCGTCTATGCCGGGTTACGTCTTGCAGTTGGCGCAGCAGCTCGAAGCGAGTTTTGCCCGTTTGATCCTGATAGCGGTGGGTCAGAGCGACTTATTGCAGACCATGCTCGAAGCCTGTTCCTCGGCGCCGGTACTCGACGGACAGGCCGATACCGCGCAGCTGACGATGCAGTGCGCGAAGCTGCTCGGTCTCGAAGACACGGTGCTTTACGGCCGGACTCTGCTCATGCAGGCCAACGCGCGATCGGCGGTTCTGCACGCCGACGCTTCGCTGCAGCAGTCGGGAGCGCCGGCGGGAGTAGCGCTTGGCTAGTGTCGGGCTTCCGGGACGGGCGAACGTCGCGCTGCGCGACGACGAGTTGCAACGCATCGAGCAACGGCTTGGGCGCGAACCCTCCGTGGTCGAGCTTCACGCCTTTGACGCGCAATGGAGCGAGCACTGCAGTTATAAGTCGAGCCGCCATCATTTAAAGAGTCTGCCGGCAGGAGGCGCCGGCGTCGTGCTCGGTCCGGGTGAAGACGCCGGTGCGCTGTACCTTGGTACGCACGACGGCGAACGCTACGCCGTCGTCGTTGCGCACGAGTCGCACAACCACCCGTCACAGGTCGTTCCCTTCGAAGGCGCCGCCACCGGTATCGGCGGAATCGTGCGCGACGTGCTCTGCATGGGCGCCGAGGTCGTCGCCGTGGCCGATCCGCTGCGCTTCGGGCGCACCGAACGGAGCGATGGCCATCAACGGCAAGTGGCGCGCGGCGTGGTCGACGGCGTCGGCGCGTACGGCAACGCCATCGGTGTTCCGAATATCGCCGGGGACGTCTACTTCGATTCCGGATTCGACGAGAACTGTCTCGTGAACGTCGTCGCACTCGGCATCGTCAAAGAAGCGGAGTTGATTCACTCCTACGCGCCGCCAGGGGCCGACGGCTGGCCGATCGTGCTCGTCGGAAAGGCGACGGATCCCAGCGGTTTCGGGGGAGCATCGTTTTCGTCGCTGACCCTCGACGCGCGCGATTCCGAGCTCAACAAGGGCGCCGTACAAGTTCCCGATCCGTTTCTCGAGAACGTCCTGATGCGCGCCGCCTATCGCGTCTTCGCGCTGCTGCGCGAGCGGCAGATTCCCGCGGCATTCAAGGATCTCGGCGCCGGCGGGATCATGGGCTGCTCCGCCGAGATCACGGCGCAAGGCGGTTATGGTGCCGAGATAGATCTCGATGCCGTCAACGTTGCGATAGAGGGAATGGCGCCCGAAGTTCTCGCCGTGGGCGAGACGCAAGAACGTTTACTCTGGGTCGTACCGCCCGGCTTCGCGCCGGAGATCTTGCGCATCTATAACGAAGAGTTCACGCTTCCCGACGTCGCCTACAACGCGCGAGCCACGGTCATTGGTCGCGTCACTGCCGCGCAGCGCTACGTCATGCGCCATCGCGGTGAGATCGTGATGGACGTTGAAAGCGAGTTTCTGACCGGCTCGGTTCGCGACGAGCTGCCCTATACTGAGGTGATCCGCCATAGCGGCGCCGTCGAGCCGATGCCCGCCGTGGACGTGGAGAGCCTCTTTCCAAAAGTTCTGGCGCATCGTGACGTCTGCTCGCGCGAACCGCTCTACCGGCGTTACGACGCGGTCGTTCGCGGCTGCACCGTGCTGCCTCGAGGGGCGGCCGACGCCGGCGTAATCGCACCGGTCCGCGGATCGCGCTTGGGAGTAGCGCTCGCCGTCGCGGGCAATCCGCGCTACGGGCGAATCGATCCCGGTTACGCCGCCGAGGCGGCCGTGCTGGAAGCGATCCGCCGCGTCGTGGCAGTCGGCGCGCGCCCGATCGGTTTGACCGATTGTCTGAATTTTGGAAATCCGCGCAAGCCCGAACAGTATGGCACCTTCGTTGCCGCCGTTGAAGGGTTGGCTCGCGCCGCGAACGAGCTCGACCTTCCCTTTGTTTCGGGCAACGTGAGTCTCTATAACGAAGCGGCGAATGGATCGGCGATTCCGGCGTCGCCGATCGTCGCCTGTATCGGTGCGATCGACGACGTCGCCGACGTCGTTACGCCCGGTCTGAAAGAGGCCGGATCCGCGTTGTTGTGGATCGGCAGCCGCGAGCTCGTGACCGGTGGTTCCGTACTCGGAGAACTGCTGCGAAGAAACGACCCGTTGCCGAGCATCGCGTATCCGGCGGAGCGTGTCGCTATCGGTATCGTGCGCGAAGCGATCGATCTTGGCGTGCTGCGTTCGTGTCGCGCCATCGGCGACGGCGGCGTACTGACGGCGCTGGCACGCTTGGCCTTCGATGCGATGCTGGCCGGGCGTCGCGTCGGGGCCGAGATCGACTTCGGCAATCCGCTCTGCGAGGCCGGAGGCTTTCTCTGCGAGGTCAGCGATGCGTCGGCCATCGACCTCACCGGTACGTTGCGCATCGGGCAAACGACGGAAGCTTCCGAGCTGGTCGTCAACGGGGCGCGATTTGAGGTTGCGAGCCTTTACGAGATCTGGTCGCAGCCGCTGGCGGAGCTCTATCCATGATCGGCCGCATCGCCGTTCCGGTCTTCCCCGGAACGAACTCCGAGGACGAGACCGTTCGACTGCTGCGCGACTGCGGCGGCGACGCCGAGCTCGTGCATTGGTCGCAAGCCGCGCGCTTGCGGGAGTTCGACGCGTTCGTGCTCTCCGGCGGTTTCGCGTACGAAGACCGCATCCGAGCCGGCGCCATTGCCGCGCACGACCGGATGATGGACTACGTGATGGACGCGGCGTTGCGCGGTACTTTGGTGTTGGGGATCTGCAACGGGGCGCAGATATTGCTGGAAGCTGGACTGGTCCCCGGAGTGGGCGCGCCGCGCAAACCGACCGCAGCGTTCACCAAGAACGCGCCGG
Source organism: Vulcanimicrobiota bacterium (assembly GCA_963730125.1). Classification (GTDB taxonomy): domain Bacteria; phylum Vulcanimicrobiota; class Vulcanimicrobiia; order Vulcanimicrobiales; family Vulcanimicrobiaceae; genus Cybelea. Next base: position 111,246 of record CAVSQP010000018.1, on the reverse strand, counting down.
AACCGCACTTCGTCTGCCGGCACGTTTACTGCAAGCTTGCCGTCGCGCCGTCGCGCAGTCCCATCACGGCAGCGCTGCCGAGCGACGCGATCTTTCCGGCATGGGCCGCCCATGCCGAAGGGCGGCTTGCAGCAACGCCCGGCCACCTCGACGAGATCGTGGCCGGCGGCCATCTGGTATTCGTCTACGCGCACGCCGACGGGCGCGTGGATGATTCGGCGATTCCCAACGGCTCGGCATTGGGTTGCGCCGGCTTGGTCAACCCGGCGGGCAACGTGCTGGCGATCATGCCCCATCCCGAACGCGACGGTTGGAACTACAATCATCTCGACCGGCGCGAGGGGGACGACGTACTCGCTCCCTCGGGGGGTGCCGCGCTATTCCGCAGCTTCGTCGAGGCGGTCGCATCGTGATCGCGGTTTCCATTAGCCTAAAAATTCCCGACAATACCGCCTATACGGCGCTGGTGGCGCTACGACGCCTGGGCGTCGATACCGAGCGCGTGGCGCGCAGCGAGATACTCTTCTTTCCCGACCAGGATACGGAAGAGCTGGCGATTCGCGTGATGAACGACGAGACGCTCTTCAACCCCAACAAACATCGCCTCAGCGTCTTGGATTCCAACAAGCCGCGTCCCGGCGAAGTCTGGATCCTGCCCCTGGAAGGCGGGCGCGCGACGGCATGGCGCCTCTTCGACGCCAAGGGGCTCCCGGTCGAGGGCGACGTGCTCCAATCGGCGATCGAGCGCCTGTTATGCAATCCCGCAATCGAGAAGGCCATGACGATTACCGACGCAAGCGAGAGGAACGACGCGTGAGCGAGCGCGTACACAGGTTCTGTACATGAATCGCCCCTACACGATCGCCACCCTGGGCTCGCATTCGGCGCTGCAGATTCTCAAGGGAGCCCACGACGAGGGGTTCCGCACGCTGGCCATTTCCAACCGCGACACCGAGCGGCTCTACCGTTCGTTCAACTTCGTCGACGAGGTGATTGCGCTCGATAATTACTCCGAGTTTATGACGCTGATGGACGAGCTCTTCAAACGCAAGGTCATCATCGTCCCGCACGGATCGTTCGTCGCCTATCTCTCGCTCGAAGAGCACAAGAAAATGACGATTCCCTACTTCGGGAATAAAGCGGTGCTCGATTGGGAGGCGAGCCGCGAGTTGCAGCGCGAGTGGCTCTCGCGTGCCGGCCTCAAGCTGCCGCGTCAGTTCCGCAGCGGGGCCGAGATCGACCGGCCGGTCATCGTGAAGCTCTACGGCGCGGCGGGCGGCAAGGGCTACATGTTTATCCGCGACGCGCACGACTTTGAGGCCCGCGCCGCGCACCTCAAAGAAGCCTACATGATCCAAGAGTACATCATCGGCGTCCCGCTCTATATTCACTACTTCTACTCGCCGCTTTCCCACAAGCTCGAGATCATGTCGATGGATCGCCGCTATGAAACCAACGTCGACTCGCTGGGGCGGATTCCCGCCGCCGCGCAAGAGGGTATGGACGTCAGCCCTTCCTACGTCGTCGTCGGCAACCAGCCGGTTTCGCTGCGGGAATCGATGCTTGCCGAAGCGCTGCGCATGGGCGACGACGTGGTGCGCGTCAGCAAGGAGATTTGCGGTCCCAAAGGCCTCTTCGGGGCGTTTTGCATCGAAACCATCATCACGCCCGACATTCATTTTTACGTGATGGAGATCTCGGCGCGCATCGTTGCCGGAACCAATCTCTTCATCGACGGCTCGCCGTACTCGTATCTAAACTACTCCGAGCCGATGTCGACGGGCCGCCGCATCGCGCGCGAGATCAAGAACGCGCTGCTCACGAACAATTTACGGCTGGTGCTGGATGACTCGAGCGTTCTCTAGCCGCCTGGCCGCGCTCGCCGCCGCGCTGCTGGTGAGCCTGCCGCTCTGCGCGCGCGCGACGTTCGTCGCCGACCCCGCGGTGCTCTACCAGCAGATGAAGGATGCCTACGCAAAAGACGCGGCCTCGGGCTGGAACTTTCGCGGCCAGGCGACCTATCTAGCGACGATCTTCAATGCCGGCCGTGCATATTCGCTGCAGTATCCGACCGATCCCAACTACGCGGTGTTGGCGACGTTGACCGTGCAGATCGGCAGCGGCTTACATTATAATCCGCTGACCAATCACGACGGCGCGCTCTGGTGGGTGCGCGAGGCCTCCGATTGGGCCAGCAAACACGCCAACGACGTCAAAACGATCGAACAGGCTCAGGCGCTGCTTTTGCGCGTCAACTACGAAGACGATCCCGAAAAGCTGGCGCGCTATGCCGACGAAGACGCAACGGCAAACCTGCGGTCCTACCCCGGCGACGTCGACGCGCAGCTGGTGCAGGTTGAGGCCAACTGGCGTGGCTGGCTGCTGACGCACGATGCGGCTTGGCGCAGCCTGGCTCTGCGCCGCGGCGCCGGGCCGAACTTCCCGATCGCACACCTTCCGACGACGTGGGGGAACGAGCTGATTGCCGCGGCTCAGGCGGCCTCGCCGGGCAACAACGGTTATACCGATGCCGATCTCGCCAACGCGAAGACGCTGCTCGCGCGATTGAAGGCGGTCGATCCAATTCGCGTGATCACGACCGTGACCGCGGTTCCGCACGATGCCTATCTCTCAACGCTGGCGCCGGCCGACGAATACTTCGGTCCGATGGAAATGTCGATCTTGGAGATCCAGAATCGCCTCAAGCACATCAACTTTATGCTCGACTACAACTACGGCAACACTGAGAGCGACGCAGCCTTTCAGGTTGCCAAATCGATCGTGGCGATGCAGGAAGTCTACCCGCGCGACCGCGATCTACCGTTCCTCCTGTACTGGTGCTACAACACGCTGCAGCGCATGACCGACTCGCAGTCGCGCCGTGCAGCCGCGCAGCTCAAGGCGATCTTGACGGTCGAGTACCAGGATAGTCCGCAAGCCCGCAAGCTTCTCGGAACGTGAGCGCCGAGTACGTCGCTCGGGCGCTGCGCGACTACGATCGCCGCCGGCTAACCTTGGCTTCGGTGGGAAGCCACTCGGCGCTGGAGGTTGCGTCCGGCGCACGTGCCGCCGGCTTACGCAGTCTCGTGGTGACCGCCAAGGGCCGCGAGCTTACGTACACGCGGTATTTTGCCGCCCGCTCCGATGCACCGGCGCGGGGGTGCGTGGACGAGGTCATCGAGCTGGGCTCCTTCGCCGAAATTCTCGACGACGACGCGCAGCGGCAGCTGTTGGCGCGCAACGTGATCTTCGTCCCGAATCGGTCTTTTGAAGTCTACCTTCATCAGAAGTACGAGTACGACGAGATCGAGCGCCGCATGCTGGTGCCGTTCTTCGGGAACCGCTATCTCTTGCGCGCCGAAGAGCGCGCCGGGGGCGGCGCGGCCGAAGGTGCGGACCAGTACGCCTTGATGGAGCGCGCCGGCATTCGCCATCCCAAGGCCTTCGCCTCGGCCCAAGATATCGATCGACTCGTCATGGTGAAGGCGCCGCACGCCAAGGTCTCGTTCGAGCGCGCGTTTTTTCTCGCATCCTCGCCGGCAGAATACGACCTAACGGCGGCGCGCCTGATCGACGAGGGCGTGCTGACGGCCGAAGGTTTGGCGGCGGCGCGCATCGAGGAGTACGCCCTCGGCCCGTCGGTCAACTTGAACTTCTTTTACTCGCCGGTCTTGGGCGAGCTCGAGCTCAGCGGCACCGATACGCGTCGCCAGACCAATCTGGAAGGGTTTAGAAATATTCCACCGGCGTCGTTCGAAGCGCTGCGCGGCGTGCCGATGCGTTTGGAAGAGGCCGGTCACATTGCCGCGACGATTCTGGAGTCTATGCTCGAGCCGGCCTTTGCCATGGGCGAGCGATTCGTCGCCGCCGCGCGAGAACTGAGTCCGCCGGGCGTGATCGGGCCCTTCGCCCTGCAGTGCGTCATCGCCGCCGGGCCGCCTAAGGAGCTGGTTTGCTACGACGTATCCCTGCGGATTCCGGGCTCGCCCGGGACGCGTTATACACCGTACTCGGCCTACCGCTGGGGGCGCGACGTCTCGGTGGGCGAGCGCATCGCAATGGAAATCGTCATGGCGCGCGACACCGATCGGCTCCTAGATGTGTTGACATAGCCACTTTACCATCGTCTTTTTAGGAGGCCGTTATGCCCGTCGATAACGTACAAGAACGTGCGGGAGCCGTACTGTTCAAGGGAAACCCCGTGACGCTGCTCGGCCCCGAGCTGCGCGCCGGCGATCCGGCGCCGCAGTTCAACTTGAGCGCGGGCGATCTCTCCACCGTCAACTTAGACATTCTCGTGGACGAGGGTAAGCGGGCCGCGATGCTCATCGTCGTGCCGTCGCTCGACACCAGCGTCTGCTCGCTGGAGTCGCAGAAGTTCAACGCGCGTCTCGGCGAGCTTCCCGCCGGCGTCGCCGTCGGCGTCGTCAGCATGGACCTGCCGTTCGCGCAGACGCGCTGGTGCGGCGCGCAAGAGGGCGAGATAAAACTGCAAATGCTCTCCGACTATCGCGACCATAGCTTCGGACTGAACTACGGATTCATAATTAAGGAGCTTGGTTTCCACGCTCGCGCTATCGTCGTCATCGGAAAGGACCGCACGATACGTTACGTGCAGCTCGTTCCCGACGTCGCCAGCGAACCGGATTACGACGCCGCGTTAAAAGCCGCCGCCGCCGCCGCTGCGGAGTAAGCGACGAAAAACGCCATGCCGGAAACGGTCTTCATCCTCGACTTCGGGGCGCAATACAGCCAGCTGATCGCGCGGCGCACGCGCGAACTCGGCGTCTACTGCGAGATCGTGCCTCACGACGTGTCGTGGAACACACTCTCGCTGCGGCGTCCCGCGGCGCTGATTCTTTCGGGTGGTCCCGAGAGCGCCTTGGCCGAGGGTGCGCCCGAGATGGACGAGGCCATCGTCCATGCCGGCGTTCCCATTCTCGGCATCTGTTACGGCATGCAGCTGCTGGCGCGCGATCTCGGTGCAGAGCTCGTACCCCTGGATCGCGCCGAGTATGGCCCGGCTAATCTGCTCGTCTCGGATCGCGACACGCCGCTTTTGCGCGGCGTCCCGGACGAGTCGCGCGTTTGGATGTCGCACGGCGATTCGGTCGTAAGCCTTCCTGAGGGCTACCGCCCGCTGGCCTCCACGGCGCGCTGCAACGTCGCTGCAATGGGTTCGCTGGAGAAGAAGATCTACGGCGTTCAGTTTCATCCCGAAGTCGTGCATACGGAGTACGGCCGCACCGTGCTCGACAATTTCTTAGGAGAGATCGCCGGCCTGCAGCGCGATTGGAAGATCGAATCGTTTTTGGAGCGCTCCGTAGAAGAGATTCGCGCCCGCGTCGGCAAGGATCGCGTCATCTGCGCGCTCTCCGGCGGCGTTGACTCGGCGGTTGCGGCGACGCTGGTGGCGCGCGCGATCGGACGGCAGCTTACCTGCATCTTCGTCGATCACGGGCTCTTGCGCGAAAGTGAAGCCGAGCAGGTGGTGGCGGCCTTTCGCGAGGTGCTGCACCTCGACGTCGTTGCCGTCGACGCTCGCGAGCGCTTCTTGCGCAAACTCCGCGGCGTCGAAGATCCCGAGCGTAAACGGATCATCATCGGACACGAGTTTATCGCCGTCTTTGAGAACGAAGCAGCCAAGATTCCAGGCGTCAAGTATTTGGTGCAGGGTACGCTCTACCCCGACGTCATCGAGTCGAAGACGCCGCAGAGCAAGGCCGGCCACAAGATCAAATCGCATCACAACGTCGGAGGCTTGCCCGAAACGATGGGGCTCGCCCTGATCGAGCCGCTGCGCTCGCTGTTTAAAGACGAGGTTCGCGAACTCGGACGCGCGCTTGGCTTGCCCAACGCGATCGTCGGGCGGCAGCCCTTCCCCGGTCCCGGTTTAGCGGTGCGCATCATCGGCGACGTGACCGAAGAGCGTTTGACGGTCGTCCGCGCGGCCGATGCGATCGTGCGTGAGGAGATCGACGCCGCGACGCTGGAGCCGCATCCGTGGCAATATTTCGCCGTTCTTACACCGGTCAAGAGCGTCGGCGTCATGGGCGATGGACGCACCTACGCCAATCTGGTCGCGATTCGCGCCATCACCAGCGAAGACGGCATGACGGCCGATTGGGCGCGGCTGCCGCACGCGCTGCTCGAGCGCATTTCGTCGCGCATCGTCAACGAAGTGGCCGGCGTGAATCGCGTCGCCTACGACGTGACGACCAAGCCGCCGGCCACCGTAGAGTGGGAGTAGCGCGTGCGCGTACTCGTCGTCGGTAACGGGGCGCGCGAAGACGCGCTCTCCTGGCGCATCGCTGCCTCGCCGTCCTGTGACGCGGTGTTCGCCGCACCCGGCAATGCGGGCACGGCGTCCCGTGGTGAAAACTGGGACGTTTCCGCGACCAACGGCCGTGCGCTGGCGCAGCGCTGCATCGACGAGAAGATCGATCTCGCAGTACTCGGGCCCGAGACGGCGATCGCCGCCGGCGTCGGCGACCGCCTGCGCGAGGCGGGCATCGCGGTGTTCGGTCCAAACCGTGCCGGTGGCCGGCTCGAATCGAGCAAGATTTTCGCTAAACGATTCATGGAGCGCCACGCTATTCCGACGGCGCGCGCCGCGGTGGTGCATTCGCTCGACGCCGCAAAAAAGGCGCTCGCCGGATGGAAGGGCGGCGTCGTCGTCAAGGCCGACGGTTTGGCCGCCGGCAAGGGTGTCGTCGTGACGCCCGGCGTCGCCGCGGCGCAGGCGGTGTTGGCGGACTGGTACGGACACAACCGCGTACCCGGCGGCGGCGCCGACGTGCTGCTCGAAGAGCGTCTTGAAGGCCGCGAGGTTAGCGTCTTTGCGCTCTGCGACGGTCGCGCCATCGTCCCGTTCGGTGCGGCGTGCGACTACAAGCGCGCCGGCGATGGCGACACCGGTCCCAACACCGGTGGGATGGGCGCCTATTCGCCGCCTGCGGATTTTCCGGACGATCTCTTCGATCGAGTGCGCGAGCGAATTCTCGCCCCCGTGCTCGCCGGACTGATCGCCGAAGACGAGGCGTACGTCGGCGTTCTCTACTGCGGACTGATGTGGTGCGAGGACGGTCCACGCGTGATCGAATTCAACGTGCGTTTCGGCGACCCGGAGACGCAAGTACTGCTTCCGCGCATCGCCGGCGATTTCGCCGAACTACTGGGCTCGACGGCGCGCGGCGCCATGGACCTCTCGGTCGCCTCGATCTCCGAACGGCATTGTGCCGGCGTCGTGCTGGCGACCGCCGAGTATCCGCGCAGCAACACGCCGCTCGAAAACCTCAACCCGGACGTAACGCTCGACGACGAGACCCAGGCCTTCTGGGGAGCCTCCTCGCTCGCCGACGGTCGCGTCCGCAGCGGGGGCGGCCGGGTGCTCACCGTCGTCGGCCTCGGCGACGAGCTCGCGCAGGCGCGCGAGCGCGCCTATGCGGGCGTGACCAGGCTGGCAAAGCGTCTTGGCACTGAGGCGCTCACCTACCGCACCGACATCGCTGCCGTTCGATAAAAGGGCTGCCGCGCTTCGGAGAAAGAGCGAGCCTCAGGCTGCTGGAATCCACCGCTGTAACTTCCAGCCCTCCGAAAGGTTAGTAAGATACGTCATGGCTTATCGCTCCCAACCGCAGACGCCGTACGGCGGACCGCTAGCCCCTTCGATTCCAACGCAGTCGCTGCTCGCCCAGGTCCTGGGAATTACCGCGCTTGGCCTTTGCATTACGGCCCTGGCGGCCTGGCTCTTCCAGGGAGTTGCTCCGGGGATCGGCCTGATTGCCATGATCGGTGGTTTTATTCTGCTCATTTCGATCAACGCGACGCGCCGCAACGAAGGCCTCTCGCTGCTGCTCTTCTACGCGTTTACCTTTTTGGAAGGCGTCGGGATCGCGCCGGTCATCGGACAATACGTGCGGACGATGGGCCCCGGCGTCGTCGTTAATGCAGCGCTGACGACTGGGCTCGGAATGTTCGCGCTCGCCGCGATCGTCTATGCGACCGGGCTCGACCTGCGCCGCTTCCAGGGCATCTTCATGATTGCGCTTCTGGGGCTGATCGTCATCGGCATCGTCTCGATCTTCGTGCGGTTCATTCACCCGGAAGTCTACGCTTGGCTGACGCTCATTATCTTCTCGGGTTTGGTGCTGATCGATTTCGCTCGGCTGCGCGCCGGCGGAGACGGCCTGACGCCCGTCTTGATGGCGACGAGCATTTATCTCGATGCGATCAACATCTTCCTCGCTTTGCTGCAGATCTTCGGGGGGAGGCGGTCGTCGAACTAAGGCGCTCTGCTATAATGACCTAAGATGTGCGGGATAACGGGGGTCTTCGCGCCGGGACGCGACGCAGCCCGTCTAGCGTTTTTTGCGCTCTACGCCTTGCAGCATCGCGGCCAAGAGTCCGCCGGAATCGCCGCAGCCGACGGGGGAACGATCCGCTCGCACAAGGAGATGGGCTTGCTGGGCGCCATCTTCGACGAAGACATACTCGGAGAGCTGAGCGGTCACGTCGCAATCGGGCATACGCGCTACTCGACGACGGGTTCGTCGATCGTCGTTAACGCGCAGCCGTTGCTGGAGCGCTCCGATCTCGGCGACTTTGCTTTCGCCCATAATGGCAACCTCACCAATACCGACGAACTGCGCGAGTCGCTGGCACCGACGACGGTTCTTCAAGCTTCTTCCGATTCGGAGGTAATGGCTAAGCTGATCGTCGAGTCGAAAGGCTCGATGCTCGACCGCATCGCGTCGGTGCTCTCCGTTGCGCGCGGCGCATACTCCATCGTGCTCTGCACGCAGGACGAACTCTATGCCTTCCGCGACCCATGGGGCGTGCGGCCCCTTTGCCTCGGCAAGCTCGCCGACAACGGCGGCTACGTCGTCGCATCGGAGTCGTGCGCGCTGGGCACGATCGGCGCGCAATACGTGCGTGAGATCGGACGCGGCGAGATCATCCGCATCAGCGAGGACGGCCTGGAATCGCGAATCGTCGAGGTCGACGGAGCCAAGCCGGCTCTCTGCATGTTCGAATACATCTACTTCGCCCGCCCCGATTCGCGCTTGAACGAACGCTCGATCTACATGGCGCGCTACGCTATGGGCCGCGAGTTGGCCAGAGAGCACCCGGTGGACGCCGACGTCGTCATGGCCGTCCCCGACTCGGCGGTCGCCGGCGGAATCGGTTACGCAACCGAGAGCGGTTTGCCCTACATCGAAGGGCTGATCAAGAACCGCTATATCGGCCGCACGTTCATCAGCCCCGATCAGCGGATGCGCGATCGCGGCGTCCATCTAAAGTTCAATCCCGTCGTCGAGAATCTCAGCGGTCAACGCGTCATCGTGGTGGACGACTCGATCGTACGGGGAACCACGACGCCGCGCATCGTCGCGCTGCTGCGCGAAGCGGGCGCGCGCGAGGTCCATCTGCGGATCACCTCGCCGCCGATCAAGCATCCCTGCTATTTGGGGGTCGATATGGCGACATACGACGAGCTTATTGCGGCTAACTACACCGTCGAGCAGATTCGCGCGAAAACCGGCGCGGATTCGCTCGGTTATCTGAGCATCGAGGGATTGATGGCGTCGGTCGGGCGCAGTCGCGACGAGATGTGCCTGGGCTGCTTCGTCGGCGAATATCCTAACGTGCCGGCAGCGCATTTTTCGGCCAAAAGCACCGCATAACCATTCGTCAATACCAAAAGGTTCAAGGGCCCTGGTCGCTGGTTGCTACAGTCCAGGTGCGTGACGCTTGGAAAGAGGATTGCCGCGCGGCGCCGCGCTTTGGGCTGGTCCCAGAACGAGCTCGCGCGCCGGGCTGAGGTCAATCATCCGACGCTCTTCAAAATCGAGGCGGACCAGCGGCTCAATCCGTCGATCGGCGTCGTGCTGCGCATCGCTCGCGCCTTAGGCACGAGCGCCGAGATTCTTTACGGGCTCGAACGTGACGAAACGCGACTCTTGGTCGAAGCGAACAAGAACGCGATGATCGTGGAAGTGCGGCCGCTGGGACGCAAAGGGGGAGAAGCGGCCCGCCTTCGCGCCGCGGGTTTGGTCACCGCGGCGCTCGAACGAGCCGGCGCTCGCGTGCGCGACGCTTCGCCTAGCGACGCGGGTGACGATGCAGCGGAATCACCATCGCCGGCGCAAGCGGGTCAGCTTGCCGCGGGCGGTCTCGCTCTGGTGGAGGAAATACGCACGATCCGTGGGCGCCTCGAGGCGCTGGAAACGTGGCGTCGCACGCAAGAAGCACGCGCTCGAAAGCGCGCAACGCGGTGATTAGGGGATCGGACCACTCATCGTTGTGTAGCATGCGGCAATCCTAACCGCCGCGAGTGCCAACTGGTAGGCACTAAGAGGGAAACGTTCCGGCGCGGACCTCGCGAGCGTAATTCTCCAGCGCCTGCGTGGCCTCACTGCCGATCTCGGCGTAACGCTTGGCAAAGCTGGGCGAATGCGGATACATCCCCAAAACGTCGTGCAATACCAGCACCTGCGAGTCGCAATGCGGTCCCGCGCCGATGCCGATCGTCGGGATCGAGAGCAGCTCGGTAATCTCGCGCGAGATCTCGAAGTCGACGACTTCCAACACGATGGCGTAAGCGCCGGCCGCTTCGACCGAGCGCGCATCGTCGATCAAACGATCGCGGTGGGTACGCATTTTAAAGCCCGGCCCCAGGCCGGCCGTCTGCGGTGTTACGCCAATATGTCCGACGACGGGAATCCCCGCGCCGGTAATCGCGCGGATGCGCTCGGCCTGATCGCGACCGCCCTCGAGCTTGACCGAACAGGCGCCGCCCTCTTTCACCAAACGAATCGCGTTGCGCAAGGCATCTTCGTTGCTGACCTGATACGAGCCGAAGGGCATATCGGCCATGATGTGCGCGCGGGTCGAGCCGCGCGCGACCGCCTGCGTATGGTAGACGATATTCTCGACCGTGACCGGCGTCGTTTCGTCGTAACCGAGCACGACGTTGCCGACGCTGTCGCCAACCAAGATGATATCTATCCCCGCCGCTTCGACGAACTGCGCGAAGGGCGCGTCGTACGCCGTGGCGATCGGGAATAGCATCTTGCCCTTGCGGCGTTTGATCGCGCCCGCCGTAATGCGGCGGATTGCCGGGTTTTTCTCGGGTTCGTACGGCCGGGCGCTCTCGACGCCGGGGCGGGTTCTCACACGCGCACTTCCTCTGAACGTGCGCCGTTGCCGTGACCCTCGGCCGGCGCGCGACCCGCTTGCGACGGGTTGCCGGCGAGCGTTTCGGCGATGGCAACGAAAGCCCGGACCGGCGTGCCGGTCGGGCCCTTGGCTTGCCAGGCCGACTCGTTATCGAGGTACGCGGTGCCGGCAATGTCGAGATGCACCCACGGTGTATTGCCGACGAACTCGCGCAGGAAAGCGGCCGCGGTGAGCGTGCCGGCGGCGCGGCCGCCGGTGTTCTTCAAATCCGCGATGTCGCTCTTCATTTGTGTGGTGTAGTCTTCGTAGTAGGGCATCTGCCAGTAGCGTTCGCCGGTCGGCTTCGCCGCGGCGAGAAACTCCGAGCCGAACGAATCGTTATTCGTTATCGCCGCCGAGCTGGCATGCCCCAAGGCGATGACGCAGGCGCCGGTGAGCGTCGCCGCATCGACGATGCGCGTCGCACCGAGCTTATTGGCATAGCAGAGCGCGTCGGCGAGGATCAGCCGGCCCTCCGCGTCGGTGTTGATAACCTCGATGGTCTTGCCGTTCATCGCTTTGACGATGTCGCCGGGTTTGGTCGCTTTGCCCCCGGGCATGTTCTCGGTCGCGGGTACGATCCCGACCACGTTGAGCTTCGGCTTGATGGCTGCCAGCGCAGACATGGCCGCAATCACGCCGGCGCCGCCCGACATGTCGTACTTCATCTCTTCCATGCGCTCGGCCGGCTTGATAGAGATGCCGCCCGTATCGAACGTGATGCCCTTGCCGACGAGCGCCAAGAGTTCTTTACTGCCGGGATCGCCGTTGTAACGCAAGACGATGAACTTAGGAGGCTGGGCGCTTCCGGATGCGACCGAAAGGAAGGATCCCATGCCCTCGCGCCGCGCGCGCTCTTCGTCGAGAACGTCGATCTCCAAGCCGGTGCGCTGCGCTACCGCGGTGGCCTCTTCGGCCATGCGGGTGGGCGTCATGTCGTTCGCGGGAGTAATCGCTAAACGGCGGGCCAAGTTCACCGCTTCGCCCAGCGCCGTGCCGCGCGCGATGCCGCGCTCTAACTGCTCCGCGTCAAAACCGGCGGAGAGTACGGCCACGCTTTTCGTTGCGATCCGCCGCTCGGGCTTTTCTTGATAGATGGTCGTATCGAAGGCTCCGGCCACAACGCCTTCCGCGATGAACGAAGCGCAAACGGCTTCACGTCCGCGGGCTTCCTCCGGAAGAGCGATGGCGATCTCTTCGACGTTGCGGCGACCCAGATAACGCACCGCCGCACCGGCATACCGAGCTAACAAATAGGGCTCGAACGCGCTGCGCTCGCCTAGACCGACGGCGAGCACGCGACGATACGGTTGTTCCTGCGCGTAGATGAGAACGTGTTCGGCGAGTCGGCCGCGAATCTCGCCGGTTCGCAACGCTTCGGCGATTACGCCGCCGATTTTCGCGTCGACGTCCTTTGCGACGCCGTCGAGATCGCTTTGAGAGAAGAAGGGCACGACGAGTGCGCCGGTGCTTACGGCGAGCGGCGCATCGTTGATAAGACGAACTTGCATGGTGAGCCTTTCGAACGGTGAACTACTGCCAGCCTATGGCGGAACGCTGTGAGAATCCTCGTAAGGAGGGAAAACCCTCCCCCGATAGCTACGCCCGTGCCGGCGTCGACGTCGCCGCTGGTAACGAGAGCGTGGCCCGATACCGGAGCCTTCTCGCCGGCTGGCGCCACCCAGAACAGATCGATGCTATCGGCGGTTTCGCTGGGCTCTTTCGCCTCCCGGGCGACTCGGAACGGGCGCTGGTCGCCTCGACCGACGGCGTCGGCACGAAGATCCTCATCGCGGCGGAGCTGGAGCGCTACGATACCGTCGGCGCCGACCTCGTCAATCATTGTGTCAACGACATCTTGGTGAGCGACGCGACGCCGCTCTTTTTCTTGGATTATCTCGCGGTAGGAAAGCTCGATCCGGCCATGGCTGCCGAGATCGTACTCGGCTGCGCTCGCGCCTGCCGAGCGCACGACTGCGCGCTGCTCGGCGGCGAAACGGCCGAGATGCCGGGGCTCTATCAGCCCGATCACTTCGACTTGGCGGGCACCATCGTCGGAGTCGTTGAGACCGCCGCGCTGGCGCGTTTGAATCATGCGGATCCGGGCGACGCGATCGTCGGTCTTCCGGCGGTCGGTCTGCACACTAACGGTTACTCGCTTGCTCGCGCGCTGATTCCGCGCGATCGATGGACATCTTCATTTAACGGCGGTACGTTTGCCGACGCGCTGCTGGCGGAACATCCGTCCTATTACCAGGCGGTTCGGGCCATTCAAAAGGTGGCGCGGGTAACGGCGATGGCCCATATCACCGGCGGCGGCCTGCTCGAGAACGTTTCGCGAACGCTCCCCGAGAACGTCAAAGCCGTCTTCGAGCAGCAGCGCTGGAGCGTGCCGCCGATAATGCGCGAGTTGGTCGAGCGGGGAGGCCTTTCCGTTGAAGAGCGCTATCGCGTGCTGAATATGGGCATTGGCTTTACGCTGGTCGTTCCGCTGGGTGAGGCTCCGGCCGCATTGGCGGCGGTGCCCGGCGCGAAAGTCGTCGGTTGGGTCGAGTCGCGGCTCGCCGGCGAGCCGCGCGTGATCGTGCACCCGGCGCGCGACGACGCATGAGCGATCCAGTCGTTCGCGCGCTCGCCGCGGTCGCCGACACGGAGGCCCCGCGCGAAGATCGCGCCCGCGCCGCGGCGGAGATCGTGCGCGGTGCGCGCGATTATCGCTGGGTCGGCATCTATGACGTCGGCGACGAGGAGATTAGCGCGGTCGCGTATACGGGTTCGGAAGCGCCCGCTCATCCGCGTTTCGACGCGGCTCTCGGACTCAGCGGTGAAGCCGTCCGAACTCGAATGACCGTCGTGAGCAACGACGTTGCACAGGATCCGCGCTACTTGACGGCGTTCGCGAGCACCGGATCGGAGGCGATCGTTCCGATTCTGGGAGCCGAGAGCGGTGTCGTCATTGGAACGCTCGACGTAGAGAGCGATCGCGCCGGCGTCTTTTCGAGCGAGGACGTGGCCTTTCTCGAGGATTGCGCGGCGGTGTTGCGTCCACTCTTCGACTGAGATGGCGCGGCTTTACAATCTCGTAGTCGACCTCGTAGAACGGCCGGCGACGCCCGCACCTGCAGGTATCGAAGTTACCTCTGCGGGTCCGGCCGACGATCGTACGCTGGCGTGGATCGACGAATGCTTCGGCGGTGCGTGGAGCTCGGAAGCGCACGCCGGAATCAACGTCGTCGCCAGCCGTGCCGGCGCGCCGATCGGATTCGCAACCGTGGATCCCAAGGGTTTAACCTATGCGTGGCTCGACGGAATCGCGCGCGAACGCGACACCGGCATCTTCGGCCCGTTCGGCGTCGCACCAGGCGAGCGAAAGACGGAACTGGGCCCGATGCTTCTGTCGCGAGCGCTCGACGTGCTGCGCGAACGCGGCTACGCGCACGCGGTTATTCCGGCGGTCGGTGACGAGCATCTCGTGCGTTATTATCAAGATGCCGTCGGGGCGCGCGTGGCCGAGGAGTTCGATCGAGTTACCCTGATGCGTCCAAAGCGCCGCGTTCTTATAATGGCGTCGGGTAACGGCAGCAACTTTCAGGCGGTGGTCGATGCCGTGGAGCGCGGCGATCTACCCTTGGAGATCGCGGGGCTTCTGGTTAACGACGAGCGCGCCTTTGCCATCGAACGCGCCAAAGAGGCGGGCATCGCGGTTCGCTCCGTCGCCTGGAATCGTTCGGGCGAAGCGCGCCGCGCCTACGACGAGCGTCTGCTCGAAGCGGCGCGTGCCGATGGGCCCGATCTCGTGCTGCTCTTGGGCTGGATGCATCTACTCTCCGACGGCTTCGTCGCGACGTTCCCCGAGCTGATCAACCTGCATCCCGCATTTCTTCCGCTCGACCCGCAACGCGACGACGTCGTCTTTCCCGACGGTGCGCGAACCGCCGCCTTTCGCGGCGCGTACGCCGTGCGCGATGCATTGCAGGCCTCGGCGCCGTGGGTCGGCGCGACGGTGCATCGCGTTACCAACTCGACCGATCGGGGTCCGGTGCTGGCGCGCCGGCCGCTGCGCGTCGAGTCTGCGGAAGAAGAGGCGGCATTGATGGAGCGCGTCCACGCGATCGAACGCGAGATCGTGCGCGCCGGGCTTATGCGCTGGCTTTACGAGCGATAATCGCGGTCGAGGCGTTCGCGCGCTAGGCGGCGGTACTGCGCTCGAATTCGGCGTTGCGTCGTCGTGGATTGTGCGTACCAGACCATCAGCACGATGCCGACGGCGATGGGAATGACGACGATCGCCCCAATGGCATAACGGGCGGCGGCGCGGCCGCATGCGAGCCGCACCCGGTTTGTTTGGACTAGAAGATCGCGTTAGCGAGGTGGAGCTGGGTTGGCCGCTGCTGCGGGAACCGGCGAGGTGCCCGGCACCGTGCCCGTCGGCTGCGGCGTTGAGTTGATCGGGATCAGCGACATCGTGACGGTGTCGAGCCGGTAAGACCCTTCGCCGACAAAGTTGTTCGGACTCGCGCAGATGACGCTGTTCTCCGGACCGTATACGACGACGAGCCCCGCCGGACCGCATTTTACCTGTACGAGCTGGTAGGTTGTGAGAAACGTGGCGCCCGGCGTTCCTTGCTGCACCTCATAGGAGTTGTACGTCACGTCGTCTTCCTCGTCGACGACCGAGCCGTAGACGGCCGCTGAGGTAAGGCCGATCGTCCACGCACCCCAAAATCCGCCGCCCCAATAGTACGGTGCGGGATACCATGCCATGCCGCCGTTCCAACCGTAATAGCCTCCGCCACCCAACACCGGATTGTTGATGATGACGTTGTTATTGCCGTTACCACCATTACCGTTGCCGGGACGGTTCCCGTTCCCGTTGCCGTTGCCATTGCCATTGCCGTTACCGGGGCGGTTGCCGTTGCCGTTTCCATTTCCATTACCGTTGCCATTACCGTTACCGGGACGGTTCCCGTTGCCGTTTCCTGGCCCGTTGCCATTGCCGAGGCCGTTGCCATTCCCGTTGCCGATACCGTTGCCGTTGCCGATACCGTTCCGTTGCCGACACCGTTACCGTTGCCGATTCCGCCGGCGCCGATGTCACCGGGGCGCTGCGCGACTCCGGGACGCTGCATTCCGCCGTTCCCGCCGAATCCGCCGCCGCGCGAATAGTCCGAACCGAGGTTGAACCCGCCACCGCCGCTGGGCCGACTTCCGCCGCCGCCGCGATAGCCGCCGCCACCGCCGCCGCGATAGCCGCCGCCACCGCCGCCGCGCATGCCACCGCCGCCGCCGCGCATGCCGCCGCCACCGCCTCGGCCGCCGCCGCGAGCGTCGGCTGCCGCGCAGACCTGAAGTGCTAGTGCGAGTGCGAGAAAACCAGCAAGATATTTCATCGCTTGATCACCTGATCGATAATGCCGCTCAGCGTTACCGACGTGCCCTTCGAGGTCGAAAACGAAAGCATGACGTTGTGGGCCGGCAACTTCGTCGTGGTTCGCGACAACGGCTGATCGCTATCGGTATAGTTCAGATAGACCGTCCCGCTTTTGAGGTCGAGCGCGTGGCTCGAGCCGCCCTGCACGAGGGCGACCGCAGTCGGCAGACAGACGATGATCTTTCCTTGATACGAGCATGCCGCATTGCTGACGACGATCGTTCCGGCACCGTCTTGGGACGTGACGAAGAGAGCCCCCGATAGGACCTTTATCTCGACGGTGCGGTACGTATTCGCGCCGCCGTTCTGGTGCTGGATGCTGAGCGTGCCCGTTGCCTGCGCGGCTAGCGGAGTCGCGAGACAGCACGCGACGGCGGCCGCAATTGCAGCAGCCTTACCTGGCAGAGGAAGCATTGGTGATTAGTCTCCTTTTTCGAGCTTGAAAGATTCGAGCCCGCCCGCGCCTACCCCGCTATAAGCTAGCGCGGCGGATTGGGCCATGCGCCGCGCTCGACGGCGGCGCGCAAATCGACGTGGAAGGGAAGTCCGAGGAACTGCTCGCGATCTTCGGGCTCTACTCCGCGTCGATCGCAGGCTTCGCCAAAGGCGCGAGCGGCAACGCGACGCCGATTGTCACGATCGCCGGCAGCAACACCGGGCTGATGAAGCCCTTCGCCCTTGCGTCAACTCTAGTGGCGAACTGCTCGTCGCCGACGAGTATGCCGGAGTCTTCGTCTTCGCTAAGGGTGCGAACGGCAACGTCGCTCCGGTGCAGAAGATCACTGGCCTCTCGTACCCGACGGGCGTCATCGCCGATTCCAACGATCACATCTGGGCCGCCGATTTCACCGCAACTCGATCAAGGAGTTCGCTGCAACGGCCAATGGTAACGCGACGCCCCTGCGTACGATCGAAGGTTCGAAGACGACGCTCAGCGGCGCCAACTACCTGGTCATGAACTAAACCTCTGGGCGGGAGAAGGCAAGGTGAAGGCGGCGTGCGGAAGCAATGCCGCCTGCTCGTTTTTATCGGAGGTTCTTAAGATGCGCCCAGATGTTATTCGCCGGCTGCAGTGCGCGGCCGCGCTGGTGGTTTTCGCCGCATCGACCGCATGTGCGGGTCGCGGCGGGTTTAATGGAGCCATTCCAAACGGCGAGGCGGCGTCGGCACTGCGAGGGCCCCTCGCGCCGGCGCGCAGCGCACAGAAGCTGCGCTCAATGAAAGGCGGCTTGGGCGCAGACGCGTCGGGCGGCGCCGGTTATCCGGTCACCGCCGAGCCGCCGGTATCGCATCCGGCAGAGAAGCCGTGCGTCGACAAACTTTTCAACCCGAAGACGCCTCCGCTCCAGTCCGGACAACTCAACGTCGGAGATTTTGCCGACTATAGCGATCATCCATTCAACTACACGCCGCCGGCAAACTGCCCCGGACCGTATGCGAAGATCGTCTTCAAGATGCACTTCCGCGTTACGGCCGGCGTGCAATACGATCGAACCGGAGCGGTCTGGATCGGCGCGACCAACGTGTACTTTGGAACCACGTCGGAGCCGGGCAGCAACGCTAGCCCGGAGTGGAACGTCGAGCGTGACGTGACCGAGTATGCCCCGATCTTTTCGCAGGCGTCGATCGGACAAGCGTCGGTCTATAACATCGTCAACTCGCAGTACACCGGCATCATCTACGGCACGGCGGAACTCGATTTTTACCCCGCCGGCAAACAATATCCGGCAGCGCGCGTCGCCGATGCGGTCTATCCGTTATCGGCCGGACCGACAGGCGGATACGTATATCTCAACGGTCCGACCGATCAGCTGACCGGTTCATTTACCTTCCCGACCAACGTGGAAGCGGCGTATCTCGACGTTTTCCTCGAGTCGCAAGGCGGGGACGAGTTCTGGTACACGTGCTTCCCTAACGATCTCGCGCAAAAGCTGAACAATTGCGGCGGCACGGCCTTCCGCGAAGGCGAGGTGACGGTAGATGGCCAGCCGGCCGGCGTCGCACCGATCTATCCCTGGATCTACACCGGCGGCATCGATCCGTACTTCTGGATTCCCATCGTGGGCGTCGAGACGCTCAACTTCAAGCCGTACCGCATCGATCTCACGCCTTTCGCGGCGCAGCTCGACGACGGCAGCCCACACACGGTGGCGGTCTCGGTCTTCAACGACGATAACTTCTTTGCGGCAAACGGCGCGCTGGTCGTCTATGAGGATCACGGTTCGACGCAGGTCACCGGCGCGCTGGTTAAAAACGGCACGGCGATGTCGCCCGCGCAGTCGATCGTGGAGCACGTGAAGTTCGACCAGTACGGCAACGCTCGGGGATCGATCCAGGTGAGGGCCACGCATCCGGTCAGCCTCACGGGCTACGTGCTGACGTCGCATGGCCGTGTCACGACCGAGGTTACGCAAAACATCTCGTTCTCGAACAAACAGAAGATCGTCGTATCGGCATCGCAGTTTTTGCAGAACATCGTTCAGACGACGACGATCGCTTCGAACAGTAAGACTGCTTCGGGCGGCCGGACACTGAAGACCCAGAGCCAGTGGAGCTATCCGCTGAATCTGAAGTACAACTACGTGGTATCGGGAGCGACGGCGACGCAGACCGCCGACGTGCTGCAGACGAAGAGCGGCAGCGGACTCGATCAGACCAAGAAACGAGCGGCGTCGTGGTCGTTGCTCGACACGGTCAGCACCAGCGACACGCTGACCTTTAAGGGCGGTGGTTACTCGCCGTCAAACGGCAAGAGCCGCCAGCAGTACAAATCGCTCAACGTAGATGGCTCGTGCTACGAGAAGACGCTCAAATCTCGTAACTACGTGCTGACCTCAACGACGAAAGGCTGTTAGCGTGTAAAGACGCCGGATCTTTGGTCGAGGCAAGGCGAGTCGAACTACTTAATCGGTAAGTAGCGCGTGGCCAGTCACCCTTTGCAGTGGGTGCGCGGGGTGACTGTGCCACCGCGGTTTTCACGAGCCTTTGCATGCGCCGTAGGAAAGGTCGGGACAGAGCTTTCCGATCGCGAGGCCGTTGAGCCCCTGGTTATTGAACCAAAACTGATTGTCGGAGCCGAGCCACCTCACGCGCGGGCGTGATCTAAGCGGGCGAGCCACTGCTCTATTGCAACGAAGATACCCGGCGTCCGCGGCAGCGTTTCAAGCTTCCGGCGGCACGTTTTATTTCATAACAGGTGCGGTAGAGGTATAATCGGAGCAGTCTACGGTTCACATTGCACATTCCCGATGACTTAAGGAGAAACTTACCATGGCGACACCTTCAACTTTCATGCGGCTGGCGGTCAGCTGCGCGCTTGCGGCAGCCATGCTTGCTGCCTGTGGGGGCTCACAGATGTCCGCAACCCCGTTGGGTGCGGCGCCGCAAGCTGCCGGCGCGCCCAACTCGCAACACTCCACCATGTTGCCGGCCGATGACGGTGGCGGTTGCGGAGGCGATACGCAAGGCGGATTCGGCCCGAACAAGGGCCACGGCTGTTGTGGCGGCGATACGCAAGGCGGATTCGGCCCGAACAAGGCCACGGCTGTTGCGGCGGCGATACGCAAGGCGGATACGGCCCGAACGATGGCCACGGCTGTTGCGGCGGCGACGGCGACAGCCAGCAAGGCGGAAACGGTTTCCAACGTAACGATGGCGACGAAGGTGGGCATCAATGCAGAACCAAAAACATTAGCGTAAAGCCCAACCGCATCTTCTTTACACCCTCCAGTCCCGGTCCGGTAACGGTGACGGTCACTACACAAAAAACAGGTACCGTTTCTGAGATCGACGACTGCTTCGGCGCGAGCGGCATCGCAACGGTAACACAAGGTACAGGCGACCAATGGACGGTGACGGCCGGAGCGCAAGAAGGGCAGTGCAAAGCCCTATTCATTTTGAAGAACAGCGGCGGCCATAGAATCGGCCTGGCCGTGTTGCACATTACCAACTTGCTTTAGCTAGCGACGGCAGACTGTAGAACCGGGCGAAGCGCGCTTCGCCCGGTTCTTGCTGCCCAACGTAGACCTGATCACAGCGAAAAACGCCCGTAAAAACGAGCGTTCTTTGGTGGAGGCAAGGAGACTCGAACTCCTGACCCTTACGCTGCCAGCGTAATGCTCTACCAGCTGAGCTATGCCCCCACAAGGTCCAGCGCTTGCGACCCGCCCTCTTGGGGCCGCCGCCCCGAGACTCCTCTCGGGCGCAGGCACTAAGGCACGCGTCCCGGAAGCAGGGGCGCCGCGTGGGGATGTAGCTCAGCTGGTAGAGCACCTGCTTTGCAAGCAGGGGGTCAGGGGTTCGAGCCCCCTCATCTCCAGTAGACTTGCGCGCGGCTGAGAGCGGATTTTTGTTTGACGTTCACGACAAAGAGTCGGGGCGTCCCGACGCACTCTGTCGTGGACGCCCCTTCGCTATTGAGCCTGGAGCCGTTCTATTCCGTCAGCGCTCCAGCACTTGGAGATTGTTGTCGTTGTCGTCGTTGAAGTAGATCTTGGTGCTGGCTGCGTTACTGCCGGTCGCAACCATTCCGAAGAGCGCACCCGCCGGGCCGGTATCGACGTTACGAACGTCCATAACGTGTCCCCCCGGATTGATTGCGATCATGAGGTTCATGCCGTCGGGATCGAGCGTATTTCCAACGACGAGCGTGCCGTTGAAGAGCAGAGCCGAGCTGATCGGCCCATTGAGTGGCGCGCCCGAGTAAAGGATGCGTGCGCGAGAACCGCAGTGTCCTCCGAACCGCCGTCCGCGATCCAAGACCTTCAAGCATCCCGCGTGAATGCTCGAGACCTTAGAGATTACCGTAACCGAGTTGTTGGTTCCGTCCACTACAAAGAGCGCGTCGTGACGCGCTTCGTACTGCAATCCCGATGGACCGAGAATGCTTCCGGGCTGCCCGCCGTTGACGGGAAAGCCGGTAGCGATGACTTCCGTGCTCATCGAGGATCCGAGGTTGATGCGCACGATAGAGCCGTCGCCGGCGTTGCTCTCGTAGAACGCTGCGGCTCCCTTCTTCGGTTGAGCGTACGCCTGGCCGAACGGGTGATTGAATGGACTGCCGGAAAAGTTCGTCAGGAGCGTACCGCTCGAAGAGAAGACCGGATTATCGTTGGACGAGAATGCCGCCGCCCAAATGGTATCGTTGGGTGCTAACGCCAGCGCGTTGCAACCAACGAGCGTATTGGGATCGGCGGCGACGAGCGTCGGCGTCGAACCCGGCGTGGGATGCAGCGCGACGATAGTATAGCCGGTGCCCTGAATGTTCTGGTTGTTATTGAAGTTGCAAACGGCCAGATCACCCTTGGTAAATAGACCCGCCGTCGAACGAGCGACGTCGAGACCGTAAGGATTGAGCTGCCCGTAGACGCCGTCGATGGTCGAACCGATAACGACTTGGCGCCGAAGTTGGTGCATGATCCCGCCGCCGCCCATTTGCGTAAGATCGCCGCCGGGGCGAGTCTGCATCGGTGCCGATGCAGCGGGCGTTACGGGCATCGAAGTGTGGCTACCGCCGCAGCCGCTTACGGCTAAGGCCGCAATGACTGCGCTAACAGTGGGTTTCCAATACATGCGAATTCGCATGGCACACCTCCTTAAATTGAGAGAAAATCTCTCGCCATCGAGTCTCGGCCTGGTGTGTGAAGAAAGTCTGAAGAAGCAACCGAGTGAACGGCGTAAGCAAGCAAGGGCGGCGGCGTTCACAGCATGAACACCAAATAATGGCCTTGTCGTACAATGAAATTGCCGGACGCAGCGCCGAGCGTGTCGGGCCACTTAGCGATGGCGTGTTTGCTTTCGCAATGTTGTCGCGACGCTTTTAGCAACGTGTTCGTCGACGTAATCGTAAAGCCGGCTTCGAAGCATCCTGGGATTTCGAAAGAGAATGGAGAGCTCGTCGTACGCGTGCGCGAAAGGGCGATCGAAGGCGCGGCCAATGAGGCGTGTGCGCGTGCGCTGGCTGCGGAGTTCGGCGTTGCGCGGAGCGCCGTCGAGCTAGTGCGCGGGGCGCGTGCACGCCGCAAACGCTTTGCCGTCCGCTTGCCGAGCGAGCCGGAGGCATTTGCGCGGGTGCGCCGTAAGAAACCGGCGCAATGATTACCGGAATGCACGTTATCCTCTACAGCCGCCACGCCGACAAGGTGCGTGAGTTTCTCGGCGACGTGCTCAAGCTGCCCTCGGTCGACGCCGGCGGCGGCTGGCCGATCTTCGCCGCTCCGCCCACCGAACTCGCGGTCCATCCTAGCGATGACGAGCCCGAAGAAGAGTTTTACTTGATGTGCGACGACATCAAAGCGACGGTCGCCGAACTGGCACGACGAGGCATCGAGACCGACGGCGGTATCGCCGATCGCGGTTGGGGACTGCTGACGACGATCGTGCTGCCCGGCGGCGAACGCTTGGGACTCTACGAACCACGCCACCCGTCGCCGCTCAACCGGCGTCCGGGCTCAAATGGAGCGGGTGCGTGAGCAGCGTGCGCGTACTCGTCGGTACGCGTAAAGGCGCGTTCGTGATCGAGTCCGACGGCAAGCGCGACGATTGGAAGATCTGCGGCCCGTATTTCGGCGGCTGGGAGATCTATCACGTCAAAGGCTCGCCGGCCGATCCCAATCGGTTGTACGCGTCCCAGTCGTCGAGTTGGTTCGGACAGATCGTGCAGCGATCCGACGATGGCGGAAAGACGTGGGAGCCGGTGGGTAATCGCTTCGTCTACGATGGCGAGCCGGGCACGCACCGCTGGTATGACGGCACGCCGCATCCGTGGGAGTTCGCGCGCGTCTGGCATTTCGAGCCGTCGCACGCCGATCCCGATCTCGTCTATGCCGGCGTTGAAGATGCCGCGCTCTTTCGTTCAACCGACGGCGGGAACAATTGGGAAGAGCTTGCCGGTCTGCGCCGCCATCCGTCGGCGGACAGCTGGCAGCCGGGAGCGGGCGGCATGTGCCTGCATACCATCATCGTCGACCCGCGCGACCCCAATCGCATCTTCACGGCGATCTCTGCCGCCGGCGCGTTTCGAAGCGACGACGCCGGCGTAACGTGGCGTCCGATCAATCGCGGACTGCGCTCGGAGGGAATTCCCGAGCCGGAGGCCGAGGTTGGGCATTGCGTGCATCGCCTGGCCATGCATCCGGGGCATCCCGACGTACTCTTCATGCAGAAGCATTGGGATGTCATGCGCACCGACGACGCCGGCGATTCGTGGCGCGAAGTCAGCGGCAACCTGCCGACGGACTTCGGTTTCGCCATCGACGTGCACGCGCACGAACCGCAAACGATTTACGTCGTGCCCATAAAAAGCGATTCGGAGCACTATCCGCTCGACGGCCGCCTGCGCGTCTACCGCAGCCGCAGCGGCGGCGACGAGTGGGAGGCGCTGACCAACGGCCTTCCGCAGGAGAACTGTTACGTCAACGTGCTGCGCGACGCAATGGCCGTAGATTCGCTCGATTCGTGCGGCGTTTACTTCGGAACGACCGGCGGCCAGGTTTACGCGTCGGCTGATGCCGGTGAAAGCTGGAAGCCGATCGCGCGCGATCTGCCCGCCGTACTTTCCGTAGAAGTTCAAACGTTGGCGTGATCCGCGTGGTTTTACCGGCGCATCTGCGTACGCTGGCACGCGTCGAGGGTGAAGTCCATCTCGACGTGAACGGCGACGTAACCCAGCAGTCGTTGCTCGACGAGCTCGAGTCGCGGTATCCGGTGTTGCGCGGAACCATTCGCGATCAAGTAACCCATCGCCGTCGCGCCTACGTTCGGTTCTTCGCCTGCGAACGCGATCTCTCGCACGAGCGGCCCGACGAGCCGTTGCCGCGAGCCGTCACGAGCGGTGCCGAGCCGTTTCTCATCGTCGGTGCCATGGCGGGAGGCTAGGGAACACGATGCAACGCGCACTTCTTACGGGCTTAATCTTAGCCATCGCGGGGGTCTGCGCGCCGGCGCCGCTGCGCGCGGAGGCAGCTCCGTCGATGACGGATGTGCTGCGGGCGACGTACGCGGTGCGCGACTTGACCGAAGTCTCTTTGGCGTCCGACGGGGCGTCGGTAGCCTGGCAAGAGCGCTTTCACGATCCGCAGCAACTGCTGCACTCGCCGCGCTACGATGCGGTCTACATGCGACGCGTCGCAGGCGGCAAGATCGTCCGCGTTACGGCCGGGATGACCGCCGCATATTACGATGAGGAAGATCCCGAGTTCTCTCCCGACGGCAGGTCTATCGCATTTCTCTCCGACGCGCGATCGAGCGGGCAGCAGCAGCTCTTCGTCGCACCGGCGAGCGGTTCGCCGGTGCGACGCATCGGCCGCCTCGACGGCAACGTCCAAGGTCTTTCATGGTCGCCGGATGGTCGAGCGATTGCGTTACTTTATATTGCGGCCGCCCATCGTAAGGCCGGCGCGCTGCAGCCGGGTGCGCGCGACGTCGGCGTCATCGGCAGCGTCGTCGACGAACAGCGCATCGCAATCGTCGACGTCGCCAGCGGCGCGTTACGCTTCGTGACGCCGGCCGATTCATACGTCTACGAGTATGGATGGTCTCCCGACGGTGCGTTCCATCGCCGCGACCTACGCCAAAGGCAACGGCGACAACAACTGGTGGGTCGCTAAACTAGCCGTCGTCGACGTGGCAGCGGGCTCGATGCACGAGCTGCTGGCGCCTTCCTTCCAAATCGACGATCCGCAATGGTCGCCTGACGGCAAGCAGATCGCGGTGATCGGCGGCATCATGAGCGATTTCGGCTCGACCGGCGGTGACGTCTATCTCGTTGACGCGCAGACGGGAAAGTCGCGTAACCTAACGGCCGGCGCCGCGTTGTCGGTGCAATCGCTGCGCTGGAACGACGCCTCCAGCTTGGATTGCGTCGCTCATGTTTCGGGAGCGATGCACCTGTTGCGCATGGACGCCGCCGATGGAAAGAGCACCACGCTGCTCGGCGAGCCGGAATCGTTGTGGAGCTGGTCGAGCGCGCGACAAGGCAGCGTAGTAGCGCTCGTGCGCGCCTCGTTCGATAACCCGCCCGAAGTATGGGCCGGCGCTCCGCAAGCGCTGCAGCAGATCACGCAAACCAATCGCGGCGCCGCCAAGCTTTATGGGAAAGCGGTTTCGCTGACGTGGAGCAATGACGGGTTCAACGTTCAAGGGTGGCTCGTCTATCCGCTCGAGTACGACGCCAGCCGCACCTATCCGATGGTTACGATGATTCACGGCGGCCCGTCGGCGGTCTCGGTGCCCGGCTTCGGAGGCCGAAACGTCAGCGCACTCTCCTCGCGCGGCTACTTCGTCTTCATGCCGAATCCGCGCGGGAGTTTCGGCGAGGGCGAGTCGTTCACGAGCGCCGACGTCAAGGATTTCGGCTACGGCGACTGGCGCGATGACCTCGGCGGCATCGACACCGCGCTGCGCTCGGCGCCGATCGACGCCAATCGCCTCGGGCTGATGGGATGGAGTTACGGCGGCTACATGGCGATGTGGGCCGAGACGCAAGCGCCGCGCTTCAAGGCCATCGTCGCCGGCGCGGGCATCGTCAATTGGCAGTCGTACTACGGGCAGAACAAAATCGACGAGTGGATGATCCCGTTCTTCGGGGCCTCCGTCTATCAGGATCCGGCCGTTTACGCGCGCAGCTCGCCGATCACGTTCATCAACAACTCGCATACGCCGGTGCTTATTCTCTCCGGCGAGCGCGACGAAGAAGTGCCGGCGCCGCAGTCCTTCGAGTTTTGGCACGCCATGGAAACCCTTGGCGTGCCCTCAAAACTCGTCGTTTATGCCGATGAAGGACACGGCTTTGTCAAGACGGCCGATCAGATCGACGTGCTGGAACAAACGGTCAACTGGTTTGGGAAGTACCTCTAGCCACGAGGTCGTCTAAGCTCGATTATTCGTTTGGCGCTCGCATCGACGGATCGGGAATGCCGTTGGGGCAGATCGTCTTCTGCACGGCCGGCGATACGTAGTATGCGTGCAAGTCGTAGTGCGGAACCGGCATTCCCGGGTGTCCGTTTGGCTCGTAGCGGAAATCGACGTGGTCGACGGTGTAGCCGGGCACGGCGCGAATGTTTTGGTAGGCGAACCCCTCGTTGAGTTGCTTCACGGTCACCATGATCTCGGTGAAGACCGGCTTACCTTCCCACGTTCCGTAGATGGGACCGACCGGAAGATTCTTGAGATTGGCCCAGTGTTCGCCCATGCCGGAAACGCAGGGTGAAACCATCATCGCATCTTCCGGGATACCGGCGGGATGCACTTTAGGCTGCGGCGGCAGTGGAGGCATGTCGCCCTGGGCGGCGACCGGCGGAGCCGTAGCGGTGAGAAGACCGGCAAACGCGACGGCGGCTAGGATACGAGTAATCAAGCGTTTCTCCTTAACGGTAGGGTAGCTAAGATGCCGAGGGTTCTAAGCTCGTTATCGTTGCCGCGAGTCGGCTGTAGCCGACGTAGTTTATCTGGTGGGCCGTCCTGGGATCGAACCAGGGACCTCATGCTTATCAAGCATGCGCTCTAACCAGCTGAGCTAACGGCCCGCGCTCAAAGAACTGGCAGTATACTAGCCGATCCGATTCTGCGCCTGCAAGAACTCGAGCAGCAATGCGTTGAACGCCCGCGGCTGTTCCATATTGCTCATATGCCCGGCATCCGCGATCGTGACTTTCTTGGTCTGCGGAATTCCCGCGGCGAGCTTGTCGGCGATTCGCTGGAAATCGGGCAGGTCGTGTTCGCCGACGACGACGAGGGTCGGGACCGAGACTTCGGCGAGCCGGCGACCTCCCGGTGGGCTCAATCCCCTGCACGGAACTCTCGTCGACCCAGTTTTGACCGGAGCCCTCGTTAACGATCTCCGTCAGCTTAGCGCTGCACTGCGCGTTGGTTCGGGCGGGAGCAAAGATCTCGTGCTCCAACCACATCGCGTTGCCCGCCGCCGGACCATCGGCGCGAGCGCGCTCTTCGATAGCGTCGAGCGAGGCGATCCATTCCTCGCTCCATTCGTAACCGTCGAGTGCCGAGTCAACGAGGGTTAGACTCAACGTCTGCTGCGGATAGAGCAGCGCGTGGTGTAACGCGATCCGGCCGCCCATCGAAAGCCCGACGACGTGCGCGGCTCCTATGCCGAGATCGTCGAGCAGCGCGTGAAGATCGTCGGCATGACGGAAGGTTGCGCGCCCCGGTTGATCGGACTTTCCAAAACCCCGGACGTCGTAGCGAACAACGCGGTAGCGTTCCGTGAGCGCGGGAACCTGATCGTCCCACATTCGCAGGTCTAAGCAAAGGCCGTGAATTAACACGACCGGCGCCCCGCTACCCGCGATCTCGTAGTGAATCCGCGTACCATTTACGTTCGCAAAGCCTTCTTGCATCGCGTCTCTACCAACCTTGAAGGAAGCTGAGATTCAGATGCAGCTCTAGGAGCCGAGGTCGAAGTTTACTATCGTAATCGAGGACCGCGGCGACAACGAGCTGCGCTGATTCTGGGCTTCCCTAGATCAGAGAGATCCACTTCTTGGTTATTTCATCCTCATTCTTCAGGAATGCCATCAGGAGCGCCTGAAGCACGTCGTGCTCCCGAGCGATCTCCGCGCGCTCGGCAGCGTCGAAGTCGAAGGCTTGGTGCTGCGCGGCGATCTGCGCCTGCTGCGCTGCCGGCAGGTCTGAAGAGGACGAGGCCTCACCGCGGGACGCGGCCGGAGCGCCGCGCGCCACGGTGGGGCGCTCGTTGCGAGGCAGCGGAAGCGGCCCCGTCATTCGGTGATCGACTGGATGAACTTCTTGGTGATGGAGTCGTCCATCTTACGTTGCGCCATATCTACGTTGCGAAGCGTATCGACCTCGCGCATGTTTTCGCTGCGCTCGTCCATCATTTGATCGAAGACTTCGGATTGCATCTGCAGCTGCTCCTGATTATGAACCTCGGAGGCGTACATGCCCAGCTGAAAGGCTTCATCTTGCGAGTTGAGCGCGCCCATCGCGCCGTTCTCGACGTTGCCGCCACCTCCGCCGATGGCTCCGCCTATTGCATTGCCGAGCAGACTCGTGCCGAGCCCTTCGAGTACGGGAAGAAGAAATGCCATCTCGCTGCTCCTTCAACGCTACTCGGCGTCGCCGCCGAGGCTGTAGTCGGTAAGCTGCGGGCGGTACGTCTGACCCGGCGGAGTTTGCGGTGACGTGGGCGGGCTCAAAGGCAGACTCTGCGCCTGCGCCGAGAGCGAGCTGAGCGATGCCACCAAATTGGAGAGCTCGGCAACGACGGCGTTCTCTTGCGACGTCTCCGGCTCGCCGTTGATTTGTCCGCTATGGTGATGGTGGTGCCCGTGCACCCTTCCATGGTGATGCTCCGGTGTGCTCGAGATTCTACCGTCCGGTGCGCTCGAGATTCTGCCGCTCTGATGCTCGAACGGCCTGGCGGCAATGCTGCCGTCGTGAATCGAATCTAAGGAAGACAAGTTTCGGCTCCTGTTCTACGAGTTTTTCTCGTCGGTCGCGTCGTTAAGAAAGCCAAGATAATCGGTGGCTTGACGGTGATACAAAGCTGAGCTCGATCGGATCTGCGGCGCCGCGGGCGGCGGAGGCGACGGCATCGGCAGCTGCTGCGCCCGCGATTGGAGCGCACCGACTGAGGCGATCGTCGTTGCGCTTTCTGCGATCGCCGAAGATTCGGGCGAGTCGCTTCCCCCAAGACGCCCGTAGTGACGCAGCACCGAGTCGGCATAGCCGAGCGTCCGCCCGTCAGCCCAGCGCGTCGTCGTACCGGTCGCCTTGGGCGAGCCGGCGTTATATGCGGAGAGCGCCTCGTGGACGTCGCCTCCGTATTGTTTGAGCAAGCCGGCAAGCATGCCGGCGGCATAATCGGCGTTCCGGCCGGGGTTCATTGCGTCGGGGGACTGGGCGAAGGCGTGCCACCGGTCATCAATCTGAAAAAGTCCGCGCCCGTGGCCGCCGTCGCCCACAACGTTGCGGCCGCCATTGCTGTCCGGGCCACCGGTCTCTTGCGCTGCTACGGCCGCGAGGAGCTTGGGGTCGAGGCCGTGACGCTCGGCCGCCCTGGCGATGGCCGGCGCGAACGCCACGCCGCTGGAGGCCAGCCGGGAGACGATCGGGTCGAGGTTCATGGTGCGCCTCAATCCCCCGAAGCGGCGGTTTGACAAGGAGCGACGCGGGTTCTAAAATGGCAAAAGTCTGTGGCGGCCCTGCCAGGTTGGCGGGGCCTCATGCTGCGGCGAGTTGCTCTTATGAACCAATCGCACAAGGTAGATATCAGCGGACTCCTGGCCGGGAGCCGGCAGGTGATGCTGGTGACCGATGACGCTCCGGTCGAACCTTTCGAAGGAATCGTCTTTCCCGAACCGGCACAGGTGAAGCTGGAACTGCGACAGGCCGATCGCATGCTGGTCGTCGAGGGAACCGTCGACGCAAAACTCCATGGCCAGTGCGATGCTTGTTTGGAAGACGTCGACTTGGCGATTCACGTCGACCTCGACGAACGGCTCGATCCAGACCGCGGCCGCGAGAAGGATCCGTTCGGAGAGAGCAACGTGTTGACGGGAGATCGGCTCGACATTGCGGATTTAGCGCAACAGAGCTTGCTGAGCGCTCTTCCGATGGGGTTGCGGTGCAACCCAGAATGCCGGGGTCTCTGCACGGTATGCGGAGCGAACCGGAATACGAGCCCTTGCGCGTGCGAGTTCGCGTAACGCTATTATAATGATGAGGATTCCGTGGCTAACTTAAAATGGAAGACGCCCCGCAGCAAAACGCGCAGCCGCCGCGCCGCCAACTGGCAGCTCGGCAGCGTGACGACCGTGCAGTGCCCGCAGTGCCATCAGCCGAAGCGGCCGCACTTTGCCTGTGCCAACTGCGGCACGTATAAGGGGCGACAGGTCATCAAGGTACAAGACGAGCCGGCCGGTTAGCCTGAGGTGTCGGTTCGCGGCGTCAAGATCGTCGGAGTCGGCCACTATGCGCCGGCTCGCGTTGTAACCAACCACGATCTGGAAGCCTGGCTCGATACTACCGACGATTGGATCACCACCCGCACCGGCATGAAGCGCCGGCATTGGGCCACCGAGCAGCAAGGCACCAGCGATCTTGCCGCTGCCGCAGCCGAGGCCGCGCTCGCGCACGCCGGGCTGCGAGCCGCCGAGATCGACTGCTTTATCGTCGCGACGGTGACGCCCGATTATGACTTTCCCGCAACGGCATGTCTGGTCGCCTGCCGGCTAGGTGCCGTCGCTAAGCCGGCTTTCGACATCGAAATTGCCTGCAGCGGATTCATCTACGGCCTCACCGTGGCCTCGAGCCTGATACGCTCGGGCATCTATCGTCGCATCATGCTCATCGGTGCCGAGACGCTCTCCAAGATCCTCGATAAGGAAGACCGTTCGACTGCGATTCTTTTTGGCGACGGGGCCGGCGCGGTGATTTTGGAAGCCTCGGACGAGAACTGCTTTCTCGCCGCCGAGCTCGGTGCCGACGGTAGCCGCCCCGAGCTGCTTTACGCGCAGGGCAGCGGGTGGCCCAAACCAATCGATCACGCCGCGCTCGACGCTAAAGTGCATCTCATCCACATGTCGGGCCGCGAGACGTTCAAGCTGGCCGTCACCAAGATGGTCGAGTCGACCGACGCGGTGCTCGCCAAGGCCAATCTGACCAAAGCCGACGTCACGTTCCTCGTTCCCCATCAGGCCAACAAACGCATCATTGACGCAACGGCGCGATACCTCGAGCTTCCCGACGACAAAGTCATCGTGAACATCGCGGAGTACGGCAACACGTCGGCCGCTTCGATTCCCATGGCGCTCTCGGAAACGGTGCGCGCCGGGCGCGTCAAGACCGGCGATTTGATCGTCTTCGTGGCCTTCGGCGGCGGGCTCTCTTGGGGAGCGGTCGCGTGGAGATGGGCGGCGTAACGTGCGCGTCGGCGTCGTCTTTCCCGGGCAGGGATCGCAGTGCGTCGGAATGGGTTGCGACGTGGCCGCGCACTCCGCCGCGGCGCGCACGCTCTTCGATCGGGCGGCGATCGTACTTGGTTACGATCTACTGGCGCTGCAAGCCGATGGTCCCGAAGAAAAGCTGCGCGAAACCCAGTACAGTCAGCCGGCCATCTTTACCACTAACCTCGCGCTCTACGCCGCGGTGGGCGACGGTCTCGCCCCGGTCGTCACCGCGGGCCACTCGTTTGCCGAGCTCTGCAGCCTCGTCATCGCGCGTTCGGTGGCGTTCGAAGAGGCGCTGCGCATCGTCAGCGAGCGCGGTCAGGCGATGCAGGAAGCAGCGCAGCTCGCGCGCGGCGGCATGTCGGCGATTTTGGGTCTCGACGCGGCGCAAGTGCGTGAGGTTATCGCCGGCGTGCGCGCACAAGACGGCGGCCGCGTGGCGCTCGCCAACTTCAACTCGCCGACGCAAATCGTGATCAGCGGTGACTTGGATGCGGTCGTAACGGCAGGCCAGGCGATGATCGCGGCAGGTGCCAAGCGCGTCGTGCCCCTCAACGTTTCGGGAGCCTGGCACAGCGAGCTGATGGCGCCCGCAGTGGAACGTCTCTCCGCCGCGGTCGAAGCGAGCCACTTTTCACTGCCCGCCTTCGACGTGATCGCCAACGTCGATGGCCGGCCATATCGCGACGTCGCGACGATCCAGTCGAACTTGATTCGCTCGGTCGTCGACGAGGTGCGCTGGCACGACACCGCCGAGACGATGCTGACGTACGAATTGGATGCGATCGTCGAGTTCGGCGCGAGCGGCGTATTGAGCGCGCTCTTCCGGCGCATGGCGGCCTCGTCGCCGCGCAAGGAGGAGTTCCCGGCAGCATCGGTCGTGAGCGACTATGCAGACGTAGAGAAGTTGCGCCGTTCGCTCGAGCCGGCGGAAGCAAAGACGTGACGTTAGCTAACAAGACGGCGCTGATTACCGGCGCAAGCCGCGGTATCGGACGCGCCATCGCCATCGAGTTTGCGCGCCAAGGTGCAGATGTGGCGCTGCTCGGTCGCGACACGCCGGCACTGGAAGAGACCGCCGGCGAGTGCGCCCGCGCGCGCGTAGGCGCGCGCGCCGACATCTTCACTGCCGACGTCACCGATGCGGCGGCGATCCAAGGCGTCGTGAGTGAAGTCGTTAGTCGTTTCGGGCGCCTCGATTGTGCCGTGGCTAACGCCGGTCAATCGATCGACGCGCTGCTCCTGCGACTCAAGCCGGAGACCATCGATCGCATGCTCGACGTCAACCTCAAGTCGGCATTCCATCTCTGCGCCGCGGTGGCAAAGCCGATGATGAAGCAGCGCTCCGGAGCCATCGTGCTGATGACCAGCATCGTGGGCCTGAGCGGCAATGCCGGCCAATCTGCGTATGCAGCCTCCAAAGCGGGCCTAATTGCCCTGAGCAAATCGCTCGCAAAGGAGTTGGGTTCGAGGAATATAAGAGTCAACGCCGTCGCGCCGGGCCTCATCGAAACCGCCATGTCGGCGGGGATGCCCGACGCAGCGAAGGAATTTTTGGTCAAACAAGCCGCTCTCGGCCGAGCCGGGAAGCCGGAGGACGTCAGCGGCGTGGTTGCCTTCCTCTGCTCCGACGCCGCCGGCTACGTCACCGGACAAACGCTCGTGGTCGATGGCGGTATCTTGATGTGAGCCTGGTTTCTAAAAAGGAGACGTAATGTCCACCACCTTCGATAAAGTAAAGAAGATCATCGTCGAGCAGCTCGGCGTCGACGAGTCGGAAGTGACGCCTGAGGCGTCGATTACCGACGATCTGGGTGCCGATTCGCTCGACCAGGTCGAGTTGGTGATGGCCTTCGAGACCGAGTTCAACATCGACATTCCCGACGAAGAAGCGGAGAAGATCAAAACCGTCGGCGATGCGGTCAAGCGGATTGACGAGACGACGGCCGGATCGTCGACCTCGTCGTAGGGCAATTTGTTCGATCAACTAAGTGAACGGCTGGGCGCGATCTTCGATCGCCTCAGCGGCCGAGGCAGGGTATCCGAGGGCGAAGTCAACGAAGCGCTGCGCGAAGTCCGCGTAGCGCTGCTTGAAGCCGACGTCGCCCTTGCGGCGGCCAAGGCCTTCGTCGCTCGCGTTAAAGAACGAGCCATCGGCGCCGACGTTCTGGAATCGCTGACGCCGGCGCAGACGATCCTCAAGATCGTCTACGACGAGCTCGTCGCACTGCTTGGCCCTTCGAGCAGCTCGCCTCAGGGACGCCTGCAATTCTCCGACGCACCGCCGTCGGTGATCATGCTCGTCGGTCTGCAAGGATCGGGAAAAACGACGCAGGCCGGCAAACTGGCGCTGCGGCTCAAAGAACAAGGACGGCGCTCGTTGCTCATTGCCGCCGACGTTTACCGTCCCGCGGCGATCGAACAGCTGCAGCTGCTCGGCAAACAAGTCGACCTTCCGGTATTCGAACGCGGCACGGGCGACCCGGTCGCTATCGCGCGTGAAGGAGTCGCCGAGGCCAAACGCCTTGGGCTTTCCACGGTAATCCTCGATACTGCCGGACGCCTGCAGATCGACGAAGCGCTGATGGATGAGCTGGCACGCATCAAAACCGTCGTGCAGCCGCGCGAGATTCTGCTCGTGGCCGACGCCATGACCGGCCAAGAAGCAACCAACGTCGCAAAAGGTTTCCACGATCGTCTGGGCGTTACCGGCGTGATCCTCACGAAGATGGACGGCGACACCCGCGGCGGCGCAGCGCTCTCGATCCACAGCGTGACGGGCGCGCCGATCAAGTTCGTCGGCGTCGGCGAAAAGCTCGCGGCCATCGAGCCGTTCTATCCCGAGCGGCTGGCCTCGCGCATTCTCGGCATGGGCGACACGCTGACGCTTATCGAGAAAACGCAGAGTCTTTACACCGAGGAGCAGGCGAAGAAGCTCGAGCAGAAGATCATGGGGCAGAGCTTTACGCTCGACGACTTCCTCGATCAGATGCGCCAGGTGCGCAAACTCGGCTCCATGACCGATCTGCTCAAGATGATCCCCGGAGTCTCCCGGGCGTTACCCAAGGATTTCGAGATCCCCGAGCGCGAGTTCGCCAAGGTCGAGGCCATCATTTGTTCGATGACTCGCGGCGAGCGGCGCAACCCCGATTCTCTCAACGGATCGCGGCGCAAGCGCATCGCTCTGGGCGCGGGAACGCAAGTCTCCGACGTGAACCGGCTGGTCAAGCAGTTTGATCAGGCACGTCATATGGCAAAACAACTTGGCGGTAAGCGGCGCCGATTGCCGCTATTGCCGGCAAAACCCTAAGCGAACGAAAGCAAACATTAAATGGTAAAAATCCGCCTGCGCCGCATGGGCGCAAAGAAACAACCGACATATCGTTTCGTCGTCGCCGACGCGCGGGCGCCGCGCGACGGCCGATTCATCGAGATCCTCGGACACTACAATCCGCGTACCGAACCGCGAACGGTCGAAGTCGACGAAGCAAAAGCGCGCGAGTGGCTGGCCAAAGGCGCACAGCCCTCCGACACCGTGCGCCGCCTCTTTGCCGAGAAGGGACTCTGCGAACGTGGTCCCATCCCGACGACGAAGCGCAAGCCGAAGACCGCGGAAGCCGGGTCATGAGCGCCTTCGACGACGAGTTCGGACTCTTTAGCGAGCCGTCCGTCGACGAAATCGAGCGCGAGGCGCCGCGCCGCAAGGAGCCGCCCGCACCGCGCCCGGCACCGCAGCGTCCGCCGTCGTCTCCCCGCCCGCCATCGTCCCCTCGTCCGCCGTCATATCCCCGTCCGGAGCGCCGTCCGAGACCGAACTCGAGCGATCCGTGGTCGGGGCACCGCCGGGCTACCGAGCTCTTGGGTTTTATTGCGCGCAAGCTAGTGGTCAAACCGGACAGCGTTACGGTCGAGCTTTTCGTTGACGAGCACGCCCAGCCGGTAATCGAGCTGATCGTCGATCCCGAGGATCTCGGCAAAGTCATCGGACGGAACGGCCGCGTGGCCCAAGCGCTGCGCACGGTCGTTCGCGCCACCGCCGAGGGACGCGTCGCCGTGGACATTCTCGATAGCGAAGAGGCTGCGGACGGCGGCGAGGACGACGACGGCGACTGACGAGTTCGCCGTTGGCCGAATCGCCGGAGTCTTCGGCCTTCGTGGCGAGCTAAAATGCGACCCGACGCAAGCGGGTCGCATCGTCTTTTTTGCCGGAGCGCAACTGGACTGCCGTCACGGGGAACAGAGCACGACCGTTCGCATCGCGGCGGTGCGTCCGCATAGCGGCCGGCTTCTCGTTCGTTTTGAAGGCGTCGACGACGCCGGCGCCGCGGCTGCCTTTGCGGGCGCCGTACTCTACGCGCCGCGGACGAGTCTCGACGTTGCGCCCGACGAGTATCTAGACGCCGATCTCATAGGGTGCGCCGTGCACGGAGGCGACGGCGCGCATTATGGTGAGGTCGAGCGCGTCGAGCATTATCCGTCGAGCGACATGCTGGTCGTCGGTGGAAAGTTGATTCCCATGGTCCGCGCGATCGTCACCAGCATCGACCCCGAACGCAAACAAATCACCATCGACCCGCCCGAAGGCCTGATGGACTAGCATCGTTTTGTCATCCTGAGCTGACGTCGCTCGCCATACGGCGGCGCGCAGTCGAAGGACGGGCTAGTGTGTCACCCTGAGCGAGTCGAAGCGAGTCGAAGAGTATCACGCTGCGTAAGAAACTCTAACGTGACATTCGCGTCGACTCGCTTCGACTCGCTCAGGATGACACACCAGCCCGTCCTTCGACTTCGCATCGCTTTGCGATGCTCCGCTCAGGATGACAGGCGGAGACTACCCGTTTTGGGGGTGGGCGGTGGCGTAGGCGGTGACGGCGGAGTCTACGGCGTTTTTGATCGAGGAGCCCGTTGCCGTCTGCTGATCGAGCAGCGCGCCGAAGCAGGTATAGACCCGGAGTTCGAAGCTAAAGGCCGAGCGTCCGTGGCCGTTCTCTTGCAGCGCGCCGGTGGCAATCGTATTGTTGCGGTCCGAACCGCAGATTTCGTCGGCCGAGCGGGACGCATCTGTGGTAACGGCCGTCATCTGCGTCGTGTAGTGATGGTTCATCGCAAAGTACAGTTCGTGCGTGGCGTTGCTAAGATCGGCGGCAACGACCGAGCCGGTGGCCACGACCGGCGCCACGATGACGCCGCGCGACGGCTTGGTCGTCGGGCCTGCCGCGGGGGTACCGCTCCCGCCGTGTTTGTGGAAGACCGAGTTGACGATGCTGCTTATGCCTTGAATCGGAACCTTCGCGCCGTTGGTCGAGGTGGGCGCCGGCGTGTTGGCGGTTTGGGGGTTGACGCTCTGCGTGCCGCGGCCGAGTAATCCGAGGATTTGCGAGCGCGCGAGCAACGACTGCGAGGCTACGTCGGCAACGCTCGTTACTTGGGCCGTCTGCGAAAACACAATCACGCCGCTTTTGCAGCTGACGACCTGCTCGACGACGGCGGCGCTGTCGCCGACGGGCGTCACGTAGCCGCTGATGTAGAAGTCGGCGTGAGCGTTTTGCGCGTAATCGAGAAAGTCGGGGCGCTTGACGTCCTTCGGAATCGGCGGCACGGTAATGCCGCCTGCGGCGGTCATCTCCTGTCCGAGAATCTGCGCGATGGCATACCCGATCTTTGGATCGGCGCCGGTCTGCACGTCGAACTGATAGATTATGACGACCGGTTGCTGCGAGAGCGATTCCGGGGTCGGCGCCGGCGTGGGCATCGGCGGGGCAGGCGTAGCCGCGGTTGCGCAGAGTAGCGACAAAAGCAGCAGGAGGGGCGCTAGAAGGCGGCGCGCTAGGCGTCTGTCAGGCATCAACTGGCGGTGCTTCGCGGGGCTGGCCCGAACCTCCGGTCGGCCACGCGATGCTGTATTCGGCACCGAACAGAAAGATCGACCCGATGCAGTAGAACCAGAGCAACAAGACGAGCGGCGCCGAGAGCGCCCCGTAGATGTGCGCGAAGTTGACGTGCGTGACGTAGGCGGTGAAGCCGTATTGCACCGCCGGCCATGCGACCGCCACGACCGTGGCGCCTCGCAGTGCGAAGGCCCACGAAACTTGCTGGTTGGGAAGCCAGCGATAGAGAACGACCGCGACGATAAAGACGAGGGCGATCGAGATCAAGTACGCGAGGATGTGCGTTACTCGGGGCGGATCGTGAATGCCCGCCACCGCGAACGTGATGGACAGGGCGATCGGCAACGCAATCGCGATCATCAGCAGAATGCTGATAACGGGAAGCATAACAAATGAGAGCAGCAGGTTGTGGACCAGCGGACGCCCTTTGGGAACGTTGAGGGCGCGATCGAGCGCGTAGGCCAGGCCCATGAATAAGTTCTTTCCCGACCACAGCACGAAGGCCGCCGCAATCGCGCTCGAGATGCCGCGGCCGTAAATGTAAGTCTCGAGATTGCTCGCGATGTAATCGTGCAGCGTCGGCGCGAGCGTGTTGATGAACGCCAGCGCCCGATGCTGCGCGTTGGGGAGGACCAGCGTTATGCCGCTCAGCGCCAGAATGCTCAGCGGAAAGAGCGCGAAGATTGCATTGAACGCAACCGATTGCGCGAGAAATGCGCAGCCGTCTCGTGAGAAGCGAATGCCGGCCTCGCGAAACGTGGAGATGAATCGGTGCATCGCAGGCGGTATATCGTGGCACGGTGCCGCTATTCCCACCGGGCCCTCCGGTAACGATCGTCGTTGACGGCCGCCCGCTCGCCGCATACGTGCGGGCCTACCTGTACGCCGGAAGGGTCCTGGCGCCGGCGCGCCCGCTGCTGACGCAAGTCGCCGACCGGCTTTGGTTCGACGGCGACGTGCTGGTCGTGGAGCGCGGAGCGCGGCGCGTTCGACTTCGCGTCGATCCGGAGCTGCGCGGCCAGATGGACGCGCTTTACGTTACCGCGGGGCCGGTGCTGCGCGGCATCGGCGCCGACGTTCGGTACGATCCGGTGGCAAGACGGATGACGGTTCGGTCGCCCGGCCAAAGCCTCGCCTCGCCCACCCCATTCAACCCGGCGTTGCCCTCGCCGCCGCCGCAAGACGTCTTTACGCCCGAGCCGATCGCGACGCCGCGCCCGGTCTGGAGCGGCTCGCCGCTGCCACGCCGGACCGCTCTGCCGCTTTCGCAGCCTCCGAAGCGCCTAAACGTCTCGCATCGTCAGGACGACCTTCCCGCGCTCGCCCCGATTCACTCGCTCGTAGGCTTCGCGCGCGGCGGAGAGCGGGAGGCTCGCCGCAATAGGCGGCTGGCTTGACGGCGCCGCTTTCGAAGAGCGGGCCGAGCTTCTCGAGAATGCGAGCTGCTTCCAGCAGCGGGAAGACCGCCGTATCGAGACCCAGCAGCCGCAGCGAACCACGGTAAAGCTTGAAGAGGTCGAGCGTGGCCTCGCGTCCGGCTTGGGCTGAGTAGACGACCATTCTTCCGCCGTGGCCGAGCGAATCGAGCAGCGGCGCAAAGACCGGCGCGCCGACCGCGTTGAGCGCGAGCGCGGCTCCCTTTCCGCCAGTCATTTGGCGCACCGCGGCAGGAACGTCATCGCGGTCGGAGCGCAGCACCGCGGTGGCGCCGAGCGCGTCGAGCGGCGCGAGATCGTCGCTCTCTCGCACCAAAGCGATCGGACGAGCGCCGAGCGCTCGGGCCAGCGCGACGGCGGCCGAACCAACTGCGCCGGCTGCGCCCGAGACAACTACCCACTCGCCGCCGTGCAATCCGCCGAGCTCGACTAGCGCGCTCCATGCGGTGACGAACGGCACGCCGGCAACCGCGGCTTGCTCCGCGCTCAGGCGTTCGGGGCGGCGAATCGCTGCTGCGACCGGAAGTACGAGCCGTTGGGCGTGCGTGCCGTCGCGGGTCAATCCAAGCTCGCCGCCGCCCGATCCCCAAACCGGCACGCCGACGAGGTGCCGCGGACCTTCGACGATCCGCCCGGCGAAATCGCGGCCGAGAATTCGCGGCAGCGTCACCTGCGGAAAGCGCCCCAGTGCAATGCCGGCGTCGCTGGGATTGACGCCGGCGGTTTCGATTTCTATGCGGACCGAATCGGGCGGCAGCGGCGCTTCGGCAACGTCGCGGATTTCGAGCGCGTCAAGCGGCCCGAAGCGATCTATTTGAAGGGCTTTCACGCTAGCGGTCGGCGACGGCCGCGAGATCGCGATCCCCCAAGCCGCGGTCAGAAACGTCGCGCAGCAGCGCCTCGATCGCGTCGATCACCGGCAACCGTTCGTGGTGCGCGGCGCCCTGCATTAATACGGCGTCCTTGTGCGCCATGTCGACCGTCCAGTAGGGCTCGTAGTCACGCGCCACCATGCGTTTCCCGCGGCCGCGAATCTGTCCCGACGGATCGAAAAAATCGAAAAGTTCGTAACTCTGCTCGCGCGACAGCCCTTGCTCCTCGGCGATGCGCATCACGTCGTTGAGACCGCCGACCACGGCAAACATCATCGCATTACCCATGAGCTTATAGATTGCCGCCGCATCGGGTCGCTCGCCGAGATAGCGGAGGTCGCTGCACATCGCCTGCAGGGCAGGACGCACCGCGTCGACGCGAGCGGGTTCGCCCGAGACCAGCATCGTTCCGGTGGAGTGCTCGGCCATCGGCGGCCCCATAAAGACCGGTGCGTGCAGGAACGTATAACCGGCGCTCGAGAGGCGGGCTTCGCGCTCTACGACCCGCTGCGGTAAGACGGTCGTGTGGTCGACGATGGGAGTCGCCGGGTCGATTCCCGGCAGCGCCGCTTCGAGCACCGCGTCGACGCTGGCGTCATCGTGCAGACAACAGTGAACGAAGCCTGCTCCGCGCGCGGTTTCAGCGGCGTCGGAGAATGCGCGCGCACCGGCGGCTTCGAGCTCTTGCGCTCGCGCCGGCGTTCGGTTCCAAACGTGTACCTCGATGCCGCGCCGCAGCATCGCGCGAATCATCGCCGAACCGAGCATGCCGGCGCCGTAGAATGCTACTATGGACATCGCGCGCTCAGCGGGTCGACGGCGCAGGGCGACGGGCGAGAACGTTGAGCGCCGCCAGGATCACGGCCGCGCCCAGCGCGTACCAGATGTGTAAGGGATTGTAGAGAAATCCCAAGCCCAGCGCGGCATCGAGCGAGTAGCTGCCTGGTCCCGCAAACGCCACGGCTAACGCCGCCGCGATATTTGTAGCGGGAAGCTCCCATCCCCCATTGCTGTTGAAGAATCCGTTGCCGATGTGAACGGTGAAGATGGCGACCAGCATGACGGTGACGATCAGAACGGGGCCGAGCGCTCCACCCAGGCCGAGCAGCGTGAGCAGGCCGCCGATAGTTTCACCCAAACCGGCCATCAGAGCAAACGCCGCTCCGGGGCGGAAGCCTAAACCTTCGAAAGATTTGCCGGTGCCGGTGATTCCGCCGCCGCCGAACCAGCCGAAAAGCTTTTGCGAACCATGCGCCGCCAGCCCCAATCCGAGGATCAGGCGGACGATCAAAAATGCGATGCTCATGCCGACCTCATTACCGCTCGCTTCCGACCATATCTTGCACCAGCACGAACTCGATGCCCGAAGCCGTCAATTTCGGAATCATCTCGCGGACGGCTTCGAGCGTCGTCGCGCGCGGATGCCCGATGGCGATGGCGTGCCCCGTCCGCCGGGCGATCTCCGCGGCTTCCAGGAGCTGGCCTTCGGTATACGCGACGTCGTTGCGATTGTCGAGAAAGACGTCGCGCGACGCCCGACGGCACACCCAGCGACTCCGCCGTCGTCTGACCGACCGAGGCGGCGCTGGTGCGCGAATCGACGAAGAAGAGTCCGCCCTTCTGCGCCAGCACGCCGATGACGTCGCGCATGACGCGCTCGTCGGCCGACGCTTTGCTGCCCTCGTGGTTGTTGACGCCGCGCGCCAGCGGA
This sequence comes from Vulcanimicrobiota bacterium, assembly GCA_963730125.1. Classification (GTDB taxonomy): domain Bacteria; phylum Vulcanimicrobiota; class Vulcanimicrobiia; order Vulcanimicrobiales; family Vulcanimicrobiaceae; genus Cybelea. Next base: position 69,761 of record CAVSQP010000018.1, on the reverse strand, counting down.
ACTTGCGCGAGATCCTCCTCGACTTGTTTGGTGATCTGCGGGTCGCTCATCTCCGTCGTAATCTTCCCGGGCCCGGGATTCATCCCCGAGACCGTTTCCATCGGTAGGTGCAGCATCACGCCCTTACCGGCACCGGAAGCCTCGCGCGCAACCACGCCGGTATACGCAACGTCGGGCAGAACCGACATTGTAAGCGGAATTTGCAGCGCGATGAAGCCGCGCTCGGTGTCGATCCATTGCCCGCAGTCGTCAACGATCAAAGCGAGACGCGCGGTCTTTTGACCGGTGGGCGGAGTGGGCGCTGCGGAAGGTGTCGCACCGGCGCTGCGGCGTTTCGGTGAGTTCGGGCGCCGGCGTCGCTACGGGCTGTTCGGTCGGCGCTTCCGTCGCCTCCGCGGGCGGCGTCTCCTCGGCGGCCGGCTCCTGCGACGCGGTGGCGGAAACCTCGACCTGCTGCGTAGCAACCTTTGGTTGCGGACGCAATAACCACCAGCCTGCGGCGAGAGCAAAAGCCGCGACCGCGACGAGCATGAGCCACCTGCGACACTATTGCGCTGATTCGTCAATCCAGGATATCGCCCTCGCGGAGCGTAGCAAAGGCGCCATGCAGTTAGATGGAAAGACGTTCATAGTTAGCGGCGGCAGTTCGGGTCTGGGTGCCGCGTGCGTGACCGAGTTTGCTCGCGGCGGCGCAAACGTCGTGATTTGCGACGTAAGCGACCGAGGTGCGGACCTGGCGCGCGAGCTGGGCGCTTCGGTGCGGTTTGCCAAGACCGACGTAACCAACTCCGACCAGCTCCAGAGCGCCGTCAATTTAGCCGCCGAAACCTTCGGCGGATTGCACGGCGCGATCAACTGCGCGGGTATCGCCACCGCCGAGCGCGTCATCGGGCGCGAGGGACCGCTCCCGCTCGAACGGTTCAGCAAAGTGATTACCGTGAATTTGATCGGCTCGTTCAACGTCATCCGCCTGGCGGCAGCAAAGATGCTGGAGCGCACCGTCGAGCCGGGAGAGGACCGCGGCGTGATCATCAGCACCGCGTCGGTTGCAGCGTACGACGGGCAAATCGGTCAAGCGGCATATTCGGCCTCAAAGGGCGGGATCGTCGCTTTGACGCTGCCCGTGGCGCGAGAGTTCGCGCAGCATCAAATCCGCGTCGTGAGCATTGCTCCGGGAATCTTCGATACGCCGCTGCTGGCCGGGCTTCCCGAGCCGGCGCGCGAGTCGCTCGGCAAGCAAGTACCGTTTCCGTCGCGCCTGGGAAGGCCGGCGGAGTACGCAGCGCTCGCTCGCCACATCGTCGAGAACCAAATGCTCAACGGCGAAGTGATTCGGCTCGACGGCGCGATTCGGATGGCGCCGCGCTAAAGGAGCGCATGCGCTAAGGCGGCAAGTGCTACGCGTGAAGCACGCGTTGATTGCTGCGCTCGTCCTGCTTGGACTGAGCCTGGCTATCGCTCCGTCACGCGCGGCGCCGTCGCCCGGCAACCGCGGCTACGCCGGTGCCCCTGCCGTCACCCGAGCGGCTGCTTTACGACGTCCGGCGTAAATTTCGCTCGCATCGTCCGCCGCCGCCGTACGTCACCTACACGCTCGTCCGTAAACAGACGCTCGACGACGGCTATGCCGACCTGCTCAACAGCTACACCTACCATATTTGGTGCCGCACGACGGATCGCGCCGCGCTAGGACGGCGCGTCTATCGTGGATCGTCGCGCGGGACGCTCGAGTTTTTGCGACCCTCGTTTAACGAACCATGGGATCCCGGACCGCCGACCGCCGATCTCTTCGAACCCGCGCCGGCTCATCCGCACACCAATCCGCGTGAGTTCGTTCCGACACCCGAGCCCACCGGGAGCCTTCCGCCGACGATTGCCAGCGTCACGGTGCTGGGAGAGTTCGACTATCGCGTCACGCGCGTCGCCGACGAGGGCGACGAGATTCACATCAGCCTGCAGGCGCGGCGCGATCCCGATCGCAATCGTTTACGCGAGCTCTACGTCGACCACAAGACGCTCGAACTCAAGGAAGTCATCGCCACCGACAAACTCTACGAGGATGACGGCGGCCGCCACGTCTATCCGATGCTCTTTACGGTCACCCTAGGCTGGATGAACAACATGCCCATCGTAACGCACATCCACGGCACGCCGACCTATCAAGCCGACTCCGACTACTTAGGCCGCGATGCGACCGTCGACTACGATTTCAACGACATCACTTTTCCGGCATCGCTGCCGGATTGGTACTTCGATCCACGCTCGTACGCGCAGCACGCTTCCGACCCGCCGCTGTAATCCGAAGGCGTTACGCGCCTAGAAGGGCGCGTTAGGCTTGACCAGCCCCGGGTACTCCTGGCGCAGCTTGTGCATCTTGGGTAGATCGTTGAAAACAATGTAGGGATTCTGCGGATTGTGCACCGCATAATCCTGATGGTAGGCCTCGGCCGGATAAAAGCCGTGCAGCGGCGCCACGACGGTCACGATCTTCGAGCTGTAGACGTGGCGGTTTTTGAGATCGGCGATGTAAGCGAGCGCCTCGCGCTGCTGGGCGGCCGACGTATAGAAGATCTCAGAACGGTATTGCGTGCCGACGTCCGGGCCTTGGCGGTCGAGCTGCGTCGGATCGTGGGCGACGAGAAAATAGACGTCGAGCAGCTGCTTGAACGAGATCTTCGACGGATCGTAGGTAACTTCGACCGACTCGGCGTGCCCGGTCGCGCCGGTGCTGACCGTTTCGTACTCGGCGGTCTGCGCGTTCCCGCCGGCATACCCGGCGACGGCACGATTGACGCCGATCAGCGACCCGAAGACCAGCTGCATGCCCCAGAAGCATCCCCCGGCCAAAACCACGCGATCGGAGGTTGCGGCGGCGGCCGGTCCCGGCGCGGCCAGGGCGAGAGATACGGCCAGAAGTGCGGCGCTAAAAAGCTTCATATGCCTTAGAACGCGTGCGGCGCCCGTTTGGATGAGGGCTCGAGGCTATCGCATGTGCGAATCGAGCCAGTCGAGCCAGATCCGCGTGAGCTCGGCCGTCTGACGCGCGTCGGCCGGTCCGTGCGTCGAGGCGGGAAAGACGGCGAAGCGAACCGGCACGTGGTTCTCCGTGAGCGCGTGGTAGAGCGCGTACGACTGCGTGATCGGGACGACCGGATCGAGCGTCGTTCCCCAGATGAGCGTCGGCGTGGTGATCTGCGCGTAGTAAGTGATGGGCGAGGTCTCGCGATAGATCCGTTCGCCGTCATCGGTATACGGCGTCGCGCCGAGCGGATAGCGATCTTGCACGTTGGACGTCGAGAGATTATATTCGTCGAACTCGTTGTTGACGGCAGCTCCCGACACCGCCGCGCGCCAGCGGTGGTCGTGTCCGATCAGCCACGAGGTTAGCTCACCGCCGTACGACCAGCCCGAGACGGCCACGCGCGAAGCGTCCACGCCGTCGAGCCGTCCGAGCGCGGTAAGCCCGGCAATAATGTCGGCGCTGGGCCCGACGACGGTATCGTGCACGATCGCCGTCATATACTTATTGCCGAGATTGTCGCTGCCGCGGTAGTTCGGCTGCAGCACCACGTAGCCGCGCGAGGCGATCATCTGCGCCAGCGGCCAGCGCTCCCAAACGAAGTCGCGCGAGTTCGAAAGCCCGGGACCGCCGTGAATCAGCAGCACGACCGGATGCTTCTCTCCGGCACGCGCCGCGGGCGGATACGTCACGACGCCGTCTTCGTGAAAGCCGTCGGGACCGTCCCACGTGAGCTCTTGCATCGCGCCGAGGCCGATGCCGCCCAGAAAGTCGTTGACGTGAGTGAGCTGCCGCGGCGTGCTCGATCCGGGCGGCAGCAAGTAAAGCTCGCGCGCGCTCGTCGCACTCGTTGCCACGATAGCGATCGTTCCGTCCGGCGCGATCGATCCGGCGATTCCGGCATCGAAGGTGCTGCTCGAGTACGGATCGCAGACGGCGTGGAGCGAGCCAAGATCGAGTGGCTGCATGGCTCCGGAAAGATCGGCCGTCCACAGCCGGTTCTGCGTGCCGTCCGCGGCGCAGATCAGCAGATGCTTACCGTCGGCGAACCATTGCACTCCGGCGACGTTGCGATCGAAGGCCGGTGCGAGGGCGCGCTCCGTGCCGGCGGCAACGATGCGCACCGTATTCTGCGCGGTGAAATCGCCGTCGACCGGATACCAATAAGCCAAGCTGCGATCCATCGAGCGAGTACGACGGGCTCAGCTCGACGTTGGGATGGCTGGTGAGTTTGCGCATCGCACCGCCGGCGACGTCGATCTGCCAGATCGTCGAGTACTCGTCGTCTCCGCTGAACGTAGTCTCGACGCGCGTAAAGGCGATCGCTTTGCCGTCGCGCGTCCAAGAGATCTGGGGCGAGAAGATACCGCCTGGATCGGTCGGCGCGATCGTCCACGATCCATGCGTCAAACGGCGTGCCGTCCCGCCGGCTGCCGGTACGACCCACAGGTGGTCGGGCGGAGTCAGCGCGGTCGCCGTATAGTCGTTGTTGCCGGCGTAGAAGAAGACGTCGTTTGTGGCGGGGTCGGCGGCCACAAAGGCGAGCTCGCCGCCATCCGGCCGCCACGCGGCGTCGATCACGTCGCCGCGCACGTAGGTGAGCTGACGCGTCCGTCCAGTGCGGTCGCGTACGAAGAGCTGATGCGGGGCCTCCGCTCTCGGTCGAGCAAGGTAGGCGAGCTGCGAGCCGTCGGGGGACCACCGCGGAACCGCTGCCTCGCCGCTGCGGGTTACGGTGTAAGTGCGGCCCGAACCGGTATCTACAACCGCCAGCGTTACGTCATCTCCGGTGCGCTTGGCGTCGGCCGCGATCAGGAGAACGGCGATGCTCTTCCCGTCGGGCGAGATGGCCGGCTCTTCCACGTCGACGATACGGGCCATGTCGGCGATTTGCAGAACGCGTTGCGCGGCGCTCGCCGGCGACGCTGAGAGTAAAGAACCGGCAAGCACGGCGAAGAGAAGGCGCTGCATCCAAGCGAGGGTTCGGTCTAGAGCGCATAGCTCTTCCACGCTGCCGCCGGGTCCGTATCGCGGGCTGGTGGAATAGGCGCGAAGAATGCTCGACGAATTCCACCCGCTGGTCCGCGAATGGTTTGCCGCGTCGTTCGGCACCACGACCGAGCCGCAAGCCAAAGGTTGGCCGGCAATTCGAGCGGGCAGCGACGTGCTGATCTGCGCGCCCACGGGCTCGGGCAAAACGCTCTCGGCCTTTACGTTGGCGCTCGACGATCTCGTGCATCGCGCAATCGCCGGCTCACTCGAGGATTCGACGCTGGTCGTCTACGTTTCGCCGCTCAAGGCGCTTACCAACGACGTGCGCGAAAATTTGGAGAAACCGCTGGCAAGCATCGTGGCGCTGGCGGCCGAGCGCAACGTCCCGATGCAGACGATCCGCACCGCGGTTCGTACCGGAGATACCACCCAGGCGCAGCGGCAGCGGATGTTGCGCGAGCCGCCTCACGTCTTGGTAACGACGCCCGAGTCGCTGTACATTCTTTTAACGGCGGAACGCTCGCGCCGTCTCTTCTCGAGCGTGACGACCATCGTCGTTGATGAGATCCACGCCATGGCCGGAGACAAGCGCGGCGCGCATTTGGCTCTTACGCTGGCGCGCTTGGAAGAGCTGGTTCGCCGTGCCGGCGGCCGCCGTCCGCAGAGAATCGGGCTTTCGGCCACCGTCCGCCCGGTCGAGAAGGTCGCCCGTTTCCTGAGCCCCGAGCCGTTCGTCGTCGACATCGGACACCGCCGCGCGATGGATCTGGACGTTGTCGTTCCCTCCGACGAGCTGGGACCGGTGGCGAGCAAGGAGATGTGGGGCGAAATCTACGATCGCGTCGCCGAGCAGATTCGCAATCACCGCACGACGCTAATCTTCGTTGGTACGCGCCGCATGAGCGAGCGCGTCGCGTTCGCGCTCAACGAGCGCCTCGGCGACGGATTCGTCATGCCGCACCACGGCAGTCTCGCCCGCGAGCTCCGCTTCGACGTCGAACGGCGTCTGCGCAGCGGCGAGCTGCGTGCGGTCGTTGCTACGGCGTCGCTCGAGCTCGGCATCGATATCGGCTCGATCGATCTCGTCGTTCAGCTCGGTTCGCCGCGTTCGATTGGCGTCGCCCTCCAACGCGTCGGGCGTTCCGGTCACTGGGTCGGCGCAAAGCCGAAGGGCGCGCTCTACGTAACGACGCGCGACGAGCTCTTGGAGTGCGCGGCCCTGGTGCGCGCGATTCGCTCCGGAGCGCTCGACGCGCTGGCTATTCCGCGAGCGCCGCTCGACATTTTGGCCCAGCAGATCGTCGCGGCTTGCGCGCAGCACGAATGGGATGCAAGCGAGCTGTACGCAACGATTCGAGAAACGTACTCCTATCGCGACCTTCCCCGCGAAGACTTCGATGCGGTCGTCTCGATGCTCGCCGACGGCGTCGCCACGTCGCGCGGGCGCAGCGGCACGTTCCTGCACTACGATCGTGTCAACGGTAAGCTGCGGCCGCGACGCGGCGCGCGCCTTGCCGCGATTACTTGCGGCGGCGCGATACCGGACACCGCCAACTTCAACGTCGTGGTCGAACCCGAAGGCCACGTCGTCGGAACGCTCGACGAAGACTTCGCGATCGAAAGCATGGCCGGCGACATCTTTCTGTTGGGGACCAACTCGTGGAAGATACGGCGCGTCGAAGCCGGGGTAGTACGCGTCGAAGACGCGCATGGCGCGCCGCCCTCGATTCCATTCTGGAACGGGGAAGGCTTAGGGCGAACCATCGAGCTCTCGCGCGAGGTTTCCGGTGTGCGCCGCGCCATTGACGAGCGGGACGACGCGTCGGCGGTGCAATGGCTGCAGCAAGAGTGCGCCCTCGATACCGCGGGCGCCGAACAGGCCGTCGCCTACGTGCGCGCCGGCAAAGCCATCCTTGGCGCCGTTCCGACCGATACGACGATTGTGGCCGAGCGCTTCTTCGACGAAGGCGGAGGGATGCAGCTTATCATCCATGCGCCGTTCGGCGCGCGCGTCAACCGCGCGTGGGGACTGGCGCTGCGCAAACGTTTCTGCCGCTCGTTCAACCTGGAGCTTCAAGCCGCCGCAACCGATAACGGATTCGTGCTTTCGCTCAGCGATCAGCACGCCTTCCCGTTGGATGCCGTATTCGAGTTCGTGAAAGCCGCTAGCGTGGAGTATACGCTGACGCAGGCGTTGCTGCCGGCACCGATGTTCGCCGCCCGCTGGCGTTGGAATGCCACGCGCGCGCTGACGATTCTGCGCTTCAGCGGCGGCCGCAGAGTGCCGCCCCAAATCATGCGCATGCGTGCCGACGATCTGCTGGCCGCGGTCTTTCCCGATCAGGCAGCCTGTCCGGAGAATCTCACCGGCCCAATCAGAGTTCCCGATCACGTGCTGGTGCGCGAAACGATCGGCAACTGTCTGCACGACGCAATGGACCTCGAGGCGCTGCGCGAGGTGCTGCAGGCCATCGAGAGCGGCGCGGTGCGAACCGTAGCCATCGACACGCCCGAGCCGTCGCCGTTCTGCCACGAGATTCTCAACGCGAATCCCTACGCGTATCTCGACGACGCTCCGCTCGAAGAGCGTCGCGCGCGGGCCGTCACGCTGCGACGGACGATTCGCGACGACGTCGACGGCGCTGGAGTGCTCGACCCGGCCGCCATCACCGAAGTCGCGGCGGAATCGTGGCCGGTCGTACGCGACGCCGACGAGCTGCACGACGCGCTGGCGACGCTGATCGTCGTTCCTCCGACACCTGGCTGGCGCGGATGGTTCGACGAGCTCGTCGAGCAGAATCGGGTCGCGACGCTCGTCGCACCCGGCTGGAGGCGAGCTGTGGACCTGCGCGGAGCGCTTCGACCTGGCGCGCGCAGCCTACGATGGCTTATCCGAAGATCGTCAAGACGCGGTGAATGAGATCGTCCGCGGCTGGTTGGAATGCAGCGGTCCCGTCAGCGGCGCGGGGCTCGCGCGCCGGCTCCATCTCGAAACGGAGAACGTCGAGGGTGCGTTCTTGGCGCTCGAGACGCAGGGCCAAGTATTGCGCGGCCGCTTTAGCGGCTCCAGCGCGGGAGAAGAGTGGTGCAACCGCCGCGTTTTGGCACGCATTCACCGCAGAACCATCGGACGGCTGCGGCGCGAGATCGAACCGGTTACCGCGGCGCAATACGTGGCGTTCTTGGCGCGCTGGCAGCATGCCGCGCCGCCGACGCGATTGCACGGCATCGACGGAACGCTGCAGGTGGTTCGTCAACTTCAAGGTTACGAGATTCCGGCGGTCGTCTGGGAAGAGCACGTGCTGCCGGCGCGCGTCGCAGGTTATAAGCCGGAGTATCTCGACCGTCTCTGTTACGCGGGCGACGTCATGTGGGGACGGCTCACGCCGCATCCGGCGCTGGAGCCGGGTAATGGAGCCGAGCGCCCGCGCGTGCGTCCGACGCGGCTGGCGCCGATCGCCATCTTTCTGCGCGCCGAAGCCGAGGAGCTCATCGTTTCGCGCGAGGCCGATTCGGCGGCGCTCTCGCACGTTGCGCGCGAAGTTGCCGAACAAGTGCGTCTAATGCGCGCGCCCTTCTTTGCCGAGATCGTGCGCGCGACCAAACGGCTGCCCAGCGAAGTCGAGGAAGCGTTGTGGCAACTCGTTGCTGCCGGTTTGGTGACGGCCGATGGTTTCGACGCGCTGCGTTCGCTCAGCGATGCCAAGCGGCGGTTGGGCGAAAAGGGCCTGCGCGCGCGTCCGCGCTCCTCGAGCGGCCGCTGGAGCTTGCTGCAGGGCTCGTTGCAGCAGATCGATACCGAGAGCTTCGCCCGACGGCTGCTGGAGCGCTGGGGCGTCGTCTTCCGCGACGTCATCGCGCGCGAGAGCCTCGCGCCCCGCTGGCGGGAGCTGTTGCTGACGCTGCGGCGCATGGAATCGCGCGGCGAGATTCGCGGCGGGCGTTTCGTCGCCGGCTTCGTCGGCGAGCAGTTTGCCCTGCCCGAGGCAATAGACGCTCTACGCGCCCTGCGGCGCAGCAACGAACCGGCGGCGGAACTTCGGCTGAACGCGTACGATCCGCTCAGTCTAAGCGGTATCATTCTGCCCGAAACAAAGCTCGTTAGCTGACCGTTAGTTGAAAGGATGACGATGCGTTTGAAGTTGCCGTTCCTGCTGGCATGGACGGCGATCCTTATCGGTACCGGCTGTACGTCCGGAGGCGGGCGGCCGCCGCAAGGCACTCCCTTTGCCCTGCCCGCCGCCCCGGAGGCGCCCGCCGTCGGGAATCCGGTGCACAAGTACATCGACCATGTCGTCGTTATTATTCAAGAGAATCGCAGCTTCGAAAACTTCTTTGCCGGCTACCCCGGAGCGAACGCGCCGATGAAAGGAGCGGCCGGAAAGAAGACCATCCCGCTCCATGCGATTACGTTTGACGGTCCGGACCTAGAGCACTCATGGCATTCGTCCGTGACCTCGTGGGACAACGGCAAGATGGACGGGTTCTATCTTTTTGGAAAGCATTATCACGGCGATCAGGCGTACGCCTACGTAAAGCGGCCCTTGGTCAAGCCTTACTGGACGATGGCACAACAGTATGTATTGGCCGACGCGATGTTCCCTACGGAGTTCGGAGGTAGTTTTACGGGCCATTTAACGCTGGTAGCCGGGACGGACAACCTTACGCCGCACCGCGCCGAGGTCGACATCCCAAGCGTGTTTCCTGACGACTGCGATTCGCCCCACGGGACGACGAGCTCGTACGTAACGCCCAATCGCGTCGTTCATTCGTTCGACGGGCCGTTTCCGTGCTTCGATCAGTTCGCAACGATGGCTGACGTTCTCGACGCCGCGCAGGTGTCGTGGAAGTATTATTCGACCCTCCTGCTGGGAGCGGGCATGTGGGAACCGTTCGAGGCGATCAAATACGTCCGCTACGGCGACGACTGGAATCACAACATCTCCGTTCCGCAAACGAACGTCTTGACCGACGCGCAGAATAAGCAGCTCGCCGCGGTAAGCTGGGTCTCGCCCAGCATCGACGACTCCGACCATCCCGAATCGCACAGCGACCACGGCCCGTCTTGGGTCGCTTCGGTCGTCAATGCCGTCGGCCAGAGCGCTTACTGGAAATCCACGGCCATCATCGTCCTTTGGGACGACTGGGGCGGCTGGTACGATAATGCGCCGCCGCCGCAGCGCGACTATCGCGGCCTGGGCATTCGCGTGCCCTGTCTCATCATCTCGCCATACGCGCGCAAGAACTACGTTTCGCATACCACGTACGAGTTCGGGAGCGTTCTAAAGTTTATGGAAGAGGCGTTCGAGCTTCCGAATATCGGACCGACCGAGCAAGGGTATACCGACGCGCGCGCTCATAGTCTCTCCGACGCGTTCGACTTCACCCAGAAGCCGCGACCGTTCGTTCCGATCCGCTCGAAATACGGTATGCAAACGTTCTTGCACGAGCCGCCTTCCAACAAGCCGGTAGACACGCAATAGGGTGGCAGACGTACGCCGTCTGATCTACCTCGCAGCACTTTTGCCGGCGGCGCTCGCGGCCGGCTGTGCGCCGGAGCGCGGCTCCTCGCCCGAACTGCCGCCTCGCGCGAGCGTTTCGGGCGCGGCGATGGGCAATCCGGTTCGCGCGCACGTGAAACACGTCGTGGTAATTATTCAAGAGAACCGCAGTTTCGAAAACTTCTTCGCCGGTTTCCCCGGCGCCAACGCGCCGATGGAGGGATCGGCCGGAGGCAAGACGGTGCGCCTGCACCCGATTACCTTCAACGGTCCGGACATTCCGCACAGCTGGCGTTCCTCAATGACCGAGTGGGACAACGGCGCGATGGACGGCTTCTACACCTTCGGAAAGAACAAGAAGGGCCAGTACGCCGCGTACGCTTACGTGAAGCGCGCTCTCGTGCAGCCGTACTGGACGATGGCTCAGCAGTACGTGCTGGCCGACGCAATGTTTCCAACCGAGTTCGGCGGCAGCTTTACCGGACACCTCACGCTGATTGCCGGCAACGACGACTTAACGCCGAGTAAGGCCGAGGTCGACGTTCCCAGCGACTGGCCCGACGACTGCGACTCGTCGTACGGAACGACGAGTTCCTATTTGACGCCCGATCGCGTCGAGCACGCGCTGAAAGGGCCGTTTCCGTGTTTCGATCAGTTCACTACCATGGCCGAGGTGCTCGACAAGGCCAACGTCCCGTGGAAGTACTACGCCACGGAGCGCCTCGGAGCCGGCATGTGGTCGCCTTTCGAGGCGATCAAGTACGTTCGTTACGGCAACGACTGGGACCGCAACATCGCCGTGCCGCAGACCGCGATTCTGACCGACATCACCAGCGGAAACCTGGCCTCGGTCAGTTGGGTCTCGCCGAGCGTCGAGGATTCCGATCACCCCGAATCGCGCAGCGATAAGGGCCCATCGTGGGTGGCGTCGATCGTAAACGCAATCGGCGAGAGCAAGTACTGGAACTCCACGGCGATCGTGGTGCTCTGGGACGACTGGGGCGGATGGTACGACAACGCGCCACCCCCGCAGCTAGATTATCGCGGGCTGGGGATTCGCGTACCGTGCATCATCGTCGGTCCTTACGCGCGCGCCGGTTATGTTTCGCACACGACCTACGAGTTCGGAAGCGTCCTCAAGTTTATCGAGGAGGCCTTCGATCTGCCGTACTTAGGCTCGACGCACCACGGTTATACCGACCAACGCGCCGCCAGCATCGTCGACAGCTTCGACTTCACCCAGAAGGCGCGACAGTTCCAGCCGATCGGCTCGAAGTACGGCCGCTCGGTCTTCATCAACGAACCGCCCTCGAAGGCTCCCGTCGACACGCAGTAGAGCGCGGTCCGCTCAGCACTCTTCGGAGGCTTGCTGGCCCTCGTAGATTTCGATGACGCCGGTCGCCGCTGCCGGAACCTGCTGCCCCTTGAGCAGCGTCCCGATGCCGCCCAACGTGCCGCCGTAACGGCTCTTGACCGCGACCACGTAGCACGGTGTGAAGTTGAACGGGAACCCGTAGACCTTGGCTTGACCGAACACGGTGTAGGTTTGACCGGCGACGATCTGTTTGCTGGAGAGTCCCCCGCCGCTACCGGCCTTGCTGCCGAACGTCGTAGCGCCCGAGATCGCGAGCTGCATGTAGAAGATGGCCGTGCCGCTGCCCAGCTCGGGCATGCCGTCGTAGTTGGTCGTGCTGCTGGTGAGCGTCAGCTTCACCGACGGATTGGCGCCCGGGTATTTCACCGAGCCGCCGTAGCCGCCGAACTTGGGAATGCAGAACGAACCGCCGCTGGTCAGAAGCGTACCGGTGACCGTTGCGTACTGCTTGGTGGTTTGCTGGCCCTTACACGCGTGCAGTTTTGCTTGCGCAGTAACCGAAGGTGCGAGCGCGCCCGGCGCAACCGGCAGCACTGCTCCGCTATGGCCGGCGCAGCCCGCCAGCAGCGAAGAAACCGCAAGCGCGAGCGTGCCGCGCAGCATGAAACCTCCGAGAGACATGAGATCCTCCATCGTTACTGTTGCTGGGTCAGCGCACGTAGACGCGCTTCACCATCGGTGGCAAGTGCTTCCAAGTCGTTGGCGGCCGCGTACTCGGCCGGCGTGGGGCGAGCGTAGGCGTTCTCTAGAGAGTTCATCAAGAACGCCAACTGCTGGCGCAGCTTCGTCTCTCGTAACACGTCGGCCTCGCTGGAGTCCACTCCGAGGAGGATCAAGTCTGCGATCTCGGCATCCACGCGGGATCGTGCTGCCGCCGGCAGCTTGCCGCGGCCGGCCATCGCCGCGGCGATGGCGCGATCGAGGCTATCGATTGCGTTGCGCAGCTGCATCTCGAGCGCGTAGCGGGCTTCCAAGTCGCCCGCGGCCGGATGAACGCGCGGATCGAGCTTGAGCGTAAGCGGCGCGGTCAGACGTTGCGAGCCGTACTGTAAAGCGACGCTATAGGTGCCGGGCACGATCGTCGGCCCGTCACCGACGTCGGGAAAGTCGTCGGTCTCGTCGCTGCGGTAGCCGGGCACGTCGTAGGCCGGCGTCGTGCGCAGATCCCATTGGAACTGATTCACGCCGGCCTTGACCGTCGTCTTCTCTTCGAGTTCGCGCTCTTTGACTTGGTCCGAGGTGAGATCGGCGGCCTGTTCGCGCGTCAGCTTGGCGCGTGCGGTTTTGGCGTGCAGCGTGAAACTCCGCAGCGTTGCACCGTTTGCGTCCACGAACGAGAGCGTAATGGGCGTTTGGCCGTGATAGTCGGGCGGCAAGTTGAAAAACACGGCCGCACCGTACTGCGGGTTCTGACCGAAGTCGGGGTCGGGAAAATCGCTCCCGCCGTAGGCTTGCGTCAGCCACGAGGTTTCGGGCGTAAAGAGCTGCGGTCCGGCGGTCGAGAGCGTCGCCTCGCGCGCGAGTTGTTCTAGGAGTGCGAGATTGTCGAGGATCCAGAAGGCGCGTCCGTGCGTTGCCGCCACCAGCTCGCCTTCGCGCGAATCGACGGCGAGATCGCGAACCTGCACGCCGGGCAGGTTGAGCGTGAGCGGCTGCCATTTCGCTCCGCCGTCGAGGCTTACGAAGACGGTGCTGCGCGTTCCGGCAAAGAGAAGGCGCGGCTCGCGCGGATCCTGCCGCACGGCAAAGACGTACTGATCGGCGGGCAGACCGTCGGCGATCGTTCGCCAGTGCGCGCCGTAGTCGGTGGTCACGTATACGTACGGGTGGTAGTCGTCCCACATATAGCGCGAGGCGCTCAGATATGCGGTGCCTTTGTCGGTGTGCGACGGCTCGATCGAGCTGATCTGCGTCCATTGCGGAAGCTGGGGCGGCGTAACTTCGTTCCAGTGCGCTCCGTGATCGGTGGAGACGTGCACCAATCCGTCGGCGGAGCCCGCCCAGAAGATGTTGGCATCGAGCGGTGAGACCGCCAGCGAAGCGATGTCGGGATATGTCTCCGCGCCGGTTTGGTCGTGCTCCACCGATCCGCCCGAGGGGCCTTCGGTGCTTGGATCGTTGCGCGTGAGATCGGGGCTGAGCACTTTCCACGTCTGGCCGCGATCGGTGCTGGAGAAGACGACTTGCGCGGCGGCGATCAACTCGTGCGGATCGGCCGGCGAGAAGAAGATGGGATGCGTCCATCCGAAGCGGTACTTGGTCTCGGCCGAAGATGCACCCGCCATATAACGCGGCCACGGACTCACGTTCTTCGCATCGCCGGTCTTGCGGTCGAGCCGCACGAACGAGCTGAAGTAACCGCTGCCATACGTCACGTACGGACTTCCCGGTTCGGGAGCGACGAACGTGCTCTCGCCAAGCGCGACCGTGAACCATTGGTCTTGGCCGATGCCGCCGCCCAGCGCCGCGCTCGGCCCCTCGAAAGCGCCCTCGTCTTGGGCCGCGCCGAAGACGTGGAACGGAAACTGGTCGTCGATCGCGACGTGATAGTACTGCCCGGTGGGCTGATTGTGTTCCGTGCTCCAGCTCTCGCCGCCGTTGACCGAGACGGTGCCGCCGCCGTCGTTGGCGACCAGCAGAATCTTGGGATTGCGCGGATTGACCCAGACGGCGTGGTTATCGCCGTGCGGCGGATTGAGCAGCGTGAACTTCTTGCCGCCGTCGGCCGTCTTATAGACGCCGTCGACTTCCGGCACGTAGGCTACTTGCGGATTGGTCGGGTCCACGGTGATTGCCATGTAGTAAAATCCGCGTTGTCGCAGTTTCATCTCGCCGTTGACGCGGTGCCACGTCGCACCGGCATCTTCGGAACGAAAGACGCCGCCTTGTTTCGCTTGAACGATGGAGTAAACGATGCGCGGATTACTCGCCGCGACGGCGACGCCGACCTTTCCGAGCGTTCCGCCGGCAAATCCGGGATGCGTCGAAATTTTCTCCCAATGCGCGCCGCCGTCGGTCGTCTTGTAAAGCGCGCTGCCCGGACCGCCGTCTTCCAGCTTCCACGGAAACCGCTGCGCCTGCCACATCGCGGCGTAAACGATGCGCGGATTGCTCGGATCCATCGCCAGGTCGACGCCGCCCGTCTTGTCGTCGACGAAAAGTACTTTGCGCCAGGTGGCGCCGCCGTCGGTCGTTTTGAAGACGCCGCGCGCGGCGTTGGGCTTAAAAACGTGTCCCATCGAAGCCGCGTACACGACGTTGGGGTCGCGCGGGTCGATCGCCAGCTTGGCGATCATGCGCGTATCGCGCAGTCCGGCGTAGGTCCAGGTGCGGCCCGCGTCGACGGTTTTATAGACGCCGTCGCCGGTATCGAAGTCCGAACGGATGTCGGCCTCTCCGGTGCCGGCGTAAATCACGCGCGGATTCGACGGCGCAACCGCCAGGGCGCCGATGGGGTCGGCGATCCCCGGTATCTTACCGTCGGTGATGTTCGTCCAGTGCTGGCCGTAGTCGGTGCTGCGCCAGACTCCGGCTTGCACGCCGCCCATATAAAACAAGTCTTGGTTGCCCTCCACGCCGGCAGCCGCGACGGAGCGCCCGCCGATAAACGGCCCGATATTGCGCCACTGCAGCTTGCTCGTGAGCACCTGCAGCGGCGTCTGGGAGCCGGCGGCATGGCTCTGGAGCGGGGTAACCAGGAACGATGCGGCTAAGAAAATCGGTAAGAATACGCTTCATGCGGCGATATCGCGCCAAACCGCCGGAAAACCCTCCGTAACACTGCCTCCAAACGGCGGTATAGCGAGGCATGAGACTGATGCGGTTATTGCTCGTTGCCAAGAAGGCAATCTTTAGAACCTTTCCGTTAATGCGCGACGTGCGCGTTCCGTTGAGCCTGAAGCTGCTCACGGCGGCAATCGCGCTGCTGGTCGTCTCGCCCGTCGATCTCTTTAGCGATATCCCCGTGCTCGGCGCCCTGGACGACGCCGCCCTGCTGACGTTGCTCTGCATGTGGTTCGTGAGCCAGGCGGGGAAGCACGTCGAGCCCGTCCCGGTTCGCAGCCGCACCGGCGCCGCACTGATGGCCCGCTAACCGGCCCCGCCGATGAGCGACGCCGGAACGTCGCCGCCCTTTGAGTTGCGTGGCATCGAGCACGCGCTATTGCTGGTCGGCGACATGGACGCGGCGCTCGCGTTCTATGAAAACGTGCTCGGCGCGCGCCTCGAAGCACGCCTCCCGCGCTACGCGATGGCCGAGCTCGTCGCCGGCGAGTCGCACATCGACCTCGTGGATGTTTCGGGCGATGCGGGTGCCTGGGCGAGGCCTCCGGTCGCGGGCGGCCGCAACGTGGATCATATTGCGCTGCGGGTTAGCGGGGACGCCGGTGCCGTGCGACGCCACCTTGCCGAGCATGGCATCGAGGTGGTCGAGGAGCGCCGGAACGAGGAAGCGTCCGGTGCCGGCCTCTCGCTCTACGTCTGCGATCCCTCGGGTAACAAAATCGAGCTGCTTGGGTTGTTAGGAGTCTAGGCAGGCTTGGCGAAGCTTGCTTCACGTTGATGAAGCGGCTTTGCATTGGCTTTGGCCTCGTTCTGGTTTTGCTTTGGAGCGCCGGCGCTCCGGGCGCGGGAGTAGCGGCTGCGAAAGCGCCGGCCAAGCGCGACTTCTCATGCCGCCCGCCCGCGGCGACGCGGCAGATCGTCGAGCCGCCCGACGTTGAAACGTCGGAATCTTCCGATCGACGCTTCGGGCGAACGCGAGCTGATTCTGTCGGTTCACAAGGACTCGGAGCGCTACTGCTATCGGTATTCGTTGAACGGCGAGGAGCACAACGTCGCACCGACGATTCGCGTGCGCCGCGGCGAGCATTTTGCGATCCGCATCGTCAACGATCTGGCCGGACCGGCTCGCGGCGCGCGGGTCGCCTCGACGGCGATTCCCGCTTGCAGTCGCGATGATGATGCCGGCAGCTCCGGCAGTACGAGCACGCCGGCTATCTAAATCATACGATCACGGATCGCTACGTGCACGCATCGCCCGTCGATACCAACGTGCACCTGCACGGCTTCGAAGGTCCGCCCGTCGACGAGAACGTCTTCCTATCGACGTTGAGCACGCCGATGCACGCCTGCGAATTCCACGTAACGATCCCGGCAACACAGCCGCCCGGAACCTACCTCTATCATCCGCACGCACACGGCTACGTCGGACGATCAGGTCGCGTTCGGGCTAGACGGCGTGTGGATCGTCGAGCCCGATCAGCCGCAGATCGCGCGTTCGGCGGAGCATGTGATCCTGATACGCTATCGCTTACCGTTCGTTTTTGACAACCTCTTCGCCCCGAACACCGACGCTTTTGTGGCCGATGCCGCAGCGCACGAAGCGGCACGTCCGCTGGGATCGCCGGTGCCGTACGATCCCTTCAACCCGCCGCCGTGGCCGGTGACTGCTCCGATGAAGATCGGCGAGGTGTCGCTCGACCCTACCGGTTGTAACGGCATTGGATCGGATGTGCACCTCGCACTCAACGGATCGGAGGCGCCCGGCCAGCTAGAGGTGCCTTCGGGGCAACCGCAGCTTTTGCGAATCGCAAACGGAACGTCCGACACCGGAACGCGCCTGCAGCTGCGAGATGCCAACGGGCACCGCCGGCCGCTTCAAGTCGTCGGGCTCGATGGCGTTCCGGTCTCCGGCGATATGCAGCATCCGCTCGCGCAGTACATCGCGATGAAGGATCTGATGACCACGTCCATGTCGCGCACCGATATTCTCGTTACGTTGGATCCTGGAACCACGCTCGTGCTCTCAACAGAACACTTTTGCGAGGGTAAAGACGGGTTCTACCAAAGCCATCAAGACCTGTTGGAAATCAAAGCGGCGCCGGCCACGGCTGCAGCCTCCGTAGCGTTACAGTCGAACCCGGCGGTGATTGCCGATACGCCCGCGGGGCGGCTCGTTGCTTTTGCCAAAGCCAATCCCTCGCTAGTTCATAAGCGGGCGCTGACCTTTACCGAATACGCCTTTCCAAAGCACAAGAAAACCCCGCCTCACTTCGGCTACTTTATCACCGATACCACCGACCCAAACTTTCACGAGCATCAGTTCTCGCCGGCCTATGCAAGCGGGAAGGCTTTCCCATCCAATGCCGATGTGGTCGTCAAGCGCGGCTCGGTCGAAGAATGGTACCTTATCAATGCGGCGATGGAATCGCACGCTTTTCACATCCATCAGATGGCGTTTGTTTTGGAGAAGAGCGGTGAGGGGATCCCGCTGACCGTCGACACTGCATTCGTTCCGGTGGGCCGGCTGCTGCCGAATCGTCGCGATCCGAACTATCCGCTGATCAAACCGAGCATCACCAAGCTGCTTTTAGATTTTCGTAACGTCCCGCGCGGCACATTCGTCTTTCACTGCCACATGCTCTTTCACGAAGACGCCGGCATGATGGCGATTATCAAAGTCGTCTAGGCTTCTACGGCGGATGGCACGGAATCGCGCGAGCGGCGTTCACGTTTGCTGCTTGGGCGGGTCCATCGTCAAGAGATAATAAGCAAAGACTCCGCCGCCCAAGAGCATTAGCCCGAGCGTATCGAGTAAGAAATGCGTCGTTAAGTGGCCGACGATCAAGGATTGAATCGTCATGGCGGCATCCACGACGATGGCGATCGCGGCAAAGACCAGCGTCAGGTAGGTCAGCCAGCGGCGAATCGGTGAGTAGTAGAGTTCCGGGCGACGCGCCAGCTCGCGCTGAATCAGAACGTGCATCAGCGCGAAGAGCGGAAAGGTTACGACGATCACGGCGACTTGCCAGGCGATGTCTTCGCGCAGAGTGGTTCCGGTGTCGGTCAGCGGATCGGGGAACCAGCGCCTGACGAGATCGTCCCAGATCTGCCAGAGCGCGACCGTCCAAAAACCCAGCGCGATAAAGTTGAGAAGATAGAGAAACGCGTCGCGAGCATTCTCCGCCGTTCCGGCGCGGACGGGCACCGCGATACCCGTGGTAGCGGCAGTAGTATTCGGCCAGGGTGCGGTAGATGCGCCGCTCCGGCCAGCCGTTTTGGCGAAGGATCCCGACGACCGACTCGTCGGGAATACCGTGCTCCTTTGCCGTCCGAACGAACGGTAAGAGCGTCTCATCAGCCACGAGTATAGATTATTCGTCCGGCGCGAATCGTCAAGCGAACGTCGGAAAAAAGTGCCGGCCCGCGCGAGACCGGGCCGTCGAGCACAACGAGATCCGCCGGTTCGCCCGGCGCGATCGTCCCAGTGCATTTTTCCGCAAAACGCCGGGTTGGGGCGGTCGTCAGCGACTCGAGAATCTCGCCGAATCGCATGCCGGCTTCGTGCATGAGGTAGTACTCGCGCGTTGGATCGGGATCGACGGCGCCGTGGTCGGTGCCGAAGAGCACCGTCCCCCCGGCTTCGCGGAAGGCGCGCAGCTGCGCGAGCTCCGCTTCGACGACCCGAGCTTGCACCGAAGCGCGTTCGTGCCGGGTGAGATGCTCCCACAGCATCAGCGTGGGGATCAGCGCGACGTTCGCGGCGACGATTGCGGCGAGGTCGGCTGCCGAAAGCACCGCGCGCGGGACGGTGTGCGCGAGCACGTCGACCTTCGCGGCGACCGCACGATTGATGTCGTCGTGCGTATTGGGATGGATGAAGACGGGTTTGTTTGCTTCCCGTGCGCGGCGGACGACCGCGCGAAGCGTCGTCTTCGCTGACGATGGTTCCTCCCGCGCTCGGTGCGGACGACGCGAAGATCTTGATGGCATCCGCGCCGTCTGCGAGAAGGCGTTGCGTGTGTCGCTCGGCCTCGGCTGGATCGCCGGCCTCGGGAAGAGCCACCGGCATCCAGCCCATCGTCGCGGTGACGAGCTCGGGCGCGTTGCCGCCCGGCGCCACGAGCCCTTCGCCCGCGGAAAGAATCCGCGGCCCGGCGATCTCGCCCGATTCGATGCGCTCTCGAAGTGCTTGCGTGTTTTGCGAGCCGCGACGCCAGATCGAAGATCGTCGTGAAGCCATAGCGCGTAAAGTCTTCGAGTTGGCGATTGAGCTCGGCCTCGGGGATCTCTTTTGCGCCGCTCCACTTGCGTTCGGTTAAATGGACGTGGCTGTTCCAAAATCCGGCGGTTAGCGTCGTGCCGGGGCACTCGACGACGCGCGCGCCGGTGGGAACCTCGATCTCTTGCGAGGTCCCCACCGCTGCAATCTGCGTTCCTTCGACGACCACGATCCCGCCGTCGATCGCCGCGCTCCACGGGTCGACGTGAACCGCGGCGCCGCGCAGTACGAGGAGGCTCAGCTCCTTAGCGCTCTACGAGAAGCAGTACGAATCGGAGGATGCGTCGCCGCCCTGCAGCCGCACTTGGTGGGCGCGATGCTCGGCCGGGAACTCGATAAAGAACTTGGGATCGAACGCCATCGCTCCGTCGTTGCCGACGTCGAGCTTGACCATCCAGCTCTTCAATCCGTCGGGATAGAACTGATCGTCCCACGTGCGATAGAGCGAGTTGGTAAAGTAGACGCGCTTTCCGTCGCGGCTGATCTCCACCATCTGCGGGCCCGCCGTTGAGGGCCTTGGAGGGATCGTTGGGATGCGCCGTGCGCTTGGCGATGCCGCCGATTCGCACCGAGCCGATGAACTTGGGATTGAAAGGATCGCTGACGTCATACTGGCGCATCTCGCCCGTTCCCCAGCAGGCGGCGTAGAGATAGCGATCGTCGAGCGATAGGTCGATGTCGCTGAGCAGCGGCGGTACCGCGCTGAAGCCCTTGAGCATGTCGGGAAGAACAGACGGGTCGGCGGGCTCGGCTGGGATTTCGATAACCTTCGTAACGTCCCACGAACCGTTCTTACGGTGCCAAAGCCAGATCGAGCTGGAAAGATCTTTGAGCGAGATAACGACGCCCACGAAACCGTACGTGTTGTTCGGATCGTGCGAGGGACGCAGCTCGAGCACCATCTGCTGCTCGGCGCCCAGATCCAAGGCTTGAACGTGCTTGCGCGAACGCAGATCCCAGAAGTGCAGACTGTGCCCGAACTTTCCACCGAGTAAGAGATTGGGATCGAGGCCGTTCTCGATCATGTTCGGCGTACCCCATTCACTGGTCATCATCACGTCGTGGCCGAGGTGCCACCAGAAATCGTAGGCGAGGTACTGCGGCCCGCGATCGGCCTCCCACGCGCCGATCACGTCGAACGTATCGCAATCAAGCATGAAGATTCCGCCGGGTCCGTCGCCGGCGGCGTTGCCCAGCGCGCTGACGTAGATCGCATCGGGTCCGCAGTGCACGGTGTGGATGCGCGAATATCCGGTCTTTGCTGCGATCTCTTGCGGCTCGATCGTCCGCACGATTTTTGGCTGCGAGGGATCGGGCTTAGTATCGATGACGTAGATGCGCGACGAACGCAGTCCGGGCACGAGCAGATAGCGGCGCTCGACGTGCGGTTTGGGCGCGTTGGGACAGAGCGCGGAACTGCACGCGTTCCATCCAAAATGGTGAAGCTCGTCGCCGGTGTTGGGCAGATCGACACGTCCGATCGGCGAGCCGTAGCTCTTGGAGCTCGGGTCGGTGTCGATTACCGCCAGGGCATCGGGCTTGCCGTTTCCCGACGCGCTTAAGAGGGCAACGTAAGCGAGCGTTTCGGCCGGAGCCTTCATCGCGTCCTTGGCCGACGCATAGAAAGTCGGATCGGGTTTCAGAAGCATTTGAACGCGCTTTCTCCGGTGCTGCCGGACGCAATCAATGTGTGGGGGGACGACGCAAGTTAGCGCTCCATGCCTCGAATCCTGCGCTCAGGTGAATAGCGCGATGAGGCCGGCGACGATGAGCGCCGCGGCCCAAACGACGTCGACGTTGATCCACGCGTGGCGCAAGAAGCCGACGCCCAACTTTGTGTAAACGACCAGTGCGACGGTCAGCATCGTTACGCACGTAGCCGAGCGTGTGTACGGCGATCATCAGCACGCCGGTGAGCGGCGACGGCCCGGTTGCGATTTGCGGCATCGGCATCGCCATTGGAGGCGTTGCGCTGTGCGCGGAGGCGGTTACGAACGGCAGCAGCATCAAACCTGCGCCGTGAGCCGACGCCATTAAGAATCCCCACAGCGTGAGCCCCCAGAATCCGACGCGCATCCCAACCCAGCGGGGATGGCGCAGCCGCACGAGCTTGTAGCCGCCGAAGGCGAGCAGAATGCCGGCCGCGGCGCGATGCACGACGGCGTGTGGAAGGATCACTTCCGCCGACAGCGCCAGGCGACGACGATCGCGACGGAGGCGAGGTGCCCAAGCGTAATCGGAACGACGGCGCGTGCGACCGCGGCCGCCGATTTTTCCTGAAGGCCGAGCGCGACGGCGAAAAGCCAGCCCATGCCGGGGTTGATGCCGTGGTAGCACCCTAGAAGAAAGAGCGCGAGCCAGACGTAGCGATCGCTCACAAAGGTGGGCGTTCGATAGAGGGCCGCGGAGTCATCTCCCGCGTCCAATGGGAGAGCATCGGAGGTTGGGCGTGAGGCGAGCGATTTGCGGGTTAATCGTGGCGGCCGTATTAGCAGGCTGCGGGAGTCAGACGATCGATGCGGCAACCTTCAGCCCTCGGGCTTAGCCGGCGCTCCGACTCTACATAGCGTCGCGAAGCTCTCGCACGACGGGCGAGCGTCATCGTTGACGTGGATCTCTCCCGATGCTCGCAAGGAGCGGCAACTTTTGTTCGTTTCCGATATTGTCGCTGGTGCGCTGGATATTTTCCGCTGCCGAAACTGAGCTCGAGGGAACGATCACCGGCTTTGACCAGCCGGAGGGAATGTGCGCCGACCGCGCCGGTAACGTTTGGGTCGCGGACGGCAACAGGCTTTACGAGTATTCGCATTCGGGAGTATTGCTCGATGAACCCATACGGCTTTCCGGCCAGCTGCTCGATCGATCCGCGGACGGAACCCTCGCGCTCGACATTGTAGTTTCGAGGCTCCCGGTCAGCGATGCGACGGTCGCGATATCCGGTGCTGCCGATTGACTCGCAGGGGCAGGACGTTCGGCGCGTCAGGATCAGTCCTGAACCGCTGGCAACTCAGGCCTCAGCTACAGCCTGATGTTGCTCCGCAGGAGTCGCATTTCTCACAGGCGCCGTTGCGCACCATCGTTAGTTGACCGCACTCGGAGCAGGCGTTGCCCGTATAACCCTTTGCCTTCGACGCGTTGATGGCTTCGGTTCGCGCCAGCACGGCAACCGACGTACCCACGCTGCCGCGAACCGAGAACGTTACTTCCGGCGGCGGCGCGACCGGCGCGGCGGATGCCTGCGGTGCGCTCTCGTGCCCGGGATGGAGATGCGTGCTGACCGGATGGAGCCGCTCGACGATGCCGGCCGGTCGCACGTTGATGCCGCCCTCTTCCTCGGCGATGTACTCTTCCTGAGCTTCGGGTCCCATCGCGTCCATCTGCATTGACGGCTGCACGTGCGCCAGATCGTAGCGCCCGAGGTAGCTCACGGCCAGCTCGCGGAAGATGTAGTCGAGGATTGACGTCGCCATCTTGATGTGGTCGTGTCCGGTGACTGGACCGTTGGGCTCGAAGCGCGTAAACGTGAAGGCCTCCACAAACTCCTCGAGCGGCACGCCGTGCTGCAATCCCAGAGAGATCGCGATCGCGAAGTTGTTCATCAACGAGCGGAAAGCCGCGCCTTCCTTGTGCATGTCGATGAAGATCTCGCCCAGCTGTCCGCCTTCGTACTCGCCCGTTCGCAAATAGACTTTGTGACCGGAGATAGTGGCCTTTTGCGTGTAGCCGCTGCGCCGTTGCGGCATCGGGCGCCGCTTGGCGATGTAGCGGTAGACGATCTTCTCGGCGATCTGCAGCGGCTGCGCAAAGGGCTGCTGCGGCGCGCCGGTCGCCTCTTGCTCGCCCGAATCGCCGCCGAAATCATACGAAGCCGCAAGTGGCTGCGAGAGCTTCGACCCGTCGCGATATAGCGCCACGGCCTTGATCATGCGCTCCCAAGAATAGCGGTAGGCTTCTTTGACTTCCTCGATCGTGGCCGTCTGCGGAAAGTTAATCGTTTTTGAGATTGCGCCACTGACCCATGGCTGCGCTGCCGCCATCATATCGACGTGCGCCAGCGGACGAATGTACCGCGTGCCGTACTTGCCGCACGGCGTCGCGCAGTCAAAGACGGCGAGGTGCTCTTCTATGAGGTAGGGCGCGCCCTCGACGGTCATCCGACCACAGATGTGAGCCGAAGCTTCCTCGATCTGCCGCGTGCTGAATCCGAGCCCGTCACGGAGGAGCGAGAAGCTCCAGTCGTTGAGCTGTTCATCGGTTAGGCCGAGCCTCTGTTTGCAGAACTCCTCGCCCAGCACGAACTTGTTGAAGACGAACGGCAGTTCGAACGCGCTGGGCAGAGCCGTTTCTACGCGTGCAATGGCATCGTCGTCGAAACCCTTGGCTCGGAGCGTTGCGCGATTAATGTGCGGCGCCTCGTCGAGCGTGCCCGTGCCTTTAGCATAGGTTTCGATGGCGTCGATTTGCTCTTGCGAGTAGCCCAGCTTATGAAGCGCGGCATCGACCGATTGATTGACGATCTTGAAGTAGCCGCCGCCGGCTAGCTTCTTGAACTTCACAAGTGCGAAATCGGGCTCGATACCAGTGGTGTCGCAGTCCATCACGAGCCCGATAGTACCCGTAGGTGCGGTGACGGTGACCTGCGCGTTGCGGTAGCCGGCAACCTCGCCGATGGAAAGCGCGTCGTCCCACATCTTTCGCGCTAGCGCCCACGTTTCTTGAGTGAAGAGTGTCGGAGCGTGAGTGACCGGCGTCACCGTGAGTCCTTCGTACTCGTCCGCGGCGGCGGCATATGCTGCGCGGCGATGGTTACGAATGACGCGCAGCATCGAGTCGCGGTTAGCCTCAAATCGGGCGAACGATCCGAGTTGCTGCGCCATCTCGGCAGATGTGCGGTACGCCATGCCCGTGAGAAGGGCGTTGATTGCCGCGCACCACCCGAAGCCTTCCTCGGAATCGTAGGGGAGGCCCATGCGCATCAGCAGCGTGCCGAGATTGGCATAGCCCAGGCCCAGCGTGCGATACCCGTGGTTCTTCTCGGCGATCTTCTTCGACGGCATCTGGCCCATCGTGACCGAGATCTCCAGCGTCGCGGTCCAAATGCGCGCCGCCTCCGCGAAGCGCTTGTGCGTCAAAATTGCCGTCGGCATTAAGCAATTTTACTAGATTAATGCTGGCGAGATTACATGCAGTGTCGTCAATAAAAACATATTCTGAACAATTGTGCACTCGCACTCCATTGGCAACAAAGTGATGCGTATCGGATTCGGTGAGATCAAACACGGCGGCATCGCCAAGCGCCTCCAGCGAGGCAAACTCGTCAGTGAATCCGTCGGCATAGCAGGCCACAGTCGCGTTGAGGCGCTGCAGCGCCGCAGCTTTATGCGAGGCGTGGTGGAAGCCGATCTCGCGCTCGAATGCAAGGCGCGACGAGCGCGAGATGCGGAGCGAATGCATTTGTACGACCTTATATTCGGCGAAGCCGCCCTTGCCGTCGGGACAGTTGCTTGACAGTTCACTTCGTCGATTGGCGTACAGCTTAGATTTGATGCCGAACGAAAGAAGAAGATGCTGAACTTGCTGCAATAACTCGATCGAGCAAGAATCGAGCGAGACGTATTGCGATTTTGCTCCGTAGTTTGCAACAGTGCCATCCGCAGTAAAAATGCCGCGAAGCAGGGTGGCCGACGCCTCGCGATCGAGCGTGTAAACGGCATCGGTCAGCGCCTTTTTCTCGCTTCCTCGGTCGAGGACAGCATAGCGTGAGAAGAGCTCGACGATACGGTGATTTCCGGTTGAGATTCGCGAGCCCGTACCCAAGGCCGGCATCGTGACTGTCGTGGGGCGGCGGCTGCGGCCATCGTCGGCAAATGTCGCCTTCACATCGTTGATGCCCGAAGCAATATCCTCGAGAATAACGGCTTCATCATCGTGCATGGTGATAGTCAGCCCGCGTCCGGTCCCATTGCTTGTCGCCGCAACGCACCCGTCGCCAACAGCCGCACCGATGCCCAGCGCAATGCGCTCGTCGAGCGAGACGGAACCAAAACCCGATCCAGCCAGCGCAACGCGATCACCTGAACGAAGGTCGGTAGCGGCAACGTCGCCGCGATTCTCGGTCCAGACCTTGTGATCGGCGGTCAGCTTGAGCTCGTAGCCGGATTTTGTACGCAGGCGATAGACCGGCTTGGTTCCAGTCGGGAAAATGCTCGAGACAAAGTGCGGCTTACCATCCGCGCCGATAATGAAGGCGGCCTTATCGACGAGATCGGCGATGCGCGCCGGTCCATCGGCCGTGGCAACGAGCGTATCGCCGGTGACGCACGGATTAGTTGCATTAATCCGTTCATCATTCGAACACGTATGCCACTCTTGAATCGTGTCGTCGAACTGCAATCCTGGATCGGCGCACTGCCAGGCGGCCAGCCCGATTTGCTCCCAAAGGTCGCGGGCCTTGATTACCTTGAGGACATCGCCGGTGGTGCGTGCCGTCAGTCGCCAATCCTCGTCTCGATCGAGCGCGTCGAAGAAGGCGTTGCCGAGACGCACCGAGTTGTTGGAGTTCTGACCCGAAACGGTAACGTAGGCCTCCGAATCCCAGGCTGTATCGTATTGCTCGACCTCTAGCCGCGTGTAGCCCTGGCGCGCATAATCGAGCGCGTTCTGCGCGGCACCGGACGGAATGCCTACGGCAATTGCTTCGCGGATGGCTTCGCGCAGCGAAGCGTTAAGAGAGGGGTCGAGTCGCGCGTGATCCGGCACGCGCGTGTCGTGTGCCGCCGAAATAATTGCATTGAGATGCTTCTCGAAAATCCGCGAACCAACGACGAGGTCGGCAACCTTGCGCTCTTCGCGCACCTTCCAGTTAACGAACTCTTCGATGTCGGGATGATCGGCGTTGAGCACCACCATCTTGGCGGCGCGGCGCGTCGTGCCGCCCGACTTGATCGCACCAGCGGCGCGATCGAAGACTCTGAGGAACGACATGAGCCCGCTCGAAGTGCCGCCGCCGGTGAGTTTTTCACCCGCCGCGCGAAGCTTGGAGAAGTTGGCCCCGCTTCCCGAGCCGCCCTTAAAGATGCGCGCTTCGCGCATCACGCCGTCGAAAATACCGCCTTCGTTTACGAGATCGTCATCAATTCCAAGGATGTAGCACGCGCTGACTTGCGGTCGAGAGTAGGTGTCCGGCGATCGCTTGGCCAGACCGTCAGCCGTTTCGACAAAATAATGGCCTTGCGCCGGTCCCGAAATGCCGTACGCCCAGTGCAGGCCGGTATTGAAGAACTGCGGTGAGTTGGGAGCGCCGATCTGGCGCGCCAGCATCGCGCACATTTCGTCGAAATAAATTCGCGCGTCGTTTTCGGAGTCGAAGTAGCCGTACTTCCAGCCCCAATACGTCCAGCAGCCGGCCATCCGGTTGAAGACCTGCCGGGCGTCACGCTCCGGGCCGAACTGCTCGTCGCGAGTGAGCGCCTCGAGCACCGAATCGTCGGCGATGGAGCGCTGCAGCCAGGCCGGCACGTCGGCCTCGTCAACCCGCACCGTCGCGGTGGGCACGCCCGCCTTGCGGCAGTACTTCTGGGCCAGAACATCGACCGCAACCTGGCTCCAGTCGGCGGGAACCATGACGTCCTGGGCTTCGAAGATCACCGAACCGTCGGGATTAACGATCCGGGAAGTGCGCGGCTCGAAAGCCACGCCGGCGTAAGGGTCTCCGGAGACCGAATACGTGCGCGAAAACTTCATACGGGGCTCCTCCGCTGTATCGAACACGCGTTCGAAGCCAATGGCTTCAAGCGTGCGGACTGGTAACCTATTGTGTCACATCCGGGACGTAACCACAAGATATTGGGGTTGCTCTCCAAATCCTTGTGTGCCGGCCGGTGACTTGGCGGTGGATGGCGGTGGAGAACCCGCCTTGGCGTGAGGGCCATGTGGAAAGTCCCGAGGATACCGGGGATAAGCGGTGCAAGCCAGGGCAGATGCTCGGCCCCGACCGGTTCGCTCCTCGGCTTCACGAGGTATCCCACGAAGAGCTCGAATCGGCCGGCATTCGCGGTCTGATCATCGACCTCGATAACACGCTGCTCGGCTTTCGCGCGACCGAGCTCGAGCGCGAGCACCTCGACTGGGTGGCCCGCGCCCACGAGCGCGGCTTTCGCATCGTGATGCTCTCGAACAACTTCTCCGAGCGGGTCAACGCGCTAGCCCGTCAGCTGAACGTGACCTGCATCCCGAACGCGCTCAAGCCGCTGCCCTTCGGCTTTTTGCGCGCCAAACGGCTCCTGCAGCTGCGCCGGCACGAAATCGCCGTCGTCGGCGATCAGCTCTTCACCGACGTCCTCGGCGGCAAGCTCTGCGGGCTCTACACGATCCTCACCGAGCCGATCGAGGTCAAAGATTTTGCGGTCACGCGCGTCTTTCGCTTCTTCGAGCGTCTGATGTTGCCCAATCGCCGATGATGAAGCTGGCGCTCATCGGCGACCCGGTCGCGCACAGCGCGAGTCCGCGCCTGCAAGCCGACTTTCTCGAAGAGACCGACATTGACGGAAGCTACAGCGCGATTAGAGTCGCGCGCGGCGACGGAGCCGCAGCAATCGCGCGCCTGCGCGCCGAGGGCTACACCGGCTGCAACATCACCTATCCGCTGAAAGAAGAAGTGCTCTCCTCGTGCGGCGTTCTTACCGATGAAAGCCGCCGGGCCGAAGCCGTCAACACGCTATTCTTTGGTCCGACCACGATCGGAACCACGACCGATGGGATCGGTGCGCGCAGCGCGATCGAAAGTTTGCTCGACGAACCCGTTGCCCTCAAACGCGTCGGCATCTTAGGCTACGGTGCGACGGCGCGAGCGATTCTCGCCGAGTTGCACGACAACGACACATATACGTTTATCTGGGGACGCAACGAGGAGCGCGTGCACGACGCCTGCCGCCGCTTTGAAGCCCGACCGTGGCCCGAGGATAATCCGCCGGAGATCGTGCTCAGCACGCTCCCGCCCGACGTGCCGCTGCCCGAAGCGCTGGTCAATGCGCTGCGGCGCGCCGATCTGGTTATCGACGCCAACTACGGGCCCCGCGCGACGCTCGCGCGTCAAATCGGGCGCGAGGTCGTTCCCGGGGATGCGATGCTCGAGGCGCAGGCTCGCGCGAGCTTCGACTTTTGGCTAGCGCATCTCGATCGGGTCGCCGGCGCCTAAGTACGGGCGCTGGCGGAGAGGGAGGGATTCGAACCCTCGAGAGGCTCAACACCTCTGCTCGCTTTCCAAGCGAGTGCCTTCAACCGCTCGACCACCTCTCCCCAATGGACCAACCTCGGATCGACGGACTTCGCTGGATTGCGCGCGGGCCGAATCGAACCTGCCGGCCGTGTTGCTGACGCTGATCCGGCACGGTCCGACCGAATGGAATGCGACGCGCCGCTTTCAGGGGCGCACGGACCTATCGCTCTCCGAGCGCGGTCGGGCGCACGCCGCGGCGATCGCCGAGGCGCTGCGTGAGGAAAGGATCGATGCGCTCTACTCCAGCGATCTCGCGCGTGCAATGGAGACGGCGCGCGCGATCGCCGAGCTGCATGCCATCGCCGTCGTGGCGGATGCGCGATTGCGCGAGTTTGATTTCGGCGCGTGGGAAGGCCTGACGTGGGATGAGATTGTTGCGGCCAATCCGCATCTTGCCGGACGCGGTTCGACTGCGGCAAAGCTTTACGCCCCGCAGGGCGGCGAATCGTTCGAACAGGTTCGCGCGCGTGTCGAATCATTCGTTAACGAAGTCTGCGACCGCCATAGCGGAGGGCAAATAGCGGTCGTCACGCACGCCGGTCCCCTGCACGCCGTGCTCTCGCTGTTGGGTCGCGAGCAGACCGGAACCCCTAGCGACAACCTGAGCCTGCGCTTCACGCCGGGCGGGATTACGCGGATCGCGTTCGAGCCGGACGGCGCGCGAATCGTCGAGCTCGACTCGCTGCGCCACCTAGACTCGAAGGGTTGACCAGGGCCCGGCATCCCCCCGTCGCGAATCGTTCGGCTATGCAGTCGCCGAACGCATCACCCGAACCGGATCGGACGGAGAGCCGCGACGAGCATCGGCTCGGGCGCGTGCTCTTCTGGATCGGCTTCGGTGTCGGTCTCGCCGCCTTGGGAACGGTACTCGGGGTCGCCGCAATTCGCATTGTCTCACACGATCGTCGCGAGGATCCGACGACGAACCGCATTCAAGAGCTGATCGACGAAGCGAACTCTCTTCTAAAGGCGCTTGACGAGCAGAGACACAGCGCCTAACCGATCGGCGCCCCTGCAACGCGGCGCGGAGATCGAGCTCGAGTTTACCGACCTTCTCGCTAACGGCCAAGGTGTCGGCCGCGCCGGCGGCATGGCGGTCTTTTGCTTTGGGCCGCTGCCGCAAGAGCGAGCCCGCGTACGCGTCTCCGACGTCAAACAGAAGTACGCCGTGGCTCAACTACTGCAGATCCTCTCGGAATCGCCGGCGCGCGCGCAGCCGTTCTGTCGGGTATTCGGTATTTGCGGCGGCTGCCAGGTGCAGCATCTTGCCTATGCCGCACAGTTGCGCTGGAAGCGCGACGTGGTACGTAACGCGCTCGAGCGCATCGGCGGTTTGACCGGCATTGATGTCGACGAGACGATCGGCATGAGCGAGCCTCGCGCCTACCGCAACAAAATGTCGCTGGTGGTAAACCATCGGACGAAGCCGCCGGCGCTAGGTTTTTATCGCCAGCGTTCGCACGACGTGGTTGCGATCGATACGTGCCCCATCGTGACGCCGCCGCTGGACACGGCGCTTGCGCATCTCGCCGCCTCACGTGACGACCCAACGTTTGGCCCGGTGCTCGACGACGCGCGTCACATTGTAGCGCGCAGCGCCTCGGCAAGCGGCGATCTGGTGATGACCGTTACGACGGTAAAACCTTCGCAGCATACGCTGGCCGCTGCGCCCAAGCTGATGCGCGAGGTCCCGCGGCTCGCCGGCGTCAGCAACTCGTTCGACCTCGCTTCCGAGAACGTGGTTCTCGGACGGCGCCACAAACTGCTGGCCGGCGAGGCAGAAATCGAAGAGATGGTTGGCGGCGTGCGCTATCGCGTTTCGGCTGCCTCGTTCTTTCAGGTCAACGTCGAAATGGTCGGGCGGATCTTCGCGTTTCTCGAGCCCTCGTTAACTCCGGCAAGTCGCGTAGTGGATCTCTATTGCGGCATCGGGACGTTCTCGCTCTATTTTGCCAAGCACGGGTGGAGCGTCTATGGCGTCGAGGAGAATCCGCAGGCCGTTGCCGAGGCCAAGGCCAACGCGAGGCGCAACGGTCTTCTCGGTCACGTTCGCTTCGAAGCCGGTCGCGTGGAACGGCTGGTCGACGCACCGGGACTGCGCACCGCGCTGCACGATGCGGGCGCCGTCTTTCTCGACCCGCCGCGAAAGGGCGCCGACGAGGTGACGCTCGGTGCGATCGCGCGCGCTCGGGTCCCACTTTTGTGGTACCTTTCGTGCGACCCGGCTACGCTGGCACGGGATTCGAAGTACCTCGTGGCCAACGGATATCGCCCTACCATCGTGCAGCCATTCGATATGTTTCCGCAGACCGGCCACGTGGAGACGCTGGTCAGATTCGAGCATTGCCTTGGCGAATGACGCAATCGACATCCGCTACGTTGCGAAATTGGCGCGCCTAGCTTTGACCGACGACGAGATCGAGCGGTTCGGAAAGCAGCTCGGAGATTTGCTCGGCCACGTCAACGCGCTCTCCGATCTGGATATCGCCAGCGTTCCGGCGACGGCTCAGGTCGTCGAGTCGCGCAACGTGACGCGCGACGACGAGTTGCGTCCGTGTCTCGATCGCGAGACCGTACTCTCCGCCGCGCCCCAGCGCCAAGGCGGATTCTTCCGCGTGCCGCGGATCATCGCCGAAGAATAAGATGTCCGAACTCATCGAACGCAGCGCCGCCGACATCGCCGCGCAGGTCAATGCGAAACAAGCCGGCGCGCTCGAAATCGCCGAAGCGACGCTGGCGCGCGTGCGTGCGGTCGAGGGACAGGTTGGCGCGTATCTCACCATGCTCGACGACCTCGCTCGCGCCCAGGCGCGGCGCGTCGACGAGCGGATTCGCGCGGGCGAACGCCTTCCGCTGGCGGGCGTGCCGGTCGCGGTCAAAGACAACATGTGCCTGGAAGGCACGCGCACAACGTGCGGCAGCAAGATTCTCGAAAACTGGATCGCGCCGTATACCGCGACCGCCGTCGCGCGAATTCTCGAAGCCGGCGGAATCCCAATCGGCAAGGCAAACTGCGACGAGTTCGCGATGGGCAGTTCGTGCGAGAACTCCGCGCTCGGCGTTACGCGCAATCCCTACGATCTCTCGCGCGTTCCCGGCGGCTCGAGCGGGGGATCCGCCGCCGCGGTAGCGGCTTACGAAGCGGCCATTGGTTTGGGCAGCGATACCGGCGGTTCCATTCGCGAACCCGGCGCGTTCTGCAACCTCGTCGGATTCAAACCAACCTACGGCCGCGTTTCGCGCTACGGTCTCATCGCTTTCGCCTCGAGCCTCGATCAAATTGGTCCGCTCACGCGCACCGTGGAAGATGCTGCACTCGCCTACGACGCGATGGGCGGGTACGATCCGATGGATTCAACTTCGATCGACCGTCCGCTCGAGCCGACCGCCGGCGGATGGCGCGAAGATTTGCGCGGCTTGCGCGTCGGTATCGTGCGCGAGTTCGATACCAAGACGCTGGGCGCCGATCTCGATGCGATCTACCGAAAAGCTTACGCCGATCTGGAGCGTCTCGGTGCCGAGCTGGTCGAGGTTTCGCTGCCGACGGCCGACTATGGCGTTCCGACTTATTATTTGGTTGCGCCGGCGGAGTGCTCGTCCAATCTGGCGCGCTTCGACGGCGTGCGTTATGGTTTGCGTGTCGACGGCAACGACGTGCGCGCCATGTACGACAACACGCGCGCGGCCGGCTTCGGCCCCGAGGTCAAGCGCCGCATTCTGATCGGTACGCACGCGCTCTCGAGCGGCTACTACGACGCCTACTACGTGCGCGCGCAGAAAGCGCGAACGCTGATCGCGCGCGACTTCGAGCGCGCCTTCGCGCAGTGCGACGCGATCGCGTGTCCGGCAGCCAGTTGTCCGGCGTTCGTCTTCAACGCCAAGAGCGATCCGTACAGCATGTATTTGATGGATTATTACACGATTCCGATGGCGCTGGCCGGTCTGCCCGCGCTCTCGGTTCCGTGCGGCTGGGCGACACCCGAAGGCGGGAGCCTGCCGATGCCGCTAGGGCTGCAGCTTACGACGCCGCTCTTTGCCGAACGGCTGCTGCTCGACGTGGCGCATGCCTACGAAACGGCAACCGGACACGCCGCGGCGCATCGTCCGGCGGTCGACGCGGTGCGCGCATGAGCGTCGAGTACGAAGCGGTGGTCGGCATCGAGTGCCACGTCGAGCTCAAAACTAAGACGAAGATGT
The DNA here is from genome assembly GCA_963730125.1 of Vulcanimicrobiota bacterium. GTDB lineage: Bacteria > Vulcanimicrobiota > Vulcanimicrobiia > Vulcanimicrobiales > Vulcanimicrobiaceae > Cybelea. The sequence goes on along the minus strand of CAVSQP010000018.1, from coordinate 36,338 downwards.
TCTGCGGCTGTGCCAACGAGTTCGGCGGCGAGCCGAACACCAAAGTCTGCCCCGTCTGTCTGGGGATGCCGGGCGCGCTGCCGGTGCCCAACGTAAAAGCGCTCGAGCATACCGTCGCCGCGGGGCTCGCCTTCGGCGCCGAGATTCCGTCGTTCTCGAAGTTCGACCGTAAGAACTATTTCTATCCCGACATGCCCAAGGATTACCAGATTTCGCAGTACGACATGCCGCTGACCATGGGCGGCTCGGTCAAGTATTGGCTCGATGACGGCACCATGCGAGAGTGCCGCCTTACCCGGATCCATCTCGAAGAAGATACCGGCAAGTCGACGCACGCGGGATCGGGCGACGGACGGATTGCCGGCAGCGCCTATTCGCTGCTCGACTTCAACCGCGCGGGCGTGCCGTTGATGGAGTGCGTTTCGGAACCCGAGCTGCATAGTGCCGCCGACGCGGTCGCGTATCTAGAATCGTTGCGCCGAACGCTGCTCGTTCTGGGCGTCTCCGACGTGAAGATGGAAGAAGGCTCGCTGCGCTGCGACGCCAACGTTTCGATCCGCCCCGCCGGTTCGACGGAGCTCGGCACCAAGACCGAGATCAAAAACATGAACTCGTTCCGTTCGGTCGAGCGCGCCATCGAGAGCGAGATCGAGCGCCAGATTGCCGCTCTGCGCGCCGGCGAGCGAATCGTGCAGGAGACGCGCGGCTGGGACGAAGTGCACGGCGTGACCCATCCGATGCGCAGCAAGGAAGAGGCGCACGACTACCGCTATTTCCCCGACCCCGACCTCGTACCGCTCGAGATCGCCGCAGCCGACGTTGAGCGGCTGCGCTTGCAGCTTCCCGAACTTCCGTGGCAACGTTTTGAACGGTACGCGCGCGAGTTTGGCCTCGGTCCGCGCCAGGCGACGCAGTTGGTCGACAACGTTTCGCTGAGCGGTTATTTCGATCGCGTCGTCGCCATCAGCGGCAACGCGCAGCAGTCCAGCAATTTCGTCCTTGGAGAGCTTTCGCGCCTGGCCAACGAGCACGAGGTCGCGGTCGCAGAATCGAAGGTCTCACCGGAACATTTGGCCGAGCTGATCGCGCTGGTCGAGTCCAAGAAAATCAACTCCAAGATCGCCAAAGAGCTGCTCGTTCGCATGTGGGACGGCGCGGGCTCACCGGTTGCCGTCGTCGACCGCGAAGGCCTCGCGCAGACCAGCGACCCGGCGGCCATCGAAGCGCTGGTCGACGGCGTGTTGACGGCCAACCCGGCAGTCGTTGCCGATTTCCGAGCCGGCAAGACGAACGTTGCCGGATTTCTCGTCGGTCAGGTAATGAAGGCGTCGCGCGGCAAAGCCGATCCGGCGCTGGTCAACGAACTGGTACGGAAGAAGCTCTCCGTTTAATCCCTCCTTTGCGATGACGCTTGCAGATTCGCGAACACTCGAGGCGCTCGATTTTGCCGGCGTTCGCGACCGCGTCGTCGGCGCGACGCACACGCAGCGCGGCCACGCCCGCGCGCAGGCGCTCGAGCCCTACGCCGATTACGAAATGGTGCGCCGCGAGCAGCGCCGCACCGAAGCGGTGCGATCGCTCCTGGCCGGAGCCGATCTGCAGATCATGCGGGCAATCGAAACGGCGCCGTTGACCGAGGCAGCCGCGCTCGGTCGAACGTTGGGCGCCGTCGATTTACGGGCAATCGGGGACGCTCTGTCGGCGGCGGCGGCGGCGTATCGCGCGGCGCACGAGCACGCCGATCTCGGCGACGTGGTGGCGAGTTACACACCCTTGCGCGAGGTGACCCGCGCCATCGTAGATGCGATCGACGAACGCGGCACCGTGCTCGAGCGAGCATCGCCGGCGCTGGGGCGCATTCGCCGTGGCCTCTCGCAAGCGCAAGCCGACGCGCGCGAGCGAGTGACCTCGATTTTGAACTCGGCGAAGTATTCCAAGGCCGTTCAAGACCGCATCGTCACCATGCGTAACGAGCGGTTCGTCGTTGCGATCAAGGCGGAGTTTAGCGGCGCGCTTCCCGGCATCGTGCACGATACCAGCTCGAGCGGCCAGACGCTCTTCATCGAGCCGCTGGCGGCGCTCGAGGCCAACAATCGCGTCCGGACGCTGCAAATCGAAGAAGAGCGCGAGATTCAACGCATCCTGGACGAGCTTTCAAAAGCGGTTGGGCGGCACGCCGGCCCGATCGAGGCCAACGTGGAGATGCTCGCCGTACTCGACTTACTGACCGCAAAAGCCGAACTGGCGCGCCGCAGCGACGCGGTCGCACCCGAACTCAGCGACGAGCCGGAGATGCGCATCGAGCGCGGGCGCCATCCGCTGCTCGAGGATCGTGCCGTTCCGCAGTCGCTTTCGGTCGACGAGACGATGCGATTGCTCGTGATAAGCGGCCCCAACATGGGCGGGAAAACCGTCGCGCTAAAGATGGCGGGACTCTTCGTGGTGATGACCTACTGCGGCATGCAGCTGCCCGCCGCCATCGGCACGCGCATCGGTCGCTTCGAGCGAATCGTCGCCGACATCGGCGACGAGCAATCGGTTACGGCGAACGCCTCAACGTTTTCTGCACACCTGCAGCGGATGCGCGAGATGCTCGACGACGCCAACGCGCGCACGCTGGCCATCGTTGACGAGATCGGCGGCGGAACGGAGCCCACCGCCGGTGCGGCGCTTGCCATCGCGATGCTGGAACGGCTGCTGGCCTGCGGCGCGCGGGCCGTCGTTTCGACGCACTCGGTCGAGCTCAAGCTCTTCGCCCACGCCACGCCGGGAGTCGCGAACGCCAGCGTCCGCTTCGACCCTTCGACCTTTGCGCCGACGTTCGAGCTGGACGTCGGAACGCCGGGACAATCGCTGGCCTTTCCACTCGCGACGCGGCTGGGTATCGATCCCGCTATCGTGGAGCGGGCGGCGGCGCTGCTGGAGAGTCGTGAACGCGACTACGAGAGCGCCTTGGCCGAGCTCTCGTTGCGCAGCGGCGAGCTGCGCGAAGAGCGCGCGCACTTACAAGATGAACGGCGCGACACGTCGCGCGAGCTCGACCGGCTGCGGCGCGAGCGCAGCGATCTCGATGAGGAACGCCGGCGCTTTGGGGCGCGTGCCGAGGAGCGGCTGCAGCAAGGCTTGCGCGATTTCGTGCGCGACCTGCAGCGGCGTGCCGACGAGGCGGCGGCCGACGCAGGCCAGCGCCGAAAAGTGCGCGTCAGCCACGCGCAGACGGCGCGACTTGCCGAAACAGTCGAAGCCATTCGCCGCGATTTAGGAATTCGGCCCGGTACCGGCAGCCAGGAGCCGGAGAACCGAACCTACGCACCGGGCGACCCCGTACGTGTTATCTCGTTAAATCAGAGTGCGACGGTCTCCGAGGATTGGGGTGAAAGGTTGCTCGTCTCCATCGGTTCAATGAAGCTCGCCGTGGAGAAGACCGACGTGCGAAGCGAAGGGGCTTCGGTTACGCGTTCGCGACGCGGCGCGAGCCCCGAGACGCGTTTGAGTGCGGCAGAGCGCGCGACGGTCGCGCTGGACGTCCGCGGTAAGCGCTACGCCGAGGCGGAGCCGCTGGTCGAACGATGGATTGACGATGCGATGCTCGCCGGCAGCTCCGAGCTGCGCTTGATTCACGGAAAAGGGACGGGAATGCTGGGACGCGGTCTTCAGGAATACTTGCGCGCGCATCCAGCGGTCAAGAGCCTGCGATACGGCAACGAGGAAGAAGGTTCGACCGGAGTCACCATGATCGAGCTGCGCGCGTGAGCGTGATAACGCCCGAGGAGCTGCTCGACGGATTCGAGCACGTCGAGACGCCGGCCGACTTTGCGGAACGGCTGCGCTTGGGCCGTCCGCTGCGCGTCAAGCTGGGAATCGATCCGACGAGTCCCGACCTGCACCTCGGGCACATGGTCGTACTCTATCGCTTGCAGCGATTCGCCGAAGCCGGACATCGCGTGACGCTGATCATCGGCGATTTTACCGCTCGTATCGGCGATCCGAGCGGACGCAACGTGACGCGTCCGCAGCTGACGCCGGAAGAGATCGAATCAAACATGGAGACGTACCGCGTGCAGGCCGGCAAGGTGCTCGACTTGGAGCGCATCGAGGTGCGCTACAACTCGGAGTGGCTCGACAAGCTGAACCTGGCCGACCTGGTCAAGCTGCTGGCCAAGACGACGGTCGCGCAGATGCTCGAACGCAACGATTTCAGCGAGCGCTACGGACGGGGCGCGCCGATCTCGCTGCACGAGTTTCTCTACCCCGTCGCGCAGGCGTACGATTCGGTGGCGATCGAGGCCGACGTCGAGCTGGGCGGCACCGACCAGCTCTTCAATCTCCTCCTCGGGCGGCACTACCAGCGCGAACTCGGACAATATCCGCAGATCTGCGCGACCGTGCCGCTGCTCGTCGGACTCGACGGACACAAAAAGATGAGCAAGTCGCTCGACAACTACGTGGGCATCGATGAGCCGGCGGCCATGCAGTTCGGAAAATTGATGAGCATACCCGACGAGTTGATCGGCACGTACGCGCGATTGGCGGCATTTCGATCGCGACCTGAATCCGACGCACTGGCCGCGGCGCTCGCGTCAGGCTCGGCCAATCCGATGGAGGAGAAGAAGCGGCTTGCGGCCGACGTCGTCGCCCGCTACCACGGAGTCGACGCCGCAGCAACCGCGCGCGACTTTTTCGAGCGTACCGTTCAGCGTAAGGAGATTCCGACCGACGATATCCCGGAAATCGACTTGGGCGAGTGCACGCGGGTCACCGAGCTGCTCGTCAAGGCCGGATTCGCGGAGAGCCGCCGCGCCGCGGAACGCCTGATCTCCGGAAAGGCCGTCAAGATCGACGGCGAGGTCGTGCGCGAGGCCAATCAGCAATGGCCGGCCGGTGACGCGGCCGTGCTGTCGGTGGGATCGCGCCGGTTCGTCCGGGTGCGCGTTTAGCGCATCGCTCTACGATCGCGCGACCAGCTCGCGCAGCTCCTCCGCGGTAAAAGCGTACGTCGTCTTACAGTACTCGCACGTCGCTTCGGTAAGCTCGCGTTCCGACGCCAGCTGCAGCAGGTCCTTAACGCCAAGCGCTAACAACACCGCTTCGACTCGCGCGCGCGAGCACAAACAGGCGAAGCGAAGGTCGAAGACCTGATGCGCGCGCAGCTCCCAATCGCCGGCCAGCTCGCGAAGCAGCGCTTCGGCATCGGCATGATGTGAGATCAGCTGCGTTACGGGAGGCATTTGGGCGGCTCGTTTTTCCAGTTCCGCCAGATTGCGTTCGTCGGCGCCGGGAAGGGCGCGCGCGATGACGCCGCCGGCTGCGACGACGCCATTGGGGTTGGCTAGAACGCCCAGGGCGACGACCGACGGAATCTGTTCCGATTGCGCGAGGTATACGGCGATGTCGTCGGCGATCTCTCCCGAGCGCAGCGGCACCACGCCGACGTAGGGCTTTGCCTCGTCACTCGAACGAGTAACTTTAAGCGAGCCCGCGCCAATGGCGCCGGCGACGTCGAATTTGCCGCGCGAGTCGATCGGAAGGTCGACGCGCGGATGGCGGGTATACCCGCGGGCCGCGGCGGTACGTTCGTCGAGGAGCCACGAATCGGCCGCCAGCGTCGCCAGCGGGCCGTTTCCGGCGATCTGCAGCGAGATGCGTTCGTTGCCTTTAAGGCCGGCGCCGAAGAGCGCCGCGCCCGTAGCCAATCGCCCCACCGCCGCCGTCGCGGTCGGCCAAAGGTCGTGCCGGTTGCGAATCTCGCTGACCAGATCGGTCGTAATCGCGGCGGCGAGCGCAACTCCGGCTCGCGGAGCTGTCGCGGCAATGAGCTTGTCGGGCATGAATCCGCGTCTGGTGCGGAGGCGCGTGCTTTTCCTTCCAAGAAGGCAGCCGCGATGCGTGTGCTGGTCGTCAATGGGCCGAACCTCAATCTGCTAGGCGAGCGCGAGCCTGAAATCTACGGAACTCAGACGCTCGCCCAATTGGACGAGGCGGTCGCTCGCGGCGCAAAGAGCATGGGCATCGAACTTTCGTGCGCGCAGTACAACTCCGAAGGCGCAATCGTCGACGCGTTGCATGCGGCGCGAAAGACGTGCGAGGGCGTCGTCATTAATCCCGGCGCGTACGCCCACTACTCGTACGCGATCGCTGATGCGATCAGGGCGATCGGCATTCCGGTGGTGGAGGTCCATCTCTCGAACGTTGCGGCGCGCGAGGCGTTTCGGCGGACGAGCGTGACGGCGGCCGCTTGCCGCGGCGTCATCAGCGGCTTCGGGGCGGGCGGGTATCTGCTGGCGCTCCGCGCCTTGGCGGAAATCCTGACGAAATGAGCGAACTCAACTCGCCCACCGTTGTCGGACGAGGAGATGCGACGTGACGAAAGCCGATGTGATTGATGCCGTCGCCGCCGAAGCGGAGTTGTCGCGGCGCCGCGCCGGAGAGATTGTAGACCTGATTCTCAACGAGATCAAGACGGCGCTGCAGAACGGCGACCGGGTCGCGCTCAATCCTTTTGGGAGTTTCGTCGTTCGAGCGCGCCAAGCGCGTGAGGGACGCAATCCAAAAACCGGCGAAACAATCAAAATCGCGGCGCGCAAGGTGCCGGCCTTTGTCGCAGGCAAATCGCTCAAAGACGCCGTCGGCGGCATGCGAACGCGCACGAGGAAGAATACGAAAAGAAACGGGCTGTAGCGAAGCTTGGTTATCGCGCTAGTCTGGGGGACTAGAGATCGCTGGTTCGAATCCAGTCAGCCCGACCATTTCCCGTGAATCAGATAAGCATTGACGCCATCGAAGCGGCGCGACGACGAATTGCCGGAACCGTTGTGCGGACGCCGCTGCTTAAGCTCGAAGGCGTTGCGCCGGACCGCGAAATCTACCTGAAGCTCGAGAACCTCCAGCCGATCAACTCATTCAAGCTGCGCGGCGCGCTGAATGCGGTGGCGATGCTGCTGCCGGAACAGCGCGCGTACGGCGTGTGGACGGCCAGCGCCGGAAACGCCGGCCAAGGTCTAGCGTATGCCGCCCGGATGATCGGCGTGCCGTGCCGGGTCGTCGCACCGGAAACCGCCCCCGAAACGAAGATCGAGCGAATGCGCGCACTTGGTGCGGAAGTGCTGAAAGTGCCGTTCGATTCGTGGTGGGAAGCGATGGATCGCCGTGCCTTTCCCGGCGTCGAAGGCACCTTCGTGCATCCCTTCGATAACGACGATTTTATCGCCGGCAACGCGACGATCGGGTTGGAAATCGTGGAAGATTTACCGCAAGTGCAAACGGTGATCGCACCGATCGGCGGCGGCGGACTGCTGACGGGCGTCGCGTCGGGCGTGCGCGCGCGAAAGCCGAACGTCAGAATTTACAGCGCCGAGCCGGAAACCGCGGCGCCGTTCGCGTTTTCGCTCGAGCGAGGGAAAGCGTCGACGTTTCCGCACTGGAAGCCCTCGTTCGTCGATGGCGCCGGCGGGAAGAGTCTCTTCCCGCGCATGTGGGAACGCCTGCGCCCGATCGTCGACGGCGCTCTCATCGTAACCCTCGACGAAACGAGCCGCGCGATGCGCCTGCTTGCCGAGAAGACACGCGTAATCGCGGAAGGCGCCGGCGCGCTTGCCGTGGCGGCCGCGCTCGGCAAACTCGGGAAAGAAGATGCGAAAGGACCGATCGTCGCCGTCGTTTCCGGGGGAAATATCGACCTAGCGACGTTCTGCGAGGTAACTGCATAAATGAAGATCGGAACGCTGGAGATGAAGATCGCGCGCGTCGAAGGATTCCAGGTGCGCGTCCGCACCTCGGACGGCCGCGACATCCGCTCCGACCGCGACGGCATGCCGCCGTGGCCGTACGAGAAGGGCGCCCGCGACCGCTGGTCGGTCGCTCGCTGGAAACAGGAACGTTTCGTCAGCCTCTATCCCGGTTTTGGCGTGGACGTACTCGACGGCGACGGCGAACTCGTCGAGTTCGGTCAGACGCTGCTGGAAACGGTCCGCGAAAGTTACGACTAAAGTTAACTTTTATTATCGCCACGCTATATAGAGGAAAGGACGCCCGCTCGCGGCCAAACAACGGCGCGGAGAAAGGGAGCGGAGCACTATGAGAACCCGAGCGGTATCCCATTGCATTTTTGCCCTATCGGCCTGTCTCGCGCTGAGTGCTTGTGCTGGAAGCAGCAGCTCGCTTCCCGGACCCGGAAGCACCAGCAGCAAGGGACCATCGCGCCATCGGTCGGGTACGCCGATTCAGCACATCGTTCTATTGATTCAAGAGAACCGCACCTTCAACAATCTTTTCGCGCAGTTCCCCGGCGCGACCGGAACGACGACCGGCCTCGAGCGCATCAAAAAAGGCGGCAAGTGGAAGCAGAAAACGATCGCGCTCGCTCAAGTGCCGCTGGAAGATAAGAAGAACCTCAACCATCTCTACGTTTCCTATCTCACCGCCTACGACAACGGAAAGATGGACGCGTTCAACCGAATCATCTTCCAAGTCACCGGAAAGCCCGAGAAAGCGCTGCCCTATCAATACGTGAAGCAGAGCGACGTTCAGCCGTACTGGGATATGGCCACGCAATACGGACTCGCCAACGCGATGTTCTCGACGCAAGGCAGCGGAAGTTTCACCGCCCACCAAGATTTGATTCGCGGCGGAACCGAGATCGGCAGCGACGTCAGCCTCATCGACGATCCGACGTCTAACTCGGCGTGGGGCTGCGACTCGCCGCCCGGAGCCAAAACTAGCCTCATCACTACCAGCCTCAAATACGAGAAAGCCGCGGGCCCGTTCCCGTGCACCGACCACTTCCCGTACAGCTCGTATAACTACACCACGCTCGCCGATCTCTTCGATGCTTCCGGCATCACCTGGAAGTACTACGTCCCGAAATTCAGCAGCGGCACCTCGAGCGCGCTCTGGAACGCCTTCGACGTAATCGCGAGCGTGCGCAACGGCAACGAGTGGGGAACCAACGTCAACTGGCCCGAGACCAACATTTTCAGCGACCTCACCAGCGGAAAGCTGCCGCAGATGTCCTGGGTGATTCCCGACTCCGCCAACTCCGATCACCCCGGCTACTCTTCCGATACGGGCCCCTCGTGGGTGGCCAGCGTCGTCAACGCCGTCGGGCAGAGCTCGTATTGGAACTCAACGGCGATTATCGTCGTTTGGGATGATTGGGGAGGCTTCTACGACCCGGTTGCACCGGCGACCCAGGACAACCAAGGCGGTCCGGGATTCCGCGTACCGATGATCGTGATCTCTCCCTACGTTCCGCCTAGCGAGATCTCGCAAACGACCTATGGCTTCGGCAGTATCGTCAAGTATATCGAAGATACGTTCAAGCTCAACTGCATCGGCACGACGGACTGCTCGTCCACCAGCATCGCCGATATGTTCAACTACAACCAAAGCAAGCGGAAGTTCAAGGCCTTTACCTCGAAGTACTCGCGTAGCCATTTCCTACACCACAAACCGTCGGGGATGCCCGTCGACACGGAGTAAGACCACGTGAAGGCACGCGCTGCGAGCCTTGTTTTTTCGGCACTCGCGTTTACGGCAGGCATCGTTGCCTGCCGCGGCGGCGTGTCGCAGGCGATTCCCCCGAACGTCCCCATCAACGCGACAAACGCTAGCGCGAACGCACGCCGCGACTCATCTTCCTCGAAGTCGACGATAAAGCACGTCGTGATCGTGATTCAAGAGAATCGCAGTTTCGATAATTTCTTCGCGACGTTCCCCGGCGCCGACGGAGCGACGAGCGGTAAGGCCAAGCCGATGCCTTCGCAGATCGCCGACGCATGTAAGGCCGACGGAATGCCGGTAATCACCAAAGCCACCAGCGTGCCGCTCACCAAAGTCTCGCTGATCGGCAAAGGCTTCCCCGGCGACTTCGGAATGGATCAAGATCTCGACCACATCCACACCGGTTACCTCTTGATGATGGACCACAATAAGATGGATGGCTGGGACGTGACGAAGTTCGGCGCTAACGGCGAAGGCACGCCGACCTGCACGTATTCCTACCAATACGTCGACCCCAACGACATCAAGCCGTATTGGGACATGGCGACGCAGTACGTGCTGGCCGATCACACCTTTCAGACGCAGGGCAGCGGAAGCTTTACCGGCCATCAAGACCTCATCGCCGCCGGCACCAAGATCTCGCCGACCGAAGCGCTCATAGATAACCCTTCGTACTTTCCGTGGGGCTGCGACGCGAACGACAGCGTCGTCACCGCCATCATCAAAAAGGGAAGTCAGAAAGTCTATCCCTACGGCGGCCCGTTCCCGTGCCTCGAGTACGCTACGATGCGCGATCTGCTCGACGCCAAAGGCGTTTCGTGGAAGTTCTACGCCATGCCGGTGCAGAAAGAAAGCGGTTGCGAACACGGCGATACCGCCGGCATCTGGAGCGCCTTCGATGCCATCAAAGCGGTGCGCTACAGTAAGGAGTGGCGCAACAACGTGACGCGCACAAATAAGGCGATATTCAGCGACATTACCGGCGGCACGTTACCGGCGGTATCCTGGATTACGCCCGACGGCGTCGAATCCGATCATCCAATGGAACGCAAGCATCCGCCATGCCAGCCCGGTAAGGGCCCGCTTGCCGACACCGGACCGGAGTGGGTGGCGTCGATCGTCAACGCCGTAGGCCAAAGCAAGTATTGGAACTCCACCGCCGTCGTCGTCGTGTGGGACGATTGGGGCGGCTTCTTCGATCACGTCGTGCCGCCGCTGCAGCGCACGTGGACGGGCGGCCCCGGCTTTCGCATTCCGATGCTCATCGTTTCGTCGCGCGTCAAAGCGCACGTCGAACACACCACCTATAAGTTCGGCAGCATCCTGCGTTTCGTCGAGGAAAACTGGGGCCTGGGCTCGCTCGGACAAGACGACGCGCACTCCAACAGCATCGGCAGCGCCTTCGATCTAAGCATGCCGCCGCGCAAGTTCCACACCATCGGTTCGAAGCTCTCGCGATCGTACTTCCTCAAACAGCCGCCGTCGTACATCGCGCCGGATAGCGAATGAAACGCGCAGCCACCCTCGCGACAGCGTTAGCGGTCGCCATAACAACCGGATGTTCGGTGCAGTCGAGCCCCACAATGCCGAGCCAAACGACGACGCTGCAAGAGCTCGCCGGAACCGGAGCCGGCAAGATCGATCACATCGTGTGGATCGTGCAGGAAAACCGCAGCTTCGACAATCTTTTCTACGGCTTCCCCGGCGCCGACACGGCAACCACCGGCAAGAACTCCAAGGGTAAAACGATCACCCTCAAGCCGGTGAGCCTCAAGCGCATTTATAACATCGCGCCACACGGCGCAAGCGATGTTCGCCGCCTGCCGGGGCACCGGATCGATGCCCGGCAAGAAGTGCCGCATGGACGGCTTCGACAACGAAGGCGTTTTACGGCGGCCCTCCCAACCCGCAGTACGTTTACGCTCCGCACTCCGAGACGCGCCCCTATTTCGAGATGGCGCATCAATACGTGTTAGCCGATCGCATGTTCCAGTCGCAGCTCGACGAGAGTTTCGTCGCGCACCAATACATCATCGCGGCGCAGGCGCAATCGACCGTGAACATTCCGACCGGCCAATGGGGCTGTGCGGGCGGCTCGGGCGATCTCGTTTACACCATCACTCAGAATCGCAATCCCAAAGGTCCGCAACAGCCCGCCTGTTTCGACTATAAAACGATGGGCGACGAGCTTGACGCGGCCGGTAAATCGTGGCGCTTTTACACCAGCCGCTTCGGCACGTCCGGCAGCGGCGGCGGCTCCTGGTGGTCGGCTTATCAAGCCGTGTATCATATTTACAACGGCTACGATTGGCGCTACGTCGTCGCGCCGCAGAAGCTCTTTCTCAGCGCCGTCAAACAGGGGCGGCTCGCCGACTTCACGTGGATCACGCCGACTTGCGAAGAGTCCGACCATGTCGGTTGCGGCGGCGGTTTCGGACCTTCGTGGGTTGCATCGGTCGTCAACGCGATCGGCGAGAGCAAGTTCTGGAAGACGACGGCGATTTTCGTGCAATGGGACGACTGGGGCGGCCTCTACGATCACGTGCCTCCGCCATTTATGGATTACGACGGCTTAGGCTTCCGCGTGCCGCTGATGGTCATTTCGCCCTACGCCAAGAAAGACTACGTCTCGCACGTGCAGTACGAAACGGCCAGCGTTCTGCGCTTCGCCGAGAATCTCTGGGGTCTGCACCATCTCGCTGCCGCCGACGCGCGGGCCGTCTCGCCCGCCGCCGACTGCTTCGACTTCAGCCAGCCCCCGCGCAAGTTCGTCCATATTCGCGCCCCCAAAGGGCCGGAATTCTTCATCAATCGGCCAACTGATAACCGTCCCCCAGACGACGAGTAAGAGAGGAAACGCGGCATGAACCATTGGCTACGTGCGCTATTGGCCTCGGGGCTAGCCGCCTCGATGCTGAGCGGCTGCGGCGGTAGCGGCGGGTCGTTCGTCCAAACCGAGACCCCGCTCCAGCATCTGTCGAAGACCGGCGCCGGCAAGATCCAGCACATCGTCTTTATCGTTCAAGAGAATCGCAGCTTCAACAATCTTTTCATGGGCTATCCCGGCGCCAAAACGGCCAGCAAGGGCCGCATCTCCAACGGCCAAGTCGTGAAGCTCCAACCGGTCAGCCTCAGCTATCAATACGTCATCGATCACTCCGCATATGCGATGTTCTCGGCATGCCACGCGCCGCCGGGCGACCTTCCCGGCACGCACTGTCAAATGAACGGCTTCGACCAAGAAGGAAACTTCGGCGGTCCGCAAGGCGTCCAGTATCCCGAGTATGTTTACGCTCCGCGTAAGGATACCAAGCCGTATTGGGATATGGCGCACGAGTGGGTGCTCGGCGATCACATGTTCCAATCGCATCTCGACGAAAGCTTCGTCTCCCATCAATATATCATCGCCGCGCAGGCGGGCGGGGCCGTAGATTTGCCCTACGGTTTGTGGGGTTGCCCCGGCGGCAAGAGCGACGAAGTTCCGGTGCTCGACCAGCAGCGCCAAATATCCGGCTACGAAACGCCTTGCTGGGACTACACCACGCTTGGCGACGAGCTCGACAGCGCCAGCCTAACGTGGAAGTTCTACACCAGCAAGTACGGAAGCCCATCGAGCGGCGACGGCAGCTGGTGGTCGAGTTATCAGGCCGTCAACCATATCTACAACGGCCCCGATTGGAAGAACGACATCGTCACGCCGCAGAAGCAGTTCCTCAAAGACGTTCCCGACGGCAAACTCGCCAACTTTACATGGATCACGCCGGTCTGCAACGATTCCGATCACGTCAACTGCGGCGGCGGTTACGGTCCGTCGTGGGTAGCGGCGATCGTCAACGCCGTCGGCGAGAGCAAGTTCTGGGACTCGACCGCGATCTTCGTAATGTGGGACGACTGGGGCGGACTTTACGATCCCGTCAAGCCGCCGTTTGAAGACTACGACGGCGTCGGCTTCCGCGTACCGCTGCTCGTAATATCGCCGTACGCGAAGCAGAACTACGTTTCGCACGTACAGTACGAAACGACCAGCGTGCTGCGCTTCGCCGAAGATCTGTGGGGCCTGCCGCAGATGGCCGCTGCCGACAAGCGCGCCAACTCGCCGGCTGCCGACTGCTTCGACTTCAACCAGGCTCCGCGCAAGTTCAAGAAGATCAGGGCGCCCAAGTACCGGAGTTTCTTCATGCAGCAGCCGATGGACTACCGCGCACCGGATTACCAATGAGCGCGAAGTCGCGTTTCGCCGCGCTATCGGCGATCGCGCTTCTCGTAGGCTGTTCCTCGGGTGCGCGCAACACGTTGCCCCCGTCGATGGAGAGCGGCGCGGCTTTGCGGGCGCTCTCCAATACCGGTGCGGGCAAGATCCGGCACATCGTCTTCATCGTGCAAGAAAATCGCAGCTTCGATAACCTCTTCCAAGGATATCCCGGCGCGAACACGGTCTCCAAGGGAAAGATTTCCACCGGCAAGACCGTTGCGCTGCAATCGGTCGGCTTGGCCAGGCAATACGACATCGACCACTCCGCGCAAGCGATGTTCCTAGCTTGCGACGGCACCGGCAGCCTGCCGGGAACGAACTGTAAGAACGACGCCTTCGATAAGGAGCAGGCATACTTTTGGCCGCCACGCGTGAAATACGCGCAGTACGTCTACACGCCGCAACGCGACACAAAGCCATATTTCGACATGGCACACCAGTGGGTGCTCGCGGACAACACCTTTGCCTCGCAGCTCGACGAAAGCTTCGTCGCACACCAATATATCATCGCCGCGCAGGCCCATTCGTCGGTGAATCTACCGGGCGGCGCGTGGGGCTGCCAAGGCGGTCGGACGGACCAGGTCCAAACGATCACGCAAGAGCGTCAGATCGGCCCGCAAGAGCGGGCCTGCTTCGACTATCAAACGCTGGGCGACGAGTTCGATGCCGCCAAACTTTCGTGGCGCTTTTACACGAGCAAGTATCAGAGCCCGTCGAGCGGCGGCGGTGGCTTCTGGTCGAGCTTCTCCGCCGTCAAGCACATCTACAACGGCCCTGACTGGAAGTTCGTCATCACCCCGCAGAAAAAGTTCCTGACCGATCTTCCCAAGGGGAAGCTGGCCAACTTCACCTGGATCACGCCGATCTGCGCTAACTCCGATCACGTCAACTGCGGCGGCGGCTACGGCCCCTCGTGGGTTGCGACGCTGGTCAATCAAATCGGCGAGAGCAAGTTCTGGAACAGCACCGCGATCTTCGTCATCTGGGACGATTGGGGCGGGCTCTACGACCACGTTCCTCCGCCGTTTGCCGATTACGATGGCCTGGGCTTCCGCGTGCCGCTGTTGGTCATCTCACCCTATGCGAGAAAAGACTACGTCTCGCACACGCAATACGAAACCGCCAGCGTATTGCGCTTTGCAGAAGACCTGTGGGGCTTACCGCAACTCTCGGCAGCCGACACTCGCGCGACGTCCCCGGCAGACTGCTTCGACTTCAAGCAATCGCCGCGCAAGTTCGTGAGAATCAAATCTCGGAAAGGCCGCGACTTTTTCCTGAACCAAGGCCCCGACCTCCGCATCCCCGACTACGAATAACGCGCTCTGTCACCCTGAGCGCGAGCGCGAACCCCCGTGTCATCCTGAGCGCGAGCGAATCCCCGTGTCATCCTGAGCGCGAGCGCAGCGAGCAGTCGAAGGACGAAGGACGCAAGTTGACGCGTCACCCTGAGCGAGCGCAGCGAGTCGAAGGGTGACACGATCGCACCGCAACGAAAAGCGAGAGGATCTACTCGCTGTCTACCGGCTGATACGACGGCTTCTGATGCTCGAAATACGTGCGATCGCGCGACGACGGAATCGCGATGAACGTGCGCGGCGGCTGCGAGAAATCGAATGAATCGCCGATCGAGTTCGCGCGCGTATCGGTCGTCCCCAGGCGCCCGAGATTGAAGACGTTCTCGATAAATTTGAGGATGCTTCCGAACTCGTACTGCGTGTGCGAGATGTAACCTGGCTGGCTCGACGACGTCATGCGCGCATAGGGCGAGACGATCAGCATCGGAACGCGGAACCCTAACCCACCCCAGTTGTCGAAGAACGGCGGCTTTTTGTGATCGTAGAAGCCGCCCCAGTCGTCCCACACGACGATGATCGCGCAGGAGTTCCAGTACTGGCTTTTCCCAACCGCGTTGACGACGCTGGCCACCCACTCCGGCCCCAGGTCCTGCGCCGACCCCGGATGATCGGAGTTGACGTTGTCGGGAATTACCCAAGAAACCGCGGGCAGCTCGCCCGCGTCGAGGTTGGTGAAAAAGGTATTGGGATTGCGCTTGACGTTGTTATTCCACTCGGGCCCGTAGCGCACGGCAGCAATCATGTCGAAGGCATTCCACAGGCCGCCCGAACCGGTAACCGGCGGCGAGTAGTGCTTCCACGAGACGCCGGCATTATCGAGGAGATCCCGCATGGTCATATATGTGTAGGTTGGGTAGCCCGGAAACGCGTTGGTGCAGGGAAACGGCCCCTCATGATATTTATCGGCGATCTTCGTGCCGGTCCACAACAAATACGATGTAACGGTCCCGGCCTTCGCGTCACATCCCCACGGCATCGCCGAGGGATAGTCGACCAAACTTTTCGTCAGCGCTGCGTCGTACGTCGTGCCGCCGCGAATCAAGTCTTGGTGCGCCGAAAAGCTGCCGCTGCCTTGCGTTTGGAACATCTCGTCGCCGAGCACGTAGTTCTGCGCCATGAACCAGTATGGAATGATGTCGTTCGGATCGACATACTGATACGGCAACGGGCCGACCTTGCCGTGGCACTTCCCACCGCTCTGCAGACCGAAGCCGTCCATTTTCCCGTTGTCGTAGTCTGCCTTGAATCCCTGATAGCGGTGGCCGAAATCGCACTCCTCGACCAGCGGCACTTTCTTCAGCTGCACCCAGTCCGAGCTTTGCCGCCGCCGGGAGGCTTCATCTTGCCCTGAGTCGCACCGTCGGCGCCCGGAAATGTGGCAAAGAGATTGTCGAAACTGCGATTCTCTTGCACCATTACGACGATATGCGAGATGTAGCCGGAGCCGCTATTGTGCTTCAAAAAGGAAGCGTCTCTCGGCAAGAGACCCAGCGAACTTCCCGTCACGCCACCCGACCCGGAGCCCGAGCAAGCGGCCAGTCCAAGAGCAATCAGCGCTGCAGATGCAGTGCGGGCAAAAATATGCTGAGGCGTCGTATACACACACTTTCTCCGAGGCGGGTTCGTGCGAGCTTCGACGGTCTGCCGCGGTGCCCCCGCCTCAGGGTTCCAGGAGCGTCGAGTCGGTTTCGGACGGGGTTACAATCGGCCGATCGTAAACCGAGCCGTCTGGTTCGTTAATGTTTTCAAACGCAATGACGGCATCGCGCACGACGCGATGGTGCGCCATGTAGAGCGTCTCGCCGGCGCTTTCACGCGTCCCACGAAAGCTGAGGTGCGGGGGCTCAACGAAACGGTGAACAAGCATTTTGCCTATGGCTACCGAATGACCGCCGTGCAAGACGCTGCCGTGGCGGTTACGCCGTAAGGGCACTAGTGGAGGGACGAGAAATGACGCTCTTGGGCTTTGCTCGTTTTGGACTCGCAATAGCGCTGGCTCTCGCCATCGCCGCGTGCAGCGGCGGCTCGCAATCGCACGCTAAGCGATCCATCGCCGGATCCACCGGTAGCCAAGGCTGGTACTCCACCGAACAGGCCACGCAAGGCGCGGCGCTCTTCAAAGAAAAGTGCGTCGTGTGTCACGGTGCGAAGCTTCAAGGTGGGGCCGGACCGCCGCTCGTTGGAAATCAGTTCTTCCTGCGGTATAGCGGCAAGCCGCTCAGCGCGCTATGGTCGACGATTCATACCGCAAATGCCGCTCAATGCTCCCGGTACGCTGACGGATCCGCAGTCGCTTGCCGTTGTCGCGTACATTCTGCAGCAGAACGGTTTCCCGGCCGGATCGTCTCCGATCGTCGGCCACTACGATATCACCCGTATTGTTCCCGCCGCTGCACCCGGTGCACGCGCCGAGACCGCAACCGCCGCCGGCACCACCGCAGCGCTAAACGTTGTCAAGCAGCCGTCGACGAGTGTTCCATCGCAGCAGGAGCTGGACAACGCCGCGGCCGACTCGAGCAGCTGGCTTACGTACGGCAAAGGCTACGACGGCAGCCGGTATTCAACGCTTTCGGATATTACCGGCGCCAACGTTTCGCGGATGAAGCTGGTTTGTTCCGTCGAGCTTTCTGCAGGAAGGATCGTTCGAGGCGAGCCCCGTTGCGTACGACGGCAACGCTCTACGTCACCACCACCGACGGCACGTTTGCAATCGACGGCCGGACCTGTGCGAAGCTATGGAGCTATCAGTACAACGCGGCGGACATCGAGGCCGGCGCCAACAACAAAGGCGTTGCCATTGGCGGCGGCCGCGTCATCCGCGGAACGGCCGACGGCCACCTGATTGCGCTTGACATCAAAACCGGCGACCTGCTGTGGGATCGAAAAATCATGGATTCGAGCACGGGCGCGTCGGCGATGGCTGCACCGCTCATCTGGCACGACCTCGTCTTCATGGGAGCGGCCGGCGGCGACGTCGGAATCCGAGGTGAAGTTTCGGCGTATCGGGTGACCGATGGAACGAAGGTTTGGTCTTTTTCGACCGTTCCGATGGGGGCCGAATCCGGTGCCAAAACCTGGCACAAAGCCGCTGCGGCGTCACACGGCGGCGGAGGCGTGTGGACCTATTTCACGCTCGATCCGAAGACCGGTACGCTTTTTGTACCGGTCGGCAACCCTTATCCCGACTACAATGCCGAGACGCGACCCGGTGCGAATCTGTTTACGACGGGCATCGTCGCGCTTGACGCGAGTTCCGGAAAGTTGCGCTGGTCGTATCAGTCGCAACCAAACGACGATCACGATTGGGATGCAACCGGCAGTGCGGGATTCGACATGACCGGCGGCAAGAAGCTTCTCGCCGTGACCAGCAAGGACGGCCTGGTGCATCTGATCGATCGCGCGAGCGGTAAGCTACTATCGAAAACCGCTACCACGACGATCGCAAACGCCGACGCTCCCGTTACAACGAAGGGAACCCACTTCTGTCCCGGCTTGACCGGAGGCTCGGAGTGGAACGGCGCTGCGTGGAGCCGGCGACGCAACTCGTCTACGTTAATTCCGTCGACTGGTGCGTGACCGTAAAACTCACGAAGCTCGCCAGCATCACGATCACAGAACCGGGACACTCGGCCTACGGCGTATCCGTTTCAGGCGCGCACACCTAAGGCCAGCCGTCCGCGGGAGCGCGATGGCGGCGCGGAGTATATTCGACCGCTACGATTAGCTGGATCCTCGCAGTAGCCGTTTCGGCGGCAAGCGCAAGCACGATACCGACGGTCGCACAAGCGCCTACGCCGGCGCCGAGCTATGCGTCCTTCTCGCAAGAGATTCTCCACGTCCATAACGAGTACAGAACAGCGGTTGGCGTTGGGCCGCTAACATGGTCCGACGACCTGGCTGCTGCAGCTCGAAAGTGGGCAGACTCGTTAAGTTCGAATCTCGACTTCGCGCACGATCCGAGCCGGCAGAACCAGGGCGAAAATCTTTGGATGGGCACGGCCGGCGCTTTTTCGCTGACGCAAATGGTCGACACGTGGGGTCAAGAGAAGCAGAACTTTCACAACGGCACATTTCCCAACGTGAGTACAACGGGAAACTGGTTTGACGTTGGCCACTATTCGCAAATGGTGTGGAGGAATACGAAACGGGTAGGGTGTGCCGGGGTGACCGGCTCCGACGGCTACTATCGCCTCGTTTGTCGCTACAGCCCACCCGGAAACGTCATCGGCCAGCGAGCGTTTTGACGAGCCAATCTCCGGGAGAGCTGGACGGCCGCGGGCTCGGTCTGACGGAAGGCAGCGCACTTGGCGTTGCGGACGGCGCTCCCGTAGCGGTCGGCGCTCCCGTAGCGGTCGGCGTAGCCGTTGGCGCGGGCGCGGGTGTAGCGCTTGGTTCAGGCTTTACCGAGATTCCCCGGTGCAGTTCGTTGCGGCTTTCTGCTGCATAGCGGGTGCTGGGGAAGCTCGTCTTCACGTAAACAAAAAGCTTCACGGCGCGATCGCGCGCAAGCTTGCCGGGAAGCTCTTCATAGAGGTGCGCCATTGCGTAGCCGGTCGACGCCAGCCACGGGTCTTTTGGATACTGCCGCGACCAATCGTCGAATGCATCTTCGGTTAAGACGAGCAAATGAATCGTTTGGTCTCCACTAAGCTCGTGAGTTTCGTAGCGCTTCTTGAGCTGCATGGTCTCGTAGCGCACCCGCAGCGCGCTCATCTTGAGCTTGCCGAAGTATCGATCGGCCGGTGCCGCCGTGACCGCTGGCTGCATCGCCACGATCCCGAGGAAACACGTCAAACACTCGAGCAGCATACTTCGGGTCGTTATTCCCAGCCGGTGTGGCTGCGAACCGCTTCTAAACGGACTCTAAGAAAGCGTCTTAGCGCTTAGAAACACTGCAGCCATTTCGAAGTTGCATCGCCTGCCGCCGAGCCTTTCGCGCCGTAGCCGAAGACCATGTCTCTCCCGAGCTGCGTTTGGCAGCCGGCGTGCGGTGCTTCACCGTTGGCAAAAGCCGGCCCAAGTTCGACCCAAACGGTGTTATCCGTTATGACGAAAAGCGCCGAGTAATTTTTAAGGGACTTCTGCGCGTCCGGAAGGTTTTCTATCGAGCTCATCGCGTGCTGCGCGAAGGCAAACGCGGTCTGCAGTTCGGCTGGAATGGGGCCATCCGCGGGGATCGGGCCAACAGACCGAAACGTCGACAAAGTCGCTCCCGATTCTCCAGTCTCCTTAACCGCGGGATCACCGCTGGAGTAGGTCCAGGTTTCACCGTTTTCGCTCACGACCACGTCGAGTTTCTTTATCTGCGCGAAAGACTTGTCAACGAGCGATACGTGCAACGGATACCCAAGCGTGTCGAAGGGATGGCCCTTGATAAATATACCGGCTAGCACGCTGCCGGGCGGAGGATTTGGCGCCGGCATGGGAAGCGTTTCGTTGGTGCCGACGATCACGTCGCCATGCCTATAGGTGCCGTTGGGGTACTTGTACATCCAAATCCCAAGCGCACCAAAGGTACCTTGCGCGTTGATCCGCAGTCTTCCGGCGAACGGCGACGCGCCGGGCTGGGGTGGCGTCACACCGATCAGCAAAATGGTCGTCAAGCACATCAGCGATCTGAATATTCGGCCTCCTGACCCCATAGTAACGTAGTCGAACAATCGGTTCTACGCTCCTGCACCTCGGTTCGGCCGCGCAAAAAGCGTTGGTTCAGCCGAAGGCGAATATGCCGCATCGGTGCGATTAGCACATATCTTAGTATTGCCGTCACTCGTCGCCCTGGTTGGGGTTTCGTCGCCTCGTCCATTTGGAATCGTGGCCGGGCCCGACGGTGCGTTATGGTTCACGGACGTTTCCGGGAGCATCGACCGCATTACGACGGCCGGGGCGATCACAAAATACCCCGTTGCCGACGCAAGCCTTCCGCTTGGAATCACCCGCGGCGCCGACGGCGCTCTCTGGTTCACGCAGAGCGGAAACGCCACCATTGGACGTATCACTACTGCGGGAAAGATCGACAAGTTTAAGTCGCCCGTTGCACATCCATCCGATATCACGACCGCGCGCGACGGTGCGCTGTGGATCACCGGAGACCAGCGCGACAACGCCGTCGGCCGCCTTACCGTGCACGGAGCCGGCACAGTCGTAGCGACTTTAGCGCCCCCGAGCTGGCCGCGCGACATCGTTGCCGGCCCCGATGGAGCGCTGTGGTTCACCGAGTTTGCCGGAAACAAGATCGGTCGCATCACGTCCGGCGGGAAGTTGACCGAGTACGCGATCCCGACGCGCGCTAGCGCTCCGATCGGCCTAACGTTCGGCCCCGATGGAGCGCTATGGTTTGCGAACTATTACGGCGCAAGCATCGGGCGAGTTACTATCCACGGTGCATTCACGTCATACGCGCGCGGCTTCACGCCCGAGAGCGCTCCTTCCGGCATCACGACCGGGCCCGATCGCGCCTTGTGGTTCACCGACGCGCTGGCAAATCGAATTGGCCGCATCACGACCGGCGGCACCGTCGTCGAGTACGCGATTCCAACCCGCGACAGCCGGCCCGCGTCCATCACGCCGGGACCGGACGGCGCCTTGTGGTTTACCGAGTGGAAGGGCGCGAAGATCGGCCGCATCACTACCGGCGGGAAAATCACCGAATACGCTATTCCGCAATGACGATGCCACTGATCATCGCGTTAGCCCTCTCGACGCTCCTACCGATCGCCGTCGCGGCAGAAGGTCCCACAACGCCTGCGGCCGCTGCGTTGCGCGCCTACGGCGCAGGACAGTCGTACGAGCGCCTTTTCCAAGATACCGTGATGCCGTCCACGTGCGCGATCGTTCTGGAACGGGCGCGCTGCATGGATGACCTTCGCGTCGTGGAAGGCTTCGCAGGTCCTAGAGAAGAGTACGCGACGATCGAAAAGTGGTTCGCAACTGGTGATGTTGCGCTGCGTCTCCAGAACTGGGACGGATCTTACGTCCCGGAAAGTACCTGGAAGTCCGATCCGGTTTACGCGTGGTGGTACACGGCCGGCATTGTCTCAATAGCGGCGAGCCTACCGCAAAACGAGGCGACCACCCCCTACCTCGCGCATTACCTTGGCGATTTGACCGATCATGCATCGAGCGCTCCAGACGGATACGGTGCGGCCATCGCTTCCAGTGGAACCGCTTTCGAACGGCTTAAGCCCCTGCAGTCCATGTTGAACTCCGCGGTGCCGGTCACTGCTTATCCGGTGATTCGTACCGGCGACTCGCCCGGAAGCGACGCGCGACTCGGCCTGTATTACGCGACAGTCGAAGAGCTGGCGGACTCGCCCCTCGCGCTATCACGTCCGGAGAGTCGCGCCTTTGCGATCGCTACCTTAACTGTCGTCGGGAAGGTTCATCAGTCGATGGGCGATGGCGTCTCCGTGCAAAAGCTAATAACGGCCTTCGAGTCGGACATTCCATCCGATCCGGCCGCTTATCACACGCTTTTTGGGCAGCTTGCAGAGGTGGGACCCCGCCAGAGCTGGCCCGTGCGTCGTCGCGAGGCGTTCTTTATTGGGGCGGTTGCCGCGCAGGTCGCATACAATGCTGCGGCTACTAAAGACGCGCAAAGCGACGAGACCTTTCGCGGCGCGCTCGCGAAGTTTGCTGCGTATCCCGGGATGTCGATGCGGTCCGCAACGATGTCTTAGCCTTGCTGCAGGTTCCGAGCATCTCCAAAGGCGGCAAATGGGAAGACATCAATGCTGCCGCCACGCAGGCGACTTTGGCCATCGCTACCGAGCCATGACCGACGTTGACCTATGAGTCCAGAGTTCGAAGATCGAGGTTGAAGCCGGGCAGTTCTTTATCGAGATCGACCACGTCGTAAGTAGGTTGAACGTCCCCGCTTGCAGATAGCACGTCGACGCTTCGGTTGTATGCGTCGATCATGACCGCCAGTCGTGCACCGTTTTCAACGTACGTCCGCAGCTTTGCGCGCAGCTCGTCAACTGAATCTGTCCGCGACCGAATTTCAAAGACGGCATCCGGACACAGCGGCGGGAAGCCGTCGCGCTCCTTCTCGCTTAGAGATTCCCATCGTTCTTTGCGGATCCACGCCGCATCAGGCGAGCGTAGCGATCCGTCGGGAAGTTTAAAGCCGGTCGACGAGTCGAAAACGGGGCCGGCATCTCGCAGGTGAGCCCAATTTCGCAGCTGCGCGAGAACTTCGGCGGACCGGCGACCACTCTGACCGCCGGTGGGGCTCACGACCAGCCGGCCCTCGCCATCCCGTTCGAATTGGTATCCTGGATTTTGACGCGATAGCTGACGAATTTCGTCGTCGCGGATTTTATGGGTTTGCCTGATCGTAATGGCCATCTTCGCACGCTCTTTCATCACGCGGCGGGTGCGTGACGACAACTAGTGGTTCGTCGGGGGTCATAACGATGTCCTCGACCCCGCCAACGCGCTCACCCGGGCTGGGCCGACAGCGGTCCCAAGATGGGTCGGAGAGCGGCGAGACGCTCCGGTTAGGGTATCGGCTGCGCCGAGGCGAAGGGGTGCTACGCTTCTATGGCGTTCATGGAGCGAGGAGCGAGGCAGATGAAGAGTTTGGATCGTTTTAGCCGCTACGCGCTTAGCAGCTGCGTGATCGCGGCAATGCTGGCAGGCTGTGGCGCATCGCAGCCGGGTTTGCCCGGGTCAACCACGATCGGTTCCGGCGGTGCGGCGATGAGGCATGCGACGTCCGCACCCTACGTTTACACCGCGAACTGCTGCGGCGTTTTCAACCACGGCGATATCAGCGTATACAAGCCCGGACTGCAAGGATTCGACAGCCGGATCGTTCGGGGCACTTATTCCCCCTGGGCCATCGCGGTGGATACTTCCGGCACGCTCTACGTCGTCAACGTATTTTCCTCAATAGCTGAATTCGAATCGGGAAGCAGACACGCCTCGCGAAAGATCGAGGTTTACGGAGCGTTCGCGCTGGCGCTGGATGGAACTCGGCAACCTTTACGTCGACCAATGTATTTCGTGCATTCCAACACTGATGCGGTCGAGACATCGCAGCGAGCAGGATGCGATTCTGGTCTACGCCCCCGGACAGAAGAAGCCGTTGCGAACCATCACGCAAGGTATTCACGAGCCGGTGGCGATGGCAGTAGACGCGGCCGGGAACGTCTACGTCGGAAACGCAGGCTCCGGCCAACAGCACGCGTCCATCACGGAGTATGCCTCGGGTTCCACGTCGGTTTCGCGCAAGATCACCAGCGGCCTCAAGTGGCCGGGCCGCCTGGCCGTTGACGGATCCGGAGACCTGTTCGTAGCGAACTACGGTACAATGGTCATCGAATACGCACCGAACTCGAGCCGGCGGCTGCGCACGCTCACCCACGGCATCGCCGGCCCGAACGCATTCGTAATCGACCCAACCGGAACGCTCTACGTGGGCAACACCGGCGATCCGTCCGGGAGCGGTTGGATCTCGGTTTACGCGCCGGGCAGCTCCTCGCCGGCATACAAAATCAGCAGCGGGATAAACGACCCGCTCGCGCTGGCGCTAGACGGCGACGACAACCTCTACGTTGCCAATGGGGCATACGGCCATCAGGGAAGTGTGACGGTCTACGCGCCAAATACGCAACACCCCGTGCACTCGGTCGAAAGCGGGAAGTACGGCCCGCCAGTAGCGTTGGCTCTGGGACCGCAGTATTGACTTCGGCTTTGAAAAGCGACGGCATCATCGGGGTATCCGATCACGGCGGTTGGGCGGTGCTGGTGACGGCGGCACGCGATGGGACTCTGCTCGACCGGCGCCGCGTAGAACTTGTGGACGATAACCTACCGGCGATTCCCCATCACCACGAAGCGCAGCTGCTACCGCCGGACGAGGCCGTGGCGTTGGTCGAGCGCGTGCGCGCTTCGGCGGAGCGCCACGCAGTAGTTGCGCTCGACGCCGTCGCGACGGCCGTGCCGCATATCCGCGGTATTGCCCTTCGTGACTACCAACCGCTCCCGCCCACTATTGCCGAACGACTCAAGGACTACCGTGCACGCAACGTCGCCGACTGGGTGATGTATCGTAAAGCGCTTGCCGCCGCCGCTGAGGCGCGCGGTTGGCCGGTCTACTTTTATGACGCGAAGAAAGTACTTGCCGCCGCGAGCAAGGCGTTGCGCGTCGCGAACTTCGACGCTTATTTTCTCAAGATGCGGAGTGCCGTCGGGCCGCCATGGAACAACGATCACAAGCTCGCAATGGCGGCGGCCATCGTCGCGGCAAACGGCGGCCTCGCCGACGCCAAGGTTACTTAGGCGTCAAGAGCACCGCGTGTAGGCGGCCGGCGCTTGTGGTCGCATCCGCTGCAATCTGCCCCGCACGGTTGATCGGCCGACTGCGCCTTCACCCGTTACTCGCCGCCGGCTTCGCGGTTGCATTACTCGAGGGCTGCGGCGGTGCACCGCCCGCGCCTTACGCGCGGGCCGCTCTGCCGGCTGTAACTCGACCGGCACGATTGACGGCCTCAAGTCGTGGATGGCCGCCCGACGGCGCGGAGCGGTCTGCGTGATGCGCTGAAGTAAACGCTAGCGCGAGCTCGACCGTTAAAGCTGACTCGGAGGTTAGTGCGAAGCGACGCTGATGGCGGCATCGTATGGTTGACAACTTCCGCCGCTGCAACCTGGAAGCACCATCGTGGCCTTCCCGCCGGCGGGATATTTGTAGAGGTTTATGTGCAAAAGGCCGATGTCTGGTGCGACGACGGTATTGCCCTCGATCCAGAAGCCAGCCACGTCCGATGAACCCGTAAGCGCCGTCGTACCGACGATCTTACCCCCCGCGCCCGTGGTTTGATAAATACCCGATGTATACGGATATTTATTTTGATACGTCTGATCGCCAACCACCACGTGCTTACCATCCCATAAAATCTTGCCGGGGAAGTAGATCGTGCCGCCCTTTAGCGCGATGTTGGTGAGCTTCGACTTGCCCTTGGGTAGTTCGGCGAAGCCAAAGGTGACCGAGTAACCCTTAGTTCCGTCGATGTAGAGGTTGCCTTTATCGTCGTAGCCGCAGAACCACACCTGGAAAAGCGCGGAATCCTCATAAAGCTTCGGCGTACCCTTTGCGTGCGCGTAGACGGCAACGTTGCCCTGTTGCGGAGAAGAGCCGATAGTCTCTTTGTTTGCCACGGCGAGGTTTCCAGTCGTCGGATCGACGGAGCATATGGTGGGGTAGTAGCCCGGGTCGCTCAGGCTGGCGATTTGACTCGTGCCGCCGTGCTTATATTCGACCCGTATTGCAATGACCGTGGGCAGCGTCGACAGCGCCGCTCAGCCGCCGTCCCCGGCCGTCGTACCGTTAGTGGGAACCCGCGATCGCGTTCAAAACCTCGCGAATCGCATTAACGACGATGTCCGGATGGTCGAGTTGAATGTATTGACGGCTCTCCTCGTAGTAGAAGATCTGACGCGAGTTCGTCGAGAGGCGAAGCCACGAGCCCTGCGCTAGCGCGGAATCGTGCTCGAACGCCATGCGGTCGCGATGAACGCTGGCCGGCGTGGCCGGTGGACGGCCGAAGTGCCACGTGGTAAGCACGCGAATCGGCCGTGAACCAAACGACGTTACGTGCTTCTGTAAGTATGCCTCATCCCAAGGCATCTCTTCCATTTCGGAAATAGCGGCATTATAGAGAGAGGCTTGCGTCTGAACCTCGTGCAGGAGTACAGAGTTCAGCTCGTTGGAGAAGCGCGCTTCGGGCAAGCCCGCGATAGAAAAGGCCGGCGCACGTTCCCGGAGGACGGCCGGTCGGTGACGGCAGCGGCGGCAACGGCAGACCTTTGGCGACGGCATTTTGGCAGATCCGCATGGTGGCGATAATCTTCTGAAAATTGCGATGGTCGCGCGTCTGCCATTTTGCGGGCTCGACGTCGCTGTCGTCGGCATCGACGAGAACGATTCCGCCGACGTCTCGCATGTAGCGGTCGGCAAAGGCTCGCATGTTGTAGCTGCCGAACGCGTGCGCAACCAAAACGTACGGTCGCGAAATCCCGGCGTTGTGTAACGCGGTGTGCAGCTCGTCGGCGATGCGGACGTTCGTGCGCGGCATCCTACCTGCGTCGCTAAACCCGTATCCGCTACGATCGAAGGAGCACGCCCGCGTCCATTTCGCGACCCGCGGCTGCACGATCGCCCAGGACGGCGACCAATCGCCCCACCCGGCATCGAACACCACCGTCGGCGACCCGGTCCCCATGCAGTAGAGGTTCAAACGGCCGCTTCCAATAGCAATGCGCTCGCCCGGATGCGCGTAGATCGTGTCGCCGGGCGCGGCGCCGGCCAGCAGAGTCGCCGCCGAGAAGGCCAAGATAGATAACGGACCCACGTTCCGCCTCATGCTTACCCGGTAGGACGATGGAAGTAAAAAAACCTGGTAGAATGAGTGTCGTGCTGAGGCGAACGGTAAGCGAAACGTGTCTATTCCGCTCCGACTTTTCGTCGCATTAGCGTACGGCGACTCCCCAGACGCACCCGATCGTTTTAATCGTATCATTCGTGTAGAACGTCGGCGCTAGTTTCTTGCCGAACTTCTCTGTGGCCGTGGGGTACGAATAGATGCCCGGCGTGCTGCTGCAGTCCGCGTCGTACAAGTTGCCCGCAGCATCGAAGTTGAGATCCGCTCCATACGGGTTCGATGCCAGGCCGGTCGAGTCGACAATCGTCGGCGAGCTGCCCGGTTTTAGGTGATCGCTCGAGTACTCGGCAATGGCGCCCTTCGTTCCGTTTGACGACACAAACAAGTTGCCGCTCTTATCGAAGGTCAGTCCGCTCGGCGCGGTAACGCCTTTGAGGTGATAGAGCTTGCGCTTGGAAATCGGCGCTTTATAGACGGTGATGGCATTGTTACCGTTGGTCGTTCCGGTGTTTGCGACGTAGAGATTTCCGTTGGCGTCAAAACCCAAGCCTTGCGGAACGTTGAAGCCTTGCGTGAGCGTCAACGCCGGCGACAAGGTGCCGCCCGACGTAAACGGTCCCGCGTACTCGTAGACGGTGTTGGTGTTGTACGACGGTACCCACAGATTACCCGAAGAGTCGAAGGTCATGTGGTCGGCATCCATTGGGCCGGTTAGGGTGAACGTCAGTTCGGGCGCACTGCTCGCTTTCAACGGCAGCGAGTAGACCTGCACGATGCTTTCGCCCGAGCCGTGACACGGGTAAAGGTTCATGATCCAAAGCTTCTTTCCAACAAAGCGCATCGCGTTCGCGCATACGAGCTGGTTATGGGAGTTGCCGTCGATGTCGGTCACCTTCGAGTGCGCTTTTAAAGGTGCTTTCGCGATCTCGAGCTGCGGGTTGGATCCGGCGTAGAAGAGCGACCAATAGACGTTGGCGCCCGTATTGGCGGGCATCCCCTGCGGCTGAGTCGCGCTGAGGAACGGCACCTGATTCGAAGCACCGGTGCCGCACCCGGCGAGTATCGGCAATGCGATCGCCAACACCAGTGAAAAGCGTTTCATAGCAAAACCTCCGCAGTAATCTTCCTTGAGGGAGGCGCCAGGCCTGCCGGCGGCGCTTCGCCACGATCCTCCGGCGGGGTTGCCGGCAAGATTCGCCGTACCCCCATTCGCAATCGTATAGGAGGTTATCGTGGAGCAAATGTTCGTACGCATCGCCGAGACCGCGGCGTGGTTCCTCGTCATCGTCTTCATCTTTGCAATCGTAGGTGTCTATGCGACGATTCATTGGATCGTCAACTTGGCGCGACGCGGCGAGCAGGCCGTCGAAGAGGGCGTCGAGTCGGTCGAAAAAAGAATCTAAAGCACTGGCTTTAGAGTAGGAACGGAATCAACATTTTCGTCCGGCTGACGTACGCAGGGTAATCATTGGGGAATTGCTCGCGCATACTGCGCTCTTCCACGCGAGCCGCGTAGATGAGGTACGCGAAGATAATCGGCAGCAACACGACCCGAGGATACCAATGAACCAGCGTCGACCCGACCAACGCCAGGAGAATGCCGGTGTAGATCGGATGGCGCACGAACGCGTAGGGGCCCGTCGTTACCAGCTCGTGCCCTTCGCGTAAGGACATCGGCATGCCCCAGTTCCGCCCGAGATAGGTCCGCGCCCAGATTGCAATCGCAACTCCGAGTGCGCAAATCGCGACGCCGACGCTTGCCGCAATGGGGCTGACGTGCGTTGCGGCGAGCGGCACGAGATGCCAGACGCTGCGAGGCGAAACAACTCTGCGTATTAACAAGAGAACGCAAACGGCGAAGGCCGCGCGAAGAATGGCCCCTCTCCGCGGCGCGTACCGGCGCTCCGCTTCACGCGCATCGCCGCGACAACCAGTATCCGAGAAACGTGAGCCAGAGGCCCAGAATCAGGGCATCGAACACCCCCACACATCTTCTTACAGGATCGCGACTCCCCAAGTTTCGCGATTCCGCCGGTCGCCGTCAACGAGCGGGCTCGACCTGGGTATTCGCGATCACCCAGTCGCGCCATTCGCCCGGCAGTTGCGGCACCAGCATCTCGCCGAGGCGCTGGCGCTCGAACAAGTAAATTCGACTCATCGTTTCGAGCGTTAGATTGTGATCGGGTCTCCACGTGACCGCAACCGAATCGCCGGTACCGACGTCTCCCTCCTCGACAATTCCTAAGTACGCACCGGGACGCAGTGCACGCGCAAACGTCCGGATGAACCGCGCGTCCTCCATTGCCATCCCAAGTTTATAGCACGGCACGCGTGGTGAGGTGACTTCCAAGATCGCCGTTCCGACGCGCCATCGCTCGCCGACGAGTGCGCCGCTGACGTCCACTCCTCCTAACGTGAGGTTTTCGCCGAACTTCCCCGGAGACAGTGGTCGTCCAAGAGTTTCTTGCCACCACAGGTAGTCTTCGCTGGCATACGCGTATACGGCACGTATTGGGCCACCGTGGTTCTCGCGATCGGCTTGGTCGTCGCCACGCAGGTTCACGCCCTCGAATCGGATGCGCCCTTCGACCGTTGACTTGAAGATACCGGTCGCCACCATTTCGCCGTGATACTCGACCGTGCGAATGGCCGAGACGTTCACCGAGAGAACGCTACCCGCCACGAACGCGCCTCTGCGGCTTCCTTACGTTAGGTGGCTCGGCCCACCCGGCCGCGAGGTTCATGCCCGTCGGGTACGCCCACAATGGAGATTTCCCTATTCGCTTATACGCAGCCATCATAGCCATCGGCGCGTCGGTCTTCGGAACCTACCTGAGGGTGGGAGTGGCGCTCAAAACACCGAAAACCTAGCGGGGCGCCTTGCCGCTCCATGTGGGGAGCACACGCTGATAATTTTGCCATTAGCCTGGTATATCGGGCTTGCGTCAAGCGCACCGGCAGATCGCGATGCGTATCAAATCTTCGAGCGCGCTAGGCGCGTGCTTCAAGCGCAACTATACCCAAGCCCGCTTTTTTACCGAATTACGATCCACGTTTCTGAGGGAGACCGAGACGAGTCGGAACACTTTCAGGGCGAAGCGTTTTCGGCCACCGATGTTCGCGTCGAGGGAGTGAGCGGTGAAGAGCAGGCTGTGCCGCACGAAAGCAGCGGCGTAAACTTCAAGTTTGCTTTTTCGTTAGGTTGGAACACGGGCGCTGGCGGACAGAACGAGACCGTTACTCAAGACGCACACCGTAAGGAGGCCTCGCCCGATTATCTGGGCGTCCCGCTCATTACTCCGTTTTACTCGTTCGGCCTGACTTCGGCACGGGCAGAGGACCAAACCCCGCCCGCCGCGTCTAACTTACCCACGATCGCTACGGTTACGGCGATTGGTCGCGTATACAATATATCTCTGCTCGGGACCGAACCCATCGGTGGTTTGTACGCGTATCACCTGCGCCTCGAACCCACGAGTCACCCCGAGCGCTACAGAATCAGGGAGCTGTGGGTTGATGCCTACACCTATCAAATCCTACAGTTCCAAACGCAGGGCAATTTTACGAGCCGGCCAATGGCAGAGGTTCCCTGGCTCGTCACGCTCCAAGACGTTGATGGAAGCCTCTACATCCAAAGCGAGAAGGCACTCGAGCCCCTGACATTCCAGCACGACAGAACGTTCTCGACCGCGAGCATCACCTTCGATGAGATCCGCGCAACGTCCGATTCCCCACCAATCTTGCCGGCGCCGGACAGCCACGCCGACATCAACTTACGCGAGCCGGGACAAAACTAACGCATGGCGTGGGGATCTCTATGAGCAACTTGCTGATAGGGCTCAATCTGGCCGGCACGTTCGCGTTCGCTATCAGCGGCGCGACGGTCGCCGTCCAGGGGCGAATGGATATCTTCGGCGTAATCGTGCTGGCCTTTATCACGGCCGTGGCCGGAGGCGTCCTGCGCGACTTGATTATCGGCGCGATTCCGCCGGCTGCGTTCCAAAACTGGCATGTATTGGCGATAACGGTCGGTGCGGCGCTCCTCGTGATATGCGCGAATCGGCTCGTGAGGCGTCTACACAACGCAGTCCAGTTATTCGACGCGGCGGGTCTGGGATTTTTCGCAGTCGACGGTACGCAACGAGCCCTCACCCACGGCATCGATCCGATTATGGCCGGTACTCTCGGTTTGGTGACCGGAATCGGCGGAGGAATATTGCGCGACGTGCTGTCGGGCAGCAAACCGATGGTCTTGAGCTCGGGTTTCTACGCGAGCGCGGCACTCGCAGCAATCGCGCTCGTCCTCACGGCCCGTTCGGTCGGCTTCCCCGCGAACGGAGGGATCGCGATCACCGCCGTTGCTGTGTGCTTCCTTTTGCGAGTGTTTGCGATCTATGGTAAATGGAGTCTGCCCTCGGCGCCACTCGAATGATCGGCTGCCTTCACGCGTGGCGGCTAGCTCGCAGGTTCTAGAGTCGCGATGCCAAAGATTCACCGTTCCAACGCACTCGACCACGTCAGCGTAATAATGTTTGAGAATCGCTCCCTCGATGGTCTGCCGGTTACAATGATCCGCGACATGTACCCTCAACGTATTCCCGGGACTTCAGAGTAAATAGGTCTTGCAAAGTTGGGGCGCATGGAGCGCGAGTTGGGTCTGGAGCTTGGCGCTCGTCGCCATCACCATTGCATTCCATGTAGTTGGTATCGTTTTAATCGCGGATGCAATCGAACGGATCAGGCCCAAACTCCTGCGTCGGGGCTTCACCTATTTAGATAGCGTTCCGGGAACGATCGTCATTATAGTCGCGGTTGCGCTTTTTTTGGCGGTGCTGCACGCAATCGAATCTCTGCTTTGGGCATTCGTGTACGTGCAGCTTGGCGCGCTTCCGTCTCCGGCGGATGCGGCACTTTATTCGGTCGAATCAATCACGACGCGAGGTTCGTCTGGATTACAACTCGCCGACCAGTGGCGCATGATGGGTGCGACAGAGGCGGGCGATGGAATGCTCCTCTTTGGGATCAGCACGGCGTTCTTGTTCTACGTGATGCTGCGTCTCTGGAGAAGCCGCTGGCAAAGCACTGATTAGCAAATGCTAACGGGAGCTATGACAATGCTTTTGATCGCGGCGGCCGTGGGCGCCTCGGCCCCCACTCGGCCGAGCGACTGCGCGCGCGGCGAGCTAAGCGGCCCCGTGCACACCGTAGTCACCACGAGGCAAATCCTGCAAGACGGCGCTGACGGCAAGCCCGATACGTCGCAACTACTCGTTGCCGAAGAGACGTATGACCGCACGTGCAGCTTGATCGAGAGCAAAGAATACAAGGGCGATTTCGTCGATGATCAGCACTTCGAGCGCGTCAACGCGACAACGGTGGTCGTGCATTCGAACATGGGCGACCGAACGGTACAAAACCGTTACGACGAAACGGCGCGCCTAGTCGAGTCGCGAACGACGCGCGGAGAAGGCGAGTTCGTGGACCGCTCGCTGTTCGCTTACGACAGCAACGATCGCGTCGTTCGAATCGACTGGCTCGATGCGGCGGGAAAGCCCTACGACTATACGACGTTTACCCGCGACGCCGGCGGCCACGTCGTTCGCCAAGTCATTCACTTTGGTGATGGACGAACGCAGGTTCAGACGAGCCGCTACGAGTTTGACAAGTACGGAAACTGGATCAAACAGTACAACTCTGAAAACGACCCAGACCACGACATCGCCACGATACGGCCGAGCGACATTCTCTTTCGAGCGATCACGTACTACTAAAGCAGCTCGCGGCTTAGACCCCCGGCGTCAGTCGGCAAGCGAAACCGCGAGCGCGGCGAATGCCCGTCCAATCATGCCACCATCTACCGAACATTCCCCGGAGCAGTTTCAAGGCTACTCGCGTCGCGGCATTCTCCAACTCGCCGCGGGCTTTGGTCTGCTCGCCGCCGCCGGCGCCGCACCGATCAAAGCTGCGGCGGCCGAAGGCGTCGTCGGTGCCTGGAGCCTGGTCAGCTTCAACGTCGACGAGCCTAGCGGAAAGTCCCAGCCGCGCTTCGGCCCCGAGCCCGTCGGCTATCTCATTTACAGCGCCGATTCGCGCATGTCCGCCGTCTTGGCCGGCACGCATCGTCCGGCGTTGACCTCGCCCTCGGGCACGGCATCCTCGGAAGAAGCACGCACGCAGGCCCTGCAAAACTTTCTCGCTTACGCCGGGCGCTACGAAGTGCGCGGCGATCGTGTCTTTCATCACGTCGAGGTGAGCGTCTTCACGAATCTCATCGGAACCACGCTGGAGCGCCGCTTCAGCATCGAAGGCGACCGTCTGACGATCCGTACGCTGCCGCCCGAAATCTGGGGCACCTCCAACGTCCTCGTCTGGAAACGCGCCTAACAGGTATGCAGCACGAGCTCCGCTGTCATCGTGAGTGAAGCCGCGAAGCGCTGTCATCCTGAGCGAAGCGGTGTCATCTCGAGCGAAGTGAGCGCAGCGAACGGAGTCGAAGGACGGAGTTGTGTGGAGCGCTGAGCGAGCGCAGCGAGTCGAAGCGCGTTCGAAGGGCGAAGAATCGCGGTGACCGGACGCCTCTGCCGCCTGCGCCCCTATCGTGTTGACGACGCCATTGCGCTGCAGCATCAGGCCGACGACTTTTTGGTCGCGCGCTGGATGACGCAACGGTTCCCGCATCCCTATACGATGCGCGACGCGCAAGAGTGGGTCGCTCACGCGGTCGCGCAAACCGACGGAACCTATCTCGTCATCGAGGTTGACGGTGCATTGGCCGGCGGGCTCGGCGTCGAGCCACTCGAGAGCGAGCGCGACGGGGTCGCCTTGTTCGGATACTGGCTGGGCCGTTCGTATTGGGGACGCGGTATCGCAACCGAGGCCGCCAAAATGCTCGCGGACCACGCACTAACCGCGGGAGGGCTGCGCCGCCTCGAGGCCAGCGTTTTCGTCGAAAATCTCGCCTCGATTCGAGTGCTCGAAAAATGCGGCTTCACCCTGGAAGGGAGGCTGCGCTCGCTCTACGTCGATCGCGATGGAGCCGTCTGCGACGCATTCCTATACGCGAAGTTAAAGTAAGGCTAAGTAAAAGGCGCGCCCACCCGAAGCCACGAAATTCGCCGTCGTGACAAAAGAGTTCCGCGCGCTGCTTCAGGGCAGCCCCGATTCGTCGGCGACCTACGTCCTAGTGCCGCCCGCAGTGATGAAGACACTCGGCGGAAAGGTGCGCGTGCCGGTCCGCGTCACCATCAACGGCGCCGCACACCGCACGACGATCTGCAACATGGGCATGGGGCCGATGATCGCCGTTCCGGCGGCATTGCGCAAAGCGGCAGGCGTGGAGCGCGGCAAGCGCATTACCGTCGCGCTCGAAACCGACGCCGAAGAACGCACCGTTGCGCTGCCGAAAGACTTCGCCAAGGCAATGAACGCGGCCGAACGACGCGCCTACGACAAAATGTCCTACACGCACCGTAAAGAGTATGTAATGTGGATTGAAGACGCCAAGAAACTCGAAACCCGCGCCCGCCGCATCGACCTGGCGCGCACCAAGCTGCGCGAACGCGCCGCCAAACTCGCGCTCCTCGTCCTCGCGGCGCTCCTCTTGTGCGCTGCGCCATCGTACGCGCAGAGCGCAACCTCCGTGAGCACCACAACGACCGCGCACTTCACGGCCTTCGTCCAGGACGTCCTCGCCGGTAAAACGCCGTCCGGCATCTCGTCGGCCATGCGTTCGGGCCTAACGCCCAGCCTGAAGAAGGAGATCCAAGGCTCTTTCGCACCGTATGGGTCGTTCCAGCGCCTGCAGTATGTCAGCCAAGAATCGAAGGACAAGTACCACCAATATCACTATCTCGCGATCTGCGATAAGGGGCAGCTACCGGTAATCTTCATCACCGACTCCAGCGGCACGATAGTTGGCTTCTTCCAAGACAACCCGCCGGCAAGCCCGGGACCCGCACCCGACGCGTCACTTACGGCCCGCTTCACCACATTCTTTGAAGACTTATTGGCGCATCGGGTGCCGTCAACGCCGATGATTCCGAAAATGAAGTCCGAGCTTACGCCGTCCGCAATCTCACAGCTCGATCAATCGTTCGCGTCGCTCGGCGCGTTCAAAGACCTTACCTACGTTTCGCACGACGTCGTGGAAGGTTACCAGCGCTACCACTACCGCGGCAACTTCGCCAACGGCACTCAGCCGCTAATGTTTGTACTCGATTCGAGCGGCGCCATCGCCGGCTTCTTCAAAGACCAAGCACACTAGAGCGTTAGCGCTTTCGGGGGTTTCCGGCGTAAGCAAAGGTGACGTAGGAGCGATTTTGTCGACGGCTCGCACGGTCGGCTACCTCGGGAGGTAATTGCAAGTGGTTTCAACTGACGATCCCCGCTTAGCCCTCATCGATAAGCGTATCGATGACTGCGTAAGCTTTTATAAATCGCAGGGCGATCTCTATAGGCGCATCTATTTTGCGCTGAACGGCGTGCAGATTGTCGCGGCGTCACTGGTCCCGATCTTGGCTCTTGCACTCGTTGGGGATGCCGCCAAAGTTGCTGCGGCAATTGCCGGTGCGGTCGTGGCAATCGCCAAAGGTCTCGACAGCCTTGGGAAGAGCCGCGAGAATTGGGTTCGAGACGTAGACACGCGCAACGCATTGTTGAGCGAGCGAAGCCAGTTTGAAATGCGAGCCGGTGGATATGCCGGCGCAGCCGATGGAATTGCGCTCCTCTCTTCGCGGATTGAAGGTCTTATGGCGGCCGAGCGCGTCGTGTGGTCGACAGTTGAAAAACCATCAGAAGAGGACAAAGCGTAACCGTTCGTTTGTCATCCTGAACGGGGCGCGAAGCGAC
>CAVSQP010000017.1:0-150956 GCA_963730125.1 Vulcanimicrobiota bacterium | reverse complement strand
CCGCCCATACCTATCGTTACGCGGGATCGGCCTCCAGGCGTGCACGAAACATATTTTCAGGCGATCGCATCAACGCTCATTTACGGGAGCAAAGATGCGGTGCTCGTGGATGCCGTTTTGACGACCAAACAGGCTGGTGCCCTCGCGGATTGGGTCGAATCAAAGGATAAAAATCTGACAACAATCTACATCACGCACGGCCACGGAGACCATTGGTTTGGCGTTGGCACTCTTCTCGAGCGATTTCCTAAGGCGAGAGCAGTGGCTACGCCGGATGTAGTTGAGGTTATGCACGTGAACGCTTCCCCGGATGTTCTCAGTACGGTTTGGGAGGCGGGCTTCCCAGGGCAGATTCCGGACAGGCTCGTGATTGCGGAAGAGTTGAGAGAGAACACAATTGTTCTCGAAGACCACGAGTTGCTCGTTGTTGACCTTGGTCACACCGATACCGACAATACCACCTGCTTAAACGTCCCTTCGATCGGGCTCGTGGTTGCCGGGGATGCCGCCTATAATGACGTCCACCTTTATCTTGCCGAGTCGAATGCGGAGAAGCGACGCGAGTGGATTGCCGCGCTTGACAAAATCGAGTCGCTTCATCCGCGCGCCGTCGTCGCTTCGCATAAGCGACCCGAGCGCGACGACAGTCCGCGCATCCTCGAAGAAACTCGGCAGTACATCCTCGATTTCGATCGGCTGGTGGAAACGACCAGAACCGCTCAAGAACTGTACGACAACATGCTGGAGCTCTATCCGAGTCGCGAAAACCCCGGCTGGGCGCTATGGAGTTCGGCGAGAGCGGTGAAATCACAGATTGGATCCGACGAAAGATAGCTCATTGCTAGATAAGCGGGGCATGCAAGACGTACTGATGGTCGGTGCCGCGAACCCCAGCGAGCACGTCCTCGGACATCACAGTGGCCTCGCGAACGAAGCCAACGCTCTCCGCCACCGATATCGACGGCGAGTTGCGCACATCGATCGTAGCCCGAACCTCTGCGACGCCATTGTGCATGAGGTGGCTGCACACCGCACGGACAGACTCGCGCGCGTACCCACGTCTTTGCGCCATACGTCCAATCGTCCACCCCATTTGCGCGTGGCCCAGGCTCACCGGTATCGTCGCTTGTACGTACCCAATGGGGGTGCGATCCTCGAGCGGCGAGACGACCCAGTTAAGCCACAACTGCGAGCCATCTGGCGACACTCCCGAGGAAAGTAAGCCGTAACGTTTGCGCAACTGCGCGAGACTCGTCGGAATCTCGCTCGGCATATAGCGGTAAAGCGACGGATCGTCGAGCACGCGAAACATGCTCTCAGCATGTCCTTCGGTGATGGGCTCGAGCAATAGCCGGGCCGTGCGGATTACGATGAATGGCGGATTCGCCGGGGACGACATCATCGTCGTCAACTCGTGCACCGAGCGACGAATTCCTCGCCTGTTTAGCGGACAGTCCCTCAACCGTTCGCGCGAGTCGAGCGTGCGCGAGATCACTTGGCGCTCGCTCGATGCTTGTTTTGTTGCGAACAATGAAGGGTAGAACGCCCTCCGAAAGCGAGGACTCATGTACGATAAAGACGATGCGTTCGAATCCGAAATCTATTACGACCGAGAGCCAGCGGGCGCGGCAGTCGACCGCCTGCACCGACTCGGCTACGGTCGCGACGACATCAGCGTGATGATGGACGACAAAACACGCGAAAAGGCGTTTTCCGCGGTGGTGGGCGCCAAAGGCAGCGAGGGCCTTGCGG
The DNA here is from genome assembly GCA_963730125.1 of Vulcanimicrobiota bacterium. Taxonomy (GTDB): domain Bacteria; phylum Vulcanimicrobiota; class Vulcanimicrobiia; order Vulcanimicrobiales; family Vulcanimicrobiaceae; genus Cybelea. The sequence goes on along the minus strand of CAVSQP010000017.1, from coordinate 149,204 downwards.
CCGGCGCTACCATTGGGGGCGTTCTTGGCGCAATCGTTGCGGGGCTTACCGCTACGGGCAGCGTGGTCGCGATCGCGGGAACCGGCGGGTTGGCCACGCCTCTCGTTGCGGGTCCCTTAGCGGCTGCGCTAGCCGGATTGGGAGCCGGCGCGGCGGGTGGCGGCCTTGTCGGCGGGCTTATCGGCGTCGGGATCGGCGAGAAACGTGCCAAAGACTATGAGAAGGGCTTACGCGAGGGCGGCATTCTCGTCGCCGTTCGTCCGAAGAGTAAAGAACATCGGGCCGACGTGCGCGAGGCACTCGAGTCGGGCCGTTCCCCGAGCTACGCCGAAGTCGACCGGGACGTGGACTACGCCGGCGAAACGCGCCGATAGCCGTTACGCGTAAAACAGTCGCTGAGTAGAAATACTCAACCGGTGAAGGGATCGGCTTTGGCCGATCCCTTACGCTTTGGGCGCAAATCGGACCGGTCGGATTCGCGGTTGCCGCGGATGGGCACATAAAGGCATGAGCCATCGGGGCTACAAGGGCGCTCTAGCGATGCTACTTACTGCTGCGGCAACGTGCGGCAGGCAGAGAGTCGCCCGGGCGAAGGTGCCTGATGCTGAGCATCGCCGGCAAAAAGAAGAACTCACGGCGCGCGCCATGCAGATCTACCTGCTATATGTGCTCTTGCCGCTTTGGATAATTCCGGGATTTGGCGATTATCTTTGTCACAGGCGTGCAAAAATAGAATCGACGAGTGGGACGCAGGAGTCAATTACCCACTGCCTCATGATGGGCTCTATTGGGGTGCCCGCCGTCCTCGCATTGTTATTCGAAACTAATGCCCTGACGCTGGTCGTCGGAGCCGGCGCGCTAGCCTTTCACGAGTTGGTCGTCGTTTGGGATGTAGCTTATGCAGCTCCGCGGCGTTACGTGAGCGTAACCGAGCAGCACTTTCACAGCTTTTTGGAGGTGCTGCCCTTTGCTACATTGTCATTTCTGCTCTGTTTACGTGCCGACCAAGTTCTCGCGATGGCCGGCGTAGGAACGGAGAAACCGGACTTTAGGCTCCGTCTGAAGGCAGAGCCACCCCCACCTGCCTATGTCGCGGGATTGCTCGCCGCGATCAGTCTTTTTGTCGGTATTCCGTATGGCGAAGAACTTCTGCGCTGCATGCGCGTGAATCCCTCGCCGCTTCCACGTCCTAAGAGAAGGCCCGTCTAGCGGACGATCACGGTCCTAAATGTGGTCTCCGTGTGACGCGTGTTTTCCGCATGACGCATAGTCCAGACCGATGGGCTGTCCGTTTTTCTGAACCACGTGGTCGAGACCCGGAACGAAGTGAAAAACGTCCTGCAGGTTGAGCAAAGTAAAGAGTCGTTTGAGATTCCGATTTTGCACGACGATCGTTTCTCGCTCATAACCCTTAGAGCTGCGAATCTGGTTCATTCGGATCAGCTCCACCAAGATCGTTGAATCTATATAGGTAACGTCGGTAAAATCCAACACAACATCTTGCACGTTCGTAAGGCGTTGCAGATCCGCTCTCAGATGCTCCTTACATGCGATGTCGTACTCGCCGCCGAAAATCATGACCACCTTTTTCAGGGCGTTCTCTGCCTGCGTACCTCGAGCCGGAGCAATGTCCGCTAACATTTGCGTCTTGCCGTTGAGCGATAAGTTGTCGAGACGACCAGTTGCTTCCACTGTTACGAGCCCTCACAGAAATACTTGGGTTCGTACAATCGTACGTCGCCTGTCATTTGGAAACAAGAAGTGATTAGCGGCCCAAAAGATGATGGAGTGCGCTCAGGGACCCGGTCGGGGTTATAGCCTGCTACACATCGCCATTTCGAGCGGCAAAAGATCGCACGGCTGCCATCAAAGGGACTTGTATCGATTCCAAGGGCCGATCGCGGAGCAACGTGATTGGAACCTGGTCGTCAAGATGCGGATTCGAACCGTGAAACCACGCCCTCGCCATGTCGCGACTCGCTAGGCTGGAAATCATAAGCGCCAGTTGGAGGGCAAAGCGCAGGGCGTGAGGGCGCTGGGGCTCGCGCTCCGCGGCTATCCATTGCTGCACGGCACGCGTCTCTCTGACGCCACCGATAGTCGCCACGCTCGTTGCCCCGAGCAAATCCACGAGCCGCTGAACTGCTTCCGTCAGCGGCAGTGCCATGGCTTCATTGTGCGCGTCGCCGGCGCTCAGGCTGCTAGCTAGGTACGTATCAGGCAAGGACACAGGCCACCCCTTTCCGCGCAATCACGCCTACTATGCCGCCCATAATACCATTATGAACAACAATTGCAATACCTGGCGATAACCCAGGTGGAATCCGGCCTAGCGGCTTGGGCGGCCTTCCTGCGGGGCCTTCCGCTTGCGGCTTTTTGCGAACCTGGGCTAGGCGGTGGCCGCTACCTTCGAGCCGCAGACTGCGGCCAATACTCGATGCCGTAGTGCTTGAACTCGCTCCAGCGGGCTGCGAGCGACGGCCGCATGTTGCGGCAGATGACGATTGGACGATTGCGTTCGTACGGGCATTAGGTATGGCGAGGTTCCGTATCGCGCCGCGAGGGTGACCGAACCGCAAAGCGGCGCCAACGCACGACGGTTCGAAGCCGACGCCTATTACCACGGAGCCGTCGGAGCCGCGCGGTCCCCAAAGGTAATACTGATTGTTGCCGCTGAGCGCCGGCGGTAGGCCTTTCCCAAAAATATCGATCGCCGCGGCTTCAGCGTAGGTCGATGCCAAAACGGCGGCCTTTGCTCGATCGCCGGACGGCAGCGCTGCGTAGACGTCGGCCGTGCGCTGCGCGACCTCTTCCCACCCGAACTCAAGCGAGAAGATGCATCCCAGCGGCGCTCCGATACACGCTTTCTCCATTGGCGGAGGACGAAAGCTCATCTTGGAGAGCATCTCGGAGAGTTGCCCGGGTGGAACCAGCGGCAGAACGAACGGCAGTGCCAGCGCTGCATTTGCCGCAGTGAGTACGGCCCAGAGCGCGACGACCCAGCGCCAGAGGCGTGTGCACGCCACGGCACCTACGGCGAACATCGTCGGATAGGCACCGGCTAGATAATAGTCCTTGCCGTGCGTGGTGATCACCAATATGGCAGTAACTGCGAACGCGACCGAGAGAAACCGCGCCGGCGCCATTCGTTTCGACGCGAAGGGCGCGACGATTCCAGCGATCCATAATGGCGCGAGCAGGACGTTCACCAGGAAAAGCTGATCCAGCAAAAAGCGCAGCGGACTGCCGGTTAAGTTTCCGGCATTGTCGTTGCGTACGAGCTCTAGGAATGGAAGCCCGTGCGCCAGCTGCCAGGCGGCGTTTGGAAGCGCGATCAGCGCCACAATACTCGCGCCAATCCAGAAATCACGCGACCGCCAGATCGAACGATCGTTGAAGAACGCGAGGCCCAGCCCGATTCCCAGTAGCCAAAACACGATGCCGTATTTTGCTTCCAGCGCGATCCCGGCGACCAGGCCTGCCCACCAGAACGCACGGGATTCCGCCAGCAGCACGCCGCGCGTAACGAAATAGGCTACGGCGGTAAACGCCAGCGGCTCAAAAGTCGATGTCGACAGCGCCGCGCTCATCGCCGTTATCATCGGAGACGCCGCAGCAGCGACAGCGGCCAGCCAGGCGGCGCGCGTGCTGCCGCCGAGCAATCGTGCAAACGCTACGACCAGCGGCACGAGCGCCACGGCCGCGAGCACCGCGGGCAGGCGTAGGAGCCATAGGTTGATGCCGACGATCTGCGTCGTTGCGGCCAGCAGCGGTACTAACGGTGGCTGGTCGACGTAGCCTATCGCCGGGTGGCGGCCGCAGACGATAAAGTACAACTCGTTGGCAAAGAAGCCGTAGCGGCCGGCACTCACCAAATGCACGACGGCGACCGCGACGGCCACGAGTGCCGCCGCAAACCACATGGAGCGGCTCATGACGCGACTCCCCATACAAGCGGTATTTATTGACGGGTCGCGTACATTTCGCCTGTCCTAATGGATCTCTAACAAGAGCGCTGTGTCAGTGCCGAGTGCTGCTTAGCTTAAACGCGACGCCGCAGCCGAGGCCGTTGGCGCATCGTCGATTACCACCTTGCGGCGCCGTCCCGATAAATTACCGGTCTTGTCCAGGATCACGCCCGCTAGTGGGTATGCTCCGTCCTGTTTCCCGGTAAAGGAGTGAAGGACTGTTTCGCGCCCGCTCGAGTCGAGCTCGAACACCGTCCCGCACCCGGATTGGCACGATGTATTGCCACCGAACTCGGTCGTGCCGAAAAAGTTGCCCGCTGCATCTTGAGTTAGACCACCGAATGGTCCCCCGCCGTCCGATCCGCCGGTGAAATTATAGAGAACGGTTTCGTTACCGGTCTTGTCGATTTTGAAGACTAGGCCGGCATCCTGTGGGCCGCCGGAATCGGCGGTTCCATATAGCTCGCCGTCCGGATTTTGAAGCAAGGTATCACCGGGATGGCCGCCATCGACACCATTAGTGAATCGGTGCAGGATCGTTTCGTGGCCGTTCGGGTCGATCTTATAGACTATTCCACAACCCTCGCCCACGCAATCGGACGTCCCGCCGCCAATAGTCGTGCCATAGAAGTTCCCTTGCCGGTCGCGCACGACGCCGCCATAGGGGTCATTGCCGTCGCCAGTGCCTCCCTTAAACGCATAGATTACCGACTCGCGGTTTGAGATATCAATCTTGAAGACGACCCCGCAGCCTCCACCCTCACATAGAGCGGTATCACCGCCGGCCTGCGTCGTCCCATAGAGATTGCCGGAGCCGTCTCGAAGCAGCGTCGCATACGGAAACTGTCCATCGGAACCGCCGGCGAAAGTGTAAAGCGTCGTGACTCGACCGCGCTTGTGGACTTCGTAGACGGTACCTTTGTGCAGCGGTCCGCCTTCTAAAGTCGTGCCATAGAGATTTCCCGCAGAGTCGCTTACAAGGCCACCGTCAGGATTTGCACGCTGACCGAACGGAGCATGCCGGACAAATCGATGTATGATGGAGTATCCACCGCTCGGCGTGACTTTGTACACCGTCCCACCATCGTTTCGATCGCCGCCCCTGTAGCTAGTACCGTAGAGCACCCCGTCCTCGAGAAGCAATGCGGCATATGGCTCGGCTCCGTCGTTCCCGTCATTGAAAATATGTAACACGTGGAAGAAGTGCGCCGGCTTTACTCTTTCTACCACCGCTTTATCGGCTTGGAGTACGGGCACGCCCGCACTCGAGCATCCGGCGCGGCGGCCGCGCTGATTATTAGAAAACCCAAGCGCTGAGCTTTCATTTATGGGATTTCCGGCGGGTCACGGCGATGCCCTGAAGCACCGAATCGTTGTTTGGGAGTCTCGCAGATTGAACGGCGTTACCGCCGGCAGGAGAGGTCGTGTGCATTTTGCGGTCCTTTCGACGAGGGGAAAAATCTAAAGCCCGATTATGAAAAAAATCTGAACGACTCTTAAGGCGGCAAGTTCCCGATCGGGTCCGCCCGAATTCGCTCGGCGAGCCCCGTGCGCCGCTAGCCGTCTGACGGACTTCCGCGAAGTCTGCGGAACTAATCGGAACCATGCGGGACTCACGGTTCCCATTCCCGTTGGCGCTACCACAACGGTTCGAGTAAAGGAGCATTTGTGAACGGATTTTTGAGGTTTTTTCCACTAGTAGCGGCGCTGGCGATCGCCGGTTGTAACGGGGCCGGCTCGTCGGTACCAACGTCCGGTGGCCCATCGCAAAGCGGACCATCCGCCTCCACTCGCTTTGTGCCTGAGTGGAAGTCCAAGCACGAAGCGCGGAGCGCCTGTAAAGAAGTTCCGGGGGGCCCGGAGTGCCATGTATTAGTTGTGACCAAGGGCATGAAACGAGACTGCTCGCCATCCGGCGGCAGCTGCGGCTGGCGTCCCATCGACTTACAGACCGTATATAATCTTTCGGGATCGCTGGGCAAAGGATCGGGAACGATCGTCGCGCTTATCGAGCTCGGCGACCTGCCGAATGCCTCGACGGATCTAGCGACTTACCGCAGCACGTTCGGGCTGGGCACGGCGACATTCGCAAAATACAATGAAGAGGGGCAGCAATCCAACTATCCTCAGAGTTGTGAGAACTTCGGGTGGTGCATTGAGACCGACCTCGATATTGAGATGGTCTCTGCCAGCTGTCCGAAATGCACGATCTATCTGATTGAAGGCGGCAATTGCGGTGGCCTCATCTGCGGCTTGGAGAATGCCGAAGCAACGGCGGTTAACCTCGGTGCCAAGATCCTCAGCAACAGCTGGGGCTGCAGCAGTTTCAACTACGGCCAGAACTGCGGCGACCCGAACTTCCCGAACTATTTCAGCACCCCGGGCGTCGCCTATATAGCATCGTCCGGCGACTCCGGATACCCAGAAATCGAGTGGCCGGCGGCACTTGCAAATGTGCTCGCTGTCGGAGGCACGCAGCTAGAACAGTCGGGCTCGAACTTTAGCGAAAGCGCCTGGGACGGCGCCGGAGCGGGCTGCGCAACCACCACGCCCAAGCCGAAATGGCAGCACGATCCGGACTGCGCCGGCAAGACGATCTCGGACATCTCCGCCGAGGCCGGCTGCAGTCCCGGCGTCGCCGAGTATATCGGCTCCTACGGCGGCTGGACCGATGTCTGCGGAACGAGTGTCGCAGCGCCGCTCACGGCCGGCATAGTCGCGCTCGCCGGCCACGTGAAGAAACTAACCAACGGCGGCAAAATCTTCTGGGATCTTGGAAGGGGAAAGCGCAGGACGGAGCTGCACGCAATCACGTCCGGAAGCGACGGCAACTGCAGCGACTATCTCTGCAAGGCCGGCCTATCAAAGAAAGACGGCGGCTATAAAAAGTACAGCGGCCCCGCCGGATGGGGAACTCCGAACGGCATTTCCGCGTACTAGTTTCGCCGGCGAACGAAAAAGAAAAAGGCGAGCGCATCGAGCGCTCGCCTTTTCATTTTTTCCGCGCATTACCTCTTAGTGCGACCGCGGCGCTGAAACGACCGCCGGCGCACCTGTGGCTCTACCGTAAACGCTTGGGAAGATGCCGGCTCCATGAAACCGTGCTCGCTGCGCTTTAGAGGCGTGCCCATTGCGCCCTCGATACGTGCAAACGAGCCCGCCTCGTCGCGCGAAACGAACGTAATCGCGTCGCCGGTCTTTTGAGCGCGCGCCGTGCGTCCGATGCGATGTAGGTAATCGGTGGGCTCGGCGGGCACGTCGTAGTTTATGACGTGTCCGAGATCGTCGATGTCGAGGCCTCGTGCGGCGACGTCCGTGGCGACTAAGACTCGGTAGCGTCCTTTCTTAAAGGCCTCGAGGGCGTGCGAGCGCTGCGCCTGAGAACGGTCGCCATGAATGCGTTCCACATCGACGTGATGTCGCATCAAAGCGCCGGCGACGCGCTCGGCCCGCGACTTGGTTCGCGTAAAAACGATTGCATTAAAGACGCGTCCATCTTTGAGCAGATCCACGAGGAGATCCGTTTTCTTGTGCGGTTCCACTTCGTACACCCACTGGGTTACGGTTTGTACGGGCGTCTGAGGTGCTAAATTGATCCGCACGGGTTCGTGGAGAAACTCGCGTGCAAGCGCAACTACCGCGCTGCCGAGCGTTGCCGAGAAACAGAGCGTTTGACGGTGGACTGGAAGTTTGGCGACGATGCGCTTTACGGCCGGTAAGAACCCCATATCGAGCATTCGGTCCGCTTCGTCGAGCACGAAAATCTTAACGTTGTCGAGACGAACTTCGCCCTGCTGCATCAAATCGATGAGCCGTCCCGGCGTTGCGACGACGACGTCGGCACCGCGGCGCATGGCTTTGATCTGCGGTTTCATGGCCACGCCTCCGTAAATCGGCGTGATCTGCAGGTTGGTGTGTTTCGCCAACTGCCGAAGATGCTCGGCGATCTGCTGCGCCAGCTCGCGAGTCGGCGTCAAGATCAGCGCGGCGCCGCGATCGGCGCGCCGCTCGAGCAGTTTCTGGAGCAGCGGAATGCCGAAAGCTGCGGTTTTGCCGCTGCCGGTCGGAGCGCTGGCAAAGACGTCGTGGCCGGCCAGAGCAACGGGAATAGCCGAGCGCTGGATGGGCGTGGACTCTATATAGTGTAGGTCTTCGATGCCGCGCAGTATGGCAGCATCCAGAGCAAGTTCTGAAAAAATGGAGATATTAAAGCCTATCTTTCGGTGGGCGCTACTTCTCGACCACTCGAAAGATCGCGCTTGAGGAACGGGAAGGTCGTCTCAAAGACTCCTTGCCGATATGCGCCTTGCTACCCCACAGGAAGCCAAAAGGTTGCACTTCCGGGTCAAAAACCCGTGCAGGGCAGCAACCTGGCTCGCGCGGACGGTTAGCGTGGGCGAGCTTGGGCGGCTTTCGCCGCGCGCGCGAGTAGATCGGGGGCGTCGAGCCGCTCGCACACGGTCGGGAAATTCGGTGGTAGGCCCGCGCCACTCCAACTCGTCGACGTCCGCAAAGAGAATCGCGTCGGTTCGAAGGGTTGCTATTACCTTGAATAACAGCGCCAGACGTTGCCGCTCACCGAGCTCTTGCGGCGGGAATGATTCGATCGCGCCATAACGTGTGAGGAGAGCGGCTGCCCCTTTCGGCCCAATGCCCGCGATGCCGGGAAAGCCATCGGCGGCGTCGCCGACGAGCGCGAGATAGTCGGGTATCAGCTCGGGACTTACCCCAAACTTAGCTCGGACGCCATCAGCGTTCCGGACGACCTTGTTCCTGCGGTCGATTTGCACGATGCGATTCTCGCGCACGCATTGCGAGAGGTCTTTATCCGGGGTCCAAATGCAGATTTTCTCTACCCGAGAATCCTGTGAAGCGATAGTGGCCGCGGAAGCCAGTGCATCATCGGCCTCCAGCTCGACCATCGCCCAAACCGGAATACCCATAGCTCGCAGCGCGTCTTCGAGCGGCTCGAACTGCGCGAGAAGCGCGGGATCGATTCCGGCTCCCGTTTTGTAGCCGCTCCAAAGCCCGTTGCGGAAGGACTCGATAACGTGATCCGTGGCAACGCCTATATGTGTGGCACCCTCGCCTATCATTTGCAGCACGGTATTGAGCACTCCGACGACTGCCCCGAATCGTCGGTCTTTCCCATCGGCAGCTCGACGCAGTCCATAGAAATGGCGGAAGAGCTCATAGGTTCCGTCGACCAGATGAACGATCACGTCGACATCATGGCCTGGCGTTCAATCACTGCTGCTTCTTCCTTCGTTTGGCCCGACGCTACCTTTCGCGTCTCTCACGCAGCGCTAGATCCGTCCAGGGGACGGAATAGCCGAGCGCGAAACGCGGAGCACCGCCGCTTTGTGAGCGTCGCGATTGCTAAGCGTTAACTTCGTTACGTCGGCTAAGGGAGAAATGCGACAAAAATGAAGCCCACCAGCAAGAGCGTTGGTAAGACAAGGGGCAAGTTCCTCACACGATGCGCGCAGTTTCTGGCAGGCCTGGGACTTATGCCGATCCCCGAATACGCAGTAGCTCAAACGCCGCGGAGCCCGTCAGTCCGCTCTGACTCCAGCAAACCGCCTTATAACATCGTCTTCATCATCGTGGATCAGAGGGTTGAAAAGCTGCTTGCGACCGCCGATTATTCTTTGCCCGCCATGAATGCGCTCGCGGGACGCGGGGTCACTTTTCAAAAGCATTACATCTCATCGGCCCAGTGCTCGCCGTCCAGGGCCTCGTTCCTGACCGGCCAGCCGCCTCAGGTCACCGGCGTCATCGATCAAATGCAGTTCTCGTTCGTGCACAGCCTGAACCCGGAGATGCCCAACATGGGATCCGTGTTAAAAGGCCTGGGCTATAAGACCGCTTATTTCGGCAAGTTCGAAATGGACAAAGCCATTTTGGACCCGAAACCTACGGTCAACTACCGCGACGCCGCCCAAGCCTACGGCTTCGACGTATTCGGCGCCGGCGGTGACATCGGCAGCACGCCGGATAGCGGCTACGAGAACGACCTCTTTATCGCCGGCGAAAGCGCGCGATATCTCCGCGAGGCCGGGCCCGAAGCTCGAAAGAGTGGGCAGCCCTTTTTCATGGTCGCGAGTTTCGTCAATCCTCACGACATCATGTATGGAGACGGTAATGTTCCCGGGCTGACTCCGATTCAGATTCCGGTAATACCGTCCGCAATACCGCCCCCGCCGGCGAATTCGATCTACGAAAAGAAGTGGTCCTTCACGCTTCCGGAGAGCCTTGAGGAATCTCTCGCCACGCCGGGTATGCCCAACGCACTTTTGGAATACAAAAAGGGCTGGGACGGCTGGTCGGGCACGATCCCAACAGATCGCAAAGACATGTGGACGATCTTTTACAACTATTACCTCAATGCGATTCAAGACGTCGACCGCGGCATACAACAGATTGTCGACGTCATGAACGAGATGGATTTGTGGCGTGATACGGTTGTCGTCTTTACGGCCGATCACGGCGAAATGGGAGGCGCCCACGGCGGCCTAAAGGGCAAAGGCCCGTTCGTCTACGAGGAAAACGTCCACGTGCCGTTAATCGTCACGCACCCCGCCGCGAAAAGCGGCGCGACCTGTTCCGCGCTCACGAGTCATCTGGATCTGCTCCCCACATTCGTCGGACTCACGGGTCTGCCTGACTCGAAGCGCCCAGCCGCGGTCACGGCCCTTCCGGGCCACGACTTTTCGTCGTTGATGGCCGATCCCGAGAAAGCAAGTGTAACGCAGATACGCCCGGCCATTCTCTTTAACTACGTCGGGCCGGCAACCGTCGATGGCGCCTTCCTCAACAAGACAATGGACACTCAGTTCAGGAACGAACCCTCGCCGCCACTATCCGAGGCGAACCTGTCCAAGCGCGGTTTGCTCGCGCTGGCCTTTGACGGACGCTATAAATTCGGTCGGTACTATGCTCCGACTGCTTGTAACACGCCACGGACTCTAGATGAAATTCTCAAGAACAACGACGTTCAGGTTTTCGACCTTCTAAACGATCCGCAAGAGACGCGTAATCTTGCGCTTGAACCCGAGAAGAACCGAGAGACGATCTTGCGGATGAATGGGCTACTCAACGACCTCATCGCCAAGGAAGTCGGAGACGCGTGTCAACTTCTCAGTAAAGCGCTCGGCCCGATTTAGAATCGCGAGCCAACCCTAAAATGTCCGGCCGTGCAGATCTCGGAGATCTGCTGATGGCTGAGGCGTTGAAAGCTCTTCGTGCCGTACTCAAAACTCTCGCCGGCTTCAGTCGCATCGTAACGAGCCTGGGCGCCCTCGTTAAGGGGCGGGCGTTCCTTCAAGATCTGGTTCTTGAAGTTGACGCGATAGGCGATGTCTTTGGCAAACAACACCACCTCGCCACGCGCATTTGCGTAGCCTCCATAGACCGGTTCGGAGCGCTCGGAACACGGGGGCCCTTTAACGACACCTCTAATCGCGAGCGTCGCGACCGGCAAAGAATCCATCACAGCCTTCTATAAACGACCAAACGGCAGAAAAGGTTGCATTTACAGTCTTCCCGCTCGTGTTTGCCTGGGTAACCTTATGCGGTCTCTTGGGTTTGTCGTTTTATGATGGACCTAACCAAAGCGCCGCCGCGCAGCGTCCGGGAAACGATGCTCGGCATCGTGCAGCTCGCTCGGACCATCGACAAGGCAAAGGCGGTCGCGCAGGGCCGCTTCGGCGAGTACCGTTACGACTGCCCAATGGATCGAGGGCTCTTCGATTTTCTTGGGATGGACTCGCAGGAGTTCCTCAATATCGTCAAGACCGCGAGAGACAGCTCCGGAATCGAAGCCTACGCCAAAGTCTTTGTTGCCAAGAAGGACGCACAATCGATCGAGACCTTTAACGAGCATTGGCTCTCGGATCTTCCGACCGGAGATTCGTTGGAGGCCTTTTATGAACTACGCGCCAAGATCGCGCCCAGCCGCACCGACGTCACCTCCTGGCCCGATCTGCTCGATCTAGAAGAGGGGCGCACCGTTCCTCAGCGCTAGCCTTCGGCTCACGGCGCACCGGGCCTAGTCGAGCCTGCGAAGTCGCTATCGCGTCTTTTCACGATGGTTGGCTCCTTCGCACCGTGCTATGCTGGCAGGGGGGCTTTTGTCCTCAATCGCGCGACGCAAATTGTTTTCGTCGCCCTGAAAGCGTAGTATTTATGGCCCGCGTATGTGCTTTAGCCAACGTGGCACCTCACCGACCGCGCGCTCCCGCCTGGAACTTCAGTCTCACCAATTCGCCTGCAGGGCCTGCGCGCCGCGGCGGAGACTGGAGCGACGCCGTTGCCATCTCGGAAGATGCCTTCGCCCTAACGATTGGCGACGTGACTGGTCACGGTGAGACCGCGTTTGGGACAATGGAGATCGTGCGCGCGAGCGTGCTCCGTGGTATCCATGCTAACGCCGACCCCTCAGAAATCCTATCTGCTGCCAATTCGGTGGCATATTCGATTCGCGGTGGCGTCATCGTTACCGCAATTGTTGCGATCGCGCGACGCATTTTTCAAAGCGGCCGCGGCCGCGACGACGCGGCGGTAACTGCGCTCCGCCAGTTTGGTCGCAGCGCGTGAACGGCGTCAACGAGCCCGAAACGGCCAACGAAATCTCGATCGGCCATATGTACGAGTACGGCGAAAGCGTTGCGCAGGATTATGCAACGGCGTTGCATTGGTACCAAGTGGCTTCGCTTACGCGTGACAGCGCCGCGGAAGCCGGAGCACAACGCGTCGAGCAGCGGCTCGACGAGGCAGCTCACCTCACCACTGGCAAAAAATAGAGGAATTTATATCATGAAAGGTCTTCGTGCGGCACTTGCCGCTGCTACGCTCGTCGTAATCGCCGGCGCGGCGGCCCGCGCTAATCCGTCTACCCTGAATTTAGACCTATACGCTCAGAATCGGCCGGGTAAAACCGGCACCGCGACGTTCGAGCAAGTCCCGGGCGGCGTTAAGGTCGTCGTTCTCATGGCCGACGGTCAAAACGGCGCGCAGCCCATCCATATCCACACCGGCACCTGCGCAAAGCTGAACCCAATACCCACCTATGCATTGACCGACATCGTAAATGGAAACAGCACGACGACGATATCGAACGTTTCCCTTGACTACCTACTAAAGGGTGACTACGTCATCGACGTCCACGAGAGCAGCGCCGACGCGGCCAGGTACGTGGCTTGCGCGGCGATCGCAATGGCGAAAGTGATGCCTTAGACGCGCGTCGGCAGCATGCAGGTCCACCAAACCCAAGCGATGATGACGAGCTGAAGCGGGAGGCGCACATAAAGTGCCGGCGCCGCAGCGATGTCTGCATATAGCCCGGGATGCTGGGCCATCTGCACGTTTGCCGGAAAGACGGCAACCAGAAGCGCGATAAGCCCGGCGCCACTCAAGCGTCGAGTCTTGGGTAGTAGGACACCGATGCCGCCGAGGATCTCACATATGCCGCTGATCTGGACGAGCAGAGCCGGCGCCGGAAGCCAGGGGGGAACCATTCGCAGGTACACGCCAGGATGCACGAAGTGATTTATGCCTGCCGCTACAAAAAAGAATCCCAACAGAACTAGCGCGATGAGGCGCATCACGGGAATCAAAAAAGGGAGCACGATCGTGCTCCCCTCTCTAGCTGGCTAGGCGGCCGACTCCTGCTTATGCGTGAGCCATCCCGCGCTGGGGAACCGTCCGACCTTCTTCTAGATCGATTAGGTCCGGCCAAGATACGATATCATTCCGGCTTGGAGCGATCTTGCTACGCAGCTCCTCAAAGTGCTTCAACGATTCCCCGGTCGGGATCGCCGAGACGAATTTCTTGTTGAACGCCTCGATACTCCGAGGATCTTTCCTGGCGACGAACGTCTTCGCGTATGCTTCGATCTCAGAATCGTTCTTTGCATCCTTCACAGCCGTAAGGAATGCCTTTGGATCCATGTTGAGGTACTCGAAGAGGCCTTGGTCCATCGGGGAATCGTACTTGTATTCGCCGATCGTATCATTCGCTAACGCTTTTGCTTTGTCGGTCGTGCGCGCAAGTTGCACGATGCCGAGCATCATTTCGCCGGGGCTGCGCGGCGTGGTTTTGGTTAGATCCATCATAAAATGCTCAACTTTCATTTGAGTTTCTTTTCCTGTACTCGGTGAACCGAAGAGACGCAATAAAGTTGCGCGATCAATTTGATACATCGAGAGCAGGTGTTCTGAATCTTTAAGCGGTGCCGCGTTTCAAGGCTAAAGACTGGAGAAGGAGCGCTCGCCTGCGATCGACTGCGAACGCGAGTCGCGGTGCGCGGCCGCGCGTAGCCGTTGCATCGATTTGCTTGGGATCCTGATTCGATCTGCCAATCGCAGAAAGGCAAGAATCTTGACGTGCCACCACGTCACATCGATCTCGAACCAGCGCAGCCCATGGCGCGCCGAGAAGGGAAAGGCATGATGATTGTTATGCCAACCTTCACCCCAGGAGATGAGCGCGACCCACCAGCAGTTCGTCGACTCGTCAGTCGTCTGGTACGAGCGATAGCCAAACATATGGGACGCGCTGTTAACGAGCCATGTCGAATGATAACTAGTCACCAGCCGGACGAACACACCCCAGATCACTGCGGGCCATCCGCCGATCACAAAGAGTCCGATCCCCAGTCCGACCTGAAGCGGAATATTGAGGTACTGCAGCGCGCGATAGAATCGCTGGGCGCAGAGGTCGGGCGCGAAGTGGAGCATTTCCTCGTGCGAGGGTAGCGCGATGTTGTGCCGGTAAAGCCACTCTACGTGCGCCCACCTGAAGCCGCCACGGATGCTGTGAGGGTCGCCCTCTCGATCGGCATGCGCGTGATGCTTGCGATGCACCGCCACCCATCGGATTGGATCGCCCTGCAGCGCCAGCGTTCCGAAGATCGCCAGCAGGTATTCGACCGGTTTGATGAGGCGCAAGCTGCGGTGCGTTAGGGCACGATGGAAGCACAATGAAATGCCCAAAGCTACAGTCGCATACGATACGACCGTTGCAGCTGCCAGCGCCGGCCACTGAAAGAACGGCGGCCACAGAGCTGCGATCGCGCCGATATGAATTCCGAGTAGCGCGAGACCGTTCATGGACCTGTAGGTCCGATACGTTTGCCCGCTCATTCAAGCTTGGCGATCGCGTTTTCGAGCGGTCATCCCATTCCGCCCCAATGCATATCGTCCAGGCATTTCACGACGCGAACGACGCCCTGCATCTTTAGCAGGTCGAAGACCGTCGGACCGACGTCCGACCGAGTATAATGGCTTCACGGTCGAACCCCTAGTCCTGGTGTCGCGCGTGCATTCTTGATCTCACGGGTTCCGCTCATCTTTGTGACTTCTGAGTGTAGCGCAGATCGCCAGCACAGCGCTAGCATCGAGCGATACTGCCAGAACGCTATTTTGCTTGATGTGAATAGCCCCAGCTCGCTCGCACGGCAACGCGTGCTTGGGCCGCGCGTGCCCAAAGAGTCAGGCAAGGCGCTGCTTGTATCCTGTTTGCAGCGCCCAGTACAGACCGGCTGCTTTACCGATCCTCGCTTCGTTGCGTAGATGGCCGTTTATCAGGGCTTGGCCAAATGAAGATCCAGGAATCGCCGAAGATACCAGAGCGCGATGCGATTGTGAAAGCCGGTGGCGAGCGTTTCGAAGGCATGATCGGCCCAGGGCAGCTCGACGTAGGTGACGCTGACGCCATCGCTGCGAAGTTCGTCGCGAAGGAGATGTTCGAAACCAAGGTCGACGACATGATCGCGTCCCGCCGCAATCATGAGAAACGGCGGCATACCGGCGTGGACGACGTATCGTGGAGATCCGCTTCGGTAGCACGTGGGTTGCTCTTCCGGCGTGCCACCGCAAAGGTCGAGCAGGACGTGACGCAGGTCGATTAGCCCAGGCAGGGGCGGATATTCATAGCCGAGCTCGAGGTCTACCGGGCTTTCGTAGGTTATAACGGCGCTGATGCGGTGTGGTCGCATGGCTGCGGCGATGACGGCTAACTGCGCGCCGGACGAATGTCCGAGCACGGCGATGCGGCCAGTTGACAGGGCGTCGATTTGACGAAGGATGGCGTCACGCTGCGCAGGCCAGTGCGAGCGAGGTGCGTGCGGATAGTGCAGGGCGATGACCCGGTACCCCCAAGAAGCGACGATCGCGTTCAAGCGCGCATCGTTCTTTGGCGAACCATGCTCCCAGGCGCCGCCATAAATGGCGAGCACGACTGGGAGCACCGGGGCGCACCGCGATCGAGTTCGCACGTTCGGGAAGCGGCGTGAGTAGCGCCGACAGCGGGACGTAGGGACCTCGTATCGCATAGGCAAGCGGCGGGACAAGCGTACACAGCAGCGCCGCCAGTGCGGTGACAATTGCCGCAGTTCGCAGGTAGATCCACGTGAACGCCACGCAACGAACGTGACGACGGCGGCAAAAAATGTAAGTACCGGCCAGAGTTCGGTACCGACAACCGTCAGAACGAACAGCGGAACGATCGGGCCCGGAATCACGATCCAAACGGAGAGAAAAAATACCAGTGATGCCAACGCGAACGGCATTAAGCAAGCACCAGACTTCGGCCGTGGCGAAGGCGCGCTGCAGCGAAGATGAAGCGCGCTTTCAGCCGATGCAGATCACTCCTGACGATCGGCCTTCCAAAGGCCGAGGATCGCGCCGGTCGGGTCGCTGATGATGCTGAACGAACCCATCCCGGGCACGGGCGTGATGCCTCTAATCACGTTAGCGCCCAGCGACTTTGCTTTTGCCGTGGCTGCTTCGAGATCATCGACGGAGACGTAGGCCATCCAGTTCGATGGCATCCCCGGCATGGGCGTCTTCATCATGCCGCCGCCGACGCCATAATCGTTCTCGCCGACTTCAACCATCGTGTACGTGTCGCCGCCATCCATCGGCATGTCCTCGAGCTTCCAGTCGAACAGATTCTGATAGAACTGCCTTGCCTTGCCGAGATCGGTGGTCGCTAACTCGACATGGACGAACGGATTGGGCATTGCATTAATCCTTTCAGAGTAGAAGCCTTTGCCGTTTCCACTGCGGTCACGGAACTCATTCAGTGAAGACGGCGTGCGGCCGTTGACTTAAGCGTAGGTTAAGATCAGTCGTTGTTCGCAGCTGGCACGCCGTTGGCGCGGCGAATCGCGGGCGCCACGATGCGAACGATGAGCACTTGAAGGACGGCCGCGGCCGGAACAGCGAGGAAGGCGCCGCCGATTCCGAGCAGCGTTCCACCGATGACGGTGGCAAGAATAATCAAAAGAAAACTCAACTCGAACGCGCTGGCCGAAGATAATTGGCGACAATACGTTTTGATCGATTGCCTGAACGATTACGAAGATTGCTAACGCAAGCAGCATCTTCTCCCAGCCGCTCGTCGCCAACACCACGACGAGAATGACTGGGCCGGAGATTACGGCCCCGACCATTGGGATCGCCTGAAAGATCGCCGCGATGAAGCCCAGGAGCAGGGCGTACGGAACGCTCATCAGCCCAAGCGAAGCGCCCATCACGATTCCGACGATGGCGCCGTTGAGCACTACGCCCTGCGCGTAGGCGCTCAGTTTGGCGCCGATGTCGGCAAAGGCATCCCGCCAGTCGCCGCTCACGCTCGGCGGCATCAGACTGAGGACGAACCGCTCGAGTTCGTCCGATGACAGCATCCAGCCGATCGCGAGCAAAACGATGAGGAGACCATCGCCGATCGCCGTCGCAATAAGCTTCGGCCCGCTGAGAAGCTGGGGCCCGATCACGCTTGCCGCGGTGCCGGCGGAACTGGCCAATACGGAGGCGAGCTGCCGCGCCATTTGGTCGTTCCTGAGGTAACGTTGCGCTGCGGCGAGTTGATGCTGCAGCGAGTTCGCATAGCTGGGTATGGCTTGGATCAACTTCACCAGTTCCGCGCCCAGCGGCTGGACCAACAGGAACCCGACGGCAACGACTGCCACGATCATGACGCTAAACGAAAGGGCGACAGCTGCCCCAAACGGCATCCATTTCCTAAGGCGTTCGACGATCGGCCGAAGGCCGGCCGACAGCAGCACGGCGGTGAAAAGCAGCAATAGCGCCGAGAGTGCGCCGGCCAGAACAACCCACACTAGGAACGCCAGCCCGAAGACGACCGCGGCGCTCACCCAGCCGCGCACTCCGATCACGGGTAAATCGCTTTCGCCATTTCTTCTTCGATTACGAGCGAGCGGCGGATTACCTACGCAGCGGGCTGCCTCCGCCCGAGCAGACAGCACCGCGCCCGGGCTTTTGAGTCGAATATGTTGGGTTCCGCGCCAGTGGCAACCTCAATCGCCTAGTTTCCGCGTGAATGGTTATTAAACCACTGCATCGTCTTTCACCCAGTCGATGAAGGCTTCTGCAGGCAGACAGTCCACGGCAGCGTTAATAGCAGCGAGAACGCTGGAGGGGGTTAGCCTTTGATCGAGCAGCCATCTCACCGCGGCACTGTCCGCATCGCGCGCTTCCGCATACTCCATAAAGCACTCGTCGCTGATCTCCGGCTTGCTTTCCACTGATTCTCGCAGATCGGCGAGCGCAGCCGCGTTGTTGCGCAGCTGCGAAGTGTACGCTTGTCGTAGCACTTCGAGTAATTCATTGCGGGAGACGTCGACCGTCTCAAAAAATACTCGATCCAGCAGACAGTCATAGAAGCGGTATGGGCCTAGCGTTCCGCCGAGCGCCGCGCGACCCTTATCGATGATGCGCGCTAACAGTTTTACGCCGCCGAGCCTCTCATGAGCGCTGCGAGGTTCGTTAGTTCGTAAGTCGATCGTATGCATGGCACCTTCTTCTAATCTGGGATTCACGGTGGATTGACGGCGTAAGCGCCGCGTCACGCGCATAACGAGCGTTTCATCGGGATCCGCAAGAGCGATCGCAACTGCGAGCGCAGCCGAAATAGCAGCGAGGAAGAACTCCACCGGCCAGCCGGATCCGTAGCCGTTGCCGTCAGGCCAAAACGGCGGACGGCCGACGATGATCCAAAGTCCGCCGGCTACGAATGCGCTCGCAGCAAGTGCTATACCGCCAACCACTTCCCCGATCCGAGTCGACCCGCGCCAGAAGAAGAAAGACGCGAGGATTAGTGCGATGCCCAAACCGGCCTCCGTCGCGATCACTAGCCTAGCCGCAACGACAGGAAATTGAACTATCAGCGAGAGGCCCGGCAGAAAGATGTGTTGAGCCTGCAGGCCCGACGCATACGCTGGGAATGGCCCCACGAAGTTTCCGATGATCTTGTTCGTGCCTGAGACGATCCATTCAAGCCCGACAACGAAGACGGGAGCGGATAACGCGCGGAGTGCCCTGCTGCTCATTGCCACGCGCTGCGTCGCGACTGGGTTCGTCACTTTCCGCTGTACCGGCTGCGAAGGCGGACGAGACCCGTGGAGATGGTTGTTTTCATGTCTTCACACCTTTGACCAAACCGGATGTCTTGGCAACTGGCTCGCCATTTGGCCGGCTTAGCAAGCGTTTGGGCGATGTAGCAGCATGGTGGGCGATTTCTAGCGTATCAAACCGGGATGCGATTGAGCAACAAGCCGGTCGCGGAGGCGGCTGAGAGGCTGCTATCATGCCCACTAGACGGGCAGCACATTAACGCGCGCGAACAGGAAGGAATAAGTGGTTCAGCGAGTCGCTTAAATCGAGCGTTCGCAAAGTCGTTGCTGAATTGCAGGCTGATTTGATACGCTAAAACCCGTCCCGCGCGGCCACGCGGCTGCGACAAGCTTCGTTTGCGCAGACCCCCGGCCGATAAGTCGCCCAAACTATTGCTAAGCCGGCGAAAGAGGACAGCCATGAACATCGTCGTCATCGGCGGCACTGGCCTGATCGGCTCCAAGACAGTCGCCATTTTGCGCCAGCGCGGCCACGAGGTTGTCGCGGCCGCGCCCAATACCGGCGTCAACACCATCACCGGCGAGGGACTTAAGGAAGCTATGGCCGGCGCACCGGTAGTGGTCGACCTCGCCAATTCGCCTTCCTTTGAAGACAAGCCGGCGCTTGAATTCTTTGAGACCTCGTGTCGCAATATCTTCGCCGCAGAGGCCACAGCCGGCGTCCAGTATCATGTTGCGCTGTCAATCGTCGGCATCGACCGTAATCCCGACATCGGTTATTTCCAGGCCAAGGTCGCGCAAGAAAGACTTGTCGAGTCCTCGGGCATTCCCTACACCATCATCCGCTCAACCCAGTTCTTGGAATTCCTCCGCGGAATTGCCGCTTCAAGTGCGGATGGAAATGTGCTCAAGATCTCGCCCGCCCAGTTCCAGCCGATCGCGGCGGACGATGTTGCTACCATCGTTTCCGATGTGACACTCGCGCCGCCGCGAAACGCCATCATCGAGATCGCCGGCCCGGAACGAGCGCCGTTCGACGAAATCGTCGCCCGTTATCTAAAGGCGGTCGGCGACCCGCGTGAGGTCGTAAAAGACCCCGAGGCTCGATACTTCGGCGGTCGGGTTGAGGAGTGTTCTCTTGTGCCGTTGGGCGAAGCGCGCCTCGGCCGCATCGGTTTGGACGAGTGGCTCCGCCGCTCACTAGCAGGTGCGTCTCCATGAAACGCAGCCGCGGCTGCGCCGGAATCAAAGAGCGCCAAGGTAACCCTCGTCTATCAGCACGAGCTTCTGACAGTACCCGCGAAGAGCGTCAAAGGTGTGCTCGTTGAATGTGGCCCGGGCGCTAACGCAACCGAAACTAAGCCGGCCAAACCCCTCGCGGTATTCGTAGTGGATACGAACGAGACGCAACTGACGGTCCCAATGAGTAACTGGTACTAGGCCCGCACGATGGAGACGGTTTCGTAAGTCCGAATTTCATACGAGTGTGCCGTTTCCACGACATCGCTCACGACTCGCCCAATCTCCTGATCGTACTGCGCCTCGCTCCACGCGTGTCCGGATTCCCAGACCGAGACGACCAACAGCTGCGATTTTTCTCCGTTCACCATCACAACCGATCCGAAGAAGCCCTTCTTGTTGGGGACTCGCTGCTCAACGGCGTGCTGTATCTCGCGCCTCACTGCTGACACATCGCCCAAACCCAGGTCGAAGGAGATAACGCTGACAAATCTTGCCGTTTCGTCGATCGTAATTGCGGCCATCCCGCCCTGTCCGCCCACTACGTCCCGACTTCCTCCCGTAGTTGGAGTGGGTGTTGTCGCCGGGCGCATCGGAGCGCCAAGAGCGGCCGCAGTTTTTGAATTGCTTGGCTCGGCTTTCCACGTTATACTTTGAGTGCAGTCGCGTCAGAACAGCGAAGGAGCAACTTATGAAGTGATCCCCTTAACAGACGTATCGCGGCGCCCGACGACCTTTCCCATTGTCACGTTATTGATTATTGCCGCCAACTTTGTAGTATTCGCGCTGGAACTAGTTAACGGTGACGCTTTCGTAACCAAATGGTCGCTCGTCCCGGCAGAGATTTCTTCGGGTCATCACCTGATCACGATTCTGACTGCGATGTTCATGCATGCCAGTTGGGCGCACATCCTGGGGAACATGGTCTTTCTTTGGGCTTTCGGACCCGAAATCGAAGACTCGATGGGACCGTGGCGCTATTTGGTTTTCTACCTGTTGGGCGGCGTGGCGGCAATGGGCGCGCAAGTTGCCTTCGACCCGCACTCCACCGTGCCCAATCTCGGGGCAAGCGGGGCAATCGCTGCGGTGATGGGAGCATTCTTGGTCACATTTCCGCGCGACCAGATTCGCACGATCCTGGTGATCTTCATATTTGTTCGCGTCGCCTACATACCGGCGGTGCTCTTGATTGGAGTGTGGTTCCTATTGCAGCTCTGGAGTGCAGGGGCGATCGCGCCCCAGGAACCAAACGGGGTAGCCTATTTGGCGCATATTGGTGGCTTTATATTTGGAGCAGTCTGCGCACGGCTCTTTGAACCCCGCAACCGAATCCGCGCCTGAACCAAAGGGCCGCTACGAAGTCGCCTGCGGCCGATAGGTGCCGAAGCTCCAAATATGCCCCTCCGGATCGCACACGCCGAATTCGTGCGAGCCGTAGTCCGTATCTTCGAGTTCCCGAATGATCTGAGCTCCTGCAGCCTTGGCGCGCGCGTAGGCGGCGTCGACTTCCGCGTCGCCGTCGAGCGCTATATAGACTCCACCCGTAACGCCGCCTAAATTTTTCGGGCTCGTACCATAGGCATCGTCTTTGACGCTGCCTAGCATAATCAAATTACCAGCCAGTTGCAGCTGCGCGTGGGCGATGGTATCGCCATCGCCGGCATAGACCACGTTCTCCTCGAACGCCAGGGCCGATTTAAGCCACGCGATTGCGGCTTTGGCGTCGTTGTAGCGAACGCTCGGATAAACAGTTTGCACTTTTGTCCTCACTTGTGTGGTACTCATAGCCTTAGCATAGGATATAGCAGCCGCTGCGTCTTGGAAAATTGTTACGGTTCCGCAAGGCTGGGCGACTCCGGATACCGCCTGGCAGCTACGAAGTCACCCGGCGTGAGGTGGGCGAACTCCGCGAAATCGCGGTACATATGTGCCTGATCGTAATAATCGAGCTCGGCCGCCACCGCCGCGATCTGCTCGGTTCGATGAAGAAGCGAAAGCGCACTATGGAAACGAACGATCCGCGCGAAGCGCTTCGGCGTCAGTCCGGTCCCGTCGCGAAAACGCCGTGCAAATTCGTTGCGCGATACGCCCAGTCGAGTACCGAGCTGGGAGAGTGACACCGTGCCTCGCGACTCGCGAATCATCGTCGAAGTCCAACGCACCAAGGCGTCGCATTCGGTCCGCATGTGCATCTGGAGCCAATCCACGGCAGCGAAAATAACGGAGGCCGCGTTTCGTCTTTCGTCTAGTGGCGAAACCTGCGCAGCGGTGGCGCAGCGTTCTCCAAGCTCGTCCGCGGCCCGTCCAATTGCGTCGCGAACGTCAACCGTCACGTCGACCAGATCCTTCATGTTCGATCGCAAAAGCGAGCCCGCTCCGGCCGGTGCAAAGCTAATGCCGAGAACGCGGCAGCGCCCTGGCGGGCTCACAACGACTGAGGGCTGCGTTCGGCATCCGTTGATGCAGACGGTGGGAAATGGCGCAAGCGTGGGGTCGCCTCCGTCACGATGCCGCTCGTCTAGCATCACAATTAGCTCCGCCGTGCCATCGGGAAAGACGCGCTCCTTTGCATGGGTCAACCGGCCTGCGAAGTACCAGATGCGCTCAACGGAGTCGTGAAGCGGCGAATCCAAGGACGGGGTCCATCGCGCCACGGTCCACCGCCCCAGTGACGAGTCTTGGCTTTGGACCACCAAGCCTTGCATAGAGAAATCTTCGAGATTCCGGTTCCGAACTCACTCCGGTCGCTACCGGATCGAAATGTCGGCCGAACCGCTCGAAATGCGAAGCGGGACCTACAAGATCACGAGCTTATTCTGACGTACGTGCCGGTTCACTCCAGAGCCAAGGATATTGCCTTGGGCGTTTGGGCCTATCCCGGCGGCGGCAAGCCGGTGAAAAACATTCGCCGGCTCTTGGGCGCCTACGGTCTCACTGTGAGCTCAGCCGGGAAATAGCGATCGAGCGTTCTGCACGCTGCACGGTCGCTTGGATCTGCGCGTGCGTTGGAACGGTCCCGTCGAACTTCTCGCTGTAGATGACCATCAGTTCTCTGCGCCGGTCGGAACCTGGGAGATAGACGAACCGTACGTCAATGCGTTTGCGGGGCAACGTGTAGCCCTTCGCGGTGACGAGGGCAAAGACGTGTTCTGAATCGGAGCCCGAGTTGATTCCGGCCGGAGCAGCGTAGCCCAACTTCGCTAAAGCCGCCTCGAGCTGGCCGAGGTCGGGCGGTTGCGGCGTTCCACCGGCGTAGTCGCTCACCCAGGTATCGAGATAGAACTTCATCCCACCCAGCGTCGCGTGCCGCGGCGAGTCGTAGCCGTAGTGAAGCTTGGGCATCGAGGCGAGATACGCTTCGAACTGTACCCAGTAGAGCCGTTCGATGGCTTTGTGTTCGTCCGCTTGTACGAAGACGAATTGATGGCAGTTGGTAATTCCGTAGAGCACCCACGCATCGCTGCCAACGAATCTCGCGTCGGCAGGCAGAGTGATGCGGACGGCGGGATCGCGGTTTGATACTACAGAGTTGCCATGTACGGAACGCGAAGGCGCTTGGGGCGAAGCGATCGTCGAGATTACAGTCGCTATTGTGGCCGCCATTAGGAAGAACGCCCCGCGCATTTCCACTAGGCGGGAAATTCTAAGGTTCCGGGACTGTTTGCCGTTCCCGTGAACCGCGCTATGCGCTCGGGCTCGGCTTCGGCCAGCGCCCTGCGCACGCCCTCGGTGTCGTAGTCGAACGTGTAGACCGGTGTCGCCGGCTGTTGCCGCCACGATTCGGCGATTGTTCCGCCGTCGGCTGCGTCGAATCCGATTTCGTCTACAAGCCGCATCGCCACGGCCTTCGCTTTCGCATCGTCACTTACGTCACAGTCACCGCGCGAGCGCCATGTCAGCGGCGGGGCGTTGCAGCGTTTCGGGCCCGCGAGAGTTGGCGACGGCCAACGTCGTGCCCGACGGCCCGTAATCGGCGAGTAAGCGTGGCGCCTTGATGACGTACACCCTGACGTGGCGCAAAGCGCGGTCAGACGAGCGATCGCAGCGCCAGGTATTCAACGAAACTGCGATCGCCGCGCCTCAGCGTCAGCGCCACCGTCGACCCCGATTTGGTGAGCAGTTCTTCGAATTGCCACAACGTGTAGCCGGATGCGGGCTCGCCGTTGATGGCGACGATGATGTCGCCGCGCAGCATCCGCGATGCGCTCGCAGGCGAGTCCGGCACTACTGCCCGAACGACAATCGTGTGGAAATCCGTTCCCTCGGCTGCCAAAAGCAGTCCACTTGCGTCGGAAGCGAACGGATCGGCGAAATGCGCGTTCGGTTCGAGCGTAAGCTGTCCGTGTGCGTAGTCGACGATCATGGTAAATCGTCTGAGGATGTTGCCGCCGAGATTTACTGACAGCGCCTCGTTTGAAAGCGACCCCTCCGTGTCGCGCGAGAGCGCGATAACCGGACGGTCGACGATGTACGGACCGACGTGCAAGGCGGAGATGCGGCCGAGCACTTCCGTCGGCTCTGCTCCGCCGACGCCTTCATCTTCCGTCGCAACGGTCTTACCGACGGCTTCGAGCAGGCGGTATCGGTCCACAACCGGCGACGAGACGATCGTTCCGCCGGCGCCGGTGTCGATCGTGAAGCGAACGGGAATGGGCGGCCGGTTCGCGACGATGAGCGTTCCATCGATTTGCGGATCGGATCCGCCGAGGAGGTGAAACGGCATCGTCGTCCCTCGGCCCGCGTACCGGTAGTGCGCCGGATCGTGCAGCGTTATCGATTGACCGGCATAGTCGATTTCGACGACGAACGGCGCGATGACGTCGTAACCGATGTCACCGTAAATTCGTCTTCCGATCAAAGGCCAGAGCCCTGCCATCGAGACGGTGGCTCCCTGCGCCGTCGAGCGCGTCACGCCGCCGGGGAGGACGATTTCGAGCGCGTCTACCTTGGAGGCGACGTTCGAGCTGGAGCCGGCGCCGGACGAGAGAAATTGCTGCCCGGATTTTAGCCCCAGTTCGATCGCGACTTCGGAAGCCACTACCGAGTTACTCGACCCCGTATCCAGGGCGAAGAGATAGGGCCCTCTTCCGTTGACGAGCGCCGACAGGAAAATCGCGTTCGCCAGCAGCTCGAAAGGGAATCGCACGGAGTTCGCGTGGTTCGGAAACTGCGCTAAACCGTAGGGAGCGCTGCGCTGACTCTCCGGAATTAGGGCCATACCGCAGGCCGGGCACGCGCCAGGGCGAGAGAAGGCGAGTTTATCGCAGGCAAGCCCGCACGGCGGACAGACGTAGGCGCTCGCGGGCGTCGCGGTGCCCAGCGTGGCCAGTGGCAGCGCGGCCAGCGCCGAGAGAAATCGCGCTCGACCGATCCGAGGATAAGGGGCCATGGCTCGCACCCACCTCTCGCCCTACCCGGGCGACTCTTAATTCCTTAATACTAAATCTTTAGGAGTGTACCTTTTAGCGGCCTGGGCTGTCAAGCCGCTTGTCGCCATCGGGTAAGAACGGAGCGAAATTTACAGCCGTGGAGCGCGAGCGAGTCGAAGCATGCAACAGACTAATGTTACAAACGATCCGAAGTGTACCGCGCACGCCGTGAGGAGCTTCGAGTCGCCGAGATCGAGGAAATGCGCCATCGCAAGCGTGTTGCCGAATTGCGCGGTACGAAAGCGCGTGGCTAGCGAGTCAGTTTAGAGCAAACGCAAACCAACCCGTGTCCGACCTGCACGATTTGGATCGAAGGATACAACGGCGCGCTGTCGGTTTTCGCACGCGATTGCCACGCACGCTGCGCCATTTTTACACTTGCCTCGGCATATGGCCGACGATATCAATCTTACGCCGGCGGTCGCGGCGACTGGCTCGCCTCTCTTATATATTAAGTTGCAGCCTGAAGCGATTTGTGAGAGAATCCAGCCACAGAGCAGCGCGATCTTTCGAATGGTCGATAAAATTGCGAGCGCAAGCCTCCGTATCGGAGGAATCTTGCGCTCGAATAACTGGTTGCCTGGATATCGTTGAGAAAGGGAGCAAGCAACATTCCGCCTCGCAATAGAAAAAGCAGATCGGGCCCGAAACGCCCGCCAAAAACCAAGCCCGTCCAAAACGTCAAAGAAGCACCGCTTGAAGTGCTGGGCAGCATTAAGCAGGTTTTCCCGAGCACGACCTTTTCCGTCGAGCTCGACAACGGCCACGTCGTCCTTGCTCATATCGCGGGACGCCTGCGCCGCCACCGAATCAGGATTCTTCCCGGTGACCGTGTAGACGTGGAACTTTCGCCATATGATTTGACGAAAGGCCGAATAGTCTATCGCTATCGCGCGGGTGAAGAGCGCCGGCCCCAACGCGGGACCGAGCAAACGCCCTAAGGCTTGCCTAGTAAGGCAGCTGCCTGGGAGTGAGCCTAAACGAGCTCGATACACAGATCTCGATAATCTGCGGCTCGCTTAACCTGCGAAACGTTTTGTTACCGTACTGAAAGTCTTCGCCCGCCGCAGCCGCATCGTAACGCGCTTGCGCGCCCGGATTCAATTGCGGGCGTAGCTGCAGCGTCTGCTTCTTTAGATTGACGCCGTATGCGGCTTCTTTCCCGAAAAGCACGATGTTGCCACGCCCGTTGGCATAGCCCCCATAGACCGGTTCGGAAAGGTCGGCGGCGTCGGCCGAATTACGCTCGGCCTTGATCGCGAGGACAGCAACGGGCGCACTCAGGCTATACATCGCCATTCCAAACAACAGTTCGCTGGAAAAGGTTGCCGGTGGACGCGACCGGGTAAAAAGCCCCCCTGCGGGTCTGGCCTCGGCCCCGGCACAGTCTCCGGGGCCACAGTTCCGACGAGCCTGAAGCGAGTCCCTGAAGGGGCTACGGGCCCGGCGGTACTTCACTGCGGCGTAATTTTCGGACCTCGCCGCGATGCTTAACGGTGAACTCGAGTCCGAGGCGGCGGTCAGCGTTACGGTCTACGGTCCAGGGGAACATCATCTTCGAAGAACGATGGCTTCTCAGATCGACCATTCGAAGGCGATCACCCTCGACGGATTAGGTAAGCTCTACGTTGCGAATTCGGGCAAGGTCACCGTTTACAGGACGCGAGACGCCGAGCTGGTGCTGACAACTAGCAATCCATTCACCGGAAGCAATACGCCTTCGCGCACGATTAAAACGGTGTCCGTCGTCCTTTCGCAATAAGTTTAGACGCGTTAGACCAGCTTTACGTCGCGAACTATAGTTCGAACACGGCCCGCACGAAGCGAGCCCAAGCGTGAATTATTCCGCGGCATCTCGAAGCCCGAGTCGCTGGCTATAGACTCGTTTGACAATATTTACATCGGTAACAGCGGCACAGCCCAACGAAGCATCACGGTTTACGGGCCGAAATCGGGCCGTCCAGTCCAGACTCTCTGCCCCGGTGTCACGATTCCGCGAATGCGCTCTCGAAAAAAGTCACGATTTTCTCGCCGCTGCAGTAAGAGAAGGCACGCCGCCGAAATTCCCACGGCGTAAAAAGGGGGAGCGTGGATATGAAAGCTTTCTCGGGGTTGTTGCGCAGCGGGCTAAGTGCCGGCGCGGTCCTTGCGATTGTTTCGGGCTGCGGCGGATCGCAGACCCAAACAAATGCTCTGGTTCCGGGCCAGTCAAACGCTGCCACCGCCGAGCTGGGCCGGCTAGGAGTGGGCTCGTCCATGGCGGCCGACGCCCAATCCAGCGACCTCCTCTACGTGGCCGACGCCAAGGACGGTAGCGTTCACGTCTACTCTTATCCGGCGGGTAAGCCGCAAGGGAGGCTCCTCGACGTTCGGGCCAACGCGCTCTGTGCCGGAAAGAACGGCGACGTTTTTGCCCCGGCCGGCAACGAAGTGCTGCGCTACGCGCACGGAGGCACGCGGCCGATCGCCGCGCTGCACGACCCCCTCGGAACCGCTCCGCAGTTTTGCGCCGTGGACTCCGCTACTGGTAACCTTGCCGTTTCCGGCGGCTCCGCGACTCAATCGGGCGTTGCGATCTACGCCGCCGCCAAGGGCAGCCCGACGATTTACGCAGAGCGCAACGGCGCGCGCTACGGTTCCGTTGCTTACGACAACGCTGGAAATCTTTTTGCGCTGACGCCCGCCGGCAAGGTGGTCGAGCTGGCCAATGGCGGCAAGAGATTCAGAGAGCTCGATTGGAGCGGAGCTCGCCCGACGCATGCCGGCGCGATCCAGTGGGATGGAAAGTATCTCGCAGTTGCAAGTGATGCAGCGATCTCTCGCTATACGGTGACCGGCTATCAGGCAACACCGGCAGGCGAGATCGTGCTCAAGGGGTACCACGAACGTTCCGCAGTTCTGGATTCACGCAGGCAAGGTCATCGTCCCCGACGCTCGCGGCGTCGCGCTCTACGGCTACCCCGCGGGCGGGAGCGCCCTCAACGTCATCAAGGACGCCCGCGCCGCGCAAGCCGTAACGGTCAGTCCCGGCGCGCAATCCGCGTTCGCGATCACCACCTACCACTACGACAACCTTCGAACCGGATGGAACAATGACGAAACGACGCTGAAGTACGGCAACGTCAACGCCGGTTCGTTCGGCCTGCTTCACAGTTTAGCGCTCGACGATCAAGTGGATACCCAACCGCTCCTCATCCCCAACGTAACAACGACTCGTGGCGCGAAGTCGGGGAGCGCGCACGACGTGCTCTACGTCGCAACGGAAAGCAATTCAATCTATGCGATCGACGCATCGAGCGGGACGATCTTATTTCAAACCAACTTAGGTGCCCCGGTTCCGGCGCCGCTGGGCTGCAACAATAACGGGCCGAACGTCGGCATTGACGGAACACCGGTCATCGACCGAGCTGCCGGCGTGATGTACGTTATCGCGTATACGTTGGAGGGTAGCGTTCCGACCTATCGCATCCACGAGCTCAGCCTCTCGGATCTTTCCGACGTGACGCCCTCGGTCGTCGTCTCGGCGTCGCACACCCTAACCGATAGTACGACGTACAACTTTAACGCAACCTATCAGCGGCAGCGGCCCGGACTACTGGAAGCAAACGGGAATATTTATGCCGGATTCGGGAGTTTCTGCGACTTCTCGGCATCGCAATCGCGAGGCTGGCTACTCGGCTGGCAGGCTGGATCCCTTATTCCGCTCGCGGCAAACCGCCTGAACAATAGCCTCGCGCAATCTCCCGATAGCTTCTTCCTAACCGCTATCTGGATGTCCGGGTACGGTCTCGCATCCGACCCGTCGGGCAACATTTACTTCGTTACCGGAAACTCGGATTATTCCGGAGATACGTACAACGGCGTCACCAACGTCCCCGAAAGCGTCGTGAAGGTTAGTGCCGATCTCACCCAGCTCCTTAGTATTTTCACTCCGTTTGACGCCGGCCAGATGGACCAGTACGATGCCGACTTGGGATCGGGCGGCGTAATGCTGCTGCCGGTGGGCTCGACTCCGCTAGCTGCGGCGGCCGGCAAAACCGGAACGCTGTACGTGCTCAATCAAAACAGCTTGGGCGGTTACGTTCAAAATGGTCCAAACAACGACCTCGCCGAGGTTTCTATCGGCGGATGTTGGTGCGGTCCCTCATACTATGCGGTCAAGAAGAAGCATCAGCGCATCGTAGCCAGCGGCGGCAGCAGCGTGACCGTATGGAACGTCAAAGACAAACACAAAGTGGGGCTGACCTTTGCCGGATCGGCCGGATTGCCAAACGGACAGGATCCGGGTTTCTTTACTACCGTTTCATCTACCAAGAATGGGCGCAACGCAATTATTCGGGCACTTGCGCGGCCCCAGTCGGTTCCCGGACCGATGACGCTCGTCGCCCTTGCGGCGGAACGGAGCAGCGGTTCGCAACTCCAAACGCTGTATCAAGCCCCGGCCGGCTACTGGGCGGCGCCAAACGGAAACGCCAACACCGTTCCGGTCGTAGCGAACGGCAAAGTCTTCATCGCGAGCTACCAGCAGCTCCAGATTTTCGGCCTCGGCGGCTCGGCAGCGACCGCTTCTACGGGCCGAGCTATTCCCGCCGGCGCTTATCGCGGCGCCGTCAAGACTCCGAATGAGGTTACCGGAACGCTCGTTAAGGTCAACGGTTCGCAGCTTACCTTGCGCGCGCGCGACGGAAAACTCGTGCGGGTAGACGGCTCCGCGGCGCTTAAAAACGAGCGCAGCGAAGACCTGATCGCGGGCCGGCCGTTCGACGTGCGGGGAACGTACGATGCAGCCGGCATAATGCGCGCCGCCATCATTATACGGGCAAAGCCGTCACCGTCGACGTGGCCTCCCGACCGGTAGTGTACCCAAGGGTACCCTACCGAGATACGGCCACGCCGTAAGCCGAACTCAGGCCGTTCTGAATCGTAGTAACGTACTTGCCGGAAGGATAGTCGTAGACGAGCACGGCGCCGACCTCCGGGTCGGCAACGTAGAGGTGTTTGAAGCGCTTGTCAAACGCGAGGCGGAATGGGTCCTCGATATTTTGAGTGATCGTAAGCGACGGTGTCGTGGAACCCGGAGGGAACACATAGACGGCGGCATTCCCAATGCCCGAGCCTTGGTCGGCGACGACGACGTTGCCGTGGGGGTCCACCGCATCGCCGGCAGACCAGACGATGGGAAGATTCAAACTCGTGCCGGTCGTTGAGCCGGGCGCGTATTCCTCGACGTCGCCCGGGCCGCCACCGTTCGCGCCGGTATTGTGCGAGATGTAGAGGTTGTTGGCGGGATCGAGTGCCGCGCCTTGCGGATAGCTGATCGAAATGGTTCGTTTGGAGCGCGTCTTGCCTTTCGGGAACTCGACGACTTTCTTGCCGACCAAGTCCACCACGTAGACCATCCCGTTGGCACCGACGGCGACGTTGGTGGGATAGGCGAACCCCGTGTAGAGCAACGTGTAGTTCGTGCTTCCCCGCGGATACATCGTTACGGTAAAGTTCGTCGCGTTGGTGACAAAGAGATCGCCTTTCCGATCTACCGCACAACCCTCTGGCCCGCTAATACCGTCGGTGATTTGGCCGATTGGGTTTTGATTGGAGCCGCCTGCATCGTAGATTTCGATCGTGTTCTTGAGAAAGTCCGAGACATAGACGAGCGGCTTTCCCGATTTGGCCGCCGGCGAAAGCCAGCCGCCGCCGCGGCGGGCGGGCTGCAGCATTCCGGCGACCGCGTGGAGGGGTTGAGCGAGTTGTGCGCCGGCCGCTGCGCCGTTTGGAAGTGTGGAAGGTTCGTCGTGCGGGCGACCTCCGCAACCCGCTGCCGCGACTACGGCGGCGACGGCAACGATATGCAGCCAGTTCGGCGAGCGATGCATGTGCGTTACTCCTTTGGGTTTTGGGCGAGCGGCGCGGGCGGATCGAGAGCTAGACCGTTGGGTCCGTCGATGCCGTCGGTGATCGTGTCGACCAGCTTTCCGCTCGGGTAGGCATAAACGTAGACCGCATTCCCAATCGAATCCCCGACGTAAACGCGTTTCTCACTCTTGAGGAACCGAACGGGATCGGGGTCGAGCGCGTTCTGGGCGAACGTCTGTGAGGGTTGCGTCTGTCCCGGAGGAAAGACGAGCACGCCGGGAAGCGTCTGATCCGCGGTGACGATGTCGTGGCCCCGGTCGAGCACGATGCCGCCCGGGACCTTGGTGACGATACCGAGGTTTGTGCCTTGCGTGCTGCCCGGAGCGTACTCAAAAATCTCTCCGTTGCTGAAGCTCGCCGTGTAGGTCGTTACGAAGACGTTGCCTCCGGCGTCGACGGCGACGTCGATCGGATAGGGCAAGTTTGTGATCTTGAGGCTCGCCGTGTCGACGCCTTGCGGAAAGACCTCCAGCGACGCCGGCTGCAGACTAGTCACGTACACGTTCTGCCGTGCATCGACGGCGACACCCGCCGGGGCCCCGAGCCCCGACTTGTACGTAAAGCTGGGATGCAGCCCGTCGCGCGGATATTCGGTTACGCTGTTGGCGTTGGTGTTGGTGATATAAAGATTGCCCTTGCGATCGACCGTAGCGCCTTCGGGCGTCTTGATGCCATCGGTGATCTGTCCGATCGGCGCTTGATTGTGCCCTTTGGTGCAGTAGATGTCGACGTAGTTGAGCCGATAGCTCGAAACGTAAAGACGCGAGCGACAGTGCTTAGCTTCAGGCGCAAGCCAACCTGCCCGGGGAACGAGCGACGGCGAGGCGGCTGCCGGCAGTTGCGGCGCTGTCGTTCCAGCGCATCCGGCAAACGCGAGCAACGCACACGCTGTAACAAATCCGCTCCTTCGTAGCATAATCGTTACTCGATTTTTAGCGCGTGCGTTCCTGCCTCGCTACGGTTTACGAACTTTGGCGGCGTGCTTGGTCATTCGGACGACGAGCGCACGAGGCACCGGCAGGTCGTACGGGAATTGCACCGATCCCTTTGCAGTCTTGTATCCCGTGAGTTCATCTTCGAACTTTGCGATCGCAGCCGAGCCGGGATAAAACCCGACGTGCTTTTTGAAGGCCGCAAACCATACGATCTTCTTTCCATCGATCGTGAAGGCCGGAATGCCGTAGGAGATGGTCTCGCGGCGCAGGTATGGCCGAGGCGATCGCTTCTCGCATTTCGTCGAGGCGCCGGCGCGCGCCGGGCGCAACGACAAGGCATATTCGCGATAGTTCTTCGGGCCGGTTCATCTCGAGTAATCCGGCGATCCCCTTCTTGCTCAAATCAGCTTCGACCCCCGCGAGCTCTGGATCGCCGTACGTGCGGCCGGCAACATGCTGTGCTCCTTACAACGTCGAAGAAGCTCAATGATGTTTCGCGGGATAAACTCGATTTCGGTAAGCGAGCTCGAACGGCGCTTGAGCGCGGATCGCGCGCCGTTTTTGCTCGACGTGCGCGAACCCGAAGAGATGGCCGATGGCGTGATCGCCGGCTCCGTCAACATTCCTATGGAGGACGTCGAGCAGCGCCTTGGCGAGCTTCCCAGGGATCGCGACATCGTCGTAGTCTGCCACTTGGGCCAGCGCAGCGCATTTATAACGAAGAAGCTCAACGCACTCGGCTACGATCGCGCAATGAACCTCACCGGCGGAATGGAAGCGTGGCTCGAAGAGCCGCGGCGATAAGGCTACTTGCCGGGTTTCTGTCCCGGAGCGAGGGCCACGCCTTCTAACTCGTCGGCGGAGCCGAAGGTAAACGAACTCGCCAGCGTCCCGGCCTTATAGTTGTAGAGGTCGACGGCAAAGTTGGCCGGATCGGCCATGTAGAGCGTCTTGTCCTTCTTGTCGAGCGCGAGCTTTGAGGGCTGTTCGTAATGCACCGAAATCGTGCGGAAGGGCGTCGTGGCGCCGCGCTTATAGATGTCGATCACCTGGCCGTACACGTCGCCCACCAACAGATGGCCGTGCAAGTCGATAGCGATGCCTTGCGCAAGACCGACCGAAATGCCGAGGTCGGTGCAGCTCGTTGCCAGCGGCTTACATACGGCTACGTGTCCGGCCTCTGTGTCGTTATACGTCACGTAAAGGTCGTTGTTCTTTGCATTGACCGCGTCGGCCGGATGACTGATGGTCACGGTTGCGTCGGGCGAAGTGCTGCCCGGCTTGAACTCGAGAATTTGGCCCGCCGAATTCTCCATTACGTAGACGATGCCGGTGGAATCGACCGAGACGTCGAGCGGCCGGGAGATATTCGTCGATAACGTGACGCTCGGGTTCGTGGATCCTGGCGGGATACTCGGTGACCGTGTTGTTGCCTTCGTTGGCAACGTAGAGCGTCCCCGATTTATCGACGGCATCGCCCTGCGGCTGGTCGATTCCGTTGACGATCTCGCCGATCGGCCCCGCGCCGGTAGCGCCCTGCTTATAAATCAGCACGATGCTTCCGGTGTAGTCGGTGACGTAGAGCAGCTTCATCTTTCTCGCTAACGGCGAGATCCAGCCGTGACGCGCGGCGCCCGCGCCGCCGGGCGGCAAAGCCGCCGTTCCCGGCGACGTCCCACCGGAGCAACCAGCTAACAGTAGTGCGGCGCACGCGCCGGCATAAAACAACTTCGCTCGGTCAGTCATTGCTGCGATCTCCCGTCATTTTTTAGTAAGCGCCGATGCCGTTGGGTGTGCCCCAACCGGTCGGTCCGTCGTAGCCGACCTCCCCGGTGCAGAGATAGGCAGGTGAGCACGAGCCGTTCGCGCCGGTCGTAACGTCATATAAATACTGCTGGTTTTTCGTCTGATAGAACGACTGTGCGGCGTCGAGCTGCGACGCGTTGCCGGCCAGTGCAAAGACGGCCGCGTTGAGCGGCGAGCCGACGCTCGTTCCTCCGAGCTCAATCCAGCCCGACTGCTGATAACTGTCGTACACGGCGACGCCGGTTGCCGGATCGCCGACTGCCGCGACGTCATTGGCGGTGCGGTACTTGCAGCCCGAATCGGTCTGCCACGACGGCTTTGGAAACTTCGAGCAGCCGCTGCCCGAGCTACGCCACACCGTTTCGGTCCAGCCGCGGCTTCCGCCGCCTCGGGTCAAGCTCGTTCCGCCGACTGCCACGACCGTGGGAAAGACGGCCGGCTGCTGATTGCGATGTCCGTAGTAGCCGCCGTCGCCGCCACTGGCCAGAATCATCACGCCGGGATGATCGTAGTCGCGCGGATTGGCGCCGTGTCCGATCGCGCCGTAGCTGTTGCTAACGATCTGCGCGCCGAGTTTAACGGCTTCGTCGACCGACTTTCCGACGTCGTGCCACGTGTTGCGGTCGGCTTCGATCAACATGATCTTGCAGTTCGGACAGGCGGCCGAGACCATGTCGAGATCGAGCGAAATCTCCACCGACCAATCGGCGTCGGGCGGCGGATAGGGATGCTTCTTGCCGTGTTGATTGAGCTTCTTGAAACATCCGTTGAGCGTAGAGCAGACCGGCAGCCCGAACTGGTTGCGATAGATGTAGAGATCAGCCTCGGCATTGGGATCGTCGAAGGCATCCACGATCGCAACGGTTTGCCCGCTGCCGTCGCTAGCCGAAGGCAGGTTATAGGCGGACTGCAAGTCGCTGGGCGCGTAACCGGATGGCGACCCCGATGGGACGTCCGTTCGCAACAGCGACTCGCAGTAGACGAGGTTGGGATCGTGGCGGTGCGGGCAGACGGCCCGCGCGTTCACCGCCGGCTTCGCGACATTCGCTGCAGCCGGGACACCCGGCGACGTTGCGCCGCCGCCCGAGGAGCAGGCCGAGAAGAACGCCGCCGCCACGAGGGCCGGCACGGCACGTGCAACGCCGCCTAACATACTAGGTTATAGTACCACGAACCCGCAGGAAACCACGGAAACCGCTTTCGAAGGGGTGCCCATAGATGTTACCGCGTAGAGCGATTATAAATTCCGTTCTCAGCTTGTTGACGATTGCCGCCATTGGCGGCTGTGCAGGAGCAGGCGGAGAACGCCTCGGCATCGGCTCGGCGGCGTCGGCTCGAGCGACGCTGAGATCCCTTATGACGCCGCCGATTCCGCCGGAAATGCAGCGCTACGACCTTGAGCATGGAGGCGTGCGTCCGCATTTGGCTTTTAACCGCGGAGCGAAGGTCGCGATCTGGGCTTCGAACACCAACTTCAACTATTTGCTCGGTCAAGACTCGACCGGCCGGAAAACCGTAACGGCCGTCGATCTTTCTCAGAACAACTGCTATTCGCCGGTCGCTCTTAAAGTCGATCGCGCCCGTAACGTGTGGGTTGGGTGCGAGCTCACGTCGCTGAGCGCTACCAATGGAGCCGTGCAAGAATACAGCGGCGCCGGCGTGCTGCTCGAACGCTACGCGCCGGCATGTCCGAGCCACGTCTCGGGCTGCGAATCGTTCAGCGGTTACGGCTACGACAGCGGGATCGACTCGCACGGCAATGTGTTTGCTTCCCTGAATCTTTACGACATCCAGATTTGTAATCCGAGCTGTAACGACGAGCTCAGCGCCGGCTTCGAATGGTGGCCGAAGGGCAACCCGGGGGCCACACCTCGTTTGATTTCCGTCGGGACAAACTGCAGCCCGATATGCGGAGTCGGCTTCATGGACGTCGACTCGTCGGGTAATCTGTGGTTCACGTTCAGCGGCTACGATCAGAGCACGTATGGCTTTGGTTTGGGTGAGATTACGAGCCCGACGAAGAGCCCGAAGCTTACGATCGTAGAACCGATCGGCACGTACGGATTCTTCGGCGGCGTCTACGCGAGCAACGGCGGAAAGACGCTGAACGTAGTGGATCAAAAGGCGAGGACGATCGCGCAGTATCATCTGCCGCTCGCGGTGAGCGGCGCGCCATACAACGTGCTTGGGCCGACGCTTCAAAACGCTTTCGGCATCGGCGACCCGGTTTCGGGCGGCTTCAACGCAGCGGAAACAAAAATGGCGATCGGCGACGCCGGAGGCTGGTTCGACATTGGTAAGATTTCGTCGAACGCGTGGTCGGCCGTAGCTAGTCCGAACTTCTACAGCGGCATAGAAGGCGCCGCGTTCACCCCTTCAGACAAATAGGCGCAAGCGTAGTTTAGGCGAAGGTTAAGGCTTCGCAGTCCACACCAGGCTGGAAATAAGCCACTTCCCGCCGGCGTTGTGGAACGTGTACGTCAGCGTTCCCGGTTCGGCAAACGGCTTGCTGCCGGTTGTCCCGGTAATCGTCATCGCTTGAACCATGTATGCGTCCGTGGACGACTGCTTAAACTCAGCGATTCGAATATTGCTTGCCTTTAGATGGGCGATTTTCGCCTTCCGAATGACTTCTTCGACAACATGCCACCACGCGACTCCGGCGCCCGCTCCACGCCACACAAACGGTGCATTCTCATCGACGACCATTGCGTCCTCAGTGAAGAGATCGGAAAAAGCGGAGGCGTCGTCCGTATTCGTGCCATGAATGAGTGTGTTAGCGAGCTGCAGGATCGGTGCCGGCGGAGCGCTCGGAGCCGCCGCAATGAGCGCCGGTGCGAACGTGATGGCGAGAAAAGCGGCTATTTTTTGTAAGCGCACGGACCCTCCAGTAAAGCATGATGCGTTCGTGCGCGCTTTCAGTCCGTCGTCTGGAGGAGTCCTGCGCCTCTTCGTCTACATCGGCGGCCCGATAACGATCCAGGTCTTGCCTTCGTAGCTCTGCACCATCACGACCATGCCCGAGCCGGCGGTTCCGACGAGGAATGCATCTTCGGTCTTCTGCATGCCGGGCTGCTGCATTTCCTGAGCGCCCTTGAGGTGCGCTTGATACCAAGACTTCACCTTGGCGAAGCTATCTGAGGTAACGTAGGTTTTGGCTTGCGAGGGCGGCGCCTTGAACGCAACCCCAGCGGGGCGAGTGGCAGCGGCGGCACCGGGATAGACCGGCGGAGCCGTGCTACCGGCCGTCGCTAACAGCGGCTCGACACCGGCTGCCATAAACGCCATGAAAGCGGCGGTTAAAATCGCACTCCGTACAGAGGTGGACATGTTGTCTCCTTTTGGTTTGGACAGCAGTACCCGTCCATCTTAGCCGCCGCGGCGCACGCAACCGCACGGCCAAATCACGCTTCCGCGGCGCGCACGACCTCTTCGATCATCCGGCCGAAGACAAACTCGTGGGCCAGACTTATGCCGTACCAATAGACATAACCCCAGAGCCCGCGGGGCTCGAAGAATGCTGTAAGAACGATTCGGCTGGTGCCCGAGGTGAGGGGATCGGTTTCAAACTGAAGCCATGCCCGGCCGGGGAGCAGCATCTCCGCGCGGAGCCGCAGCAGCCGGCCAGGGTGGTACTCCTCGACACGCCAGAAGTCGACGGCGTCGCCGACGCGCAGGTTTTTCATCGAGCGCCGACCCCTCCGCAGTCCCGTGCCGCCGGCCATGCGGTCGATCCAACCGCGAACGCGCCACAAAAAATCAGCCGCCAGCCAGCCGCGCTCGCCGCCCAGCGAAGCAAAGACCTCTGCAGTCCGTGTTGACGAGGCCGCAACCATGCGCTCGCGCCGATCGACGAGCATACCCTCCTCTAAGCCGGCGAAGTCTCCCTTGGGTAGTTGCGCCGAAAAAGCGTCGAACCAGGTCGACTCGCGGTCGGCGCTCTGCGAACGGTCAAGTGCGAGTCTCACGGCCTCGTCGTACGCCAACGGCTCGATCGAGGGAAAGTCGTGCGTTGCGCGATCGTTGCGAACGACGACTTCGTTGTAAAGCCCTTGGATGAGAGGCTGCGCAAGGCTTGCAGGCACCGGCGTAATCAGGTGGACCCAATACGAAGAGAGCTTGGGCGTAAAGAATGGGATAACCAAGATATAGCGCCGCAAGTTGCGCAGCGCAGCGTATCGCAGCATCATGTCGCGATAGGTCAGCACGGTCTTGCCGCCGATCTCGTAGATCTCGCTTCTTGCCGGCAAAGACAGAGCGCCGATCAGATATGCGAGCACGTCGCGGACACCAATTGGTTGGCAGCGCGTTTCCACCCAGCGTGGCGCGACCATGATCGGAAGACGTTCGGTCAAGTAACGGATCATCTCGAAACTTATCGAGCCGCTGCCGACGATTTGCGCTGCTCGAAACTCGACGACCGGAACTCCGCTCTCGCGGAGCACTTCGCCGACCTCGTGGCGGCTTCGTAAGTGAGTGGATAGCTCTTCACCTTCGCTTCCGAGACCACCAAGGTAGACGAGGAATCGCGTTCCGGCCCGCTTAGCTGCCGCGCCAAACTTGCGCGCCGCATCGCGGTCAGCTTGTGCGAACTGCGTGGTTGAGCCCATCGAATGGACGAGATAATATGCAACGTCCCTCCCTGCCAGTGCCGCTTGAAGCGCGTCGGCATCGTCGATACTGCCCTCGACGATTTCCACGTCGTTCGGAAAACGGCCGGTCAGACGTTGTGACGCGCGGGCGAAGCACCGTACCGTGTGCCCTTGTTCGTATAAGCGCGGGACGAGGCGCCCCCCGATGTAGCCGGTTGCTCCCGTAACTAAAACTCGCATTCGCTCGTTGCCAGCTGGATTCTACGGCCCCACAGGGTGGCGGCCATCATTATTTCAACACGTTGATCGGTAAGTTGCCGATGAACGCTTGCCGCGCGAAGAGCCAGCCGGTTTTGCCGGCGTACTTTCCAGCGCTAACGCGCACGAGCAGATCCCGCTTATCCGACGCGGCTGGATCGAAGTGTAGCGTAACCGCCGCGGCTTTGGCGCCCAGGTCCAATCCCGAATCGAGCTCGGCACTCTGCTTGGGCGAAATCGTGAGCGTTTCGGTGGCGGCGGGCGCGAGCGCCACGGAAACACCTGATGGGATCGGAGGCAATAACTCGCCCAGCGCGGTGTAGCCGGAAAAGGCGCCGCTTTTAGCGTGCACCTTTGCAATGGCGCCGAAAGCTGCGGTGGCGGGAAGAACTGCGTCGATTACTACTTTGATGCCGGCGGGGTGTTCGACGCAGCCCTTGGCGCCGTTCTCGTTAGCATACTCCCGGTACGATGCCGGCGTTCCGCAGATCGGCGTTGTCGGCGAGTCCTCTTCACCAGCGCTGGTAAAGACGACGGAACCCGGCTTGGCGATCAACCAAGCTGGAACGGCGGCGGTCGCGGCGATGCATGCGCCGACAATGGCCATGAGTACTAGATTCTTCACGGATATGCTCGTTGGCGTCGACCGCGTGCCGGCACCTCTTTGAGCGCGGTGGCGGATATCACGCGGTCGCGCTAGAGCGAGGAGAGAGTTACTTGCCCGTAAGCTTGTGCAGCTCGCTCTGCGTGTAGATGAAGGGAACGTGTGCCGGCGTAACGATTCGCGCGATGTCGCGAACCATCACGCTGGCGACGCCCTCGATAGGCTGCGGAGCCTGGTACGTGGTCCAAGCGACGATCGTCATGCCGGTTGACGGCGAATAGTAGTCGGCGGTGTTGTAGCCGGGCAGCGCGCCGGTGTAGCCGTACCAGCCCTCGCTGCAGGTGATGCCCAGGCCGAACGACGTGTTCCCTAGGAACGGGATGCAGTTGGTGAGATCGGCGTAGGTTCCGCGTCCGCCTGCTGCGCCGGTGGCGTAGAGTTTGATCCATCGGCGGATGTCGTTCATATCGGAGATCATCGCGCCGGCCGCCCAGGCAAAGGCAACGGGCACGGTATTGCTGACATCCTCCCAGTTCTTGCTCTTGTCGAGCGTGTAGCCGCGCGCCCACGGTGCGGGCATCGCCTCGGTTTGCGGAAAGACGGTTTGTTTTAGGCCAAAGGGCTCGAGAAGCCGCTTTCGGATCTGGTTGCCCACGCTGTCCTTGGTGAGGGCTTCGATGATTAGTCCCAGCAGCAAATAGTTAGTGTTGCTGTAATGGTAGCCTTGGTTCGGCGCAAAATATGGCTTCTGCTGTACCGCCCATTCGACCAGCATTCGTGGGCTAAAGTTTGTCGGCAGCTTAAAGTTTAGCTGGTCGAACTGCGGCGTATCGTAGGCTTCGAAGAGTCCGCTGCGCATATCGCAAAGATCGCGAACGGTAA
Organism: Vulcanimicrobiota bacterium; assembly: GCA_963730125.1. GTDB lineage: Bacteria > Vulcanimicrobiota > Vulcanimicrobiia > Vulcanimicrobiales > Vulcanimicrobiaceae > Cybelea. Next base: position 108,198 of record CAVSQP010000017.1, on the reverse strand, counting down.
TGTTCGCGGCGTTCGGAACCTTGACGCCGACATCGAAGCGGCCGATCGGGTCGTCGAGCGCGAGCTTTTTTTCGCCGACCAGTTGAAGCAAAACGCTCACCACAAAGGTCTTGGTGTTGCTGCCGATGCGAAAGTGGTCGGCCGTCGTCAGCGGAACCTTCTTGGCGAGGTCGGCGTAGCCGAACGTCTTGACGAAGGCGTGGCCCTCGCGGTCCCAGACGCCGATGAGCGCGGCCGGCAGCGGCGTTCGGCCGCCGAAACGCGTCCGATCGCGTTGTATTGCGGTGGTGATCTCCGACTGTACGGTGTGATTCGCGATCGACGGGAGCGTCGCTGCGCAGACCGCGGCTGGCGCAAACGTGAGAAGACAACCGGCTATGAACGGCGGCTTCCACCAAGAGTAAAGCATAAGGGTGCCTACTACCCGACGCGATGCGGCACCTGGCTGCCGCGGATCTACAAAGCTGACAGGCGCGACGCTGCGACGGAATCGTGCGGGTCGATGCGCAGCGCGCTGCGATACGCGCTTTTGGCACGGTCGACGTTCTTGCGTGCCTCCTCGAGGCTGCCTAGCGCGTCGTACGCCAGGGCAGTTCGATAGCGGCGTAAGTTTAGCTCGCAGAGCGTCTCGGCATCCGAATACTGCTTCCGATCGATCAGACCGTCGATGAAGTATTCCGTTGCCCGCCTCCACCTGCGCAAACCGATGAATCGGATCGTTGACATATCCGTCATAGGCCTCGCGCAGCTTGCCGTCGCCGCTTCCCACGGCATTGGTGATGGTCTCGGTGAACGCCGGGGGCAGCGGTCGCCCTATCGCGTCTAGAGCGGGATCGCGCCCGTTTTCGAAGTCCGCTTCGGTCAGTTCGGCGGCGATTTCGGGTCCGGTCGTGTCGCGATTGTCACGCGGGCCCATGTCTTGCCAGTAGAGGGACGAGATGTTTACCATGATCTTGCTCTCCGGCAGCACGAACGGCTGAGGATCGCCATACATATTCGGTCGCTCGCCGGTCGGTTCGCCGACGAAGACCGCAGCGGTATCGCGTTCCAGACGATCGACAAGGTTTTCCGCCGCCGATTGTGTCGAGCGGCCGATCACGACGAAGAGGTGGCCGCGGCGATTCAGATCAGGATGCTGAACGATACGCGCAACGACGGACGGAGTTAGGTAGTTGTTCCCCCCACCGTTCATTCGCAAATCGAGAATCATCCTGTCGATGCCGTTCTGATCGGCATAGGAGAACGCTCGAGCGAAAAACGCATCGAACGTTTCATCGGTTGAGTCGCCGACGATGCTGCAGCGGACATAGAGCGTTTTGTTTCCTGCCGGGGCGAACCACAGGGCATGCTCGAGGTGCTGGAGATAGAGCGGTTCGGCTCCGCCGCGAGCGTCAAACCAACCGGAGTCGAGCGGCGCTCCCAAGTTATAGCCGACGGTGAACGGCTCGCGAAGGACCGGAATCTCCACCACGCGCCCGCCCCCGGCAAGCTCGATGCCAAAGCGCGCACTGGCGGCGGTTGCAGAGAGTCCCAGCGCCTTAAACACCTGGCCGCGAAACGTAAAGGGTAGCCACCAACGCTTGGTCCACGAGTTGGACGCATCCGCTACGGTATCAAGACGACGCTCGGCTTCATCTACGGGTACGCCGCCAATCGACGTGATCCGTGCGCCAACCAAATCGCGGTACGCGGGCGCGGCGGCTTGAATGTAAATGCCGTCTGGATACCGGTACGCTTTGATCGGAAAGATGAAAAAGTTCATTGGAGGTTTGGATGAGAAGCCGAATCCGGTGTGCGCGTCGCCGATCGAAGCGACGAGTTGCTTGAAAGCCACGATCGTTGCCGCATCGTCCATGTGCGGTATGCGCTGAGAGATCGACCTGACGCGTTTTTGAAAATCCGCTCGAGAGACGGTATGAAAAGCGTCGGGGTGATACTGGGATAACGCGTCGGCCAAAAAGGCAAGATCGACCTGCCACGGCGAGCTTTTCGAATCGGCGCGGAAAGGATACGAGAAAAAAAGAAGCGCGGCCATCAAGGCTACGGCGCATCGAGCGCTTATGGGGGTAGGTCCCAGAGCACTATTTCACCCGTGCCGTGCAGCGTGATCTGCGAAACACCACCGAGCCGGACGGCATCTCCGGCTTGAAGTTCGGCGGAACCTGCGGCATCGTCCCCGCTGAAAGCTGAGACCGCGATCGTGCCCTCGGCGACAAACAGAAATCCCAATCGTCGCGCGTCGAATGCGTGCTGCAGTTGCGCACCCTCGAGTCGCGAGACCAGCAGCGTCGCGTTTTGCGTCAGCCTGACGGGCGCGCTGCGATCGTTTCCCGAGGCGACGAGAAGCCACTTGTTGCGCCGCCGCTCGGCGTCGAAGTCCACTTGACCGTAGCTGGGCGGTCCGCCAAGCTTGCCGGGCAGCACCCACATCTGCAGGAAATGCAGTCCCTCGTCCGGCGAGTGGTTGAACTCGGAGTGGCGAACGCCGCTTCCCGCGCTCATGTATTGCACGCCGCCGGGGCCGACCACGCCGTGGTTGCCGATGCTGTCGCGGTGTTCGAGCTTACCCGACAGCACGTACGTCACGATTTCCATATCGCGATGAGCGTGGGTCGGAAAGCCGGCGCCGGCGGTTACGCGATCGTCGTTAAAGACGCGCAGCGCTCCCCAGTTAACGTTATGCGGGTCGTTATATTCGGCGAAACTGAACGAGTGGCTGGTGTGAAGCCAGCCGTGGTCGAACGTTGCGCGTTCGCCGGCGCGCTGCACGGCGAAGCTGCTATTAATGCTCATCCCGTTGGACCAAAACGCTCGGTCTTGATACGTGAAGGTTCGTAACCCGCTTGCGTCAGCAGTCCCGATGCGGCTTCGACAAAACTCGTGGGGCCGCAAATGTAGGCGATCGGTTTTTGCTCCGCCGGAAGCACGGCGGAGGCAATCGAGCTCCGCGTCGATGCGTTTTGGCGTAGAAGGCCAGTCCGGCGGCGTCGCCCGAGTATAAGCGAACGTCACCGCCGGGCCTCCGTTCTCCGACGCGAGCCGTTCGAGTTCGTTTGCATAAATGACGGCCTGCGGGGTGCGCACTGAGTAAATCAAGCGAAACGGAACGTCGCGGCCGGCTTGTTTGCGCGTTCGGATCATCGCCATGATCGGTACGATGCCCGACCCTCCGGCGACGAGCTGAACGGGATCGGTCTGTGCCGCTTCCCAAACGAACCAGCCTCCGATTGGGCCGAGAATCTCTAGCGAACTCCCTGCACCGATCGTTTCCACGAGGTAAGGCGAGACCTCGCCGTCAGGCATCAGTTCGATGGTGAGCTCGACCCGTGCGGCGCCCGGCGCGCTCGCGATGGAATAGGTTCTCACCGCAGTGTAACCGTCCTCAGCGCGCAAGCGAACGTCAACGTGCTGTCCGGCTTTGTGTCCGGGCCAGTCCGTAACGTCGAGGACTAGCGTACTCGCCGTCTCCGTCTCTTGGCGCCGCTCGACGACGGTAGCGCTATGCCAGCTCAGTCGCCCGTGTACCGCTGTTCCCGCCACGGGTCCCCGTAGATGTGGTAGCCGAGCTGTTCCCAGAACCCGGGCTGATCCTCGAGCATGAGCGTCAACCCACGAATCCACTTGGCGCTCTTCCAAAAATAGAGATGCGGCACTAAAAGACGCGCCGGACCTCCGTGCTCGGGCGGCAGATCCTCATCGTCAAATTGGAATGCGATCCACGCTTTGCCCTCACGCAGGTCGGCTAATGGAACGTTGGTCGAATATCCGCCATAGGAGTGCGCCATCGCGAACTTCGCAGCGGTATCGACGCCGCTCAGCAGCGTGTCGATGGTGACGCCCTTCCAAGACGTGCCCAGTTTGGACCAGCGCGTGACGCAATGAATGTCGGTCGCGATCGATTCGCTCGGCAGAGAACGAAACTGCGACCAGTTCCAGGCGCGAGTCGCCCCTTTTTCGGTGGTGAGAAAGAACTCCCAAGTATCGAGTGCGATCGACGGCGTCGGACCGGCCGACAAAACCGGAAAGTCTTCCACCAGATATTGCCCCGGTGGAAGCGCGGGATTCTCTCGCCGTCTCTTACCAAGAAATCCAGGCGTGGACATTAGAAGAGTTCCGGTTGGGGCGGACCGATGGCGCCCTCCAGCTCCAACAAGATGCGTTTTAACGGCACTCCTCCACCATAACCGGTGAGCGTGCCGTCCGATCCGATGACGCGGTGGCACGGAATGACGATCGGGATTGGATTCGCGCCATTGGCGCGTCCGACCGCGCGGGCCCCGTTGCTCAATCCCAGCGCGATCGCAATCGCACCATACGACGTCGTATCGCCGTAAGGTATCTCCAGCAGCCTGTTCCACACTTGCCGTTCGAACGACGAGCCTTCCGGCCGCATCGGTAAATCAAAGATGCGGCGCTTTCCAGAGAAATATTCGTTGAGCTGTTGCCGAACCGCGCGCATGCCTTGCGTGGCCGCCGGGGAGAGGGGCTCCGGCGACGGTGCCGGCGGGCGACGGTTGGGAAGCAGTATCTCGACGAGCGTTCCTTGGGTGTCTACCGCGAGTGCGAGCCTCCCGGCCGGTGTCTCCAGCGTCGAGCGATAGAGCGCATCCTCCATAGGCGCCTAGACCATTCCCGGAGCCCTGGGAGTTGCGGGAGGTGCCCCTGTGGCCGAACCAATACAGAGCGAGCGAGAGGAGGCGTTTTATAATGCCTAAATTCTTGGTTCACGCCAGCTACACCACCGAAGGGACCAAAGGACTGCTCAAGAGCAGCGGCTCGGAGCGACGCAAGGCCGTCGAGGAGCTGGTCGCGTCGCTCGGTGGAAAGCTCGAATCGTTCTACTTTACCTTCGGAGAAGAAGACGCCATTCTCATCATCGAACTTCCGAACGTCGATGACGCGCTCTCCGTCGGTTTCGCAGTGCGTGCCTCCGGCATGGTCCACAGCAAGACGACGGTGCTGATTCCGATCGAAGAGGTCGATCGCGCCATCGAGCACCACGTCAAATACACTTTTCCCAACTCGTGACTCAGGCAAGCCGCTACGCTTATTCGGGGCGGCGTTAGCCGCCGGCGTTGCCTGATCGCACTTGACGGCGAAGCACCTGTTCGACGAGCGGCAGACCGCTCGGCGTGACGGTGTTCTCATAGGCGAGGTAACCGTCGGGACGAACCAGGCGCAGCGCCCCGGCCGGACTCGACCGAACTTCCAATGTGTCGGAAAACTTTGAAGCTAGTTCGTTTGCCTGAGCGAGGGCATCGTCGCCGGCCGGCGCCATCAGGATAAACCTGCGCGCAGCGTCTTTTCCGCTCACAAGCGACTCGTCGAAATATCGTCGCCCGCCGCCGTCGACGATGGGGCTTCCCTTATAAGCGTTGGCTAGCCCGGAGAGCCGTTCGGTAAACGTTTCGGTGAGCGCAGGCACGTGCGCGACGATGGGAATCAACGCGTCGCGAATCCCCGAGGCTACGGCCGTGTGCGACCCCAGAGCGTTGGTCAAAAAGTTCGTCGTCTTGATGACGTCCATGACGATCGGATGCCGTTCGAGCGTGTAGCTCGCCAGCAGTGCGTCCGTCGCCAGTCCGCGGACTGCGAGGTCGAGCTTCCACACCAGGTTCCACGCATCTTGGAGTCCGGTGTTCATGCCCTGACCGCCGAACGGACTGTGGATGTGCGCCGCATCGCCCGCAATAAAGACTCGGCCGGAACTCATCTGAGAGACGCAGCGATGATGGATGCGGAAGTAGCCCGACCACAGCAATGACTGCGCGGTAATGCCCTTGGGGCCTCGCTCGGCGACGATTGCGTTGACGGAGTCGAGCGACGGTTCGTCGCCCGCCGTCGCTGCCGTGGTGGCGATAATCCGCCAACGCGTCGCGCTCATCGGGAAGAGGGCGAGCGGTCCTTGCCGGTTGGCGCAAAGGTGGAGCTCGTTTGCCGGAAGAGCGTCGTTGGTTATCGCATCGGCGAGCAGGTAGGTGTCGGCGTAATCGCCTCCTTCGAAGCCGAGTTCGAGCGCGTGCCGCACCGCACTGTGCGCGCCGTCGCAACCTACGACGTACGAAGCTTCGATCGTCTCCTGCTCCGCGCCGCGCTGCACGACGGCCCGCACGCCCGTATCGTCTTGTTGCAGCGAGAGGAACGTGGTCTGGTACTCGACGGCGCCTCCGCGGCCGCGCAACTGCTCCAGCAATAGCCGCTCCGTCTCGTCCTGCGGCACCATCCCCACGAACGAATACGGCGTCCCGGCCGGATGGAAATCGATGTGCCCTTGCTCGTGCTCGTGAGAGAAGATGCCGAGAGCATTGACGCGGTTGGCTGCCTGGAGGAAGGGCTGGACGACGCCGGCCATGTCGAAAACTTCGAGCGTCCGCGGAAAGATCGCGAGTGCCTTCGAGTGCGTCGACTGCGTCGCGTTTGTTTCTACGATGCGATGCGCCAGGCCGCGCCTAGCACACTCGGTTGCAAGGAACAGGCCCACTGGGCCTGCTCCAACGATTAGAATGTCTACTCGAGAAGGCGGCATAGACATGTAGTATATACCACGCCGCCTTACCCGCTTACTGGCTCAGCGCGACGCCGACGGGAACTCCTCGGACCACGTCGCCTTCACGGCGCGGCGAAGCGCCGACTCGGGTTCGTTCCACGCGTCGACGAAAGATTTGAGTACGCCACCGGTAAAGCCCCAAATGTGCCGCCCCTCATGATCGAGCGCGTACATCGGTTTGCCGCGCAGACGGCTCGCTTCCGCGTCCTCGTAGATCGCACCGCCGGCAACGATCGCGGCTAGTGGAACGGCAAAGACTCCGGCGATCTCGTCGCCGTCGACGGCAAATTTCGTTTTTGAATCGAGCGCGCCGACGATCGGCGTTATCACGAATCGGTTCATCGCTTGCTCGAGATCCGGCAGTCGCCCGACGACCTTCACCAGCTCGGGGCCAACGCCGATCTCCTCAAAGACTTCCCGCAGAGCCGTTCTCTGCGGATCGCCGCCGTCGCTTGGATCGACGATGCCGCCGGGAAATCCGATCTGTCCCGGATGGCGGCGCAGATGCTGCGCGCGCTCCACGAAGATGACGCCGTGTGGAGGGCTGGACAAGATCGGTACGAGTACGGCCCCGCGCCGCCACGGATGCTCCACCGCGCGTTTACATCGCCTTCCCGTCGAACGTCTCGGCGTCGAGCGCGTCAAGAAACTTGGCGAGCTCGGCGGCGCGCTGCGTTCCCATCTGCTGCGCCGTCTTCGTTATGAGGTGCGGCGGTATGTCGCGGACGAAGGTGCGCAGCGTCTTGACCGCCCGAGCAAAGCTCTCCGAGGCCTCGCCCGTCAGCGAAATCATCCGCGCAGCGCCGATGTCCCCGAGGAAGTCGAGCGAGTCGGCGTCGTGAAGAACGATCGCTTCCGGCTGCGTACCGGGATCGCTGTAATACATGTGGCCTCGCTCGGCCGCTTGGACCGCCGCAAGCTTCTCCATCGGAAAGCCGGCCGCGCTAAGAATCGCGCCGCTCTGCTGCGCGGCGCACTCGCCGTGCTCGAGCTTAGCGTCCTTACAGGGCATAAAGGCCGACATATCGTGCAAGAAGGCGGCCGCGAACAGCACGTCGGTATCGACTTTCAGCCCGTCGCCTTGGGCGAGCTCCAGCGCAACGCGGTAGTTGCGCTCCGAATGCTGCCAACCCCATCCCGGATGATGGAACTTCGAGCGGGCGAGATCGTAAATCGTTACCTTCCACGGAGCGTCGAGCGGAATGCCGGTGGCGGTCTGGGCGGGTTGCGCCGCGGCGAGTACTACGGTGGCGAGGGCGAGCTGAATCAACATGGTATCGGCTACCTCGAACCGAAACGGCTTCCCTCTGAGGACCGGCTTGCGCCCGCCGGAAGGAGGAACGATGATCGGACGAATTTTTCTCGCTAGCGTTGCAGTAGCGGCTGCGTTCGCGATTCCCTCGAACGTGCGCGCCGTCACGGTGCAAAACAACGCGCGCAACGTCCCTTACGTCATCGGATTCCATCCGCTGCACTCGTCACAGACGCCGTACCTCGGACAGATGCATCTCAACTTCAACGATGGCGTTATCAGCGGCACTTACACCGACATCTCGATCCGGCCGGGCAGTCCCTTTGCCAACGGCACCAACATTCCGGTGAGTGGGGGCGTCAGCAACGGGAACGTGACGTTGATTATCCGGCAAGTAACCTTTCGAGGTACGATGCACGACGACAAGATGAGCGGCAGCGCGACAATTCGCGGCGGCATCTACACCTTTGCCGCACAAAAAGGTACGCCGGGAAGCGGCCACTAGGAGACCTGCCGGCCGAAAGGGGCGGGCGGAAACTTGATCTTTTCAAATCGCGACCCCGATCATGGCGCTCACGGTATTCGCATCACGCGCGATCTCGTCGAGATCGTCGCCATAGTGGTGGCCGGCCTCTGGGCGTTCTACGTTTTCGCCTACGAGAATCGAATCAAGCCTTCGCTCGCAAATCCGCAGGTAGAGTTCAACGCCACGATGACCAAGGGTGCGGAACGAAATGGAATGGTGGCGGTCACGCTGGATACGGAGATTCGAAATGCCGGCCAAGTGCCGGCGCACGTCATCGGGTACGCGGTATGGGTTTACGGCCGGCGGATCTCGCCGCTCGATAAGCCGCAACCGGTGAGCCAACGCGACAGCCGGCTCGACCTCGACGGTGCCTTCTATCGTCTCTCACGACGGACGCCGGTTTTCGGACACGGCTATATAACAGCGCTCGGCGACCCGGCGACGAAAGCCGACCTCCCGTTGCAGCCGGGCGACGACGAAAAGGCGCAGGACGTCTTCTTCGTTCCCGCCCATCGCTTCGATCTGCTCGAAGTCTTCGTGCATGCCCGATTTACCAAGGACGACAGCCACGTGATTCCGACCAAATTAGTCATCGGCCGAAATGGCCTGCCGGCCTTCATCGGTAGTCACGATAATAACTCCGACTTTTCAAACGTAATCAGCCGCATCAGCATGATGTGAGCCGCAACGCTTCGCGCGCAGCCTTCGTCGCCGGACCCGTCTCTCTGCGCACGGAGGTCATTAATCCCGGAGTCCCACGCAGTGACGCAGGCGCCCGCGGGCGAACGGAGTCGCATGGAGATCGTAATTGCTGAGAAAGGCGCCTTCTATTTCGAGCCGGTGATTACGGCGGAAGAAGCGCGCGGCCGCGCCGGCGCTCACAAGGTCTCGGCCTTCGGCACCTTGTCGCGCCTCTTTTCCCGGCCCAAAGAAGACGACATCACCATCTCGGATCAAGGCCTTTGGTATCTCCCAGTATGGCACACCAAGGCCCATCTTCGCTTCCTTTACGATCGCACCGAGTCGTACAAGGTACCCATAAAGACCAAGCACGTGGCGGCGGTTTCCGTCGGCGGTACCGAGTACGCCGTTGCCTCAGGCGCCATCGACGTTCCGGTCATCGAACATTGCGAGCGCGACGAACAGCGCGAGCTCTGGCTCGACGCGCTGACCGATCAGCCGGCCAACGCACAGCCTTATCTCAAGGCAAACGCTATGCCGGTTAATCTCGACGAGTTCTCGCCCGAAGGTGCGAAGATCGTCGCGCCATTGGTGAGGGCATCGTCGGTTATTCGAACTTTGTTGGGCGAAGATCTTCGTCCGGCCGATGCCGACACCGTGAAAGAGGAGAAGGTCGAAGTTGCCTGCATCGATCTCTACCTGCGGCCGACGTTCAACTTCAAGTGCGTTTGGGGAGCGAAGAACAAGTCGGTGGACTTGGCGGTCGACGCAGTCACCGGCGAGCTGCAAACGCAACCGCACGCCGCCATGGCCGCAGTACAGAGATTACTCAAGCCCGAGACGCTCTTCGACATCGGCGCCGAAACGCTCAATCTGGTCGTGCCGGGCGGCGCGATCGCGTTGATCGTCGCCAAAGCCATCACCGATAAGAAGAAGGGCTAACCCTACAGCGGCTTCCCGTCGTCGTCGCTGCCTAAAATGAAGGGCCGCAAGAGCGGCAGGGGCGGGTCGCCGCGCGAGAGCAACTCGTCGTGGAACTTTTCCAGCGTGTATGCGCTTCCGAGTTTGCGCTGGTAGTCGCGGCGGAGCTTGAGAATCATCAGCTTTCCGAGCGTGTAGTAGCCGTACATCGGATCCTGCGTGCCGCGGAGCGATTCTTCGATGGCGACCTGATGGGTCTGAAAACACTGGTCGGTGAAAAGGCGCTCGGCCTGTTCGATGGTCATGCCCTGCGTGTGCATCTTTACGCCTACGACGTAGCGACACTCTCGCAGGAGGGCTTCGTCGAGCTGCGCCAGGCGAACGCGTGGATCGCCGTTGCCCCAGCCCTCGTCGACCATCATTTGCTCGCTGTAGTGCGCCCAGCCTTCGGCAAACTCAGAGCTCTGCGAAAGCTTGCGCGTTAGACTGAGGTTGAGGCCTCGATCGATCGCAAAGTTGGTGAAGTGTCCGGGGTAGACTTCATGTGCCGAGATGATCGGAAACTCGAAGTCGTTGAACTGCGCCAGGAACTGCTCTTGCTCGGCGCGTGACAGCGTCGGGTCGGCGGGGGTGACGTAGTAGAACGACTGCGTCGCTACCGTTTCCAACGGACCGGGAGAATTTTCGGCCGCGCTCGTCGTCGTCCGCTCGAATGCCGGCGTCTCAATCACCTTGATGTTAGCGTCGGCGGGCAGCGTGACGATGTGCTTCGTTTCGACGAAGGCCCGCAATCGCGTCAGGTCGTGCTGAGCGGTGGCGAGCAGGGCGTCTGGCTTCGGGTGGATCCGCGTTATCGAAAGATAGACTTGCAGCGGCGTTGCCTTCGGGTTAATCTTTTGAGCGGTCGCGACAAACTGCGCGCGCGTTTGCGCCAGCGCGTTTTCGCCGACGGCCAAGTACTGATCGAGCGGCATGTCCAGCGCGTCTTCGTAAAGGAGGCGCTGCTTGTAGGCGTCGGCGCCGATCGCGAAAGTGCCGCTCGGTTTGAGCGTCTTGATCCAGGCCGCATAGGCGCTCATGGCCGACATCACCGCGGCGTTGGCCGTCTTGAGCTCGCTCTGAAGCTGCGCGTCCTTCACCGAGTCGAACGCCAGCGGGACCGACGATTTGAAAAACTCGACCGAGCCGGCCGCGTCGGCGGCGGCAATGCGCTGCGTGACGGCGTCTACCGTCGTGATATTCGCCTTGGCCTGCTGCAGCATTGGCGGAATGAGCCGCTCGCGGTCGATCGCGTACTGCATCCGCTGGGCAAGCGGAGCGTAGTCCTTGCTCATGACCGTGAAGACGGCGCCGCTGGCCGCTTGTGCGTAGTCGTCGGGGTTGTGCCGCCACTGTGCGAGCGTGTCGTTGAGGAGCAGGTCGTCGCGCAGCGAGTATTCCAATAACGTGCGGTCGAGGGCGACGCTGGGCGAGAGCGTGGCTGGGTCGATTCCTTCGAGCTTGGCGAGATAGGCGCGATCGACGTCGAGCTGTTTGGCAATGCCTTGCGCGGAGAGGTCCCCGATCTGGCTATCGTAATCGTGCACGCCAAGGTCCGTGGCGAAGATCGGGCTCATCGCGAAGCTTTCGCTATAGTAACGTTGTGCTAGGGCGGCGTATGCGGCATCGCCGTTGGACGGGGCGGGCGATGCGGCTGCCAGCACCGACGAGGCGAGCAAGAGAGAAACGCTTTGCATCACGGCTTTGATCATGCGTTTCACTTCTCAGCGTAGCGCCGTCACCCTTGAACATCGCGTCCGACGTCGGCTCGAACCGGCCCCGCCCCGGGCATGATCCGAGCGCGACTCCCCTTCCCAGGAGCGTTATGGTTTGAGCCATACCGGGTAGCCTATGGAAACAATCGATGAAGCCAAACATGCGAATCTTGTCGCTGCTCGCGCTGGCTGCCGTCGGCGTTTTGGCCGGCCGCGCGACCCTTAGCGCCGCGTCGGATCTACGGCGCTACGATCGCTTGCGCGCCGTCTCCAACGAGCCGCCGGTGTGGAACGAGCTCCCGGAAATAATTCGCGAAGTGGCCGATAAAATGCGGCACGCTCCACTGGATCTTTGGCAAACCTTGGCCGGCCTGCCGTCCGATCTCGCGCGCTACGCGCGAATCAAGTCTATGTAGACTGCGCCTTCAACAGTTGTAGGCCTGCAAAAATTTCACGAAATCGACGATGGCGCCCGTATAATAGTAGCGCGGCTCCGCGTAGAGCAGATTAGTGATGACGTAGCCGGTCTCGCCTCGGCGGAGGTCAACCGTTACGCGACTTTCTACGTCGCCTGTTAGACGCAGCTTTACGTCGACTTCCGTTTGGTCGGTCCCGCTTCGCGGAGAGCCGATGGCATAGCTCGTCGCGTGTGACGGGGAGTTTGAAAACGGATCCCAAGGGAGCTCCTTACACGGCCGATTCTCGGAAGGACAAGTGCTAACTGTGAACGGCTCGTTTCCGTTTCCTTCCTTGAAGTACGTTTCGTCAACGAGCTCGTAAAGATTTTGGTCGAAGAGCTTTTGGACTTGATTCCAGGACTTCTGGACGTACCCATGATGCGCGAGATACCAGTCGTAGAACGCAGCGACCGTTCTCGACGGAGTGTCCTGCGCTGCAGAGGCGGGCACGCTCGGGGCCCAGAGCACGACGACGGCGGCGATGAGAGCCGGCAGCGACAGTGATGGTTTTCGGTTCAGCATTGGCCTGATTGTAGTCTCGGGCAGAGCTGGGGCGCGACGGCGCACGGATCGCTGTTCTGGTTACGCGTCAGATCGGCGGCTATCTGATTGGGGATCGTCGGAAGGTTCGGGTACTCGGCGAACCTCAGTCCCCCCGGAAGTCGCAGCGACGAGCCGGCGGATGGAGGCGCCGACGGAACCGCGGCGCCGCTTGGCGGCGCGGCGCACCCGCCCGGCGTCAACGCGACCGGCAACCATCGCCAACGCCGTGAGGAACGTAACATGGAGGGCCTCCTCGGTAGCTATCATGAGACCATGGTAGCGAGACGCGCGTACGAAAACGTACGGACCCGGGGGCCGGCCGCCGAGCCCGCCGTATATTAACTTGCACCACCAATCGAGGTACGGAAGATGAAAATCCTGTGGCTTCTCCTCTTTACTTGCTGTCTGATGGTTGGCGCCCTCGTGGACTCGCCGTGGGCGCGGGCCGCGAATAGCCCGACGCCGACTCCTTGCCCCACCTCGACGTCGCCGCTCTCCACCGCGGTGCCGTGCTGAGCCGGTGGGGCGTTAAACCGGCCGACCTACTCAATCTCCTCGTCGCGGCAACCGCGCTGGTCTTTAGTCTCTATAATTACAATCAAGCCAATGCGGCCCAACATAAGAAAATGCTCTTCGGCGGCTACATGCTCGGGCAAGACTACGAACGGCTGCAGCTCTGCGAGCAAAAGAGTCCGTACGCTCACTGTCCGGAAACGCTTACGAACACCGACTTCAAGCTGCTCAATCCGATGCTCGATACGCTGCTGGAAATGCAGATCGACTGGCCTCTAAATCCCAAAGCAAAGCGCAGCGACGATTGGTCGGATCCGATGGCTTCCAGAACGATCATTCTCAACGCGCTGAACATGCACTACGGCAGCCGAGCCGTGGGAAGCGCATTCGTCGTCGGTAGCAGCCTCATCATGCTCTTCTCGATGGTTGACGACCCGGCGGTGGGCTCTGACAAATCCAAGCACGATGCCTATACGAGCTTGGTAGGCGCCGTGAACGGCGTGCTCGCGCGCGACCTGCAAGGTGTATGCAGCAACAAGCTCAACCCAAATGCACCAAATCGCACCGATCTTCTGAAACTCAACGATTGTCTTAATTCGGAGTGGTTACCGTTATGAACCGCTTATTGCTTTGGGCTGCGCTTTCGTTCGTTACGGCGCTCGTCGCGTTGCCGGCGCGCGCCGGCGACGATAACTTCTTTCGTTCGCCGACCGGCAATATCGGATGCGCGTACGCGCCGGACCTCGGTTACCTACGCTGCGACGTCAGAGACGGCGTCAAACCGCTGCCGCCGATGCCGAAAAGCTGCGAATTCGATTGGGGCCAGGGCTTCTGGCTCCACAAGACCGGCAAAGCATCGATCGTCTGCGCCGGCGATACCGCGCTGGGAAACGGCAAGGTACTGCCCTACGGACAAACGTGGAAAGGCGGCGGCTTGAGCTGCACGTCGTCGACCGACGGCTTTCGCTGCAAGAACGGCGACGGCCACGGCTTCTTCATCTCGCGAGGCGACGCGTACCGCTTCTAGCCGGCGGAGACTCGCGTCTTATGCCGGCGCGGCTTCGTGAACGCGTGCTTTGAGGACGATACTCGTCGATTCGCGCGTCGAGCGAATCTGCACGCCGTCCATAAAGGCGTGCATCAGCTCGAAGCCGCGGCCACGTTCCTCGCGCCGCACGAAGGGACGCCAGCGCCCGAAATCCTCGACCGTCAAGACGAGCTGCCCGCGTTCGCTCGATACGCTCAGGCGAATCAGCCCTGGTGCCGCCCCGCGGTAGGCGTGTTCGACGGCATTGGCAACGGCTTCGCCCAGCGCCACGAGAATGCCGAAGCGCCGCGTGCTTGCAACGTCGTTCGCATCGAGCTCGTCGGCGACGATCGCTCGAGTGATCGCCGAGACCACCGGCACGGCGGAGAAGAAGTAGTCGCGAACCGCCGAGTGCCGCGTAAGAACGAGCACGGCGGCGTCGTCGCGGTTGGAGCCGCCTTTAAAGGTGAGCTCTTGCAGTTCGAGCGCCGGATCGAAGTTCGTGTCATCACCGGTCGCTTCGCCGGTCATGCTGCGAGCCGCGGCGATTAGTCGCTTCTCGCCATCGGTGATGTTCCGGTCGTTTTCGATCAGTCCGTCGGTATAGAAGATCACCCGCGCACCCGCCGGCAACGTGAAGGTCCAGTCGCGCGCGCCCAGCTCCTCGGTGCATCCCAGCGGCAGCGTCCCACTCGGAAGAGCGCGGACCATGCCGTTGCGAAACGCGAGCAGCGGCGGCGGATGGCCGGCGACGGCGTACGAGAGGGTGCCGGAAGCGGGGTCGTAGATTCCAAAAATGGCCGTTACCATGCCGATGGATTCGCGCAACGCGATCGACCGGTTGACGTAGTCTAGAACGGCGGCGGGGCTGGTTGCCCCGGCGGCTGCCGTCCGGATTGCCTGGCGAACCTCGCCCATAATCACGGCCGCCTCCAAGCCGTGCCCGGCTACGTCGCCGATCGAAATCGCGACGCGGGAGTCGGGCAGGTCGAACGCATCGAACCAGTCGCCGCCGATTTCGGCTTCATCGCTCGCCGGGCGGTAGGAAGCGTGGAACTCGGCACCGGCAACCACCGGGAGCTGGCCGGGGAGTAGCGCTCGCTGGAGGCGGTCGGCGACGCGGTGCTCGCGGCGCGTCAGCCTTTGTGCGGAGAGGATCACGCCCAGCTCGGTCGAGAGGACGCGGAGCGCTTCGCGCGTGATATCGTCGAAACCGGCGGGATCCGACGTCGCGCAAGCAATCGTGCCGAAAAGTGCGCGTCCGTCGCTCAATGGCTCTTCCAGTAAGGCACCGCTCGTCGAGCGGTCCGGCGCGCTGCCGGCCTCGACGCGAAAGCGCTTGCCGTCGGCGGCCGCCGCGCCGATTTCGATCGAGCAATGCTCCGCAAACTCGGCAACGACCACGGCAGCAACCTGTCGCAGAGCTTCCTGAACGTCGGCGCAGAGCGTTAGCGCGCGGCCCGCATCCACCAGCACACGGAGAGCGCGTCGAAAACTCTCGGCCGGAGCATCGATCGAGCGCACTGCGTTATTCTTATCCACAACCGGCCCCGGTTAAACCGGCCCGGCAACGGGGAACAAACCAAGGGCTAACCTGGGGAGGCAATTCATGGCGACCATTGCTCCGAAAAGAGAAGTGTCGAATGCGCTTGGTCGACGTCGACTTCTCGCCGCACTGCGCGCATTCCGCCGCGGGGATTTCGACGTACGCTTGCCGCTCGATCTTCCGGGCGTCGACGGCGAAATTGCCGAGGCGTTCAACGATTGTATAGAGCTCAACGCGAGCCTCGGGCGCGAGCTCGAACGCGTCAGCACGGTCGTCGGACGCGAAGGGCGCATCGCGCAGCGCGCTTCGTTAGGAGCGGTGGGCGGCGGATGGCTCGGATACGTCAGCTCCGTCAACGCACTCATCGCCGATCTCACTCAGCCGATGGCCGAGGCGGGACGCGTACTCGGCGCGGTGGCTAAAGGCGATCTATCACAGAGCATGGCGCTCGAGATTCAGGGGCGTCCGCTCAAAGGCCAGTTTCTCCGTTCCAGCGAGCTGATCAACACGATGGTCGATCAGCTCAACGCCTTCGCATCGGAAGTTACGCGCGTGGCGCGCGAAGTCGGTTCGGAAGGAAAGCTTGGCGGGCAAGCCGTGGTCAAAGGCGTCGCCGGTACGTGGAAAGATTTGACCGACTCGGTCAACACGATGGCCGGCAACCTCACCAACCAGGTCCGTAACATCGCCGACGTTACCACGGCCGTCGCCAACGGCGATCTCTCCAAGAAAATCACCGTCGAAGCACGCGGCGAGATTCTCGAGCTCAAAGGCACGATCAATACGATGGTCGACCAGCTCAACGCCTTCGCCTCGGAAGTTACCCGTGTCGCGCGCGAGGTCGGCTCCGAGGGTAAGCTTGGCGGCCAGGCGACGGTCAAAGGCGTCGCCGGCACGTGGAAAGACTTAACCGATTCGGTCAACACGATGGCCGGCAACCTCACCAACCAAGTGCGTAACATCGCCGACGTCACGACGGCCGTCGCGAAAGGCGACCTCTCGAAAAAGATCACCGTCGACGTCAAGGGCGAGATTCTCGAGCTCAAAGACACGATCAACACGATGGTCGACCAGCTCAACGGATTCGCGTCGGAGGTGACGCGCGTGGCGCGCGAAGTCGGCTCCGAAGGCAAGCTCGGCGGACAGGCCGAGGTTCAGGGGGTCGCCGGCACGTGGAAAGACCTCACCGATTCGGTCAACACGATGGCCGGAAACCTGACCTCGCAGGTGCGTAACATCGCCGACGTGACGACGGCCGTGGCGACCGGCGACCTCTCGAAGAAAATCACCGTCGACGCGCGCGGAGAAATTCTCGAGCTCAAAGGCACGATCAACACGATGGTCGATCAGCTCAACGCCTTCGCGTCGGAGGTCACGCGCGTCGCGCGCGAGGTTGGCTCCGAGGGACGCCTGGGCGGTCAGGCCGAGGTGCAAGGCGTTAGCGGCACGTGGAAAGACCTCACCGATTCCGTCAATTTCATGGCCTCGAACCTGACGTCGCAGGTCCGCAACATCGCCGACGTGACGACCGCCGTGGCTAAAGGCGATCTATCGAAGAAGATTACGGTAGACGTCAAGGGCGAGATCCTCGAGCTCAAAGACACGATCAACACGATGGTCGACCAGCTCAACGCCTTTGCGTCGGAAGTCACGCGCGTCGCGCGCGAAGTCGGCTCGGAAGGCAAGCTGGGCGGACAGGCCGAGGTGCAGGGCGTCAGCGGCACGTGGAAAGACCTCACCGATTCCGTTAACTTCATGGCGTCGAATCTCACTTCGCAAGTGCGCAATATCGCCGACGTCACCACGGCCGTCGCCAAGGGCGACCTTTCCAAGAAAATCACCGTCGACGTGCGCGGCGAGATCTTAGAGCTGAAGAACACGATCAACACGATGGTCGATCAGCTCAATGCCTTCGCCTCGGAGGTTACGCGCGTCGCGCGCGAAGTCGGCTCGGAAGGACGGCTGGGAGGGCAGGCCGTCGTCAAAGGAGTGGGCGGCACGTGGAAAGACCTCACCGACTCGGTGAATACGATGTGCGGAAACCTGACCAATCAAGTCCGTAACATCGCCGAAGTCACTACCGCCGTCGCCAAGGGCGACCTTTCGAAGAAGATTACCGTCGACGTGCGCGGCGAAATCCAAGAGCTCAAAGGCACCATCAACACGATGGTCGACCAGCTCAACGCCTTCGCTTCCGAGGTGACGCGCGTCGCGCGCGAGGTCGGCTCCGAAGGTAAGCTGGGAGGGCAAGCGCAGGTCGTCGGCGTCAGCGGCACGTGGAAGGATCTCACCGACTCGGTCAACTTCATGGCGCTCAACCTCACCTCGCAGGTGCGCAACATCGCCGACGTTACGACGGCCGTCGCCAACGGCGATCTCTCGCGTAAGATTACCGTCGACGTGCGCGGCGAGATTCTCGAGCTCAAAGACACCATTAACACGATGGTCGATCAACTCAACGGCTTCGCCTCGGAAGTCACGCGCGTCGCCCGCGAAGTCGGTTCGGAAGGGCGGCTCGGCGGCCAAGCGATGGTCAAGGGTGTCAGCGGCACGTGGAAAGACCTCACCGATTCGGTAAACTTCATGGCCCTCAACCTTACCTCGCAGGTCCGTAACATCGCCGAGGTTACGACGGCCGTCGCCAACGGCGATCTCTCCAAGAAAATTACCGTCGACGTGCGCGGCGAGATTCTCGAGCTCAAAGACACGATCAATACGATGGTGGACCAGCTTAACGCATTCGCTTCGGAGGTCACGCGCGTGGCGCGCGAGGTCGGATCGGAAGGCCGTCTCGGCGGTCAAGCGCAAGTGCGCGGCGTCGCCGGAACGTGGAAGGACCTTACCGACTCGGTCAATCGGATGGCGTCAAACCTGACGTCGCAGGTCCGCAACATTGCCAAAGTCACGACCGCCGTGGCCAACGGCGACCTATCGAAGAAAATCACCGTCGACGTCAAGGGCGAGATTCTCGAGCTGAAAGACACGATCAACACGATGGTCGATCAGCTCAACGCCTTCGCATCGGAAGTCACGCGCGTCGCGCGCGAGGTCGGCTCCGAAGGAAAGCTCGGCGGTCAGGCGCGCGTACCCGGCGTCAGCGGCACCTGGAAGGACCTCACCGACTCCGTCAACTTCATGGCCTCGAACCTCACCTCGCAGGTTCGCGGCATCGCGCAAGTCGTTACCGGCGTCGCCAACGGCGACCTCAAGCGCAAGTTAACCCTGCAGGCGGCCGGCGAGATCGCGCAGCTTGCCGAGACGATCAACGGCATGATCGACACGCTGGCCACATTCGCCGACCAAGTTACGACGGTGGCGCGCGAGGTCGGCTTCGAAGGCAAGCTCGGCGGGCAAGCCGAGGTTCCCGGCGCTGCGGGTCTCTGGCGACGTCTCACCGATAGCGTCAATCAGCTCGCCGCGCAGCTGACCTCGCAGATTCGCGCCATCGGCGAAGTCGCGACGGCCGTCACGAAGGGCGATCTGTCGCGAACGATCGAGGTTGAAGCGCGCGGCGAGGTCGGCGAACTGACCGAAAACGTCAACGAGATGATTCAAAACCTGCGCGACACGACACGCAAGAACACCGAGCAAGACTGGCTCAAGAGTAACCTGGCGCGCTTCACCGCACTGCTGCAGGGCCAACGCGACATCACCACGGTGACGCGGCTCATCATGTCGGAGATCGCACCGCTGGTCGAAGCGCAGGCCGGCGCGCTCTACGTCAGCGAGCCGACTGCCGAAGAGCCGCAGCTCAATCTCAGTGCGAGCTACGCTCTGTCGAAGCGCAAAGCCGCGGCTCGCGAGCTCCGCCCAGGCGAGGGACTCGTGGGGCAGTGCTTCGTCGAGAAGCGCCGTATCCTGCTGACCGAAGTTCCGCAGGAGTATCTCTCGATCGCCTCGTCGCTGGGCTCGATGCGTCCGGTCTCGCTGATCGTGATGCCGGTGCTCTTCGAGGGCGACGTCAAGGCGGTCATGGAGCTCGCCTCGACGCAAACGTTCAGCGAAACCCATCTGCTCTTTCTCGAGCAGCTCACCGAATCGATCGGCGTAACGCTCAACACCATAGCCGCCTCGATGCGCACCGAGGAGCTGCTCGTGCAATCGCAGGCGCTCACCATCGAGCTGCAGAGCCAACAGATGGAGCTGCAGCACACCAACGACGAGCTCGAAGAAAAGGCTCGTCTCCTCCAGGAACGCAACGCCGAAGTCGAGCGCCGCACGCGCGAGATCGACGAAGCGCGCCTCGAGCTCGAACGCAAGGCCGAGCAGCTGGCGCTGACCTCGAAATACAAGTCGCAGTTCCTCGCCAACATGTCGCACGAGCTGCGCACGCCGCTCAACAGTCTACTCATCCTCTCCCGGCAGCTCGCCGAAAACTCCGCGGGTCGCATGTCCTCTAAGGAGGTCGAGTTTGCCCGCACCATTCACGGCTCGGGCGCCGACTTGCTGCGGCTCATCAACGACATCCTCGACCTCTCCAAGATCGAGTCCGGTACGACCTCGATCGATCTGCAAGAGGTCTCGGTGTTCCAGATCCAGGACGAAGTCGAGCGCACGTTCGATCAGATCGCCCAAGACAAGAACCTCGACTTCATCATCCGCTGCGACGAAGAGCTGCCCAAGACGCTGCTCACCGATCCGACGCGGCTGCAGCAGATTCTCAAGAACCTGCTCTCCAACGCATTCAAGTTCACCAACGACGGCAGCGTCACGCTCGACATCAAGCTGGTGCGCGATCACGGTATCGAGGAGATCGCGGGTCCGGCGGTGGCCTTCTCGGTCACCGATACCGGCATCGGCATTCCACAGGATAAGTTCAACGTAATCTTCGAGGCTTTCCAGCAAGCCGATATGGGGACGTCGCGCAAGTTCGGCGGAACCGGCCTGGGCTTGGCGATCAGCCGCGAAATTGCCGGCCTGCTCGGCGGCGAGATCCGCGTCCAGAGCGAGATGGGGCGTGGCAGCACGTTTACGTTCTACCACCCGCTCGAGCGCAACGTCGGCACGACGGTCGTGCAGCGCACCGTCGCCATTACGGGCGGCGTGCAGGAACGCATCGTTCGCCCGGTGTCACGCACCAGCGCCGAAGAACATTCGCACAGCGAGATCGACGACGATCGCGAGCGCATCGAAACCGCCGACCGCGTCTTGCTCATCATCGAAGACGATTTGGTCTTTGCCCGAATCCTGTTAGGGCTGGCACGCGACCGCGGCTTCAAGGGCATCGTCGCGCTCTCGGCTGCGCAAGGGCTGGCTCTAGCCCGGCACTTCCGTCCCGACGCCATCACCCTCGACATCGGCTTGCCCGATACCGACGGCTGGAGCCTGCTGCGCGAACTGAAGCGCGATACCGCGACAACCGACATTCCGGTGCACGTGATCTCCGGTGCCGAACAGTGGCAGCGCGGACTGGAGCCGGGCGCCGTCACCCATCTTAAGAAACCCGTCACCGAAGAGGCGCTCACGCAAACCTTCGACTCGCTGCTCGGCTTCAGCGGCGCCCAATCGAAGACTCTGCTGCTCGTCGAGGACGACATCACGCAGCTCAACGCGATGAGCCGTCTGATCGAAAGCGGCGAAGTCGACGTCACCGCGGTGCGCAGCGCGGCCGAAGCGATGAGCGCGATCGGACAGCAGCGCTACGATTGCATCGTCGTCGATCTGGGGCTCCCCGACCTCCCGGGCGACGAGTTGATCGCGCGGATGCGCGCCACCCCTAACGGTACCGGCGTGCCGATCATTGTTTACACCGCGCGCGACCTGACCCGCCAAGAAGAGATCAAGCTCGGCCAGCTTAGCGAGACCGTCGTGGTCAAGGACGCGCTCGCTCCCGAACGGTTGCTCGACGAAGCCCAGTTCTTCCTCAATCAAGTCGAGTCGAAGTTGCCTGCGAGCAAGCGCGCACCGCTCGACACCTCCCTATTTCCGGGTCCCTCGATGGCCGGCAATCGGGTTCTGATCGTTGACGACGACGCGCGCAACATCTTTGCGCTGCGCAGCGCCTTGGAGAACTGCGATATGGAGGTGCTTAGCGCCGAGAGCGGACAAGAGGGAATCGACCTACTCGACGCCACGCCTAATGTGGACATCGCTCTAATCGACATCATGATGCCCGAGCTCGACGGCTACGAGACGATCCGCCGCATCCGCGCCGATCGGCGATTCGCCGATCTGCCGATCATCGCATTGACCGCTAAGGCGATGCGCGGCGATCGCGAGAGCTGCATCGCCGCCGGCGCTTCGGAGTACATCAGCAAGCCGGTCGACATGGATCAGCTGATCTCGCTGCTGCGCGTATGGTTGAACCGATAAGCACGAGCGTCGTCGAGCCGGCGCGCGAGAACGCGTTGAACGATCTCGAGCTGAGCCTGCTGCTGGAAGCGATTTTGCGCTTCAGCGGGCACGACTTTACCGACTACGCGCAGGCCACGCTCAAGCGACGCGTCGCCGACCGAATGCGTGCCGAAAATGTCGCCACCATTTCCGGGCTGCAGGAGCGCGTGCTCCACGATCCCGAGGCCCTGGCGCGTTTCGTTCTCGCCATGTCGAGCGGATTCGGCGGGCTCTTTTACGATCCGGATTTTTTCCGTGCGTTTCGCACGCGCGTCGTTCCGCTGCTTCGCACCTACGCCTTCACTCGGATCTGGGTGCCGAACTGTGCTTGCGGCGAGGATGCCTACTCGCTGGCCGTCCTGCTGCGCGAAGAGGGTCTGCTCGAACGCACCATGATCTACGGCACCGATGCCAGCGAGCTCGCGGTGAATGCGGCGCGGAGCGGAGTCGTGGCGTTCGATGCGGACGAGGATCCGCGAGAGACGCACAACGCGACGGGCTCGACGACGCCGCTCTCCGAGTCGGGCGAGATTAACGGCGATGCTTTGACCTTCGACGACGAGATCAAGCGGCACATCATCTTCGCCCGGCATAGCTTGGTCACCGACGGTTCGCTCAACGAGTTTCACGTCATCGTGGCGCGCGGCGTCCTGCGGCAATTCAATCGCGCCTTGCAGTTTCGCGTTCACAATCTCTTTCTCAACAGCTTGATTCGCCTGGGATTTCTCTGTCTGGGACCCAGCGAGAGCCTCGCCTCGACGCCGCACGAAGGCGTCTTTCGCCGGTTTTCAGACGAAGCGGCGATCTACCGGCGCATGCGGTAGCTCGCCGGTCGCGGCCCGACGAATGGGGCCGGACGCTCCCGGACGGCCCGGCGGCTAGCATGGTGCATCGTCACCACCAGCTACGCAAATAAGGAGCCTTCCGATGTACGACCTTCCCCGTCTTTGGCGTCGCGCGGCGCTGCTCGCGCTCGCGGCCTCACTCACTGCCTGCAGTGCGGAGCGATCCGGCGCCGCCCTCGTTCCGACACCGAATGCCGGTGCCGCAGCGTCGGGCGCAGCCTATACGACCCAGCCCGACAGCAGTCAGCTGACCTACATGGTCTCGTACTCCCTCAACGAGATCATCGGATTTCCGCTGACCGCAAACGGCAACGCGACGCCCTCCGTCATCGTCTCAGGATCGAAGACCAAGCTGAATCAGCCCGATGCATTGGCGATCGACCAAAACTCAGGAAAACTCTTCGTTGCCAACGGCGCCTATCAAGACCGGCGAATTCTCATCTTTCCGAAGAACTCCAACGGCAACGTGGCGCCCAAGGTATTAGCCGGATCGAACGTGCCGATTCAAAACACCGAAGGATTAGCCGTCGATGCCTCGGGCAATCTCTACGTCTCCGACTATACGGCCAAGGCGATTTACGTCTTCGCGGCCGGTGCGACCGGCAACACGGCGCCGATTCGCACCATCGCCGGCACGGCGACGGGACTCGTGCAGCCGTACGGCATATCGCTCGACTCGCACGGTCATCTCTACGTCGCCCAAGGTCACGACGACACGGCTCCGATCGAAGAGTTCGCGGCAAACGCCGACGGCAACGTCGCGCCGATCGCCACCATCGGCGGCAGTCACACCAAGCTGTTGGGAATCTCCAACGTGGTGCTGGATAGGCACGATCGGATCGTCGTTCCCAACGCCGGCTCGATCGAGGTCTTCGCGGCCGGAGCGCACGGAAACGTCTCGCCCGTAGCCACGATCAAGGGGAGCAACACTACGATTGCCGACGTCACGACGGTGGGCACCGATCCGAACGGCAGCATCTACGGCACCAACGCGATCGACATCTCGCAACGAAAGTTCTCGGTGATCGTCTTCGCGTCGAACGCCAACGGAAACGTCGCGCCGGCGAGGATAATTTCCGGGTCGCACACCCACGTCGTCGACACGTTCTATCCCACGACGTACTAGCCGAAAATCTGCCGGCGGTCGCGTGCGGCCGCCGGCAGGGGTTTGATGGAACCGAGCAAGAAGGCGCAACCGATGGAGCTTCGCCCACTGGGATTCGGCGAGATTTTCGACCGGGCGGTTACGTTATATATCCGCAACTTTATCCCGTTCGCGGCGATCGTCATGGTCTTGGTCTTGCCGCTCGCAATCCTGCAATACTACCTCGACCGCGCGGCGCAGCCGCAGTTCGACGCGATTCTGAAGATATTGACCAGCCCCGGTCACGCGGTACCGCAAAATATTCCCAATATGTACGAATCGCCGGCCACGATCGTGCTCATGGTCGTGACGGTTCTGTTGGTGTATTTGATTTGGCCGTTTTCGCTCAATGCCGTGGCCGTCGGCGTCGCTCGGCTCTACCGCAACCGGCCCGTCGACTTCCGCGCGTGCTACGAAGTCGTGTTGCAGCGCTGGTCGCAGATACTCGCACTAATGTTCGTCGAATTTCTGGTCCTGGTCGCCTGGTACGTAGCGGCAATTCTCACCGTCGTGGCCGTCTTTTTAGTGGTCGCGGCGCTCTCGGCGGCTTCGGCGGCCTTTGCCTTTTGGTTCGGCTTTGTCGGTTTCGTCATCGTCTTCTTTGCCTTGGTACCGCTGCTGGCGCCGCTCTTTGTCGCGCTGACCTTCGCCATGTATGCCACCGTCATAGAAGAGAGTCCGGTGATTGCATCGCTAATGCTGGGCTTCGCGCGCGTCTTCAACCGCGGCGAGTTCTGGCGCGCGCTCCTCTTTGCAATCGCGACGGGCGCGGTCATCGCCGGTGCATCCGCCGCCTTCAGCGTGCTGGGAATGGTGGCGGCCTTCGCCCACTTGCCGAGCGTCGAAGCGATCATCGAATCGCTCTCGCGCGCGGTGATCGGCCCCTTCGGCGTCGTCTTGCTGGCGATCTATTACTTCGACGTACGCATTCGGCGCGAGGGCTTCGACCTCGAGGCGAGCCTCGAACGCCTGGCCGGCGCGCAGCCGTCGTGATCGCCGCGGTTGCAGCCGCGGCAGCGGTTGCGACGCCGTCGAGGGAAGCGCTGGTTCAGCGCTGGCTGCACGCTAACCGCGCGCACTCCGCCGCAAGTTTGCATTCGCCCGGACGCACGCCGCCGTCGCCGCCGAACTTGCAAGCGCTCGCGCAACGCGAACTTACTTCGCCCGGACGATACAACCTAACCGAAACGCCGGCGCCGCCGGTGCGCGAGTCGCTATGGCGACGATTCTTGACCTGGCTCGGAGATCGGTGGGATCAGCTCTGGCGCTCGCTCTCGAAGCGCGTGCATTTCAGCGAACGCACGGCTAACGGTATCGGCTGGACGCTTCTCGCCGTGGTCTCGTTCATCTTATTGTGGGTCGCCGTACGCCTGTTGGTCAACCTGCAGCTGGTGCGCTCGCGCAAACGTCTCGACGCGCAGCCGCTGGAGGCGCCGCTCGATCCGCAAGCACTCTATCAAAAAGCGCGCGAGGCTGCGAGCTGCAGTGAATACGGGCGCGCGGCGCTGCTGCTCTTCGCCGCGACTGTAGCATTGCTCGACTTGCGCGGTGCCGTTTCCGGCAATCGCAGCGCGACCGTCGGCGATCTGCGCCGCGAACTGCGCTCCACCGATGCATCGCTTGTCGCATTATTCGATGCGATCGCCGGACCGTTCGTGCAAACCGCTTATGCCGAGCGCGCCGTCGACGCAACGCAATGGGAGCGCGCCGAACGGGGATATTCGAGACTCAGCGAGCCGAGTTAGGCCTCGCTGGGCCTACGAACGAGCGCGCGTGCGGCGATGGCACCATGGCATGGGCCAAACGCTTCATTTTTGGCCATTTTCGCACGCAACGTGCAGGTAAGTGCCGCCGGCGACGTGATAGTCGTCGCTCATGTTGCGAAAATATTGGTGGCTTTCAGCGGCTGCCGCGGCCGGCATTACACTCGCCGGCTGCAGCGGGCTGCACACAAACGGCGGCGGCGCACAAGCGTTGCCCGCAACCGATGCGAAGGCGCAACTGCGCGATGCGACGGCCGGGAAGATCTCTCACGTCGTCATCGTGATCCAGACGAATCGCAGTTTCGATAATCTCTTCGCGACCTTCCCCGGGGCTAACGGGGCGACGAGCGGGAAGATGAAGAACGGCGAGACGATTGCGTTAAAGAAGATCCCGCTCTACAGCAAGAAGCTTCTGCAGAATAGCCACGCGGCGTTTCAGGTCGATTACGACGGCGGGTTGATGGACGGCTTTAGCGAGGTCTACGTAAACCGCAAGCCCTGTCCAACCTGCGCCTACGCTTACGTCGATCCGACGCAAATTCGTCCCTACTGGACGATGGCGAAGCAGTACGCTCTCGCCGATAATATGTTCCCGACGGAGAGCAGCGGCGACTTTAGCTCGCACCAAGACCTGATCCGCGGAAGCTCCGCGCTCAACGCCTCGAAGAGCGTGGTCGATTTTCCGACGCACGGTCCGTGGGGATGCGACGCGCAGAAGGGGACGACGACCCCCGTCTTGATGAGCAACGGACAGTATGTCAAGAAGGGCCCGGCGCCGTGCTTCACCTACGACACGCTGCGTGACGTCCTGGACGGCGCGGGAGTCTCGTGGAAGTATTACGCGCCCGACCTCTTTACCGGCGGTCTGGCCGGCGCGTACTGGAATCCGTTCGACGCGATCAGCGCCGTGCGCAACGGCCCCGAGTGGAAGACCAATATCTCGATGCCGGAGACGAACTTCTTCACCGACGTTTCGAAGGGTACGCTCCCGGCCGTTTCGTGGGTCTCGCCCAGCGACGCGAACTCCGACCACGCCGGATTCGGAAAGGCCGATAAGGGCCCGGCTTGGGTGGCGAAGTCGTCAACGCGGTCGGCGCAAGCCAGTACTGG
Source organism: Vulcanimicrobiota bacterium (assembly GCA_963730125.1). Taxonomy (GTDB): domain Bacteria; phylum Vulcanimicrobiota; class Vulcanimicrobiia; order Vulcanimicrobiales; family Vulcanimicrobiaceae; genus Cybelea. Next base: position 81,235 of record CAVSQP010000017.1, on the reverse strand, counting down.
AACTCTACCGCCGTGATCGTTCTCTGGGAGGATTGGGGCGGCTGGTACGATCACGTTCCGCCCCCGCAGCTGGATTACGCCGGATTGGGGATTCGCGTACCGATGATCGTGATCTCACCGTATGCCAAGGCCGGATACGTCTCGCACACGCAGTACGAGTTCGGCAGCGTCGTGAAGTTCGTCGAGGACCTGTGGTCGCTGCATCGCCTTGGGACGACGGACCAACGCGCGGCCTCGATCGACGACGTCTTCGACTTCACCGCGAAGCCGAGAAAGTTCGTCAAGATACCAGCCAAGTAATCGCTCGCGCTCGATAGACCAAGCGACGGCTTCGTGAATGCGAAGCCGTCGTTTGTTGTTCAGAACGATTCTAACTCAACGTTGGTCTTCGTTGACGCGTTAACGCGGTGCCGTCGTGGCATAATTTCGCGCCATGACGGCCTCAAAATTTATTCCGGTATTTTTGAGCGGCCTCGCAGCCGCATTATTGAGCAACTGCAGCGGGATGACGGCCATGCAACCGGCCGCTCCGACGAACGAAAACGGCATTTTCTTGGACAGAAATCCCTCGCGGCACGCAATGGGCGAGTTGCTCGGCTGCCCGTATCCGTCGGGCGACGTGTGGCAGACCGATATCTCCAAAGCGCAGATCGATCCAAACAGCGCGGCGTACCTCAAGGCCGCGAGCGACGCAGGCGGCGGCGGGAGCTTCGACGCCTCGGCGCCGACGACCGACGAACTCATCAATGCGGCTACCTCGTCGACTCCCTTGCTCACGGTTCAACCGAAGGTCAAATGGCATACGCCGTATTCGCCTTGGCCGTGGGACTCGAGCTTCTACATCGAGCCCCTGGGAGACGCCCACGCGCTGGTTCTGCAATCGCAGGACTGCCAATACTACGAGGGTTACAGCGTGACGTACGACAGCGGTAACCTCTCGATGTATAACGGCGGCATGTGGAAGTTGAACGCACCGTTCTCGCGTCCGCAGCAGGGGTCGATTTCGACGGCCAGCGGGATTCCGATCGGTTTGGTTGCAGTACGTCCCGAGGAGCTCAAGGCCGGCGTGATTCCTCACGCCATCGGGTGGAACGGCGTGAGGGACAGCTGGTCGCAAACCGCGTGCGTCTCGCCGGCCGCGCAGAGCGATTGCACGGACGATATACCATACAACGGGCCGTCGAGCGATACGCCGATGCCGTATGGGTCGCACATTCGGCTGAAGGCGAGCTTTGACGATTCGAGCTTCCCGAACGAAGCGAAGATCGTCGCCGAGGCTCTGAAGAAGTACGGAGCGTACGGTTACGATACCGGTTGCTGCAATACGATCGTCTTTACCAACGACTCGCACGGCGGGCCGGTCTGGACCAGCGGCGACGAAGCGGCCCTTTCCGGCATCAATCTGTCCGATTTCGACGTCGTAGTAGCGCCGTAATCCGCCGGGGGCGCCCATAGGTCGAAGGGCTCAATTTTTGGCCCGCGTCCTGGGACGACCCCGGAAGGAAATCTGCGCGCGCCTAACGGGCAGCACATGCGCAATCTTTTATATAGGTTATTTCCGCTCGCCCTTGCGACCGCACTCTGTTCGTGTGCCGGCGCGCAGAGCGGCATCGCGCCGGCCTCGGGATTCACGCCGCGCGTCTCTTCGTACGCCGGGCATTCCGGCTCGGTCGGCAACTACATCAAGCACATCGTCATTATCGTTCAAGAGAACCACAGCTTCGACAACCTCTTCGCCACTTTTCCGGGAGCCGACGGAGCGACCACCGGCAAGATGAGCACCGGCAAGACCATCAAGCTTAAGAAGAGCAACCTGTATAGCCCAAAGCTCTTCGAGAACAGCCACCTCGCCTTCACCGTCGATTACGACAACGGGAAGATGGACGGATGGAATAAGGTATACGTCGGCTCCAAGCCGTGTCCGAAATGCGCCTACGCCTACGTCGATCCCACGCAGATCGCGCCGTATTGGTCGATGGCTCAGCAGTACGCCCTGGCCGATCATATGTTCACCACCGAGTCGAGCGGAAGCTTCACCGCTCATCAAGACCTGATCCGTGGCAACACGGCCATCAACAGCACGACGAGCTTGATCGACTTCCCGTCGCGCGGGCCGTGGGGATGCGACGCGCCGGCGGGAGCGACGGTTCCCGAGCTGCTCTCGAACGGCAGCTACGTTCAAAACGGGCCGTTCCCGTGCAGCAACGCCTTCGGGCAGTCGGCAAGCTACAACACGCTGCGCGACCTGCTCGACGGCGCGTCGCTCTCGTGGAAATACTACACGCCGGCGCTCTTTGGGGGCGGCCTCGCCGGGGCTTACTGGGACGCGTTCGACGTGATCGCGCCGGTGCGTTACGGAAGCGAATGGAAAGCAAACATCGTCTCGCCCGAAAAGGCCGTCCTGACTGACGCTTCAAAAGGAAAGCTACCGAGCGTTTCCTGGGTTATTCCCGACGGGATCAACTCCGATCACGCCGGTTTCGGACGCTCCGACAAAGGCCCGTCGTGGGTCGCCGGCGTCGTCAATGCGATCGGCCAGGGTTCGGATTGGAACTCCACCGCCATCATCATTCTTTGGGACGATTGGGGCGGCTGGTACGATCACGTGGCGCCGCCGCAGCTCGATTACGCCGGTCTGGGATTCCGCGTACCGATGATCGTCGTCTCGCCGTACGCCAAGCCAGGCTACGTTTCGAGCACGCAATACGAGTTCGGCAGCGTCGTCAAATTCGTCGAAGAAGCGTTTGGCTTGGGTAGCCTCGGCACCGACGATCAGCGCGCGAATTCGATCGACGATATGTTCAACTTCAGCGCAAAGCCCCGCGCGTTCAATCCGATTAGTGCGAAATACTCGCGATCGTTCTTCGAACGTCAGCCTCCGTCAAACGTCCCGGTCGATACAAACTAATGACCCAACGTCCACGCCTGAGGCGATGATTCGGAAGTCCTAAAGAATGGGACCTAAGTAGGATGAGACGGCGTACGTTGGAGAGAAGCAGCGTGCCCCATGAGCAGCGTCAGCGCGGTACGGCGCTTCGGTGTCGTCATGGCGCTAATCACGCTGACCTCCTGTGCCGGCACCGCGCTTCCGGCTCGCGTGACTACCTTGTCTAGCACGCTTGAACGCTCGGCAAACGTTCGACCGCCGGGGGCTACGTTCTACGGTTGTCCGGCGTTTCACGACAAGGAATCGTACAATAAGGTCGTCACCAACGCGACGGTCGACCCGAATAGCCAGTCGTACATCGACTCGGTTATGCAAGCCGGCGACATCTACGGGTTCTATGCGTCGACCGGCATCGAGCAGATTAATCTAGCCGATGAGTCGACTCGCTTGCACGTAGTCAAGCCTAAATCCAAGTATCACCAGTTTCCCGACCCCTACCCTTGGAAGTCGGGCTACTATATCGAGCCCGGCGGCGACGCCCACGCCATCGTCGTTCAAACGAACAGCTGCCGCCTGTACGAGGCATACAGCACCTCGTTCTACGGGGATACGCTCAGCGCGTACAGCGGCGCGAACTGGCATCTAAAGCGCAGGTTCGTGCCGCTCCCGGCCGGCAGCCCGTCGTCGATGGCCTCGGGGCTCTCGCTCTTCGCCGGAATGGTGCGGTGGGATGATTATGAATCCGGCGCAATCGATCACGCGCTGAACTGGGACGGCATCGCCCACACCGTTTCGCAATACGGTTTCGTTCGGCCGGCGAGCGATACCGACCGGCTGCCGTTCTACGGCAACAGCTCGTACCAACTGCCGTACGGCGCGCGTCTCCGGCTCAAGGCCTCGTTCAGCACGTCCGGCTGGGGGCCGCAGGCAACGATGGTCGCGATTGCGATGAAGACATACGGCGTCTATCTCTCAGACACCGGCTCGTCCGCGAACGGGCTCTACTTCGCCAACGCCGAGGACGGCAGCAATCCCTGGAACTCGGCGGATCTTTCTGCGCTGGGTCAGATCAAGATGAGCGATTTCGACGTCCTGAAGTTGCCGACGATTCAGTTCGTTCATTGAGGTAACGATGCTCTCTGCCGTTTGGACGCTGGCGGCGATCACCAATGCGGGCTTGCTGAGCTGCGGGCTCTTTGGCGGGAGCGGTCCCTATGCGTCGCCGGTCACCGGCGCCGCCGTCGACTCCGATAGCCGCAGGTACATCGCGGCGATGGCCGATGCCGGCAGCCGCGGCGGATTTTGGATCGCACCCGATCCGGTCGAAGTCGTCAACCTCGCCAATAACGGTACCCCGACCTACCGGGTGCGGCAAAAGGTACCGTACCATCAGTTCGACACGCTCTTCCCTTGGAGCCCCACGTTTCGCATCGAGCCGTTGAGCGACGCGCACGCGATCGTCGTGCAGACGCAGAGCTGCAAGCTCTACGAGACCTACAATACCAGCTTTGCCGCCGACGCACTTTCGGCATATAGCGGTGCGGTGTGGAATCTGCGCGCGCCATTCGTTCCGTTGGCACCGGGCAATCCGTCGGCCATGGCCTCCGGGCTCTCGCTCTATGCCGGCATGGTTCGTTGGGACGAAGTCGCGAGTGGGTCGATCAACCATGCTTTGAACTGGGCGGCACCGGCAGGCACGGTTTCGCAATGGAACTTCGTGCGGCCGGCGAGTGACGCCGAGGGCATCGCGTACAAGGGCAGTTCGACCTATCGCCTTCCCTACGGTGCGCGTCTTCGGCTGCGGGCCGATTTCGATATCTCGCGCTTCGGTCCACAGAGCGCGGCAATCGCGCGCGCGATGAAGCGCTACGGTATCTATCTCGCCGACACGGCGCGCGAGAACGAGCTTTACAACTCGCTCGCGCTAGACGGCTCGAATCCCTGGAGCGAGCGCGATCTCTCCGCGCTCTCGGCGATTCACATCACCGATTTCGAAGTGCTGGCGCTGGGGCGCGTGGAGCACGTCCCCGGCCACTAATAAGCGCAGGCGCCTTCTAGTGGCCGCTGATGAGTTTCGCGCCCCATCCGATGAAGATCGCGGCCGGAACGAGCAGCAACTGCGAGCAGAGCATTCCGAGGATTGCCGTGAGCGAGAGTCCGGTCACCAAACCTTTGACGTCGTCGACGGAGCGTTCGCCGCGAACGGCGCGATCGGTCAGCAGCGCCGAGGCTGGATCGACGATGATGTTGTAGGCGATCGTCGCGAAGCCGTTGACGAAGACCGCTGGAGAGCACCGCGGTTCGCGCCGCAGCCGGCTGCAGCACGCTGGCGTAGGCCGCCGCCACGATTCCCGCGCCGTAGACGGCCGTGACCAAGACGTTGAGCACCAGAATATCTTTGGGCACGTGCTTGAACGATATGTCGCGCCAACGCGTGGCCATGCTGAACTTCACTTCGCCGATGACCGCGGCGACCGTCGCCGGTCGAAAGATCGCCAGCGCGGCCTTAGGAATGCTGCCGTTGCGCTCGAGCGATCGAATCGCGCGCAGATAAAACATCACGAACGTCGGGATTGCCAGCGTGCCGATAACGGCGCCGGCCGTTCCGGAGAAAATAATGAAGCGAAGCTGCCACTCGTATGTGGAGAGCGTCGCCGGCACGGCGTGATCGGAGAGCGCGCCGAGCATGGGCGTGTAGAGCATCTGGGCGAACCGGCTGGTAGTTGCGAAGATATTGAAGAGCGAGATAGCGGTGGCGACGCGCCCCGAGCGCGCGCCGGCGAGGCGCGCGGAGTATGCCGCGATCGCCAACGCTTGGACGGCGCAGTTCAGAACCATCGCCGCGACCAGCTGCCACGGCCAGAATCCATGGGGCACCTAGCCAGTCTACGTGGGCCGGTGCGGTCCGTAACCTACCGTAGGTCCTGCCTGGTGGGACGTTCGCTCCTGGACCTAGCGGCGGCGGGACGATAGGATTGAAGGTGTCCGCATGGCTACGATGACGTCGTCTGAATTTGCGCCGCGAGCCGCGCTAGCGGCGCTCGTGCTCTTTGCCGTTTCGACGGCAGTAATGCTGGTTACCGGTCCAAGCCTAATGTCGATCGGGCTCGTTGCGCTGGTGCTACTGCCGGTCGTCATCTATCTCGCGCTGCGCTGGCCGCTCGCTTCGGCCTTCGGCCTGTACGTGCTCTTGGTACCGTTCGACAACCTGCTCAACACGGGTTCGTTCGGAACGATAACCAAGCTGCTGGGGATGGTCGCCGGAGCCGCCCTAGTGCTCTACGTCGTGCGCCGGCGACTGCGTCTCGTTCGAAGATCCTCCGCTGCGCGTCTTAGGCGTGCTCGCACTTTGGATGCTGGCCAGTACGTTTTGGGCGCTCGACCAAAAGCTCGCGCTCGCCGGCATGGCGACCTTCGCCGGGCTGATGCTGCTCTACGCCGTTCTCACGATGGTTCCGATCTCGCGAGCCCAGTTGAACATGCTGCTCGTGCTGATCGTCGCCGGGGGCGTCTGCGCTGCGGCATACGGTGCGCACATGTTCATGCACGATCCGACCGTTGCGCAGGAGTCGCTTCAGACGCGGCGCCTGATCCTTCACGTCGGTCAGTACGAGATCGACCCGAATCACTTTTCTGACGCGCTGATCTTTCCGGCGGCGATCGCCGCCATGTGGGGCTTGCGCACTCGATCGCTGCTCGCCAGACTCGCATGCGTCGGAGTGCTGGGCTTGCTGGTCACGGCGATCTTGTATAGCGGCTCCCGCGAGGGCCTCTCGGCGATGGGGTTGATCGCCGCCTACTATTTCTGGCGCTCCCAATACCGGCTCAAGCTCGCCATCGCCATAGCGGCGGTCGTCGCGGTGGTTTCGACCGTGCAGACGTCGGTCTTCCTGCGCTTCGCGAGCGCGCTGGATACCGGCGGATCGGGCCGAACTTCGATTTGGGCGGTCGCGCTGGAAGCGGCCAAACACCGCCTACTGCAAGGCTACGGCCTCGGCAACTTTACTCAAGCCTTCAACCTCTACTACTTGAAGATCCATCAGCCATATCCGTATGGCTGGGATTCACCGGCGCACAACCTCGTGCTGCACTATCTCGTTGAGTTGGGTGTGATCGGCCTGGCGCTGATCGGTGCATTCATCGTGTTTCAGTTTCTCGGGCTACGCGCGATCGACCGCAACAACGAGCTCTACGACTATCGCATCGTGATGGAAGCATCGCTGCTGGCCATCGTGGTACTCTCGCTGGCAATCGATCTCTTCCAGTACAAATACGCCTGGCTCGTCTTCGCGATGGTTGCGCTGGTACGCAATGCCGCGGTCGGCGTACCGGCTCGGCAGATGAAACCTCTGACGCCGCTGCCGCAGCCGTCGCCCCGCCTCAAGCCCTTCGCATCGGGCTCGCCGTCCGGCATTTACGGCTCACCGTAGACCGTTAGGAAAGGTAAGGAGCTAAACCCCTTGGGCAGCGTCGGCTGCGATCGGTGCAGCGACTTCCTGCGGTCGTTCCCAGTGCGGTGATGCGGCGCACGAGCTCGGCCATGATCGCGGCTCGATCGGAACGCATGCGAATGCGCTCCTTACCTTCCTCGCCGAGACGCCGCAGCGAGCTCTTGTCGAGGAGCGAGAGCCTACGCAGTTCGCCGGCGAGCGCGTGCGCGTCACCGGCCGGCGTGCAGATCGCGCCGAGCGAAGTCCCTTCGTCGTGCGCTTCACCATCGGCGACGACGATCACCGGGCAACCCACCGATAACGAATCGTAGAGTTTCGTCGGAATGCTTTCCGTTAAACCCTTGCGCAGAGGGATGACCGCGACGTCGGCGCCGGCAACCATCGCCATCGCCTCTTCGCGAGGAAAGCTGCCCTTGCAACGCACGTTCTCGACGCCTTCGTTCCGCACGCGCTCGGCCAGCTGCACGCGTTGGGCGCCGTCGCCGACGATCTCGATCGTGATTCCATCTTTGGATAGCAGCGAGGCGGCGTCGACCAGCACGTCGACGTCGGTCGTCAGTCCGAGATTGCCGGCGTAAACCGCGGTGAAGCCATCATTGCGCGGCGGCGGAGCCGACATTGCCGGCACCGATTCGTAGGCGTTGCGCGCCAGAACGACGCGCGACCGCGGAACGCCGCGCCGCAGCGCCTGCGCTTCTCCTGCGGGCGTAACGACCGAGACGAGGTCGGCGCGGCGATAAAGCTTGCGTACGAGCCACTCCAGCGTCTCGCACGACCGGGCTGTCGGCCTTCCAAACGCCCATCTTGACGCCGAGGTCGGGAAAAACGTCGCGCACGTCGACGACGAGCCGCGCGCGGTGGCGCCATGCCGCGACGACGCCCGGCAACGCGACCGTGATCGGCGGCGAGCTAACGACGACAGCATCGAAACGCTCTCGCGTTCCCAGCAGATACAGCGATGAAGAGAATGCGGCCGAAAGCCAGTGCAAGAGTCTTCCGCCGGGCAGTTTGGGGATCAACATCGAGAAGACGCGCACGGTACGCACGCGCCCCTCCTCTTCCACGCGAATCAAGGGACGCTTCGCTTCGGAGAACTCGCCGCGCGGGAAAGACGGAAAAGCCGTGACGACGGTGACGTCGTTGCCGGCGGCGGCGAGCGCCTGAACGAGGGAGTGGACGCGCAGCGCTCCGGCGCCCGGCTCGGGCGGATAGAAATGTGCGATGACCGCGACTTTCAAGCGCGTGCTCCTCCGGGTACGCCGTCGCGCCCGAGCAGGCGCTCGGGCAACGTTTGCAGCGTGGTGCGAATCAGACGGCGCCGCGACTCGGGCCGATACTCGTAGGCTTCCCAGCGGGAAGCGGTCGCCTCGAAAAGCGGCTCGGAGAACATCGCCGCGAGCACGTGCAGCTGTGCGATGTGAAACTCGTGATACTTCAGCGTTGCGAGATGCGGCTGCCCGCCGGCGCTGCGCATGAGGCTGTAAAGCGACCACCATCCGTTGTCGAAGCGCGGAAGCCACCGCACGATGGTCTGCAGGCACTGCTGCGCGAGCTCGCCGGCCCAGGCTTCATCGGTGCGCTCGCGGAGCTCCCAAAGGCCCCACAGCGCGTAGATGCAGCCGTTGAGGATGTGAGGCGCGTGCGCGTTGGCGACTTCCTCGAAGAAAACATCCGTTCCCGAACGCCACACGACGCCGCCTTGCGCGATCTCGGAGCGAAACGGCTGGGCCGCGCGGATTGCGGCATCGCCGAATCCCGAGCCGGGCTGGCGGTGATCGGCGCGCAGTAAGACCGAAATCGCTTCGCCCTGCCCCATCGCCGACGTCCATCCGCTCGGCGCACCATACTTCTCCCACGGAAAGTCGAACGAGTAGATCCCTGCCATCGGGGCGTCGTGCTGATTGTCGCGCAGCCAACACGCCTGCGCGTAAAAATCGGCTCGCGCTTCGGCGTCACCCGTCGATTGCCAAACGCCGTAACGGTGCAGCGCGAACTGGGCGATGCGTATCGGGTGATACCAGCGGCTTGCACCGCTGAGCAATACGCCGCCGGCGTCGCGCGGAGCACCGGTGAAATCCTCGCCGTAGACGCCGTTTCCCGGATCCCACTCGATGAAGTAGGGCGCGGCGCCGGGCTCGCGCACGGCATCGAGCGACCACCCGCGCCGGTGATTCCAGTTCGTCGGAAACCCGAGCGCCAGACGGCGCAGCAAATTCACGCCACCGCCGACGCTGCAGCCGGCTCGATCTGCATCGAACGGCCCAGCGTGTAACACTCGAATCCGCATTCGCGCCAGCGATCGGCATCGAAGAAGTTGCGCGTGTCGATCAGTCGCGGCGTGCGCACGATCGCGGCCATCTCTTCCGGACGAATGCTTTCGAAACACGTGTGCGGCGTTACCAGCACCAGAGCGTCCGCACCGGCGGCGGCATCCTCGACGCAGCGCGAAAGCGGACGATGGAACTGCTTGACGTGCGGATCGTAGATCGCCGTCGTATAGCCGCGCTCGCGCAGCATCGCCTCGATGCGAACGGCCGGACTCTCGCGGACGTCGTCCACGTCGGCTTTGTAGGCCGCGCCGAGCAGCGCAATTTTACGGCCTGCTCCCGGTTCGACCAGCGCCGAAATGCGCCGAACGATGCGATAGGGCATGCGGTCGTTGACGCGCCGCGCCGCTTGAATCAGCTCGGTAACCAGCGGATTGGCGTCGGATAAGAACTGCGGATCGACCGGTATGCAGTGGCCGCCGACGCCGGGTCCGGGTTGAAGAATATTGACGCGCGGATGTTTGTTGGCCAGACCAATTGCTTCCCAAACGTCGATGTCGAGCTCTTCCGAAATAATTGCGAGCTCGTTGGCAAAGGCGATGTTGACGTCGCGATACGTGTTTTCGATGATCTTCACGAACTCGGCCGTGTGCGTCGACGTGAGCGAGATCGGTCCCTGGCAGAAGCTCGAGTAAAGATCGGCGACGATGCGGGCATCGGCGGGGACGCGGCCTCCGATAACGCGCGCGTTGGCGCGCAACTCGGTGACGATCGCACCGGGAATGACGCGCTCCGGACAGTGCGCGATGCAGTAATGGTCGACGTTCTTCCCGGCGGCCTCGAGCGCGCGGGCGAAGATACGGTCGGTCGCGCCCGGCGGAACGGTTGACTCCAGCACCAAAATCGACCCCGGCTCGGCAACGTTCGCCACGGCCGCGGCGGCCGTCTCGACGTAACGCAAATCCGGCTTGCCTTCGTGAGTCGGCGTCGGAAGGCAGAGGATATATGCGTGAACGCTCGGGATCCGGTCGACGACGAGAAGCCGTCCGTGGCGCAGCGCCTCCTCGGCGATTTCACGAACGGGCGGCTCGGCGCTAGGAACTTCGCCGCTCTGCAGGCTGCGCCGCAGGCGGGCGTTTGCGTCGTAACCGTAGACGCGATGGCCGGCCTCGGCCAAGAGTGCGGCAGTCGGCAATCCGATATAGCCGAGACCAATGACGGCAATATTCAATTCGTACTCCTTTGTTGCAGCGCTGCGGCGAGCACGCGCATCTGTGTGCGCACGTCGTGTCGCTCGCGAACGATTGCGTAGGCACGCCGCGCGCGCACTTCGGCGGCGTCGGCGTCGAGATAGACATCTAAGAGTGCTTGAGCCAAGCGCTCGGGATCGTCGGGAGGAACGACTGCACCGCTGCGATCGTCGACCAACTCGCCGATGCTGCCCGAATCGGTAACGACGACCGGCACGCCGAAGGCCATTGCCTCGATCAGCGCGGCCGGCAGCCCTTCCATCATCTTCTCTCCGGCGTTGCGGCTAGCCATAACCATCGCGGCAAAACGCCCCGAACGGTACGCCTCGCGCAGTCGCTCGTTCGGGACGAATCCGGCAAACTCGACGGCGTCGTGCAGGTTGAGCTCCTCGGCTTCGGCTCGCAGCTGCTCTTGAAGCGGACCGCTTCCATAGAGCGTGCAGCGAACGGGCACGTCCATCGCGCGTAGCCGCGCGACGGCGGCCAGCAATGTCGAGTGCCCCTTTACCGGAACCAGCGCCGCCGGGCAGACGATGTTGAAATCGGAGCTCAGCCGCGTTCGCACCGTCTGCGGATCCAATTTCGTGCCGAGCCCAATTTCCAAGACGCGCCCGTTGAGGTGCGGCATGCGCTCGCGCAAATCGTGCGCGCCGCGGCTCGAGATCGTGCGGACGAACGAAACGCTGCGCTCTTTAACGTCGAACGCGTTGCGCTCGTAGATGTCCCAGCGATGAGCCGTCGCGCTCCAGGCGACGCCGCTCACCAGCGCGGCGATCATGGCGACCGTTGCCGGCGTCGACGTCCAATAGGCGTGGATGTGATCGACGTCGTGCTCGATCGCCCAATCGGCGAGCGCTAAAGCCTTGAGGATTACGGTGAGGTTCTTTGCCCGTCCCGGATCGCGTGAGGCGAGCACTTGTGCGACCGCGCGAGCGACCGGCTTGGGCCGCGTTCTGAGCAGACGAAAAGCGCGTCCGAGCAGCCTGCGGCTAATCAGCGGCCAGGCCAAAACTTCGACGCCGCCGGGCACGACGTGCTTCGGCGGTGACGCGGGCGGCCGAACCGGAGCCACGACGACCTCTTCGAAATACTGCGTCAGCTCCTCGAGCTCCGCGCTGAGATATGCCTCCTGGCTTCCGAACGGAAAACGCGAGGTGACGACGACGATGCGGCGCGCCGTTTTTTTCACGAGGCCGCTTTATAGAGCTGCAGGTACATGTCGCGATAGGCGTCGACCATGCGATCCATGTGGTACTGCTCGCGAACGTGAGACGCGCGCGCGCTCGGCGACGCTGCGGCGAATATTCGGGCGCGCGATCGCGCGTTCGATTTCCGCCGCGACGTGGAGCGGCTCGAAATCGGAGCTCAAGAAGCCGTATCGTCCGTCGCCCAGCATGTTTGCCGCGCCGAGCCACGGCGTCGTCACGATCGGCACGCCGGCGATCATCGCCTCGAGCAGCGCCAGCGGCATTCCCTCGAACCACGACGTCATCAGCACGAGGTCGGCGCCCGGCAGCAGCGCCGGGACGTCGTTGCGATAGCCGAGAAACCGCACGCGATCGTCGACCTTGAGCGCCGTCGCCAACCCGCGCAGCATTACCTCGTTTTCACCCGCGCCGGCAAAGAGCAGGATGGCCCGCGGGTGGATTCGCCGGCTCAACATGCTGAAGGCGCGCAGTGCCAAGATATGGTTCTTTTGATACTCCATGCGCCCGATCAGCATGATCGCGAACTCGCTGTCGGTGACGCCCAAGCGGCGAGCGGGCGGCGCGGCGGTCGTCTGACCGGATCGGCAAAGACGAGTCCGTTGGGAATCACGACCAGCTTGTTCTGCAGGCAAGTGCTCGAGCTCGCTCAGGCGCTGGCCTTGATCGCGGAAGAAGGTGACGACCCGCGAGGTCGCGCGATCGAGCAGCCAATCGGCGGTGCGTTCGGCCGGAGTACGGCGAAAATCACAGGGATTATGTTCGGTGTGGACGATGCGCCGAACGCCGGCCATGATCGCGGCAGTGCGTCCCCAATACTTGCCGACGTGCGTGTGCGTGTGAACGATATCGGGAGCGTACCGGCGGATTTCCCGCACCAAATTGAAGAGAAAGAGCCGGTCTTTGCGACCCTTGCGAGAGGCGTGAAAAATCGGAAACGGCAGCGTCGGCCGACTCGCCGGCCGGCGGTTCGTAGACCGTGAGCAGCGCGGCGTCGACGCTCGGTCGAGGGCAAGCGCCGAAGCAGCTCTACGGTCAGCCGTTCGGCGCCGTAGCCGCTCATCGACGGCAGAATATGCAGAACTCGCACGGCGCTCATGCTGCGCGATGAAAGAGAAACTCGCAGAGTGTCTGAAAGCAGAACGGCGACGTCGAGATACGGCGACCAGTTCTGGAGGTATTGCAGGTCGTAGCGTAAGCTTCTCGCCCGCCGCAGACGTGTCCATGTTGCGTTTCATGTGCACCTGCGCCCAGCCGGTGATCCCGGGGCGCACGAAATGCCGCTCGTCGTAGCCGGCGAGCGTCGTGCGGAAGAGGTCGACGAACACCGGACGTTCGGGGCGCGGACCGACCAGCGACATATCACCGCGCAGCACGTTGAAGAGCTGCGGCAGCTCATCGATGCTGAAGCGACGGAGAAAGGCCCCGGTACGCGTCTTTCGCGGATCGTTCGTACTCGCCCAGACGGCGCCCGACTTCGCTTCGGCGTCGGCGCGCATCGAGCGGAACTTGAAGATGCGGAACGTCTTGCCGCCCTCGCCGACGCGTTCTTGGTAATAGAAAATCGGAAGACCGGAATCAAGGACGACCGCGATTGCCGCCACGATCATCACCGGAGCGAAGAGCAGCAAGCGCGAGACTGCCGAAGGTAACGTCGATCATCCGCTTGATCAGCTGCGCGCGCGGCGTGCAGGCGCGCAAACGCGACGGGACGATGAGCACTTGGCTGCCGTCGGTCTGCAGCGAGAGCTCGTACGAGTGACGCGCGAATCTTGCGGCGGAGCGAAGGCGAGCCGGATTCGGTCGGCTGCGGCAACCTCCAAGAGATGCGCGAGCAGCGACGGCGGGACCATCTCCGTCAAAATGAGCGAGTCGCATCCCCAGGCGCGCGCGTGGTTGAACCACTCGACCCGGCGCAGGTTGGGATCGCGGCTCAGGTCGATCTGTTCGTCCGATTGCGCGGCCGGGTCGACGGCGATGAGGAGCGTTTCCGAGTTTTCGGCGAGCTCGAGGTTGTTGGCGACCTGCTCGAGATGCTCGGCTGGCCCGACGATGCCGATGCGGCGCCGGCTATGCTGCCACTGATTCTGCCGGATGTTATGGAGGAGGGCGCGCGACGATCCGACCAGCACGATCGAGAAGATCAGCGCGAAGATCAGGCCGATGCGCGAGGTCGAAATCCCGGGATAGATGGTGAAGACGACGAGTTGGGGGATCGTGCCGATCGCCAAGGCCGCGATCGTATAGTAGAGCTCGTCCTTCATCGAAAGCGCGTACGTGCGGCGATAAAGCCCCAGCCGGTCGAAAACGAAGACCCACAGCGCGACGAAGATTGCTTCGGCCAGCAGTAGGTGGCTGACGATGCGAGGTGAGTTCCAATGGTGGAACCCAATCAAGGCGCCAAGATTCGAAGCGATCACGAACAGCGCGATGTCGCTGGCCAGAAGAATAGCGACCCATTTGAGGGGATAGGTCCGCGGGGCGGTGGTGCCGGCGAGCTTGCGTGACTGCTTCGGCCGCTCGAGAATGCGCGTAGCCATGGATGTACAAATGATACGCAGCTTGCGTCGAACCGTCGCAGAGTCGTTAGCACCACAGAGAGTGACTCACGGGTACGGGACGCAAGACCCGGGTAACCAAAGGTCCCATACGTTGAGCGGACTCGTCCTTATGCTCCGCACCCTCGGCGGCGTACCATTGCAGGTGCGATGTACAACATTGCGCCACGTCGCGCCGATGCCCCGTTAGATTTTCCTCGTCAGACCCCCGATAAGCCGCTCCAGAGCGACGGCGGGGACGTCGAGCGCCTTTACCATGCGCTGATCAAGCGCTGGCGAATCTTCCTCGCCGTTGCCGGCGGATTCGTCGTCCTCGTCACCCTCGGCACGCTGTTGGCCCCGAAATCCTATACCACCACGGTCCGTCTGCTCGCGGGACGCGCCGACGGAGCGTCGAGCGCGCCCGACGGCAGCGGTACCGCCTTGCCGATTCTCAACGCGCTGGTGCTTCAGAGCGGCGTGCAATCGGCCGAGACGCTCGCTGCCCTTGCCGGACAGCGCGACATAGCGGCAACCGTCATCGGCCAGCTAGACTTGAAGGCGACGCCGCAGCAACTGCTCGGCCGCGTCAGCGTTCAGCCCGTTGCCAATACCGCGCTGCTCAACCTGAACGTCGGCTGGGGCTCGGCCGATCAATCCGCGCAAATCGCCAACGCGTTCGCTAACGCTTTTGTCGATCAAGAGCGCGACTTTGTTCGTTCCGAAGCCGTAGCGGCGCTCGGATTTCTTTCGTCGTCCCTGCCCGACGCTCGCGCCGACATGGCGCGCACCGCACAGCGTTTAGCAAAGTTTCAGGCGGGTCACGGATATCTCGATGCGACCACGCACGAGCAGAACGTCGCCTCGCGCGTCGACTCCATCGAGCAGCGGATAGATCAGCTCAAGGTCGATTCGAGCGAGGCGAACGCGCTGCTCAAGAGCGTCAACGGCCAGCTCGCGCAGCTCAACGCCACGGTCAATAGCGCTCAGCAGGTCGCGCAGAACCCGGTCTCTGCGGATCTGCGCGGCAAACTCGCCGACGTCAATACGCAGCTGTCCGAAGCCGAACAGAAATACACGCCTGCGCACCCGGCGGTAATCGCCTTGCAGCAGCAACAGAAGGCGTTGCTCGCTCAGATCGCTTCGCAGCCGCAGGCAATCGTGAGCCAGACGACCGTCGCCCCCAACCCGATCTATCAGAGCCTGCAGCAGCAGGCGTCGACCTACCGCTCCCGGATCCAGGGCGATCAGGGCCAAGTGCGCGCGCTCGAGGCCGAGCGCCGCGCGGCGCGGCCGATGATGAAGGCACTGCCGCAGGAAGTGGTGGAGTTCTCGACGCTTCAAGAAGAGGCAAAGCGTTCCGCCAACGTCTACAGCGCGCTGACGCAAAAGTACAACGACGCGCTCGTTGCTAAGACGACGGCGATCAGCGACATTCTTGTCGTGCAGCCGGCCAGCGCCGATGCAGCGGTCAAGCGCCCCAGCCTGCGCACCAACCTTGCCATCTCGGTGGTTCTCGGCCTGCTGCTGGGACTCGCCGTGATCTACGTGCTCGACCTCCTCGAGCGGCGACGCTCCAACCGGGATTTCTCGGCTCTGCTCGGATTGCCGGTGCTGGCGCGCATTCCAGCGATCGACCAGCGCAAGCAGCACATGCTGCCGTGGGTGCAGTCGATGACGGTGGAAGCGTTCCTCCATCTGTGCGTCGCGCTCCGGATGGGCCAGACCCGCCGGGTGCAGACGCTCGCCGATTCTCAGCTCCCGCCGCGGCGAAGGCAAGTCGACCGTTGCCTATCAGTTGGCAAAAGGTTTGGCGACGCTGCAGCCGGGCGTGCTGCTCATCGACGGCGATTTGCGCCAACCCACGCTTCACGAGAAATCCGGCTGTCCCAACAACAACGGCTTGACCGACGTGTTGAGCGGCTCGGCCGAGCTGGAAGATGCGATCCAGCGCGTCGCGCCCGGACTCGACATACTCTCGAGCCGCCCGCATACGGCCAATCCCGTCGTGCTGCTCCAGTCGCGCCTCGAATCGGTGCTCGCATCGGTGCGGGAGACCTACAACACGATCATCGTCGACTCGCCGCCGCTGGGCACGTTCTCCGACGGGCTGGTCATCGCGTCGCACGCCGACGGTTCGCTCTTCGTCGTCGCCGCCGATGAAACCGAAGAGGAAGGCGCGCGCCGGGCCGTCGGACAGCTGAGCGTGTTAGGCATCAACAACGTCTTGGGCATCGTCGTCACCAAGGAAGTGGTGACCGGCAGCGACTTCAACGATTACAACGATTACTTCCAGTCGGAGAGCCGCGCCTTGGCGCCGAGCGCGACATGAGCGGCGTCACGATAATCGTTCCGGCGTACAACGAAGGCGCGGCCTTCGGCGCGGCGCTGACCACGCTAGCCGACTACTTCGCAATGCACCGCGGAGGCGGGCGCGAGTTTCACTATTTGATCGTCGACGACGGCAGCACCGACGAGACCTTCGAAGGCGCGCAACGCTTCGCGCGCTGGCGTGAGAACGTGAGGGTGCTGCGGCACGAAGGCAATCGCGGGCTCGGCGCGGCACTGCGCACGGCATTTGCCGAAACGAACACCGAGGTGGCCGTCGTTCTCGACGCCGATCTCAGCTACAGCCCGGCGGTCGCGATGGAGCTCGTCGAGTCGCTCGAACGCGAAAACGCGGATATCGCGCTCGCTTCGGCTTACATGGCAGGCGGTTCGGTGGTCAACGTACCGATCGTGCGCCGCGTCTTGAGCCGCGAGGCGAATCGCCTGCTTTCGCTTGCGACCGGCGGCCGGTATGCCACCCTCACCTGCATGGTGCGCGCCTATCGCACCGAGGTCGCAAAACGGCTAGAGTTTCGCAGCGACGGGATGATCGCCATCCCCGAAATGCTGCTCTACGCGCTTCGTCAGAAACTGCGCGTCATCGAATGTCCCGCGACGCTGCGCTGGAGCAAGGAGCGGGCGGCGCAGGTGCGCGGCTTCAACTTTAGACGGGCTGCGACGCAGACCAGCGCCACAATTACGCTGGCATTTCGCCATCGGCCCGCACTCTGGCTGGCCGTGCCCGGTTTATTTCCCGGCCTCTTGCCGCTCGTCGTCGCGATCCTGCTCATCATGCGGGTCCCTCCGGCGACGCTCGCCATCGGTACGACGATAACGATCGTCGTGCAGTACACCAGTCTAGCGCTCTTCACCGGCCAACTCGTAGCGTTCTTCGGCCGGAAGTTCTCCTCAAAACGCCTTCGATCCAATGGAGCTACATAACCAAAATGACGATGACCTTTCTCAACACGCGGCACCGTCCGCTTCCCTCCGATCAAGACGCCACCGGCCGTACGCTGGGTGACGAGGAGATAGCGTCGGTAACGGCCGCATTGCGCGCCGGCGTGCTGACCAGCACCAAGGGTGCCACGGTCAAGGAGCTCGAGTCGCGCTTTGCCGCTATGATGGGCGTGAAGTACGCATACGCATGTGCCTCCGGAACGGCGGCGATTCACTGCGCGATCGCAGCGCTCGACCTCGAGCCCGGTGACGAAGTTATTACGACTCCGATCACCGACATGGGAGCCCTTGCTCCGATCCTGTATCAGGGTGCCATCCCCGTCTTTGCCGACGTCGACGCGGCCACGTGCAACGTCACGGCAGCAACGATCGCCGAGCGCGTCACCGAACGCACGAAGGCAATCATCGCGACGCACCTCTTCGGCAATCCCTGCGAGATCGACGAGATCGTCGCGCTCGGAAACCGAATCGGCGTGCCCGTGATCGAAGATTGCGCCCAGGCGTTCTTAGCTTCATACAACGGTAACTTCGTCGGAACGATCGGGCAAATCGGATGCTTCAGCCTTCAGCAGGGCAAACACATCACGACCGGTGAGGGCGGCATCGTCGTCACCAACGACGACCGTCTAGCGCGCCGCATGTACCTGTTCATCAATAAGGCATGGGGATACGGCGACCCGCGTCCCGACCATTATTTCTTGGCGCTCAACTACCGAATGTCGGAGCTGTGCGGCGCCGTGGCCTGCGCGCAGCTCAAGAAGCTGCCGATGGTCGTAGCTCGGCGGCGCATGCTGGCCGAGATGCTCACCACGAAACTTCGCGGCGTCGACGGCATCGCCACGCCGAAAATTCTGCCTGGCGCCCAGCATAGTTACTGGAAGTACTGCATTCGCGGAACCGCCGCGCACAATCCGGATGCGGTCGTCGAAATGGCCCGCTTCCTGGGCGAGCGCGGAATCGCAAGCGCGCCGCGCTACATTCAAAAGCCGGCCTTTGCCTGCGAGATATTCCAGCGGCGGCGGACCTTCGGAGCCAGCGAGTATCCGTTCACGCTAGCCCAGCCCTCGGCACTGGATTACTCGGAACAGCGTTTTCCGGGTACCTATGCGGCGCTCGAACGCGTGCTCGTCATTCCCTGGAACGAGAAATACGACGAGAAGGACGTTGATTATATCGCCGACGCGGTCGCTTCGGCCGCCGAGGGCCAGAGCTACGGACAGGCGGCATCATGAAGAAACAGCGTTTTGCCGTCGTCGGGGCCGGCGCGATCGCCCGAGCCTACGAAGCGGCGTTTCGTGAAACCAAGGCGGCAGAAATCGTCGCCGTCTGCGACGTGCACGAACCGGCCGCCCAGGCGATGGCCGCCAGCGTAGGCTGCGCGTCCTATCGCTCGGTTCCCGCGTTGCTGCACTGCGCCGAGTTCGATGCCGCCGTCGTCTGCACGCCGCCGTCGACGCACGAATCCGTCGCCTGCCAGCTGCTCGAGTCCGGTAAGCACGTACTCTGCGAGAAGCCGCTGGCGATCGACGTCGCCGGTGCGAAGCGAATGCTCGAATCGTCGCGCGCAAGTGGAACGGTCCTGACCATGGCCTCGAAGTTTCGCTACGCGGCCGACGTTCGTAAAGCACGGGAACTCTTGTTGTCGGGTGAGATCGGCGAGCTCGTCTTTGCCGAGAACGCGTTTACGTCGTTCGTCGACATGCGCACTCGCTGGAACTCCAACGCCGCCGTCAGCGGCGGCGGCGTGCTGATGGACAACGGCACGCACGCGGTGGATATTCTGCGATATTTTCTGGGCACGCTGCGCGACATTCAAGTGGTCGAAGGCCGGCGGATGCAGGGACTCGCGGTTGAGGACACCGTTCGCCTCTTCGTGCACAACACCGACGGGGTGATGGGCGCGGCAGATCTTTCGTGGAGCATCGACAAAGAGCTCGACACCTATCTTCGCATCTACGGTAGTGCCGGCACGATCCTCGTCGGCTGGAAGGAATCGCGCTTCCGGCGGCGCCACGAGAGCGAGTGGCACACCTTCGGAAAAGGATACGATAAGATCCAAGCGTTCCGCGATCAGCTCGAGAACTTCTGCGGCGCGATCGAGGGCGCGCAACGCCTGGTCGTGACTCCGGAGGATGGACTGGCGTCGGTCGAGGTGATTGCGGCGGCGTATGCCGCGCTCTCCGAGGCTCGCTGGCAGGGGATCGCCAGTGCGGTCTCCGAGGTCGAGTTCGCTCCGATCGGTCAACGTCGCATGGCAGCCGCGTCGTAGGAGACGCGATAACAAAAATGGCCGTACATCCAACCGCGATCGTCGAACCGGGGGTAGTTATCGGGCGGAACACCTCCATTTGGGATAACGTTCACGTTCGCCACTCGACTCGCATCGGCGCCAACTGCATCATCGGCGAGAAGAGTTACATCGCCTACGACGTGCGCATCGACGACTTCGTCAAGATCAACGCGTTCGTGTATGTATGCACGGGCGTAACGATCGAACGCGGCGTAATGATTGCCGCCGGCGTCGTCTTTACCAACGATCTGTTTCCGCGCGCTACGCCGCCGGAACTGGATCGCTTGCTGCCGTCCGATCCCAACGAACACACGCTTCATACGCGCGTTGGGGAAGGCGCCACGATCGGCGCGCAAGCCACGATTGGGCCGGGCTTGAAAATCGGCCGCTTCGCCATGATCGGGATGGGATCGGTCGTCACCCACGACGTTCCCGACTTTGCCATCGTCCGCGGCAACCCGGCGAGAATCGCCGGCTACGCCTGCGCTTGCGGCCAGCCGCTCGCGCCGGCGACCGCACGCGGCAAGGATATGCTGGTCTGTCCGGTCTGCTCGGCGGAGTACATGTTTGCCGGCTCGACCGTGGCGAGACTGGGATTGCCTCAGCACCTTCCATGAGTCGCATCGGCATCGTCGGCGGCGGGATGCTGGGCATGACGCTCGGATGGAATCTCGCCAAGGCCGGCCACAGCGTCACGATCTTCGAAGGCGCGCCGCGATGCGGCGGCCTTGCGGGACCGTGGGAACTCGGCGACGTCGTCTGGGACCGCCACTATCACGTGACGCTCGCCGGCGATCTCGCGCTGCTCGCGCTCCTGCGCGAACTGGACCTCGAGAGCGAACTGCGCTGGACGCGGCCGGGCACGGGCTTCTTCGTGGACGGCAAACTCTACCCGTTCTCGGGAGCGCTCGACTATTTGCGCTTTCCAGCCCTTAATCCGGTACAGAAGCTCAGACTCGGCGCAACGATCGCGTACGCCTCGCGCATCACCGATTGGCGCCCACTTGAAAAATTAACCGCGGTCGAATGGCTGACGCGCCTTTCCGGGCGCGGTACGGTGGAGCGGATCTGGCTGCCGTTGCTGCGGGCGAAGCTCGGCCCGAACGCCGAACGCGCTTCGGCCGCATTCATCTGGGCGATCATCGCGCGCATGTACGCCGCGCGCGGCGGTCCGCAACGCGAGCAGTTCGGCTATGTCTCCGGCGGTTACGACAAGACGCTTCGCCGATTCGAAGAGCGCCTCGCGGCGCGCGGAGTCGAGATTCGCACCTCTTGCCGCATCGAAAGCGTCGAAGCGGTCGAGGGCGGCGTGGGCGTCGTCGCGGGATCGCAGATGGAGCGCTTCGATCGCGTCGTCGTAACGCTGGCCGCCCCATTGGCACCGCGCATCATCCGCGGACTGACGGATTCGGAGCGCGCGCTCTGCGCCGGAGTCGAATATCAGGGAATCATTTGTGCCTCGCTGCTCTGCGACGACCCGCTCACCAGCTATTACATCACCAATATCGCCGACGCGAGCGTGCCGTACACGGCCGTGATTGAAATGACGGCATTGATCGATCGGCGCGAACTAGCCGGGCATTCGCTAATCTATCTTCCAAAGTACGTGGCGTCGGACGATCCGGCGTTCTTGCGCGACGACGCGGCGATCGAAGAGACGTTTCTGTCGGCGTTGGAACGCATGCACCCGCAGTTCAAACGCACCGGCGTCCGCGCGTTTCGCATCTCGCGCGTGCCGTACGTCTTTCCGATTCCGACCATCGGCTACTCCGACCGGCTGCCGCCGGTTCGCACCAGCATCCCGGGACTCTTCATGGCGAGCAGCGCGAACATCGTTAACGGCACGCTCAACGTCAACGAAACCGTCAAGCTCGCCAACGCGTTGACGGGCGAAGTCCTTTCACAACCAGCATTCACGCCAAATGAGGTATTAGGATCCGCCGTATGAAGGCTTCGCTCTCGCTCGATCTCGACAACAAGTGGTCGTATCTCAAAACGCACGGCGACGCCTCGTGGCAGTCGATGCCGTCGTATCTCGACGTGGTCGTACCGACGGCCCTCGAGATGCTGGAACGGCTCCGCCTAAGAATTACGTTCTTCATCGTCGGCCAGGATGCAGCGATGCCGCAGCACGACGAGGTCTTGGGCGAGATTCCGCGCCGCGGGCACGAGGTCGGCAATCACTCGCACTACCACGAGCCGTGGATGCACAAGCGCGACGAAGGCGCGATCGAAGACGAGCTGGCCCGCGCCGAGGAGAGCATCGAACGCGCCACCGGCGTGCGCCCGCGCGGCTTTCGCGGGCCGGGATTCGTGCGCTCGGAATCTATTCTGGATACGCTCGTGCGCCGCGGCTACGAGTACGATGCGTCGTCGCTGCCGACGTTCATCGGTCCACTGGCGCGCGCATATTATTTTCGCAGCACCAAACTTGCCTCCGACGATGCCGCGCGGCGAACCGACCTTTTCGGAAAATTTGGCGACGGGTTCCGACCGAACCGCCCGCACCGCATTACGACCGGCAGCGGATCGATCGCCGAGATTCCGGTAACGACCTTTCCCGTCTTGCGCATTCCTATTCACATTAGCTACGTGCTGTATATCGCAACGGTTTCTCCCAAGGCAGCGCTTGCTTATTTCCGTGCAGCGTTGATGGCATGCAAACTGACGCGCACGCAGCCTTCCATCTTGCTCCATCCGCTCGATTTCATCGGTGCGGAGGATGCACCCGAGCTCGCGTTCTTCCCCGCTATGCAAATGGACGGTGATACGAAGCGGCACGTCGTCAACGAGTCACTGAGGCTTTTAGGGAAGTCGTTCGACGTGCGTCCGCTCAGAGAGGTTCTCGCTCCGGCGGTCTGAGCGCAGGCTTTAAAATTGCAGGCCAAGCGACCGAACGTGCGAATGGGCTCGGCAAGGAGCTTTATTTGCACGGCCGTTCGCCATTTGCCGGCATTCCAACATTCTTGAACGCGGGCTTCGACGGACTCGATGCAGCGATCCGGCGACGGATCGAACTGCACCTGTCGAAGGCAACGCGGGCTGCCGGAGCCTCCGGTTGGGCTCTCGGGCTGTTCAACGAAGAGCGCGATCTGATTGCTTTTTCCACCTCGGGGCAGATCGAGATCCGTGACGCATTCACGTTGTTATCCTTGGTGCCGTTCCCGCAATCGGCCGGACCGGTCGAGATCAAGATGACGCCGCGCGAGGACGCTTTCGACGCGATCGGCATTTCCGTCGAGGTCGGTGAGAACGTCTCGCTAGCGATCGTCTTCGCAAAACCGCAACTAGAAGATGCGACGCATTGGGATGCCGTCGACGCAATCCAAAGCTGCGCCGGCGGACTCGCCCAAGAAATGGCCGGCCTCGCTCAAGATTACGCCGGATCGAACCCGGCCCCGACCGTGACACGCGACCCCTGCGCGTTCTTTTTACTCTCTGCAGCGCTCGATGTTAAAATTGCTTGGAACGCTGACGATGAAGTGTCGAAAGCCCTCGCCGAGCTCGTCCGCCCCGACGGCGAGCGGCTGCCCCTCTTCCTCGAACGCGCTATTCGCCGGCTGATCTCCGCGTGGAACTTTTCGGCGTTCGCGACGTGCACGTCGGGAGTCGCCTACCCGGTGCGCGGACTCTCCCTCCGGGTCGCGCCGATGATGTGGAACGAAATCTACGTCGGCGTATTTTTGAGCGCTTACGAGGACGCCCACGACACCGGTACGGTTGCGGCGAGCTTCGGAATCTCGTCGCGCGAGATGCAAGTGCTTCACGAGTTATTGGACGGGCGCTCCGTAGCCGAAATCGCGCGAACGCTCGGACTCGCCGAATCGACCGTCAACGATCACATCGCGCGTATGATCGGAAAGACGCATGCCAGCAATCGCACGGAGATGATTGCCGTATTGCTGGGTTGGCCTGCCACCAAGGCCAAGCGCTCGACGAACGGTGCAGCATCGGGCGACGCACAAACCGACGCGGGCCGGTTACGGTCCCTAGGATTTTTCGTGTAGCACTTTATCACCATAGGGTGATACTTTAATACTAATCCGACGGCACATGGGCCCCGTTTTACGCTCCTTTACAGAAGGCGGCCCTGGTTTCTCCGGGACGAAGGTCTCACGACAAATCCGGGTTGTGGGACGTCCCGGGCCCATGGCAGACTTGAGCCATGGGACTAAATACGGTTTTAGAAAGACCTGTCAAAGCTACTCCGGTCGGCAAGCCGCTTCGCGTCGTCATTATCGAAAAGCAGATGCTTTTCGCCAAGGCGGTGGCGCAGGTGCTTTCGTCCGACCCCGACATCAAAGTCGTGGGGATCGCAGCCGAGCGCGATACCCCTCTGCTGAATAAAGACGTCGACATCGTCATCGTCGACATCGATACCGAAGAGATCGACGACGTCGTCGACCTGTTGAAGAATCGCGCACCCGACGCTCGGATCTGCGCCCTCTCGGCGCATACCCAAGGCGAGCTGATGCAGCATTGCCTCTGCGCCGGCGCCGATGCTTACATCGTCAAGGACTCCTCGCTGCAAGAACTCGTCGCCGCGATCAAGACCCTCGGCGAAGGAGCGAGCTACGTCGATCCGCGCGTCGCGGCCTCGCTGCTGCGCCGCCGCGGTCCGTCCAAGCGGTTGACCAACGAACTCTCGCCGCGCGAGCGCGAGATCATCCGGCTCATCGCTCAGGGTCTCTCCAATCGCGATATCGGCCGCCGGCTGGTATTGTCGGAGAAAACGATCAAGAATCACGTCAGCCACATCTTTGCCAAGATCCACTGCACGGCGCGTTCGCAAGCAGCCGTGCACGCGATTAGGATCGGGCTGGCTTAGTCGACGCTGCGGCCGCACCGGCCAGCACGCCGAAGAGACCGAGCCACGCCGCCGCCTGCGCTTCGAAAGCGGAGCGAGTCAAAGCAGGCGTGGCGGACAAGTATCGCGCCCAAGCCACCGGCGAAAGCTCGTTTGGTAACGCGCTGAAATCGTGCGTCATGACCTGCGCCGCCGTGAGCGGCGGCGCGAAGTGGTGTAGGAGAACGAGTATTATAAGCGTTGCGCCGATTGCAGCTCCAGCGACGGCAACGCGGGCCGGCATGGCGCCGTTGCGCACGGCGAGGATCGCTCCGGCTACGCCCGCAGCATCGATCGCCGCAACGGCTCCGCGCAGCGGCTGCGTCCAAACCGCGGCTAACAGCGCGAGACCTATAGTCGCCAACGCTCGAGCGAATCCGCTGGGTGCGATCGTAGCTACCGCAAGGGCGGCCGGCAGCGCGATAAGCAGTTGAATGTCGTGCAAATAAATGCCGAAGAAGAGCACCGCCGCGGGCGGAAGCAGTGCGAGCAGCGCCGGATTGCCCGTTGCCTTCATCAAGCGCTGCGCGAGTGTGATACCGAGCGCGGCAATGCAGACGAACCAAATCTGTCCGATGAAGAGCGCCGTGTTCGGCGCAACTCCGCCGGCAAAGAGAAGATGGGCCAGACTATATTGATCGGACGCGGCAATCTCAGCGCGCGCCATTCCGGGGAGAACTTTGGCAAAATACTCGACGTTCTGCGCCGGGCCGAGGGCGGCGATACTGATCGCCGCAAGCACGAACGCGCCCAGGAGTATCGCGCGCCGCGATTGGGGCGCAAAGATGAAGACGGCCAAGGCTGCCGGCGCGCCGACGTTGGGCTGGATGAGGGCGCAGCAGACAACAAGGCCTGCGAGTACCCAGCGCCGTTTGACCAAAAAATACCCCGCGGCGCAAATCGCCAGCGTCGCCAGCGGAGGAACTTCACCGTAGGCTATGTTGAGCAACGTCAGCGGCGTAAAGGCAAGGAGAATTGCCCAGTCGCGCCCCGACAAGGATGCTGCCAAGCATCGCGCGGCGAGGATCGACGCCAGCGCCAGAAGCAGCGCGAAGATCTCGGCAGCGACTTTGGGCGGCAGCACCGTCAGTGGAATAAAGACGGCGAGCGAGTATCCGGGAAGCGGCGCCGGCTCGACGTATCCCTGCGGCATCGGCGCCGACTCGAGCGATCGCTCGCACGTACGCAGCGGTTCGACCAGATAGGGATCGTGCCGCTCGCGCACGGCCGTCGCGCCGCAGTAAAATGCCTTGAAGCTCTGATGCTGCACGTCGCCACGCGCCGCCAGCGCGAATGCGGCGATGCAAAGCAACAGCGAGATGCCCGCGAAGGCCGCTCCCGCCGCTCGTTCCTTCATGAATACCAGCATACGTTAGGCGGCCCGCGCCGCGCGAGGTGCGCGCGAACCTCGTTTCAGACGAACGGCCCACGCGCAGATCGGGACCTTTGCTTCAGGGGCTCATGGTGCATCGAGACGTTGGCGCAGCCTCGCACCCCACGTATAATTCGCCGGTGACGCGCGCCGACGAGCTCCGCCGGACGGCTTCGCGCCGAATTTCGCCCGAGCTTTTCATCCTCGGAAACCTGGCGATCTCGGTGCCGCTTGCCTATACGCTCAACCTTTGGCAAGACGAGGCGTATACGCTCCATACAACCGGAGCGAGCCTGTCGTATGCCTTTACGGCGGCGATCGGCTTCGAACAGAACGCGCCGCTCTACTTCCTGATCGTAAACTTGCTGCGTCACTTCGGCGACGGCGTTTTCTTCCTGCGGCTCTTCTCGGTGCTCTGCGTCGCGGCGACGGTCGGACTCGTCCCGCTGTTGTGCCGCCGCTACCTTCCCAACAGTAACGCAACCCTCGTGACGGCCGTGGTCGCTTTCAATCCCTTCATTATTTATGCGGCGGTCGACCTGCGCGCCTACGGGCTGATCGTATTACTCTCCGCCTTGCTGCTGCTGACCTACTACGATGCCTTCTTGTCGGAATCGCCGGCGGTGGGCCCGGCAGCGGTCTACGCGATTTGCGTCGCCGCCGCACTTTACACGCAATATTACTTAGCCTTTCTGATCGCAGCGCAAGGCATTACGCTGCTCCTCTTCCGGCGGCGCGTCTTTTGGCGGTTTCTCGTGGCCGGAGCGATCGGCGCTGCGGCGTTCGCTCCGATGGTTGCGATCGTGCCGGGGCAAGTGCAGAACTTCAAGGAAGGTTTCGCCGCGCCGTCGCTGGCGCATACGCTGGCCGGACTCGGCGGGATACTGTTCCGTTACGCTCTTGCCGCTGCCGTTTGCGCATGCGAAACTCGTCTACGCGGGCCTCGCGATAGCGGGCGCGGTCGCGTTCGCCCTCCTTCGCCCGTCGCTCAAGTCGACCGGCAACGCCCTCGTCGTCGTCATGACCGGATGCGCCGCCATTCTGTTTGCCGCCGGCGCGTACGCGGGCGGCGTACACATTCTCGACCGGCACGCTGCATCGTTATACTTGCCGGTGACGCTGAGCATCTTCGCGTTGATCGCATCGTTGCCGGGGAAGAGCCGGCAGCGCGTCGCACTCGGGTGGTGCGTTGCGGTCGCTCTGCTCTCGTTAGCAAGCCTTGGGCGGACGTATGCATCGGCAGCAAACTCCGGCGATTGGATTCGCGTCACACGCTATCTCGAAGGAAACGAGCGGCCCGGCGAACCAATCGCCGTATTCGAAGCCGAGAACGCGCTGCCGTTGGAGTATTACTATCACGGACCAAACCGGATCGTGGCCGTTCCTGAAGCGGTTGATTTCCACAGGTACGACGTTACCGCGTTCGTCGTCCGCAGTTCTGCGCAGCTTGAATCGGCGCTGCCGCGGCAAGACCGCATGTGGCTCGTCACCGCCGGCGCGTGCAACTCCGCCAATATCGCGTTCGGCTGCAATACGCTGGAAAGATACGTTTGCGAGCACTATCGAGTGGAGTCGGACGTTACATTTCATGGGTCCCGCGTCCGGCGGCTCGCCCTCAAATCCCCCACCCGTTGCTTGAGGTAACTACTAATGGCGCCCCTTCTTTGGCTTCCTTCTCTCCTTTTTCGGCCCGCACGAGACACGCCCGGCGGCCCGATCGTCCAAAACGTGCCCGTAACGGTGCATATTGCGGAGAATGGAACGCCCGGCGTTGACAGTACGTTAACGGCTTAACAAGACTTCGCGCGCGCGGAGTCTGCTGAAGCGTCGCTTGCACTGAGTAGGGAGCCAAGCATTGGGACCGCGCGAATTATTTAGGAAGGGTGAGTTGTCGGCTTGCATTCGCATGGCCGAGAGTTCATCGACGTTTGCGGAGAGGGTTCTCCAAGTTCAGGCCTACGCACGCCTAGGGTCTTATGACGATGCGCTCTTCGCAGTTGCGAAGGTCGAGCCGGCAGACCTTGACGACCGCTCGCTCTTGCGGGCAGTGGAAGCGCAGTGCCACTTGCTGTACGGCTCCGCCGGGCGAGGACGGCGCGTCCTCGCGGACCTGGACGAGTCGCCCTCGAGCATCGAGGCACGCTTCGAAGTCGCTTACGCGAAGGCGCTACTTGCCTGGACCGAAGGCGATGCCACCGCGATGGAGGGCGCACTCGAGAGTATCGACGTGAGCTCGACGCCGCACCTTTACGGTCGCTGGCTTGCCGGCCGCTCGTGGGCGTCGGCGCTGCGCGGCGACTATCGCGAGCAACTTCGGCGACTTGAGGCCGCGATCGCGCACATGCAAACGCCCGCCGGTTGCGACGTATCGATGCTCGCCGCAACGACGCGAGCGTTCGTGCATCTCGTGCGAGAGATCGCCGCGCCCGGCACGTTCGAGTTTGCCTCGAAAGCCGTGCAATCCATTCCGTGGACGCCCGACATCGAGAACGAACGTTTCATGACGTTTCGCATTCTCGCGTGGGCGTACGCGCTGCGCGGGATGCACGAGACGGCGATGCACTATTCGTTCTTCGCCCGCGACATTGCGCCGTCGGCGATGTGGGTTACTGCGTGTTATGCCGACCAAGCCTATCTCGCGCGAATGGCCGGCGAGAATCGCAGCGCCGACGCGTTGCTGCGTCACGCCGCCTCCAGCGCGCAAGAGATAGAATGGATCTCTCCCGGCGAGGAGCGCATCGCGCTGCTCAATCTCGTCGAGCTGGCGGCCGACCGCGATCTTGCGGTCGCCGAATCGGCTTGCTCGATATTTACCAGTTAATTCCGGTGGCGCTTTTGCCGCGGCTGGCGCTTTCCCACGACGAACGCCTGCAGGCAATGGAAAAATATGCACGGGGCACGGTTCTCGCCGTCGCGGGCGACAGGACGGCCGCCGTCGCGCTGCTGCAAAGCAGCTATTCGATCTTCGAGTCGATCGGTTACGCGTGGCGCGCCGCTGCGGCAGCGTTGCGGCTCGATGCCGTAACCGGCGAACGCGCGTGGCTTCAGCTCGCCGCCGAAGCCGTGGAAGGTTTCCCCGAAAGCTCGGTCGCCGCGGAAATCCGCAAGGCCGCCGCAGCCGGTGTGGAGCCGCGCTCGGCGCGTCTCACCCCCGCGCAACGCCGCGTCTTCGACCTGATCTGCCAAGGCCTCGGCGATAAAGAGATCGGCGCGCATTCTGCAGATCTCGCCCGACACGGTCAAGAACCATGCCGCGCGCGTCCGCAGCGTCTTCGGCGTTCGATCGCGGGCCGCGTTGGTCGCCGCCGCGCAGCGCGAGACCGGCTAGAGGGTCGACCGTCCCGCATTGGGGGACTTGTGACCCTGGCCACGGCGCGTCCCCGGTACGTTGTGCCGGTGCCGCTCGCAGCCCGTAGGATAAATTCATGCGCCGGTACGCCGCAGTTCTTTCCTAGCCCTGATGCGTGGGCATCGCTCCCCTTGCCGCCCGTGCGGACAGCCTTCAAACGCTGATCCATCCCGGCGACCAAATCGGCGTGCTCGTCTACGGCGACCAAACGCTCACGCAAAACGTGATGGTGCTGACCGACGGTACCATCGAATTTCCGCTCGTCGGGCGCGTGCCGGTCGGCGGTAAGACGCCGTCGCAGGCCGCGTCGTTGCTCGAGACGCGTCTGCACGCATACGTGCGCCATCCCGTCGTCACGATCTCGATCGTCACGCTGGGGCAACCCAACGTGCTCGTGCTCGGCGACGTGAAGACACCGGGTAAGTATCAGCTGCGTTCGGATGCCAAGCTGACCGATGCAATCGCCGCCGCGGGCGGTATCGCCAATCCGAACGGCACCCTTCCGCCGGCGCGCGTGGCCGATTCGATGGGCAAAGTGACCGAAGTATCGCTGGAAGAGCTTCTGCAGCGCGGCAACACGTCGCTCGACGTTCACCTCGGCGAAGGAACGGTCGTCTATGTGCCGGGTCCGGTGCACTTCACCGTCTCGGTTGCCGGCGCCGTCGACCATCCCGGCGAGATTCAAGTAAACGAAGGCGACCGTATCTCGATGGCGATCGCCAAAGCCGGCGACAGCCAGAACGCACAGACCGACCTCAATCACGTCCGATTGATCCGCAACGCCCCCAACGGCACGCAGTCGACCACCGAGATCAATCTCTACAAAGCGATCAAAGGCGGCGATATCGAGCGTCGACGTCGCGCTGCAAAAAGGCGACGTCATCTACGTGCCGCAGGGTGCCAAGCACTCCGATATTTTCGGCGGTCTCGGCGGCAGTCTGCTCTACTTCCTGACGCGCCTTATCCCAATACCGTTGTAGGCTTCGAGCTCGCGCGGCCAGCGAGGCCGAAGGACGAAAGCGGGTTCTGACCAAACCGGCCCTAGGTGACGAAACGGTCACTCGAGCTCGCGATTCTGATCGCCGGCGCAGTCATCGTTGTATCGCTCGCGCTGGGAAGAGGCGGCGAGCAGAGTAAGCCCGTCTCGATCTACTCCACCTACGATTCCGGAGCCAACGGTTACCGCGCCCTCTACGAAGTACTGCGCAGCGCCGGCCTACCGGTGACGCGCTTCGAGCGCGCGCTCGGCCTGCTCGACCCGTCGACAAAGACGCTCGTCTTTACCGGTTACGAATCCGACCCGTCGGCCAAGCCGCTCGACGAACGCGATGCCGAGTTCCTCAAGCACTTCGCGGAGGCCGGCGGCCGCATCGTCGCCATCGACGCCGAGTTCGCCGGGAAGGACGACGTGACGCCCGGCGTCGGAACCTCGCTTCGCGCCGGCGGCACCGAGGCGGTTACGCTGGCGCGAAACTCCTACACTACGGGCGTCGCGCGGGTCCGTGGCCCCATCGGCTGGAGCTTTCCTTTTAAAGAGCCGCACGGCGTACCGCTGCTCGCCGGCGCGCAGGGAATGGTCGCGGTGCTCTACCGCGTCGGCCGCGGCGAGGTAATCGCCATCACCGCCCCCGCGCTCTTCAGCAACAAGCAGCTGCGCAACGCCGACAATCTGCGTTTTATTTACAACGCCGTTGCCGGTCACGGCCCGGCAGTATTCGACGAGTACGTTCACGGTTACAGCGATCACCTAACGACGTGGGCCGTGCTGCCCGCGCCGGTGCGCGCCGCGGTCTGGATCGTGATTGGAATCGTCGCATTGGCGCTGATCGGCGCCAACGTGCCCTTCGCGCCGCCTTATTTGCCGACGCCACCCGACGAGCGCGACTCCTCCGATTACATCACCGCGATCGCCGAGCTGATGCGCCGCTCGCGCTCGCGTCCAGCCGATGCCGTCGTCCTGCGCGAAGCGATTCTGGACTTTCAACGCCGAAAGGAGCATGCGTGAACAACTCCGCTGCCGAGCTCGCCGGCCGCCTCTCCGCCGGAATGGAGCAAGTGCTGGTTGGCGCCGACCGCATGACGCTCGGACTGACCGTCGCGCTGCTGGCGCGCAGCCACGTGCTGATCGAAGGCGTTCCGGGCACCGGGAAGACGCTGGCGGTGCGCGCGTTCGCCGTGCTGCTCGGGCTGGAGTTCCGCCGCATCGCGTTTACGCCCGATTTGATGCCGTCGGACGTCGTCGGGACGACCGTCTTCAATCCGCAGACCGCGCAGTTCACCACGCGCACCGGTCCGATCGTCGCCAACATCGTGCTCGCCGACGAAGTCAATCGTACGCCGCCCAAGACGCAGTCGGCGCTTTTGGAAGCGATGGAAGAGGGGCGCGTTACCATCGACGGCGTCTCCTATCCGCTGCCGCAGCCGTTTCTGCTCTGCGCCACTCAGAATCCGATCGAGTACGAAGGCACCTACCCGCTTCCCGAAGCGCAGCTCGACCGCTTCATGATCAAGGTCGAGTCAGGATATCCGAAGGAGGCGCAAGAGCTGGAACTTTTCTCTCGCGCCGCCGCCGGCTTCGACGCGCGAGCGCTGGAAGAGTCTCACATCTCGCCGGTCACCAACGCTGCCGAAGTCATCGAAGCGCAGCATGCCGTGCGGCAGATTCATTTATCCGAAGGCGTGCGTGAGTACGCCTACCGCATTATCGTCGCGACGCGCACGCATCCGCGCCTTACGCTCGGCGCTTCCCCGCGCGCCGGCATTCAGCTGCTGGCCGCCGCGCAAGCCGCCGCCGCCATCGCCGGACGTGACTTCGCGACCCCCGACGACGTCAAAGACGTCGCCGACCTCGTGATTCCGCACCGTTTGATCGTCGCGCCCGACGCCGAGATCGAAGGCATCTCGGCAAAAGACATCCTGCGCGACATTTTGGCACAAATCCCCGTCCCGAGGGGCGATGCGCCCGATTGTCATCGTGAGCGTATCCGCCTGTCATCCTGAGCGAAGGCGCGCAGCGCCGTAGTCGAAGGACCGGCGTGTTGCGACACCCTGAGCGTAGCGACAGCGAGTCGAAGGGTGTCGAGCGCATGCGTGTCATGCTTCGACAAGCTCAGCATGACACAGCAAGCCAGTCCTTCGACTTCGCAACGCTTCGCGTTGCTTCGCTCAGGATGACAAGCGCTACGCGCCTTCGCTCAGGATGACATGAAGCTCTGGCTGCCCGTGTGGATTACCGCGCGGTTTCTATGGGTGCTTGCTGCCATCGCGCTGCTGCTGGCACTCTCGCCCGGCGTGTCGCTCTTCACGCCGCTTGCCGTTGCTATCGGCGCTGCGCTGCTCGTGGCGACCATTGCCGACGCGGTGCTCGGGCCTCGGCCTCGCGATCTGCGTATCGAGCGCACGCCGCCGGAGCACTTTGCGCTCGCCGTACCCGCCGCGCTCTCGTACGCGGTCGAAAACCGTTCGCGCGTCGCGGTGCGGGTCGCCATCGTCGAGACGCCCGTTCCAACGCTGCGCTACGACGTGGACGAGATTACCGGCGACGTTCCGGCGCAGAGCCGCACGACGATCGTTCGACCGGTGACGCCGGTGACGCGCGGCGCCGCCGGCCTTCAGTCGCTCTACGTTTGGTACGAGAACCCGCTCGGCTTGTTGCGACGGCGCGAAAGAATCGCTGCGCCGCAGCCGATCCGCGTCTATCCCGACCTCAGCGCGGTCGAGCGCTACGGAGCGCTTCACCTGCGCAACCGCACCATCGAAGCGGGTCTGCGGCGCATTCAACTGCGCGGCATCGGCACCGAGTTCGAATCGCTGCGCGAATGGAGCGACGGCGACGCCTTCCGCACCATCGATTGGAAGGCAACGGCGCGGCGCGGCAAGCTGATGGTCGCGCAGCACGAAGTCGAGCGCAGCCAGAGCGTGATGCTGCTGCTGGATTGCGGGCGCCTGATGACGGCGCGCATCGACGGCCGACGGAAGCTCGACTACGCGGTCACCGCCGCACTATCGCTGGCCACCATCGCCGGCCTCGCCAGCGATCGCGTCGGCCTCGTAGCCTTCGCGCACGAAATCATCGCTGCCGCCGCGCCGCGTTCGACGCGTTCGTCGATCGCGCGCCTCTCCGAAGCCCTTTACGACCTCGAGCCGCGCTTCGAAGAGGCGAACTACGCGCGCGCTTTCGGATATCTGCGCCATCACTTGCACAAGCGCTCGCTGATCGTCTTTCTCACCGACGTGATCGATCCGCTCGCCCAGGCCGCGGCGATGGCCGAGGTCGCGTCGCTGGGTCAGCATCACCTGCTTATCTGCGTCTTTATGAACGATGCCGCCGTCAGCGAAGCGCTCGCGCGCGAGCCGCACACCGTGAGCGAAGCCTATCGCGCCAACGTGGCGCAAGGACTCGCCAACGAACGCCGCACCGCGAGAGCCATCCTCGAGCGCACCGGCGCGCTCGTCGTCGACGTGCCGGCCAAACAGTTGAGTACGGCGCTGATCGACGAGTATCTGCGCGTTAAGCGACGTGGCCTACTATAACAGCATCGCCGTTTTGTCGCGTGCCGCCTCCGTGCCGGCTGGGGGCGGCGATGATGTGGCGCCGACCTCGGGCAGAAGCATCTCACCGCTGCCCGGGTGCATTGCAAAGCAGCCGGTCAGCGTGGCGAGTACGACGACGCCCCAACTGCGTTTCCGATAGAGCCGAACGAGAAGTTCCATGGCGGGTCTCCCTAACGAGCGTGTTACCAACGCATCGTAGCGACCCGGGCGTCCGCCGGCGTCCGGAGGTTAGGGCTCGAAGGCGGTCCCAGCGGAATCGCCGCGCCGCCCGGCTCCGGTAAAATATAGAAGAAGCGCGAGCGCGGTAACCAGCCCGACGGCAATCCGGATCGGCGCCGGCAGGCGCCGCGGTGAGAAGAAGGCTTCGATCGTGCCGGCCACGATCAGCATCGAGGCGACACCCAATATCAGCGTTCCGGCACGGCGCGCGTTGCGCACGATGGCGTCGCGCCGTCGAAGGCGCCCAGGGTAGACGATGCCTGCCGCGATCAGCAAGCCCGACGCCCCGGCGACTTGAATTGCCGTCAGCTCGATCACGCCGTGCGGCGCGACCGTGGCCCAGAAATCGAGGCCGAAACCGGAGTTGGTGAAGAGCGCGCCGAGACCGCCGAGCATCAGTCCGTTGAATGCGATGATGTAAATCGTCAGTATGCCCAGCGTAATCGAGCCGGCAAAGGCAACAATTGCAACTTTGACGTTGTTGGTGATTATTGCCGCCGACATCGCCGGCGCGAAGTCGGCCGAAACGGCGAAGTTGCTGTCGTGCAGACTCCGGCGAATTGTTTCGGGCACGAGCATCTTCGGCAGCAGAGCGTAGGCGTCGGCCGGGTGGTTACGTACGAGAACGTACGCGACTACGGCGCACGCGATCGTAATGGCCGTGCAAATCGCAATGTAAGGCGCCGAGCGGCGGAACTCTTGCGGAAAGACCCGCACGTAGAAGTCGGCGATGCGCGCGAAGCCGCTCTCGGGAGCGCGGGCATACACCTGTGCGTGGGCGCGCGCAACGCAGCGGTTGAGATACTCGATCAGCGAGTGGTCGAAGCCGCGCCCTTGCGCGTAGGCGAGGTCGCTGGTCGCGGCGCGATAGAGGCGTCCCAGCTCTCCGATATCTTCGCCCGTTAGCTTTCCGATGCCGTGCCGCTCGACGCGCCGCAGCAGGGCATCGAGCTGTTGCCACATCGGCGAGCGCCGCGCCACGAAGGTAGATTGATTCAACGAATCGGGAGTTGGCGGGCCTCGCCCGTCGAACCTGGGCTCTGTGGATCGCACCCTCGACGTTCGAACGCCCGAGAGTATCGCGTTTAGCTACGAGCTCGCCGGACTGGGGAGCCGCTTCCTCGCGCTCTTCATCGATCAGGCGATCCAAATTCTTACGCTCGCGGCCATCTTTTTTGGGATCGTTTGGGCGGCGGCGCGCGTCGACAACGGGCGCGGACCGGCGGTTACCGATAAGCTGGCGATGAGCCTCGCAGTCGCGCTCGTCGTCACGATCGTGTTCGTCATACTCTTCGGCTACTTCATCGTATTCGAGGCGCTATGGAACGGGCAGACGCCCGGCAAGAAGCTGCTCGGCCTGCGAGTCGTGCGCGACGGCGGCTATCCGATCGACTTCGGCGCCTCGCTCATTCGCAACCTCATTCGCGTCGGTGAGTGGATTCTAGGATACTATCTGCTCGCCGCCGTCAGCGCGCTGCTCTCGCCGGAGAACAAACGTCTGGGCGATATCGCCGCCGGCACCATCGTCGTGCGCGACGCGCGTCTATCCGAGCCGCGCGACTTCGGCCGGCGCGAAGACGAGCCGGTCTATGCCGCGACGACGTATCTCAGCGGCGAGGAGCGAGCGCTGATAAAACGATTTCTCGAACGCCGCGATACGTTGGCATCCGACCGTCGCACGGAACTTGCGGCCCAACTGGCGGCGCGGGTGCGAAATCGCGTTCCCGCCGATCTCGCGCGACTCGACGACGAATCCCTACTCGAAAGGTTGTAGCGTTAGGCGCGCTCGATAAACGCATCCAGCGCCGCTAACGCCTCGGGAAGATTGGCGCGGCCGTAGCCGATGCGAAAATGCGCATCGCCGGCGTCGAAAGCGGTGCTGGGTAGTAGGAGCACTCCTGCCTCTTCCACCGCCCGCCGGCAGAACGCTTCGCTGCCCTCGCTGCCGAGGTAGCGCGGAAAGGCCGTCGTTCCGGCGCGCGGGCGCGTCCAGCGAAACAAATCGGCGCGGCGCGTGAAGAACGCATCGAGCAAATCCAAGTTCCGGGCGCAAATCCCACCCACGCGTTCGGTAAGGTCGGCGTCGTGCCGCAATGCGAGTGCTGCGAGAAACTCGCTCGGCGCGCTGCTGCAGATCGTCAGATAATCTTTGATCGCCGCCATTCGCTGCAGCAGCGACGTTTGCGACGTCGAGACCCAACCGATGCGCAAACCCGCCAGGCCATAGGCCTTCGCCATTCCGCCGAGCGAGACTCCGCGGTCGTAGACGTCGCAGGCGGCGGGCAGCCGTTCCGCCTCGCGTTCCGTTCCGCGATAAACCTCGTCGCAAAAGAGCCACAGCCCGCGCGACCGCGCGAGCTCGACGATCGCGTCGAACTCGGCTCGGGAGAACGAATACCCCGTCGGATTGTTAGGAGTCGTCACCACGATGGCGCGCGTTTCCGGCCGCAACAATCGCTCCAACGAAGCGACGTCGGGCGCGCCCTCGCCGTCGAGATCGGCATCCCAGCGGGTGACGCCGGCGCCGATGCTTTCGGCGATCGAATAATGCGATTGATAGGCCGGAAACTGCACGACGATGTGATCGCCGGGCTCCAGCACCGCGTGCATGAAGGTAAAGATCGGCTCCTCGGAACCCGCGTGCCCGAGCACGCGCTCGGCATCGCCGTGCGCGTACAGCCCGCGATGGCCTCGCGCAGCTCGGGCGTACCGCGCGACTCGACGTAGCCGAGCCGAAGCTGCGCGAACCGCTGCGCGGCGTCCGGCTCGAAGGCCAGCAGTTCGTGCACGGGCATCGATTCCGGGTCGCTGGGGCAGAGCACGTAGCGCGTGCTGAACTCGTAGCGCGCGAAGAAGCGCTCCAATGCGAACGGCTCGAGCCGGCTCATCGCCTTTGCCACCACTTATGCGCGGCGACTATTGCCCACACGCCCTCGACGACGCCGAAGGGCCACGTCCCGGCCAGCCAGCCGTACGCCGATGCGCCCACGCAAGCGAGGGCGAAGGCCAGCGTAAACGCCGGCGCACGTGCCTCCAGCGCGTAGAAAACCATCATGAGCGTCACCGCTCCGAAGCCGAATGCCGTGAGCGAATTCATGGTAGGCAGATTTGCGCGC
The DNA here is from genome assembly GCA_963730125.1 of Vulcanimicrobiota bacterium. GTDB lineage: Bacteria > Vulcanimicrobiota > Vulcanimicrobiia > Vulcanimicrobiales > Vulcanimicrobiaceae > Cybelea. The sequence goes on along the minus strand of CAVSQP010000017.1, from coordinate 43,604 downwards.
CGGGTTCCGGCCTCCGCTCGGACGTTTGCGGACGGCTCCGCTGATAGGCTGTCGCCATAATAGCTGCCCGGCCGCGTCGGCCGATCACAAATGGAGAACCCTCTGTGCGTAACAATCCTATTCTCGCTCTGACGGCCTTCTTGCTCGTAGCCTCGTCGGCCGTAGCATACGCGTTCCAGCCGCAGCAACCGTTCCAGCCCGATGGCCACAAAAAGGGTGCCATGAAGGCAGGCATCGTTAACACCGATGGCTCGATTGTCGCCGGAACCGGCTATTCCGTCTCCCACGACGGAACCGGTCAGTACACGATCGACATCCCGGCCGGTCAGTTCAAAACGTGCCCGGCAAATATGGTGACGCCGGGCGGCGTCAACGGGCACGCCCCGATTCCCGACGTCTACAACTATATCTCGTGCGGTAACGGTCACGACGTGAAGTTCCAGGTCCGTATCTACTCGCGAACTGACGGCGCGCTTCAAGACAACGCCTTCGGCTTCGTATCGGTCGGCACGTAACGCCGGAGTGCCAAAAACAGCGGTCGGGGCCTCTCCGTAACGGTGGGGCCCCCGACTTTCGTCTCAAAAAGGAGAAGGGCGTGCCTGACAATTCCGACCTCGACAGCGGCAGAAGTCCGGGAAGATCACCGCTTCGTCGTGCGTCTTTGGCGCGAAAAATCGGCGGGCGAGCCGGTTTGGCGCGGAAGTGTCTATGAAGCGTCGAGCGCTCTCGGTATTGCATCGAGTAAGCTGCGCGATCTCTGGGACTTCATTATGTTGCGCCTAAACCAGGGCGGCGAATAAGGTTCTGCCGCCGGCTCCAGCCAGGGAAACGCTTCAGGACGAGTAAGACCGCTCTTCGCCCCTTGCTAGGCAGAGGTGACCGACGAGCAAGACCGCTACCTCCGCTAACCGCCGATCGCTTGAGGTGCGTCTGTTTGGGCAGGTCGCGCTGATCGTCGACGGCCAAGCCTTCCGGCTCGCCACCCCGCGCAAGTCGCTCCAAGTCCTCGCCTATCTTTTGCTGCATCGAGATGCGCCGGTCTCCCGCGATTATCTCGCCTTCCTGATCTGGCCCGACGAAGACGAGGGCACTGCGCGCATGCGGTTGCGAGCGACGATAAGCGATCTTCTGCGCGTCCTGCCGCAGCCCGCTCACGATTTTGTCGGAAGCAGCACCGATGCGTTATGGTGGAACCGGGAAAGCGAGCTTTGGCTGGATGTCGATGCCTTCGTGGACGCTTCGAAAGACGCCGCGCGGCTCGAAGAGGCCGTCGCGCTCTACCGCGGTGATTTGCTTCCGGAACTCTACGACGAGTGGCTCGAAGACGTGCGCGAGCGTCTTCGCAACATCTATCAAACGGTCTTGGCTCAGCTCGTTTCGGAACTGCGCAAGCGCGGAGACCTGCCGCGAGCGATCGCCGTCGCTCATATGCTTCTCGAAGGCGACCCGTGGCGAGAGGACATCGTGCGGCGCATCGTCGCGCTTCGCTATGAATTAGGCGATGCCGCCGGTGCGATCCACGAGTACCGTCAATTCTCAGCGCGGTTGCGCGAGGAAATGGGCGTGGATCCGATGCCGGAGACCGTTTCGCTGGCCGAACGGATTCTCAAGGGCCTGGCCACGGCGACGAACGAGAGCGAAGCCGCCGACGGCATCGATTCGCAAGTCCGCGAGCGCGCACAGTTGCTGCCGTTCCGTGGCCGGGATCGGGAGATGGAGCGTCTTTCCGAAGCGTGGAGCCGCGCCAAGATGCAGCGCGGCGGAGTCGTTTTCGTCGGCGGCGACCCCGGTATAGGCAAGTCGAGGCTGGTGCGCGAGTTCGCCGCGTCGGTGGAAGAGTCGGGCGGCCGCGCGCTTTACGGCGCGACTGGATTTCCTGAAGCGTTCCCCTACCAGTCTCTGGTCGAAGCCTTGCGCGGCCAATTGCCGCTGGTGACGGCGCTCGACATCGGGCCGACGTGGCTTGCGGCGCTTTCTGCGGTGGTGCCGGAGGTAGCCGTACGCATTGCGGGACTTCCGCAACTTCCGACGATCGGCGCCGACGATCAGCGCCTACGCCTCTTCGAAGCGTTTGGACGCACCTTCGTGGGATTGGCGCGCCCGCGGCCGCTGCTCGTCGCGCTGGAAGATCTGCATTGGGCCAGCCAAGCGACGTTCGATGCACTTGCCTTTTTGGCGCGTCGCGCCTCGGGCGCAGCGAGTGCTCTTTCTCGTGACGTTTCGCGATAATGAAACCTTGGCGCGCCATCCGCTGCGAAAATTGCAGCGCGAAGCGAAGATCGAGGGGAACGCCGTTTCGCTCTCGGTGTTGCCGCTCGACGCTGGGGTCGTAGAACGCATCCTCGGTGAGATGGGAACGCCGTTCGAAGGGACGCTGCCCGCCTTTGCCGCTTCTCTGTACCATCGCTCGAACGGAAATCCGCTCTTTCTTACGCAGTTGCTGGAGTCGCCGTCGCCGCAGGAGTCCGTTCCCGCGACGGTGGCATCGCTGGTCGGTGCGCGAGTCGCCGCGCTCTCTGCGGAGACGCAGACCGTCGCCGAGGTCGCCGCTCTGGCGGGCCAACGTTTCTCCGCAGAGCTCTTGCGCGACGTTACCGGCTATAACGATGCGACCGTAGATCTCGCGCTCGACGAACTTCTCGACCGCCGCATCGTGCAAGAGACTGCCGGCCGCGGCATTCTCCCGTATGCGTTCGGCCATCAGCTGGTGCAACAGGCAATCGCACAACTCGCGGAGCCGGGGCGCCTCCGCGAGCGCAGCCGCCGGATGGCTCGCGCGCTCAAGCAGCTCTACCCGGAACGCGCGCGCGAGTTCGCTTCGCAGGTCGCCGCGCATCTCGAAGCGGCAGAACGAAGCGACGAGGCTGCAGCAGAATACCTTATCGCCGGAGAGTACGCCCTCGACCTCGGCGCACCCGACGATGCGCGGCGCCATATCGATCGGGGGCTAGCGCTTGCGACCGAGCGCGGTACGCGGGCCGGGCTTCTGCGCGAACGTCAGCGCATCGACGAGCGGGCGAGTAACGTGGCCGAGGAACGCGTCGATCTCGATGAACTGGCAGCCGTTGCGGACGAGTTCGACGACGAAGATCTTCGCTGCAGAGTGTTGTTGCGCCGAGCGCGCATTGCTTTCAACGATTACACCGGGCGATCGGAGGCGTTCGCCCCACTCGCCGAGTTGCGCGAGCGCGCGCAACGCTCGGGCAGCCTCCGCTGGCAGGCCGAAGCGGACCTCCTCGAGAGCATGTTCTATCCACTCGGGGTCGCTGCCGGCGAGACCGTACTGCTAGCAGAACGTGCGCTCGAAGCGTATCGTCAGCTCGGCGACGAACTCGGCGTTGCTCGTGCGCTTTCGGAGATGTCGCGCACGCTCTTTGTTTGCGGGAGGACTGACGAAGGACGTGCCCGATCGGCGGAGGCGCTGCTGATCGCCGAACGCCTCGGCGACTATGCAACCGCCGAGCGCGCACTCGGGCACCTCACTTCAAATGCGCAAGATGCGCTCGATCGCGATGAAGCCGCAAAATGGAGTACGCGGTGGATCGATCTGACCGTAAAAGCCGGCGACCGGCGTTGCGAAGCCGACGCCTTGGGGCAGAGTACCTGGTCGTTGTTGTGGAGTCCCAACTTTCTCGATGGGATCCCGATCCTCCAGCAGGCCGCGCAGATTTGCCGCGAGTGCGGGCTGGTGCCCGCATTGATGGTTAACGAGATGAACATTGCCGAGTTCAAGTTCAAGCTCGGCTTGTTTCGCGAAGGCTTGGCGCCGTTCGAGCGCACGATCGAGGCGTATTCTGCCGTCGCTCCGTTCTTTGCGGCAAAGGCGCGCAGCAACCTCGTCTTACCCCTGACCTACAGCGGAAGCGCGGAACGCGCGCTTGCGGAAGGGCGAGAGGCGCTGGCCGTTTTCGTGCAGAGCCAGAGCATCTTCGCGCGCGAGAACGTTCTGCAGCACTTGGGGGAGGCCGAATACGTCTCCGGCAACATGGACCGAGCGATCGAACAGCTTGAGGCGGCAATCGCGATCCGTCAAACGACCTCCGCTACCGTGGCAGCGGCGCAGCACGGAGCGCTCCTTGCAGCCTTCCACGCCCAAACCGGCAACTGCGATGTGGCGCTCCGCTATGCAGGTGCAGGTTCCAAAGACCGAGCCGGAGCGATCCGTCGGTCTATTCTGGCCGCAACGTTCGGCTTGGTGCGTCGCCTTCGCGTACCACCTCTGCGACGACGCTGCAGCGGCGAATGAATGGCTCGATCGGGCCATCGGTCTCTACGAGGCTCATCTGCCGCATCTCAACGAGGATCAGCGCTCGGTGTTCGCCGAGCTTCCGTGGCATCGAGCGATGACCGCCGCAAGGAACGGCACGTGGCCCGCGACGGTCTGGTAAGTTAGCAATGAAGGCACGATGCAAAATACAAACGGCGCGCAGCAGATGAGCCGCGCGCCGTTTCAGGTTAGGGAGAGACGAGGCTTTACTTCTTGACGATCGGTATCGAAGCGATGCCGCGAGGATCGGGGATTCCGGTAATCGTCGAGAACGGCGTCGATTGGCCCTTCTTATAGCCGCTCACGTTGCCGTTCTGATTCGATTGGAAGAAGAAATCCGACTTCGTCAGCCCGCCGAAGGTCGGGGCGGTGAGGCCGCTCGTAATCGTTCGCGACGGAGTCGTCGTGCCGTAGGCATAGACCTGTACGTTGTTGCTGCCGAAGTTGGAGACGTACATCTCGTCCTTTCTGCCGAACGCGACGCCGATCGTTCCGTTGAGACCCGAGAGGCCCGCGTTCTGCGGCGTCGTAGAGCCGGCCGGGATCTCGTAGACTCGGCTCGTGGTATCGCTGCCGACCCAGACGTTGCCTTTGGCATCGACGCCAACTCCCAGCGCCTGCCCGTACGGGCTGAAGTCGATCGACTCGAACGGCGAGGTGGCGCCGGCCTTATAACCGACGATGGTGTCGTTATCGAGGTTGGCGATAAAGATGTCGCCCTGGGAGTCTACGCCGATGCCGTACGGCGCGTCGCAGCCGTCGGTGATCGTTACGCTCGGCGTGCTCGAACCTTTCGGGTAGATGGCAATGGAGCCGGCGCTGTTGCCGAGCAGGTTGGCGGCGTAGAGCGTCCCTTTTTTGTCGACTGCTATACCGAAGGTGTAGTCGAGTCCACTGGTGATCGAACCTTCGGGCGACGGATTGGGCGTCTTCGGGTTGTACATCAGGATTTGGTTATTCTGGGGATCGGCAACGAACAGCACCTGCTGTCTCCTGTTCGGCCAAGCGTGAGGCAGCGCCCACGGGTGCGGAACGGAGGGCACGAGGAGCCGATGCTCGACGGCTGCCCCTTGGATGGAGCGCATGCCGACGAGGACCTTATTAGAAGAAGAAGCTTGGCTCGGAGCAAGCGACCCCACGTTGCCCGAGCATCCGACTACGAAGGCGAGGGAAGCCGCCGCGACGATCGCGCGGCGCGATGAACTTTCGAACATGCGATAACCTCCGCGAAAGTGTGGTGAAATAGGGACGAGGTCGTTCTGCCCGGTAAGCCGTGCGACCTGTGCGGCTGGCTGCTTGAATCGCTGCGTTGGTATAAATAACGAACTCAAAGCTTAGCGCCAGTCCGACGGCGAGGAACAAGACTACAGTTTAAGAGGCGGCAGCCATCAACCGGCGAGCACGCTCTTCGATCCGATCGCGCCACGCCAGCTTCTCCAACCACGCGCTGGGAATTCCGCTCAGCCCCCAAAGGGCGCCGGCGATTTGCCCGGTTACCGCGCCGACCGTGTCGGCATCACCGCCGAGATTTGCCGCGAGAATGACGGCGGCGGCAAAGCTGTCCGAGGAATATACCGACCAAAGCGCCGCCTCGAGCGTATCCACGACGTAGCCCGACGACTTGATGTCGGCGCGTTGCTTCGTTCGCCAATCGCCTTGCGCGATTCGCGACAGACCGCGAACGTCCACGTCGCGAGGGCGCAGCGCGTAGTCCTTGTCGCCGGTCTTGATTGCGTCGACCAAGATGTCGGCTAAGAGCGCCGACGCTTCGACGGCCTGTGGAGCACCGTGCGTGGTGCGGCTCTGCACGCGCGCGTGCCGGCGCGCCGCTTCCGGGTCGTTGTGCCAGCGCAGCGCGACGGGGGCAAGGCGCATGATCGACCCGTTTCCGGCGGCGTATTCGTGCACCGGTCCGCTCTCTGGATTACCGGTACGCAAGAAACGGTTGATTGCGTCGGTGATGGTGCCGCCGACATCGATGCAGTATCCCGTCGGCGAGTTCTCGCCATCGTCGCGCCAGCGGATGAAGCGCTCCATTAAATCTTTCGCGTTCAAACCGTTGGATTCGATGATGGAGTCGGCAAGACAGAGGGCCATGCTCGTATCGTCGGTCCACTCGCCCGGCTTTAAATTGAAGGTGCCTCCACCGACGAGGTCGGTGACCGGCGGGTGCTCGTCGCGCGCTTTGAATTCCAGCGTCGCGCCCAACGCATCGCCAACCGCCAAGCCCACGAGGCAGCCGATGCCTCGATCCATAACTGCTTCGCGCGTGCGCTTCGAGTCGATCATGGTAGCTCCGAGAGATTTTTGAGGACCGGCTCCAGCTCGAGAAGAAGTTGTTGAACGCGTTGATCTTGCGAATCGCGGTACACGTCGAGGAGCCTGGCGTAGTTGTGCAGCGAAGCATCGCGCCCGCCGCTAAATCGTTCCCACACTCCGTTGCCCAACCGGCGGACGTCCGCCAGCGTGGCGCGGGCATTGTGCAGCTTGTCGGCTGCGCTTACTAGGAGCACGGAGGAATCGTTCGACTCGCGAAGGCTTGCGTGATAGCGTTCTTTCCGGTCGTACCAGTGCTCTTTGTTACGCGGGTCTACGGCCAGCGAGTCGGAGCATCCCTCTACGATCGTGGCAACGCGGTCGCCAAAACGGCGGCGAATTTGCTCCAACTGTTCCGATCCTCCGCAATCTTCTACCGCGTCGTGCAGGACCGCGGCAATTGCTTCGTCTTCATTCGCGCCGTGCTCCAAGACGAGGCCGGCGACGGCCAAAAGATGACTCACGTACGGTATTTTTGTGCCCTTACGCCACTGCTCGCGATGGAGCTCGTTGGCGTAGGTGAGGGCATCGCTAAAACGCTCGGATAGGATCAATGAACCTCAACCACTCCATGCGCATTCCTTCGTGGCGAAACCTCGCTTGCCCCTGCGCCGCGGCTGCAGCTCACCTTCTCGTGGGGACGGTCGCGCGTCGTGCAGTGTTCTGCGATCGCCGTGGTGGTGTAATCTGGGCAGCGTGAGCCACGGCGTTTGGAACGGGCGCTTGCCTTTAATCCGGCCGTGGCTGCGCTGCTATGGAGATGGTGCGCTAACTAACCTTTCGGGCGCGCGACGTACCAATGGCCGCCGGCAAACGGAATGCCTTGTCCGTTCGATTCATCGGGACCCGAGTCGCCCGCATACATGTAGAGCGGATGATTCTTATAAGTCCACTGCTTGCCGGTGCCGTCGGAGCGCGTAGCGATGCCGAAGGGCTTCTGCGCGTGCGATCCTTGACTGGGCGTCATCGGCAGCCAGACCGTGAGGCAGCCGCCGGTGCATTTACCGCCCGTAGGCGTGTCGGTGCTGAGAATGTAGAGCGTCCGATTGTTCTTAGGATTCACGAACGCCGGCTTGCCGGCGACGCGCTGCGTGATCGGAGGATTTCCGGAGTTGGGGGGCGGGTTGTTGACTGGAGGCGGACCGCCATAGGCTCCGCCGGCGCTGGCGAAGCCCGTTCCCCCTGCGCTCCCGCCACAGGCGGCTAACGCCATTGCAGCGAGGGCCGCCGCGATTCCGAGTGATTTTGCAACCATGTGCTGTGACTATTCTCCTTGTGTCGAGCGAGTGAATGAACGTTCGAGAGCAAGGTACATGGCGCAAATGAAAAAAGCGTAAAGAACGGAGTTCTCAAGAATTTCATGAATTACTCATCTTTTTCTTTGTGCTTCCGAGACCGTCGGGAAGAAGCGACTTATTGACCATGAAGTCGTGATCGCAATGCATGCAGATCACCTTCACCGTTTCACGTCGAATCAGCAGCTCGTTGGTGCCGAGCTTCTTCATCTCGATGGCGGCGCCACCATGAGTTCTCGTAGGCTCGAAAGTGCGATGACATCTGGGACAGGCTAACACGACCCCATCTTTCTGCGGCGCCGTCTGATTGCGTGACAGCCGGCCGATACCCTTCGCGCATCCGCGCGGCGACCGTTCGGGAGTGCTGCAGCGCAAGCGCAGTATAACCTGATCGCGGCGAGTGTACGCCCTGCTAAATGCGGAACATTTGAACGAAGCGATCGAGTAGTTTCGGATCGCCGGTGATGCGGACCAGCCGTTTCTTGAGCGCAGCCGCGGGCGTGATTTCGCGCGCCAGCAACGCTTTCATCGCCGGACCGGTTTCGATGACGAGATCCGGTTTGGCCACAGGACCGCGACCGACTGTCACGGCGCCGTCGCGAACGCGGGCGTGCACCTCGATCGTACCCAAGCGCAGCATATAGGTGACCTTCGACTTGCCGGCGGCTTCCGGCCGGAAGGTCGTGCGTAAGGCCATGGCAATCGAATCCTCGGTGACCGTTTCTTCGGGCCTTGGCTCGCCCAAGTGCAGAGCGCCCCAGCGGCCCAACGCCAGCACCGCATCTTTCAAGGCGGCGCCGTCCTCAGTCAGCTCGTAAGCGACACCCTTGGCCGGACGCTCCAGAAGGCGACGGCGCACTAGCCCGCTATCTTCGAGTTCGTTTAAGCGCGACGTAAGAATATTGGTCGGAATCCCAGGAAGACCGCGTTCAATTTCGCTGAAGCGCTTGGGACCGATGAGGAGGTCGCGGACGATGAGCAGAGCCCACCGCTCGCCGACGAGCTCAAGCGCGCGCGAGAACCCGCAGTACTGCCCGTAACTCCGTTTGACGATCGCCACCTCCACAGTATACCGCAAGTCTGGTTGCTTTTGCAAATAATACTTGCTTTTTACAAGTACACCTGTTATGATGGCGCCTCTCTCCCCCGACCGAAAGGAAACAGAAATGCCGAGCATCACCCCGTTTCTGTGGTTCACCGGTGAGGCCGAAGAAGCGGCCAACTATTACGTCTCGGTCTTCAAGAATTCGAAAATCACCGACGTCACGCGCTACGGTGAGGCGGGCCCTGGGCCGGCGGGTTCGGTGATGACCGTCGACTTCGAGCTCGATGGCCAGCCTTTCATGGCGATCAACGCTCCGACCGGCGACCCCGACGTTCCCAGCGACAACTTCTCGCAAGGGAAGATCGCGCTTTTCGTCAGCTGCCCTACGCAAGCCGAGGTCGACGATCTCTGGGACAAGCTCTCGGAAGGCGGCAGGCAGATGCCGTGCGGATGGGTAGCCGATCGCTACGGCTTCGCTTGGAACATCGTGCCCGAGGGCTTGCGTGAGGTGCTCGGCGCTCCCGACGGAGCAGCGTTCGCAGCGTGCCATGCAGGCGATGCTGCAGATGGGCAAGCTCGACATCAACGAGCTGCGTCGCGTCTACAACGCATAACGAAAGAGGAATCCTAACATGAAACATCCGGTCATGCATTTCGAGATCATGGGGCAAGACGCGCCGAAGCTGCGAAGCTTCTACACCGACGTCTTCGGTTGGAACGTCGCGGAGCCGCTGCCCGATTTAGACATTCAATACAGTCTGGTCGATCCGGTTCCCGGATTTCAGCGTGGGATCATGGGCGGAATCGGCAAGGCGCCGGAAGGCTACGACGGACACGTTACCTTCTACGTCGTGGTCGACAACGTCGAGGACGCCTTCGGCAAGATCGAGTCGTACGGCGGCACGCGGATGATGGGCCCCGATAAGGTGCCCAACGGTCCGGTGATCGGACTCTTCCGCGATCCCGAAGGCCACACCATCGGCTTGGTAGATCCCGGCGACGACATGCGCGGCGCCCCAATGGAGCTGGTGCCGTTCGTTTTCTTTTACGGACGCTGCGCCGAGGCGCTGGAATTTTACAAAAAAGCGCTAGGCGGAGACTACGAGATCCGCATACGCGAAGGTGACACCGTGCACTACGCTACCTTCACCGGATCGGGCGTCTCATTCAAAGCCGCCGACGGAAGGAACGAAAAGACGATTGACCCCGAGGCGGGCAACGTTACGCTCGCGCTAACCATCCTCGATCAAACGAAGGCCGCCGAAGTCTTCGACGCGCTCGCCGAGGGCGGCAAAGTCGTTACGCCGTTCGGCGATGCTCAATGGGGCGGAAAGTTCGGCGCCCTACACGACCGCTTCGGCAACGAGTGGTTCGTCGCGACGCAGGGTTAGCTAACGAACGCGGGCGCGCGTCATGACGTACTCTTGCTGCACGATGTTGCCGGCGAAATAGGGTTCGGAGATCGTCTCGAATTCGCGGCGAACCGCTTCGAGTTGCTGCGGTGCATCCGCCAAGCTCTCGACGAGCTTGCGGATCGGTCCGATACTCGTGTTCCATAAAGAGCCGGTAGTGTCCCAAGCTCAACGCCGAGACCGGCATCACGCCGCGCTCGAACTCGAGTTGCTCGAAGTCGTTGGAGAGCCGCTGGGTAATCACGGCCTCGTCGCCCCACAACGGCGGCGGGGCCGCGCCGGGTGGAGGCGCCGGCGAGTTACGTCCGACGAAGGCAAAGACTTGCCCGACCAGCCGGTCGGGCGGCCACGTGGCGAAGGCGATGCGTCCCGACGGCTTGAGGACGCGGCGCATTTCGGCGACGGCGCGATCGGGACGCGGCGCAAACATGTGCCCGAACTGGCTGACGACTACGTCAAATGACGCGTCGGGATAGGGAAGCTGCTCGGCATCGCCCTCCACGAACTCGACGTTGAGGCCGGCGATGCGCGCGTTCTCGCGTGCGTGCTCGAGCAAGAGCGGCGTTAAGTCGAGGCCACGTGCACGTGCTCCCGCTCGCGCCGCGGTGATCGCGACGACGCCGGTTCCCGTCCCGACGTCGAGCACGTCTTCGCCCGGCGCAATTCCGGCAAAGCGAACGAGGTTCGCTGCGGTCGGCGTCGTGAAGACCGCGGTCGGCGCGAACGTCGACCACATCTCGCGGTGCCGATCTTTGAAGGCGGAGAACGGATCGGAAGTCATAGGAGACGTTAAGGCTTGGCTGCGCGGATCGACGGCTCACGCCGTACGGAATAGCGGTGTTGGTGAAGCCGGCTGTAATCACGTCGAGCTGCTGTCCGCTCGAGTAATCGTAGCTTTCAATCATCGGGTCGGAGAAATTCGCGTACGCGATCCAGACCTGAGTCTGCTTCTTATTGAGCGTCGGCTCGTTGCCGAATGCCGGGAGCGTACGGCTCGGTCCGCTGTTGTAGGGCGGCGCCCAGATGCCGAGACTGCCGTATGCATCTTCCATCACGAGGTTCTTGCCCGCATCGAAGGTGATTCTGTCGCTCGATGCGAAAAAACCGTATCGTCGCCGATTCCACGGCGTCGCTGTCGCGGCACGCCGGCATGCGTCGTTCCCGTCGGACGACATCAAGTACGCAATGAGCCGTCGGCCCCCCGCTTGTCGGCTAATGTACGAGACGTCAAACGCTCTATCAGAAACCGTCGTCCTAATCGCCGCATCGTCCAAGCGCGAGTTGGCCTTTCAGCGCCGGCAAATCGTTACGGTATGCCGGTGCGGGATTGGTATCGCCCTTCTTCCAGTAGGTCCTACGGTACCGGACTGTCCGCTTGAGCGACTTGCGCGATTGGCCGCAAACGCGGTTTCGCTGACTGCTCGACGACGACCGACGATTGGAGTAATAACCGGGATCGTTGAGCGTTACAGCTACGGCGCGGTCGACGTTGCGCTTAACGCTAGACGAGACAATGTTAAAGTCGCGTTCGTGTTGGCGACCCACAGGTGATGATGTTTGTCGACGAACATGCCCTGCGGGCTAAGGAGACCGGAGGTGAGCTGGCCGATCGGCTGTTGGCCGGTGCCCTTCTCGCTATAAATATTGATGAAGCCGCCGTCGTACGAGCTGCCGTACAGAATGGCTTTTTTCTTACTCGCTGGATCCATCCACGAATGGCCGGTTTGTGTGTGGTGCAAGGGACCGCCGAAGCGAATCTCATGCCGGCCGACGCGAACCACGTGTTCGCCCGAAGGGAGAATCATCGAATAGACGCCGCCGAGACTCGGCGTTGCCGAAGGCGTGCCGTTTGCGGAGCAGGCTGCGAGTGCGCCGGCGAGCACTGCAGTCAATAACCGTGCGAAGCGCGAGGACATGGGGTTTCAGACCTCCATTGAGAGATTCAAGGAAACGGGTGAGCTTTGTCACGAGAGCTTCTGAATAAATACTATCGCGCTGGCGCTGAGTGCGGTTACGCCGTTGATTGCGAAGGGATAATTGTTGGCGCTGGCCGGGTCGAGCGGCTTGAGCGTAACCGTATCTTGGCTTCCGGCGATCGGCTCGAGCGTTCCGACGAACTCCTTGCCCGCGTCGGCGAGCACGCGCTGACCGAAGAGTGCTTTTAAACCGGCGATATCCATAGTCGAGATGTTCGCCGCAGGCAAGAGTACACCCGCCCGCTTGTCATTCCCTGAGCGCGAGCGCAGCGAGCAGTCGAAGGACTGGTTAACTGTGTCACCCTGAGCTTGTCGAAGGGTGACACTCGTTTCCACCAAAATCAACAAGCGTGAATTCGAACGCGCAAATCGCCGCAACTGTACTCGCCGTCGCGCTGCTCGGCGCGGCCACGGCCCCACCATCAGCCGTGCTCGCCCGCAGCGCGATCGTCGAGCTAAGCACCGTGCAGAAATATTTTCCGGAAGTCACGCGCGAGCGATACTCTGGGGTGAATAAAACCGCCGCCGCAAACCCAACGGCGACGCGCAGCGTGATCTTCGCTAACGGCGATGGTTCGAAAAAAGTGACGCTTAGCGTCGATCGCTATGCAAGCGGAGGCGACGCCTTGACCGCCTTCCACGAAGCGGTCGCGAAAAGTAAAATCCCCGGCTTCGCACCAATTAGCGTCCCCGTGATCGGCCAGTCCTCGTTCGCCGGTCGCGTGACGCGCGGCAACGAAACGCACATCGGAATGGGCGCGGTCGACGGCAACCTCGTGGTCGGAGCGACGCTTGCCGGCTACTCCGCCACCGACGCGAACGTGCAGCACCTCATCTCACTCGCCCGCGTCGAAGACGCGCAGGCCAAGCGCTAAGCCCTCGCGCGCCGGCCACGCCAGGCGGCACGGTCGAGCTAAGCCGAGCGACTCGTTCGCGACCGCGTTATCGGATGCCATTCCGAGCGCATGGCCCATCATCGCTTTGAATGCTTGCGCGAGTAGAAGGTGGTCATCGTGAGCGAAGGCGCTCGAGCTTGTCGTCCTGAGCGCTTCGACTCGCTGCCCTCGCTCAGGATAAACTGCGACGCGCAGCGCCGGAGTCGAAGGATGACGCTCGTGTTGTCACCCTGAGCTTGTCGAAGGGTGACGACGTACGTGCACCGCGAGAAGATAGGCATTATTGGAGTGGGTCGAGCCACCCAACTTGTGTGCCAGCAGATCGATGTAGAGTAGGCGTTGCATAGCGGAGGGGCCCGCAGGGGCAGACGGGGCCTTCTCAGGCGCGATCGTTATCGTATTCGAAACGGCAGCCGGCTTCACGGTCCCCGGCTTAGCGCTGCTTTTGGGTTCGGGAGTGCTTACGGCGGTGATCAGGCCCGTTGAAGGAAGACCCGACAAGCCGAACAACGAGCCTTCGAATTTCTCAGTCGCCGCAAGGGCGGCTACGATCAGTTTCCTTGCTGCCGCGGCAGTACTGTCATTCTTGCATAGTGGGTTTGAGAGCTTATTTTGGGCGTCCTTCTCGAGTGCCAAGCGATTAGCGTCCAGACGTTGCAACGCGCTGAACAGATACGTATCGCTCCTTAGCGACTGGTTGTCAGCGTACGGTTCGATAGCGGCGAAGTCGGGCGGAGCGACGGTCGGCACATAGACGGATGCAGACGATGTCGACGTTATGCTTTCACCGACGAGATCGATCAAGGTTGTATCGAGAAAGCTCGCAGATTGCGATGAGGCCGTTTCGGTGGTAGCGGTAAAGCTTGCGACCGTAGTGAGGGCCTGGCCGAGCGAAGAAACTATCGATCCGATGGCAGCAGCAGCAGCCGTGGCGGTGAGCCCGGCCCGAGTGGGCGTAGGACTTGGAGTCGGTTGGCACTTGAGGTCATCCACCTCGCTCTTGATGCGTATCAGCCGGGTGTTGAAGTCCTCGATCTGCGACAGAACAATGCGAAGCTGCAAGATCGCGGTAACATCGGCCGCTGTCGCAACGACGATCTTCTGATTGGGGTTCGAGCCCATGCGTTGCTTGACGGCATGCGCGATCGCGTCGGCGCTAAGTTGCAATCCTTGGTACGCGAGGATCAGCGATTCGATCGGTAGCGAGCTCCCGCCGGCGGCGCCCGATAAGGCGGAGCCCGCAGTCGGTGGCGGGGCGGCTGGCGCGGCTGACGCGGCGGGTGCGCTTTGAGCGCCGCTTCGTAGGGGCGCGGCGCAAAGCACGGCGGCGACTACCGTACAGCATAGGAAGCCCGGGGCTAAATTTCGCATTCGCGGCAGCTCCTAGGTCAGCAGGAGTCCGGTTTGGCCAACCTATAGCCTGCTTTCTCAGTATGCCAAAGCAACCCTGTCCGTTGCCCTGTCTTTCAAGTCGGAAGGCCCAGGCCGCGCCGGGCGGTAACAGGCGCCTCGCGTGAAGCAGATTCTAACGTACCGCGGCGCCGTCTATCCCTGGCACTGCGACCACATGGGCCACATGAACGTGATGTATTACGTCGCGAAATTCGACGAGGCTAGCTGGCACCTGCTGGCGGCGATCGGTATCACGCCGAGCTACATGCGCGAGACCCAAAGCGGCATGGCCGGCGTGCAGCAAAACATCACCTACAAGCGCGAGCTCTTCCCCGGTGCGATCGTCGAAATTCGCTCGCACATCATTAGTATTGCCGAACGCAAGATGACGTGGAGCCACGAAATGCGCGACGCGGAGAACGATGAGGTCTGCGCGATTTGTGAACTAACGGGCGTGCATATCGATCGCGCGAGCCGGCGCGCGCGCCCGTTCCTACCCAACGTGCGTGCCATGGCTGACGCGCTTCTCAATTAGCGCTTTCGCGGTCGCGCCGCGCCGTGAACTCGCATCGGAGCGGCGCGAGTCGCGAGCCGTACGGCGTGCGCCTCCGACATGGCGGCGCCTTCGTGCGCGAGCTCCGCGATCTCACTCTCCGTCAACCTTTGATTAAGCCGCTCCATTAAAACTTCGTACGTGTACCGTTCGGTGTACTCGCGAACGTAGCCGGCGGAAAAGACGCCGTCGACAAAGCCGATCAGTTTTGCGGCGGTTTTTGGATCGTCGCGCGCGATCAGCGTCGCCAGCGTGCCGATTGCGCAAGCCATGATGCCGCCGTCACCCGCTTCGCGCGCATCGAAGACCGCCGCACGAGCCAATGTTCGAGCCTCCTCTTCGCGCTGCAGCGCGATCAGGTAGGCGGCGAGATTCGACTTGGAATTAGCCCGTAGCCGGATGTTCTTGCGCGTCATCTTGGTGGTGAGCAGCTCTTCAAGACGCTGCACCGCGCTCTCGACCTCCCCTGAGGCAAACTCGGCCTCCGCCAAGTTGGTCATTCCGACCGACAGCGTGCGCTGGTCGCCGAGATCGCGCGCCATTTCGAGCACGTCGAGCGCCATCTGCCGGCCTTCCGCCAGGCGGCCGGTCAGCTCGTAAGCGACACCTATCGAACCCATCGTGCGCACGACGTCGCGTCGATCGCCGTAGGCTTTACTCAACTCGAGGGAGCGTTGCAGGTCGTCTTCGGCCTCCGCGTAGCGCCCCAGTCGAAGCCGGGCGATTGCGCGCCCGCGCAACGCGCGGGCGGTGCCCGGCTTGTCGCCGAGCTCTTCGTAAAGGCGCAAGACCGTGACCGCAGCTTCGTACGCCTGCACTGGGAGAAGCAAGTCGCCGCGCATCGCGGCAATCGTTTCCCACGCCATCACTTTCAGGGGTTTTGGCAGCGGAATCGGGCCCGCTAATGCGCGTTCCGCACGCCGCGCCGAATCGGCGCCGAAACCGCGAAATAACAGAAATTCTTGCATCCCCGAAAGTAGGCGAATCCCTAAGCCGACGTCGCCGCCCTCGTCGATCGCCCATTCCATTGCGCGCCGCAGGTTGTCGTATTCAACTTCGAGGACATCTTGAAAGTTCGGATCGCTCGAGCCGATCGCGTCGACGAGCTTCATGTAATACTGCGCGTGCTTGCGATCTAGCGCGCCGGTCCGATCGCCGAGCTTCTCGAGCGCGTAGGCGCGTATTGTTTCGAGTAGGCGAAACCGCCGCATCTTGCCGTGCCGCTCGCTGCTCACTAGCGACTTGTCGACTAGGGATCCGAGGATCTCGACGACGCGCGACTTGGCAACGCCGTCGCCGGAGCAAACCTCGAGCACCGCCTCCAACGAAAACTCCGCCGGAAAGACGGCGAGCCGGCTAAAGAGCTCCTGTTCCTGGGCCGAAAGAAGATCGTAACTCCAGTCCACCAGCGCCTGCATCGTTTGATGGCGCGCGACTAGGCCGCCGCCGCCCAGTACGGCAAAGCGCTCGGATAAGAGTTCCTCGATCTGGGCCAAACTGAGCAGCTTCACCCGCGCCGCCGCGAGTTCGATGGCCAGCGCGATTCCATCGAGATGGCTGCAGATACGCTCAACGATGCCCAGCTCGTCTCGCGGCGAAAACGTTGGGTCGGCGCGCGTCGCGGCTTCGATAAAAAGGACGATCGAGGCTTCCGGGCTTAGCGAGGCGAGACGATAGGTTCGTTCCCCGGCGACGGCCAAAGGCTGGCGGCTCGTCGCTAAGATCCGAACGCCGGGGCAGACCGCGGCGAACTTTTCGACCGCCGCCGCGACACCGGTCACCACATGTTCGCAGTTGTCGAGGATCAAAAGCAGCGTTTTGCGCGCGAGCGCCTCGGCCACGGCGTCGAGCGGCGTCGTCTCGGGTCGCTCTTGAATGGCGAACGTATAGGCAATCGCCGACGCCACCTCGCGAGGATCGCGTATCGCCGCGAGGTCCACGAACCAGACTCCGTCGTCGAAGTGGTCGAGCGCCGCATGGCCGACTTCGATCGCCAGACGCGTCTTGCCGACGCCGCCCGTGCCGGTGAGGGTGACGAGCCGATCCGCGGCGATCAGTGCCTTTACCTCAGAAACGGCGCTTTCGCGACCGTGCAGCGTCGAGAGGACGCGCGGAAGATTGTTTTTTTTATGCGCTCGCGCACGCGACGCGCGGGGACGAGATGGCCGCGCCGCCGCCGCCTCGATCGCCTCGCGCTGGTGTGGATCGAGCTGCAGTGCCTCCAACAGCAACGCCAGCGTCTCCCGCTGCGGCGCGCGATTGATCCCACGTTCGAGGGAGCTGATTCCGTCGGCGCTCATCGTCGCGCGCTCCGCGAGGGCTTCTTGCGAGAGTTGCGCGGCGATGCGAAACTCGCGCAACAGCGTGCCGAACGACGGTTCCGCTGCATTTGGCATAACGGCGATTTATACGACTAGTTTATACGGATATCGGTTCCGGCAATCCCGGTCTTGCTGCATGCTCTTCGACGGGTCGCCTAGCGGCCCATACTCATGCCAGAAAGAGGAGAAGAGCGCATGCTCGCTAGTCGGAATCGTCCGACATTACCACCCGTTCTTGGGCCGCGGCCCGATTTGGACCGGTCGATCTTCCCGGGTTGGGGCCCGCGTCTGCCGTGATCGGCGCACGAAGCAAGTTCGCCGTCGCCCCCAACGGGGCGGCACTCGCCGCGGCGTACGCGGTGGTGAGCCTAACGGCCGCCGCCGCGGTCGCCATAATCGACCCAGCGGCGTTCTTCTGCATGAACGCGGCTTGGCTGCTGCTGTGGGCGACGACCACCACCGTCGCGCTCGCCTGCTCGGGGCAATGGTATCTGCACCGCCGTTTCCGAGAGTCCGATTTCGTACGGCATAACGAAGTCGGCGGCTTCATCGTTTCGATCGTCGGCGCGGTCTACGGCGTTCTGCTCGGCTTCATGACCGTGATTGCTTGGCAGCACTTCGCCGATGCCGGGCAGCTCGTTGCGCAGGAGTCGGCCGCCTCGACCGACGCCTGGCATACGTCGATTGGCCTGCCGCAGCAAGAGCGCACCCGTGTACGTCGCGACATGTTGCTCTATGCCGATGCGATGCTGACTAAGGAGTGGCCGGCAATGCGGACGCGCGGCTTCGATCTCGGCGCCGACGCGATCGTCATGGACGCCATCGGGGCGGCCGGAGCTTTCACTCCCGCCAATCTCAAGGAAGCCAACGCGCAGAGCGCGACGTTGCAGCAGCTCGGCGCGCTGCACGATTACCGCCAGCGCCGTCTCTCAGCCAACGGCTCGGGGATAGCGAAGTTCGAATGGCTAGTGTTGATCGTCGGTGCCGCATGCATCGTCGGCTTCTGCTGGCTTTTCGGTCTGGAAAACCAAAAGGTGCACCTTTTGATGACGTCGGCCGTGACGGTCATTGTCACGACCACGCTCGTGCTGCTCTTCGAGCTGCAATCGCCGTTTCAAAGCGATCTGCGAATTCCGCCCAACGACTGGAACGGCGTCATTACCCACATCCAGTTCATGCAGAACGGCGCGCAGAGCGGGATGCGCATGTGAACCTTCGGAGCAGCGGCTGAAGGGGCACGACGTCGGTAGGCGGTAACACGCAAGTCGCGTGAAGCCGATTTTAACGTACCGCGGCGCCGTCTATCCCTGGCACTGCGACCACATGGGCCACTTCAACGTGATGTATTACGTTGGGAAGTTCGACGAAGCGACGTGGCATCTGATGGCCGCGGTCGGCATCACGCCGACGTACATGCGCGAAGAGAAGCGCGGGATGGCGGGGGTTCAGCAGAACATCACCTACAAGCGCGAACTCCTCGCCGGCGCGATCGTCGAGATTTGGTCGCACTTCGTCAGCGTCGGCGAGCGGAAGATGGTGTGGATCCACGAGATGCGCGACGCCGAGAACGGCGAGGTCTGCGCGATCTGCGAGCTCACCGCCGTGCACATCGATCGCGAGAAGCGCCGCGCGACGCCGTTCCCGGCCGACATCCGCGCCCGCACCGAAGCCTTCATCGCCGGCGACGCCAGCTGCCGCAGCGTCCAGGCCATCACTTAAGCCGGCCAGGTGTATTGATCGAGCTCGCCCACCTGCTCGAAACCAAGACTTCTGTACACACCGAATCCCGCTTTCGACGACTGCAGTATCGCAACCGACGCGCCCAGGTCGCGACCCTCGCGCGCCGCGTGCGCCGTCAATAACGTACCGAATCCTCTGCGCCGAACATGCGGTAGCGTCGCAACGTTATAAACGCCCGCAACGCCGTCGTTAAACGCCAGCGATGAAGTCGCTACCAGCTCGCCATCCAACCAGAGGCCGTAGTTCCGCAACGGCCCGGTTGGATTCTTCGCGAACGCCACGGCAAAGGGAAGGAACGCATCGGAGAATTCCGGCGGCAGACCCGACCCGGTGCCCAGCACGTCGCTCCACACCCGCGCATCCGATTCGCTGGAGATCGTTGCGACGCTAAAATCGCCGCCTACCGATGCGTCAAGCGAAGCGGAGGCAAGGTCGAGCGACATGCACGGCGACGTATCGACATGCCGGAACCCCGCCGCCGTCAGACGCGCGCCCAAATCGGCGGGCCGGTCATCGGGCAGCACCCACCACAACAACGGCACCCCTTTGGTTTGTGCCCGCGCCTTCACGGCTTCGATCGCGACTCCCGCGTTCGACGGGTCGAGGCGCGCCGCGAACAGGCTGTTGAAGAGGGCGAGCCGCACCGGCGTCAGCACCCAAAAGAGCTCGCTGCTGTCGTGCACCTCCGTGCCCGGCAAAGCGCGCCCGAGTTCCCTAAACACATAGACGAGGTTTTGCTCGACGTTAACAATGCTCGACAATCGCGCTCTCCGTTCCTTAATACGGCATCTCGTCGTGGCCGAGGCCGAAGTAGTGCCCGACCTCGTGCATCACCGTTTCGCGAATCTGTTCGATCGCTTCGGCGCGCGAGCTCGTGGCACGCTCGATCGGCCCGCGAAATAGAGCGATCTCGTCAGGCAGCAGCGGCATATCGTGCGATCGCTCCGTGAGCGCGATGCCGCGATAGATGCCCAGCAGCTCCGAATCCGGATCTTCGTCGTCCTCGATGCTTTCGAGATCTTCGTCGGTCGGCTCGTCCTCGATGGTGATGGCGACGTTTTCGATGAGGCGCGAGAAGCGCTCCGGTAGCGACTCCAGCGCCTCATTGACCACGCGCTCGAACTCGGCGTGCGTCAATCGCCGATCAACTTATTCGACGGCAGCGGAACGACCAACACGCGCGGATTAAAGCCCGGCGGCGGCGCGTCGGAAACGCCGGCCGGCGGCGGTACCGGCGTAACGCCGATCGATTTGCACGACCATGGGCTCGGAATCGCGCGGACGACTTCGTCGGGAACGATCGCCTGCTCCGCCGGAATCGGCGGCTTTTTACCGCTCAAACGATCGGGATCGAAGCCGCCCGATAAATCGCCGTTTTTATCGCTTCCGTCGTGCGGCCCGAACGGCATGTAGTGCGCCTCGTCGGGCAACTGCGCCAGCGGCGTGCGATCGAAGAGCTGATTGACGAACTTAATGACCGACGCCTGATCGTTGTAGTCGTGCACGACCGCGTTGCGCGCGTAGGGCGAAACCAGCAGCATCGGCACGCGCTGCCCGTTGCCGCAGGGATAGCCGTCGGGACAGACGAGCCACGACGGCGGCGGAACGTGATCCCAAAAACCGCCGGGATCGTCCCAGGTGATGACGATGGCCGACTGACTCCAGTATTTGCTGCGCGCGATCAGATTAACGAGTGCGGCGACGTCGGCCTCGGCGATCTGCATGTCGGACTCGCCGGGATGGTCGTCGTCGCCGGTAAAAGTGTTCGGCGCGGCGCCGGCCGGCCTGAGTCCGAGATTGCTTCCGAAGCCCCCCTTTAAATAGAAGAGGCCGCCGTCGCCGAGCTTACCGCCCTCGATGTCGGACTTGAATCGCGTGATGTCGGCAACGTGGCGATCCATCGCCGGATTGTTGGCGATGTAGCCGAAGTAGTGCGGCGCGAGATGGTGCGTCACCAGCGTGACGCGTCCCGGGTCGCGCGGATTGGCGTAGCCCTGCTCGTACCACGTCCAGTTGACCGGCGCTTGCGCTTTGCCGCGCAGAAACGCGATGTCGTTGACGATATCCTGCGTGTTGTTGGTCAGCTCGCCGGCCTGCGCGCCCTCGAGATTCAGCATCACCGTCGCGTAGGTTTGGTCGACTTGATGTTCTTCGCTGAAATCTTCGCTGTTGTATGGCCCCCAGGCGGGGTCGAGATCGACCCAAATGGGAACGCCGCGCCCGCCGGCGCTCGGCGGATCCTCGGTGTAGGGCGGCCCGAGGCTGCCGTAGCGCTCGTACTCGGTCTCGCCGTTCTGCGCGGCGATAATCTCGACGTTGCTCGGCGTCGACGGCCCGCGCGCGCCCTGAAAGAACGAGTCGAAGAGCGCGAAGCGGGACGCGTAATTCCACAGATAGGGAATGGTGTCGCAGTCGACGTGCGCCATCGACTCGTCGCCGACCGACGCCGCCTGCGAAGGATCGGTCATCCCGAGCTTCTTTTGCGCGTCGGGCGAAAGGTTCGTCGCCAGCGCCGCTTCTTGCGTGACGAAGCCGTCCATCGCGCCGTTGTTGATCGCGGCGTCGAAAAGCTTGCGCGCGTTGCTCAACACGCCGACCTGCGACGTCGCGATTCTAAAGGCTTGCGTGTCGCGCTTGGCGACCGGGTTATATTGCCGAAAGCCGTGCTTCTGCGCGTCGGGCGAGTAGACGCCGTTGGCTCCCGGAAACGTGCCGAAGTAATGATCGAACGACCGGTTCTCTTGATAGATGACGAACACGTAGCGCACGCGCTGCTGGATCGAGCTCTGCAGCGGCGACGGCGGCGGCGATGCTGACGGCGACGGGCTGGGGCCGGCCGCTACGAGTACTCCGAAGACGGCGGGCAAGAGAATTAAGCGCATGCCGGGGCTGATTCGGCCGACGAGGCCGGGTTACCCCGATTCCGCGGCCCTTACGGCGCGACGAGGCGCGCTACGATGTCGGAGACCTGGTCGTCGTTGCCCTCGCCGATAATTGTTTTGCGCAGCTTGCCGTGACGGTCGAAAATCATCTGCGTGGGCCAATATTGGATGCCGTACGCATCCCAGAGCGCATTCTGGTTGTCGAGGGCGACCGGCCAGGTGATGCCCTGGACGTCGAGGTTCTGCACGACGTTGCTGCGGACGCGATCGGTCGGCAGTTCGGGCGTGTGAATGCCGATGATGACCAGATCCTGCGTTCCGTAACGGGCGCGAAGTTGCCGCAGCTCGGGAACGACGTGCTGGCAGTTGATGCACGAATAGGTGAAGACGTCGACCAGGACGACTTTGCCGGCGACTTGCTTCGCCGTCGGCGGCTCGCCGATCCATTGCGAAGCGTGGAGTAACGGCGCCAACGTTAGTTCGGCCAACAGCAGCGCGGAAAGCAGCATGCTCATGCCTTCCAGTACGCGCCGCAGCCGCCGGCGGATCACCAGCTGGAAAGGAGGCCGTTGCCTGCTTGCGAAGGCCCGTACCTTAAGGAGGGCTTTTGCTCGTGAATAAATCTCTGCGTTTTCTTTGCGCTTTGTCGCTATTCGTAACAGTTGCCGGAGCCGGCGCGCTTGCCGCCGGTACGGTCACCGTTGAAGGAACGCCCGCTCCCACCCAACCCAAGCCGGATTTTTCCGGCATGAAGTTTCTGATCGGGACGTGGACGTGCAGCGACGTCAGCTCGCGCCGCCCCGGACCGTTCACCACGACCGAAGTTTACTCGATGGATCCCGGCGGCTATTGGATGATTCGCGAATCGACCATCCACAAGGCCTCGTGGATTCCCCGCGAGGTCCACAGCGAGACCAAATACACGTGGGACGCCTATGCGAAACGCTGGGTCCGCGTTTCGACCGGCGATCGGGGCGGCTACGCGGTTGCCACGGCGCCGATGTCGACCGGGAACACTAGGACCTACACGTACGCGATCCAAAGCAAAGCGCCCGACATCGCGTCGTTCGAGCCGGAGGTCATGGCCAAGATGAGCGACACCAAGAAAACGATGACGACGTCGTTTACCGAAACGAGCGGCCGCGTCGTAAACGTGAAGGAGACGTGTACTAAGTCGTAGTGCGCAGTTGCTGCGCAGGTATCTGCGCAGGTATCGTCACCGGTTGCGGAGCGGGAACGCGCAGCCGCGCGAGCATCTCGTGCGTGGGAAGTTTGACGCTGCGAGCGATGCCGACGAGTTTCAGGATGCGGATCGTCAGCCAGGTGAGGTCGAACTCGAACCAGCGCAGACCGTGCCGGGCGGAGAATGGGAAGGCGTGGTGATTATTATGCCACCCTTCCCCCCAGGCCAGTAACGCGACCCACCAGTTGTTGGTGGATAGGTCGCTGGTGCGAAAAGTGCGATAGCCGGTCAAATGCGCGGCGCTGTTCACGAGCCACGTGATGTGATACGTGGCGACGAGTCGTGCGAAGATGCCCCACACAACCAGCGACCAGCCGCCGATGACGAACAACAACACGCCCAGCGCGATCTGCCACAGCACCTGCGTCTTATCGAGAAAGCGGTAGAACGGATCGGCCGCCAGGTCCGCTGCCAGCCGGTGCTCCTCGGCCTTCGTTGGCCGGGCCGGGTTCGGCAAGTATAGCCATCCGACGTGCGCCCACCAAAAGCCGCGGTCCATACCGTGAGGATCGCCCTCGCGGTCGGAGCGTGCATGATGGCGGCGGTGCGTCGCGACCCACCTGATCGGTCCGCCTTGCAGGGCGAGAACGCCAAGGAAGCTCACAAGGTACTCAATCGGTCTGGGCATCTGCAGGCTGCGGTGCGTGAGCATCCGGTGGTAGCCAAGCGTTACGCCGATGCCGGCGGTCACCCAACCGATAATTATTGCCGCGACGACGGCGTTCCACGAAAAGAGCGCCGGCACGAATGCCAACAGCGCAGCGACGTGGATGAATAAAAGCCCTAGGCCGGTAGCTACGTTACTCCGGCCACGCCGTACGGCAGAATCTTTCACGGTGTCACGACCTGTAGAACGCTAAGGAAAGTTGCAAAAACGCTTAGAAGAGACGACGCCACTTGCCGGTGGAGCTGCCGCGCTGGCGAATGCGCTCGCCGAACACGATTGCGCTACCGTCCGACGCGTGCGCGCGTCGTGCCGCTTCGCCCTGCGTCTTACCGGTGAAACTGGCTCGTTGTGAATTACCTCGCCTGGCGGCGTAGTCTCCGGCCGGCCGGCGCTCGATATAAAAGCTTTGATTGCTACGGGGCAAGGGTCTTCCTCATTTCTTGAGCACCGGGAACGGGCCGATCGGGGCCTGCACGTAGGAGTACTTTTCGCCGCAGATGCGGCAAACATTAAGCGGATTTCCAAAGTGTTCGTGGGGTGGATACACTTTGGGAGCGGCTTTTGGCCGCTTTTTGGTGGGGGCTTCAGGTACGATAATATTCGATCTTCCTTGCTCCTGAGGCTAGGAGCGCGGCGCGTTCTACAATTGTAGTCGCCGCGAAATTGTTCGAGACGGAGGCAAAAAGGCCTGGTAGAGGTTTGGCTCCCGACATTAGTAGGAATGGCATCGGATGTGAGCAACCGGCTAGCGCAGCACGAGGCGAACGGTACGAGTCGTCTTGTGGTGTTGAAGCGTTAGCTGCAGCACCGTTCCCGGCCGTGCGGTGACGAGATCGAGAAAATCGGCGCCCGAGAGCTCACGCGCCGCTTTCCCATTGACGGCGACGATCTTGTCGCCGGCGACGATGCCCGCTGCCGACGCGGCCGAGTTTGGGCGGACGGCGTCGACGTCGATCGCGGCGGCCTGATTTTTGGTGAACCCGAGACCCGAGCGGTTCTTCGGAATCACCAACGGATGCGCGACCGGCTCGAGATAGAGCGTCTCGTCGGCATAATCGAACGTCGGTGTGAAGCGCGAGAGCACCGTAAGTCCCAAATCGCCGGCTTCGGTCCACGATGAGAACGAGCCCGTCTTCATTTGCGTAAAATCGGCCGTCAAGTCGCGCAGCTCGTGTCCGCCGATCGAAAAGCCGGCAAGCGTTTCTATGCGACCGGTATTCGCTCCACCGGTGCCCTGACCGCGCACGGTGTCGCCGCCGACGTATTTTGACAGCAAGCCGGTCCGGCGCAAAAAGTCCCCGTAAAGAATGAGCGTTCCCGCGTTTCCCGTGTCCACCCCGAACGATCCGGCGTGTCCATCCGCCGCCGCGCGCGCGAGCGGCATGTCCTCTTGGAATCGTATCGGCACGCGCGTCGCGGCCGCGCTCATGTGGAAGTTCGGCAATGGAGTCAGCGTCAAGCGCTTGCCGATGTAATCGATGCGGGCGGCGTAGCGTTCGAACCATTCGAGTCCCAAGATGCCGGCGAGCGGCACGCGCCGGCCGCGCTCGTAGAAATCGTAAGAATACGGAATCACGAGAACGGGCTGGTCGAGCAGTTCCGCGTTTCCGATACGGATGCTGCGGACGCGCGCATACTGCAGCGCGATAGTTCCGGCGCCGGCACCGCCGCTCACGCCGGAACCCGTCGCATGCACGCCGAGCATCCGCGCCGCGACCGTATCGAGGATCGCGTGGCCGCCGGTGTCGAGGATGAACGGCATCGGCGATCTCCCGTTGATCGATGCCCAGACCAAGAGCTGACGGCCCTCCAGCGCGATGGGCACGGTCGTCGACGTGGCCCCGCCGAGCATGCGCGCGTTCAGCTCCGCGTGCGGCTTTGCGAAGTCGGCGGCGTTCACGCGGCGCGACAGGGTATATCGCGTCACCTCGATCCGGTCGGCGTTGGCCGGCTCGAACGTGCTGGCGCTCGAAATCGAAAATGGAAGCACGAACGGTCCGGCTTGGCGATAGTCGGCGTAGGTCGTCACGTCGGTGGCCATCGGCGTTCGAACGGCGATGGAGTCGACGCGATGCGTTTTTAAGTCGATCGATAACACCGCAGGGATGCCACCGTGCGGCTCGACGCGCACGAGCGCCTTGCCGCTCGGCTCGCTTGTGGCCGATCCCACGCACGTTACGCTCCCGCGCGCGTGCGGATCGAGATAGGCCCGCCGCGTGAGATAGGCTTCGGTAACGGCGCGCGCGCGTGGATACCAAGAATCGTACGGATGCACGCCGCCGGAGATATCGCGCGTCCACACCGTTGTGCCGTCGAAGGTCTGGACCGTCGTCCCCATCACCGGAAGTGAGGAGCGGGTCGCGTACCGTCCGGTGCGCACGTCTTGGGCGAGGTGCGCAGTACCGTGCAGACCCGAGCTCGTTAAATGCCCCTCCGCCGTAATCTCGCCGGCCGTCTTCCACGACGCGCCGCCCGTCGCTGTTGCAACTTGTGCCAAGAGCGTCGTCGCATTGCATGCAATTGCAGCGGAGGCGATCAAAGCCAGCATGCGGCAAGGGTAGCCGTGGCGCCGGAGCGAGTCTTGAAGATTATTAGCGTGCGAAGGTTCGGCGGTAGGCAGCGGGCGGCAGGCCGAGTCGTTCGCTGAAGAGCCGTGTAAAGTGGCTTTGGTCGCTAAAGCCGGCGTTCAAAGCAATGCGGGAAAGCTGCGACGTGGTCGTGAGCAGCAGCTGCGACGCGACCTTTAAGCGTGCGCGCGCGCGATATTCGTTCGCCGTCATTCCGACGTGGCGGCGGAACTCGCGGCTGAAGTGCGTTTCGTGCACTCCCGCAATGACCGCAGCTTCACGGAGCGGAACGGAATCCGCCCACGGGAATTCGTCGATGACTTGGCGCAGCCACTCGGGCTGCTCGCGCGGCGGTTCGAACAGTTGCTCCATCACGGCCGCTTGGAGATTCTTAACGGCTTCGGCCAAGCCGTCGGTGCGCCCGTAGAACTCTTCGATCACGGATTTCACCGCGCGGCTCGGCTCGGTGCCGAGAACGACTGCACCGCGCAGCGACGGTGCGCGGCCGTCGCGCGGAAGCTCGACGTTGAGACATCGCGTGTCGGTCGTGAACCGGTCGGCATGTTCTTCAGCGGCGTGATGAACGACGATCGAGCCTCCACGGCAGACTTCCGGCACCGCGTCGTGGACTTCGACATACGCTCCGGTTAGCACGATCGTTACGAACGGCGTTGCATGGCGATGGTGCTCCATCGCGCTGCAGCCGCGATGATCGCTTTCGAAGACGGCGCCCGCTTCGGTTACGCGCTCAGTTCGTCGCATCGTCATTTGCTTGATTCCTTGTCACCCTGAGCTTGTTTCTTTGTCACCCTGAGCTTGTCGAAGGGCGCCCATGCGCGGAAGCCGCGTTGGGTACGTGCCGTCGGGATAGCGGCGTCCCCACTGCGTTGCGCGCACCGCAAGATATTCGAAGTTCTCAAAGGCGGACATTCCGGCGCGCTCGCGGATCAGGGTGATCACCGGCTCCGCATCTCGCCACGCGCTCAACACTTGGGCGGATGTAATGTCGAGCAGAACCGTTTCGTCGATGAGGGCGTATTTGCAGTAGGTGCCGATCTGCTCCCAAAGATCGAGTGCCAGAAACTCCGGATACTTCGCTCGTTCGAGCGAACCCGGTGTCCGCAGAGCCTCCACGTACTTCGGGTCCTTCATCTTTTCCGGTACCGCGCGCAACTCCGATAACGCCGACTGCACCGCCGGGAGATTCCACTGATTCAAGATCTCGAGCAGCGCGTTTAAGTAATTGCTCGCGCGCAAATACCGCAGCTGTACGATCGCCGCCACCGACGCGGCCGCCACGACGACCAGCGTCGCGCCTGACAGTAGAACGCCGAGCTGTGCCTCGCTCACCCGGCGGCTTTCGCCGTCTCCAGCGGCGTCACCCCGAGCTCAATAGTTCCCGGCGGAACTCATAGAAACGCAAGATCTCACCCTCCCTTTCGCTCCAGCGCTGGACCTCGTCTAGATTTATCCGCCCATCCTGCGCCACGGCGATTGCGGCAACTAACGCGCTGCGATCGGTAAAAAAGTAAAAGGCTGCCAGGCGGTCGCGAACGCAATCTGTACGCGACAGCACGTGCAATATCTCGTCTCCACGGCGATTAGTCTCATAAGAGTCAATGAGATCGTTACCGACGGCAAGCGGTCCCGGTGGAAACTCTACCGTAAATATGTTTCTATCGTGATGGTAGGTGCCGCCAACTTCTCGATACCCGAGTCTACGCATCGCTTCAGCCGCACGGGTGCGGTCGCTAGAAAACGTGATGATGAAATCAGCGTCGTCCGATTGGTATGCCTCAGAGGCATAGTACGTTGCTGCGCTCCCTCCGGTGAGCACGGCGACCGTCCCACAGCGTTCCAACTCGGTGCAAACCGCGAAACAGACATCCTCGAGGTGCGAGGCCTCTGTGATCGCCATCCTCAGACGAGAGCCTCGCCGGCGCGACGCGGACGCCTTCGAAGCGACGAAACACGACGCTCGAGATCAGGGTCTCGTTTCGCATACTTCAGAAGAAGCGAACGCAGCTCGTCGGCTCCGTAGAACCGCCGATCTAAGCTGACTTCCCGGTTTGCGCCAACGATCCGCGTGGCGAGCACCCCATCTCGCTCCAGGTCGTTTACCATTCGCTGCACGCTGGCTAGCGGGATGTCGCTGAGTCGCGCAAGCTCCCTGGGGTAGGTCTTGTCGAGCAGCGCGATAAGCGTCAGGACTCTGCTCCGCGGCGGACTGCCGAAAAGCTTCATGGATACCATTACGCGCATAATAACAAAAATGTGGTCAGTTGACCATATTCTTGTAGTCGGTTCTGCAGAGCTTATCGAGCTGAGCAAAGAGAGCAAGCGTTCGCCGTCCTGAAAGGGCGCATCGGACGGCAAACCCGTCGCGCGCGGCGACCTCTGCCCGTGCTTCTACTTTATCGCGCCGCCGCTCCGCTTGAATAGAGTTCCGCCAACTCTTTGCTGCGCGCGTCGATCAGCGCGGTTGCATCGGCAACCAGCGCCTTCTCGTCGGAGAGGTCGATTCCGAGAAAGCGCCGCTCCAATGCGGCCGGCGAGTCGTTGAAGCCGTTCTTCAGTAGTGCGACATATCGCGGCGAGAAGCTCTTCGGATCGGCTTCGAATTGCGTGAAGTACTTGAGCGCGAGCAGCCCGGCGTAAAGATAGTTCACGTCGTAGAGCGGGTCGGTAAAGAAGAGGCGGTTGCGCGCCCAGTAGAGTTTCGTCGAGGGATCGTCTACCGAAGACGGGTCGTATCGCGCAAACACCTTTGTGGTCAGCGCGTTGAAATCGGCCGCAGTTTTGATCGTGCCGTCGTCCACGCCGCGGTAGATGGCGCTCTCCAATTCCGTCTCCTCCGCGGATCCGAAGACTTGGAAGGTCGCGTCGTGGAGGAAGTAGTTCAGATAATAGCCCCGCTCGGCGCTGGTCGCGGCGTTCTTATAGAGATGGTCGAGAAAGAGCAGCTCGTTGAAGATCGCAAACGACTCGAACATAAATGCCGGGCCTTTATTGTAGGCGGCGATCGGCTGATGCGAGGCCATGAACTGACGATGAACCGCGTGGCCGGACTCATGCGAGAGCGCGCGCGCCTTTGCGGTGGTTCCGTCGTAGCCGCCGAAGTAGACGCCGGACTCCGAGCCGAGGAAGCCGACGGAGAAGCCGGTGTCGTCGCACTCGGGCGCCGTGCAGATCTCGAGCCGCTGATTGGCGGGATTGAGGAGCGCCGCGTAGGCGCCGGCATATTCAGTGCCCATCGGCTGCACGGCCGCGAGAATCATCGGGATGGCTTCTGCGACGGGAATGGGTGCCGGCGAAAAGGCGGGCTTCGGCGCTTTCGATGCGACGCCGAGATACTGCGCATAGGCGTTGGACCCGCGCACCGCTTGTAACGTTCTCTCAACTGACGCCGGGTCGATGGACCTATCGAAGTACGAGGCTGAAGCGGCACCGGAGAACCCGCGCAGTCGGGCCACGCCGTTTCTGGCGCTCGCGATGGAAACGAGCAGCGCGGCATAGGCGTCCTGATTGCTCTCGATCGTCGCGCTCGACTTCCGCAACGCCTTGTAACTTGCCGCCGCCGCATCGAGCACGGGCGTCACCGCGAGCGCGACGCTGCGCGCCTCGGCGGGACCGAGCCGGTGCTGGGCTTGTGCGAGCGAGGTGCTGAGAAGGTAACGATACGGCGCGAGTGCCGGACGCTGCGTCAGGCTGTGGATGCGTGTTTCCCCAAGCTGCCGCGCTGCTTCGACGACGCGATCGGAGATCAGCTCCTCGGCGTTGCCGAGCGCATCGTCGGCTTTTGCGTCGGCAGTATCTGCGTCGTTCTCCTCGGCTTTGAGATAGACGTAGATATCGTGGCGCTCGAGGCTAGTCAGGAGCGCATCGTATTGCTTCAGCCAGTCGAGCAACGCCGCGGCGGTAACGGGCGTCGACGACGCGGCGAACGTCTTGGCGTCGGCGATGACCGCCGCTCGCGTCTGCGCCTCGACTGCGGCACTCGGAAAATACCGCGCGAGGTCGATCCGGTACTCAACCGTGTCACCCTGAGCCAGTCGCGTGTCACCCTGAGCTAGTCGCGTGTCACCCTGAGCCTGTCGAAGGGTGGCCGCAAGCACGAGCGGCATTGCAATTAAGACGAGCGCCTTCACCCGCCCATCCTAACGTCGGCGCCTGATTTGAAAAGCTTCAGCGCATTCTGGAGTGTGACGGCGACGCCCCACGCCAATGGAATCCCAACCCAAAGCCACGCCAGCACCAGGAACGTGGTGCTGCTATCACTGGGGCGCATCTGCTCTTCGAGCTGATCCATGCTGCGTTACCTCAACTTACCGCCGGCTCGGGTTTCGACATAGTGGCGTTCCTGCACGGGCCGAACCGCCAGATTGCAGAGCAACCCGATAATCAACAGCCCCGCCATGATATACATCGTCACGGAATAGGCGTCCGCCTTGGCGACACCGTGATGGATTTGGTACTCGCGGATGTAATTCACGAGCACCGGTCCCAAGACGCCCGCGACCGACCAGGCCGTCAACAGCGCTCCGTGAATCGCCCCGACGTTCACGGTTCCGAAGAGATCGCGCAGATACGCGGGGATCGTTGCGAAGCCGCCGCCGTACATGCTGAGGATCACGCAAAACGCGAGCACGAAAAGCGCGAGCGCGTGCATGTGGCCGAACGAAGGAACCAAGAAATAGAGCACCGCGCCGAGGATAAAGAAGATCGCATAGGTCGTCTTGCGGCCGATGTAGTCGGAGAGTGAAGCCCAGAAGATTCGGCCGCCCATGTTGAAGATGCTGATCAATCCGACGAAGCCGGCCGCGGCGATCGCCGTAACGCCGAACATCTCTTGGATCATCAGCGACGCCTGCCGAGCACGCCGATGCCGGCGGTGACGTTCAAGCAGAGCACGGCCCAGAGCAGATAAAACTGCGGCGTCCGCAGCGCCGCTTCGCGCAGGACGTTTCTGGTCGTAATCATGCCTTGCGCGGCGACCGGAGGGACGTATCCCGCGGGCAGCCATCCGTCTTGCGGAAAGCGCACGATGAGCGAACCGACGCACATCCAGATGAAGTACAGAACGCCGAGCACGGCCATCGTCTGCGCCACGCCGGTGCCGGTCGCGTTGGCGAAATGCTTCATCAGCAGCACGGATAACGGCGCGCCGATCAGCGCGCCGCCGCCGAAGCCCATGATCGCCGTTCCGGTGGCGAGGCCCGGCCGATCCGGGAACCACCGGATGAGCGTCGAGACCGGCGAGATATAGCCGATGCCCAGGCCGCAGCCGCCGATCACGCCGTAACCGAGATAGACCAGCCAGAGCAGATGCGCGTTGACGCCGAGCGCCGCCACGATGAGGCCAACGCTGAAGCAGACCGCGGCAACGAACATCGCGGCGCGCGGGCCGGCGCGCTCGACCCATTTGCCGCCGAACGCGGCCGACAGCCCGAGCACGACGATCGCGAGGCTGAAAATCCAGCCGAGTTCGGGTACCGTCCAGTCGATTCCGGGCTTAGGCGCAGTGACCCCGATGGCTTGCGCCATCGGTTTAGTGAAGACGCTGAACGCGTAGGCCTCGCCGATGCACAGGTGAATGCACAGCGCCGCCGGCGGAACGAGCCACCGATTGAAGCCGGGCTTGGCGATCGAGTGGGCGCGGTCGAAGAATGCCACGCTATGAAGATTCACCCTTTTGTCGCACGGCGCCTCGCCGCGTCTCTCAAGCTGCGGCTAGTAGATGACGAAGCGGCCGCCGTTGGTGCAGAGCACGACCAGCAGCATCGAGACGAGAATGAGCTCGTAGTTCCAGCCGAGGCCGTCCTTGCCCCAGAAGCCGGTCTTCCAGACGAAGATCTTTTTCTGCAGCGCGCCGAGCATGATGAGAATCAGCCCGATCGCCGCCAGTTGCGCGAGCAGGCCGATGACGACCGCGAATCCGCCCAGCAGCTCTAGGACGCCGAGAACAATTGTCGCGTTTTTCGGAAGCCCGATGGTCTTTACCGCGGGCAGCGGGAGCTTTGAGGTGGTTGTAGCCGCTGTCGATAAAGACGAGCCCGACCATCAGTCTCAGAAAGACGAGGGCGTAGTCGGCGAAGGGCGCGAGATGCGCAAACATCGGTGACGTCACGTGACTTGCGCATGAATTCATGAGCGGTCGCGGCGAACCTCCCCTCGAGGAATAACGCCATGTCGATCCATCGTTGCCTTCCGCAGTGCGGCCTCGGCGCCGCCCTGGTCACAGTGCTCGCCGGCTGTTCGGCGGGAGCTCCGCACGGCGGGCCGGCGATGCCCTTCGTCACGAACGATGCTGCGGCGGGAAGACTCGGCAGCGGACCACGTTTTCTCCACGAGTATAAGCTGCCGATGGGGACATACCCGTCGTCGATTATTGCCGGCCCCGACGGCGCGATGTGGTTCGGGACGTATCCCTTGTATACGTTTCATCCGGCAACGCATCTGGGTGTCTGGCGCATCGCGTTGGGAGGGAAGAAGCACTATTTTCCGTTCGAGAACGGCGTCTACGACGTGGCGCCGGGCTCCGACGGACGGATATGGTTTACCAATCCGTATCAAAACCCATATAACGTCGGCGCAATCACGCGCCACGGAAAGCTTACGACGTATTCCCAGCCCAGCGATGGTTCGCCGGAGTCGATGGTGGCCGACGCGAGCGGCCATCTCTGGTACACGTCGTTCGGCGGCTACAACGATATCGTAGAGATCGACACGAACGGCCAAACCGTCGCAACGTTCAAAGCGAAGGACGGTCTCGCCGATAAAGTGGCCTACGGTAACACGGGAGCGATCTGGTTTAACGCGGTTGCCAACCCCGTCGTCGTCGGTCGCATTGGGCGGGGCGGGCGTCAAGTCGACGCGCCGATCGGCGGACCAAACTATATTCCGGGACGGATGGTGCTGGGACCCGACGGCCGCATGTGGATCTGCGATGGTGACGCACTTGCGGCCGTCGATCGCAAGTTCAATGTGACGCTCTACACGTTATCGTCGGGCGGTACTTTCTCAGACGTGGCTGCCGGCTCCGACGGCAACCTGTGGGCGGCTGAATCCCAGTACGGCCACATCGTCCGCGTCACAACGAGCGGCACGATGACCGAGTATCAGCCGCCAACGGCCAACATGCTTCCAACGTCGATTGCCGCCGGCCCCGATCACAACCTCTGGTTCACGGAAATCCAAAGTCAGACCGACGTAACGAAGATCGGCGTGCTGCAGCCTTAACGGATATGGGCTATATCATCGTACTCGCAGCGTTACTGGGAACGGCATCCGTGCCGAACGCGACGACCGTGCCGTTTACACTTTTCGACAACCGGATGCTCGTGCAGGCTTCGCTCGATGGAAGCGGCCCCTACACGATGATCGTAGACACCGGGTCGGATCAGCTCGTCGTTACGCCGAGCGTCGCGCAGCGCCTCGGCCTGGCGACGCGGCGCGCCGGATTTGCAAACGGGGCGGGCAGCGGGTCGGCAGAGTTAGCGCTGACGCGCGTGCCGACGGTCACGGTCGGATCGCTAAGGTTTAGCGACGTATCGGCGGCGGTGCTCGATCTCGGGCCGATCCAGCGCGCAATCGGCTTCCCGCGTTTGGACGGCGTCATCGGCTACAATATGCTGCGCCGCTTTCGCATCGGCGTCGACATGGACGGCCAGCAGTTGACGTTCTCGTCCGCACCGTTGCCGGTTCCGAAAACGGCGGCGACGATTCCGTTTACCATCAGCGGCGGAATCATCCGCGTGCCGGCCGCGGTGGACGGCGTTGACGGCACGTTTATGATCGACACCGGCGATCGTTCGTCGCTGACGCTATTCCGCCACTTCGCCGAAGCCAACAACTTCTATCGCGACGCGCCGGTCCGCAACGTCATCACCGGCATCGGCATCGGCGGCCCGGTCTACAGCGACGTGCTGCGAACGACCGTCTCGCTCTTCGGCACGACGATCCCCGGCGTGGTGACGCGCGCCTCGCGCGACCGCGGCGGAGCCTTTGCCGTGGGCGGCGACGCCGCGAGCATCGGCACCGGGCTGCTGAAGCGCTTCAACATCGTCTACGACTATCCGGACTCGACGATCTACGCCTGGCCGAGCCGCTTCTTCCACGACACCGACCGGTACTCGCCGCTTATTTATGATAACGGCGTTCTCCACGTTGAAGAGCCGGCCAACGACCCGACGCTGCTCGCCAGTCCGCCGCCGAAACTGCCGCGCCATGGCGTCAATCAAGAAGATCGTTTCCACGTTGCCGGGGTAGCTCGGTGTTCCTCGAAGAAGATGGCTGGGCAGAACCCCAGGACCACCGAACCGGGACCGGGACGTTTCCGCGGCATCTGTATTATCCCATGACGAATGGATGGGCGGGCATCGAGGGGCTTCAAAAACCGGACACCCTCAGTCGGCGAGGCGATGCGTCATCTACCGCGCTACGCCGCGCAGCTACACTTCCTGGAATGTGAAATACGCGCAATGCACAAAGCCTGCTATGCAGCCCGCCCCCGCGAGAAGCCGGTAGGCAGTACGCTCTGCGCACGTAACAGGGCGCGAGTTTTCTTCGGGCATACCACTTTCGAAAGCCTCGATAACCCGGGACCGCGGCGCGAGTGGCATTTCGCGATGGGGCGGAGCTTCAAGCGCGCCCAGATGAGATTATTTCAGGCCAATCATCCCGTCGCCAACGGCAAAGGCTGGATCTTTTCGCAGGTCTCGCATGCATGTTGCTCGCGGCGTTTTGCGGCGTTCAGAGGGCGTAGTCAGTTCGGGATGACTCTGGCTCAATCCGGCCAAAACTCCCCGGCGGGTACGGGTTTGCCTCCGGAATGCTTGCGCAGCCATTCCTCCGCAGGTAGGGCAAATCTCGACCGTCTTGGCATCACGCCATCCTCCAGTTTGGCGAGCTATTCTTAGACTGAGCGGAGAGTCGTACCCTCGCCATAGGGCAAAATACTGCGTACTACTCGCTGCCTGGGGGCGTTGGTGGTAATTGGGACCATGGATTATGTGGGGGGAAACGGGCAACGGGCGTCGGGCGCAGTGGGGCCTACAGTGGCGGTGCACCGTCGCACGGGTTCCTATTCGCGTCGACATGTCTGCCATGACTGGCGCTCCGTTGCAGGGCGCCAATCGGTGCCCCAGAAGCCCCCAAGGATCCTGCCAGATGCCTAGAATCGAAACAGAGGCCGCCCAAGTTGATTTCGAATGAGAGTTTCCAGGAGTGGTTCCAACGGCGCCGGTTGGCCAAGCCATTCTTGCGGTGGGCCGGTGGCAAGCAGCCTTTTCTTGCGAAGTATGGGCGGCGATTGCCGCGCTTTCATGGGAAGTATATCGAACCATTCCTTGGAGGCGGCGCCGTATTCTTTTATATACAGCGAACGCAGTCGCGACCTACTGACGCGCTCCTCGGAGATGCCAACCTGCAACTCGTATTGACGTACTATGCCGTACGCGACGAACCAGAACGCGTTTTTAAGGAATTAAGCATCCTGCGGGACGGATATCTCAGCGCGACAGACCGTAGAGCTTTTTATGAAGAGATACGAGCGGCATACAACAAAAGCTTACCAGCAGTCGAAGCTGCTATGTTCATTTTCCTGAACCGAACATGCTGGAATGGGCTTTACAGAACGAACCGAGACGGCCAGTTCAACGTACCACACGGGATACCCAAGGGGGATCCCGCATTTCCGAATCTTCCAGATATTCTAAACGCCTCAGCTGCACTGAGGCAAGCTCAACTTCGCGCCTCGTCGTGGGAGAACGTCGCTTCCTCGGCGACTAGGGAGGACTTCGTTTTTTTGGACCCCCCGTACTACTCGGATGTAATCACCGGAGGCGCGAAATATGGGCGCGACGCTTTTTGGCTTGGATCACCACAAAAAGCTCATTAAGATGTTGCTCAAGCTGCAGCGGCGCGATGTTCAATTCATGCTGACCAACAGTGCAGAGCCGGATTTGGTTCAAATGTATATGGACAACGGCTTATACGTTGAACATACCCGCGTCCCGCGCTTCATAAATAGCGATACGGAGAAACGGGTAGCTGTTAGTGAAATCATTGTGTCCGGGAAGCCACCTCTTAGGCTAGCTTAAATCGAAAAACGTGCTAGGCTACAAGGCGCGGGCTGCACAGCCGCCAAAGAGCCCCGTCCTTGCGCAATCTTATATTTTCTTCTTCAATCTCTGATTGAGTTTCTCTAGCGTGAATGCCTATTAGAACGGCGAGAGCGGTTAGATACCCCCCTCGCGCGTAAATGACTGCCTGGCCGATCGCTGTGGAAAGATCCCCCTTTGCGCTCGCGAAGTCCACGTATTTCGCCTCAATCGCCACGACTCTTTGGCGGTAGTTCATCAAGGCTATGTCGGGATACATGCTGTATCCTAAGTAGCGCGCGGGAGCCGGACGTCGAATGCCTTCGCCGTGGACTGTCAAGCCCCGCAGGTTCACAATGGCCCCGCGAACGACTGGCACTAATGTCGAGGCGACGTAACGTTCCTCGGTCTCGCCCGCTTCGGGAGCTCGTAATGGGGTGTGAAGCAAGGCGCCAATGAGTCGTTCAACGAGCGTGACTGCGTGCTCTTCACGAAGCTGCTCAAACACACCGCCCGCCTTATCGTTTTATGGTTCTAGCTTCTTTGATAACGGTACTTCCGGTTTGTGCGCAGCTCGAGCTTTTGCCATTATAATATCCAGGTCCGTCAGAGCACCCCCCAGGACGCGTAGCACCTTGTCGGCTCCGGCTATACCGGCTACGCCCTCGTATACGGGCGCGTCTGTCGCGGCGTCGCGGAGATCCTTACGAAGAAGACCTTGGTCGCGAATCGGCTCAAGATACGGGACAAAATCAGAGACTTGGTTGCCCTTTTGCGGGCTGTCGCTAAGCACTCTCCCGACTATTTGCTCTGCCCATAGGCGCGCCAGCGCGGTTAGGCCAATGGTCTGCATAAGAATAAAGGTCTTCTTGTCGTCCCATGCTTCAGGGAATAGATATTTGACCGCAAGCCAATAGTTATTGACAAGAGCAGCCAACATCGCAGGATCCTCATTCAGCCTTGCCCTGAGGGTTGTCGCGAGCGACTTTAACTGCGCGTCCATCGTAGAACGCAACGTATTAATCTTAAGCAGATGCTTCGTGGGCAGTTTCTTGCTGCCAGCCTTGGAACCGCCGAAGAAGACGATACCTTGAAACGCTCCACCGTCCTGAGACAGGACGTGTGCAAGGTGATGCGCAAGGTTTTGCGGGCGGATCCTCTCATCCTCACTCATCAGGTCGTAGCTCTGCGTCTCAAGAAGCGCAGGTTCTACGGGCCGTTGTTTGGAGTTTACGACGTTGAAAAGGCGTTTTTCTTCGTCGCCCGTCAAGCCTACGAATACGGAAAATGGCATGTTCGGCGCGTCCACGAATTCCGTGCCCTTCCCAACGTACTCGAGGAGGGCCGTGTCCATCCCAGACAGGCGATGATTGCCATCGACGCGGCTGATCTGCGGCGAGATTTCTGGCTTTGGGAACTGCAGAAATTGTAACCGGTACTCTGACACCAACAATTTTCACGTTGTTCTCGGGACGTAAGCCCTCCCAGGAGCTAAACTCCAGCACCCGATCAGGCTTTCCCAATTCGTACACCTGGATTGTCGACGAATCACGCACATTTATAAGCACTTCAGGAAAGGCTCTCGGCAAATCCGCCGCCAGATTAAGGCCCAGTGCATAGTTGAGCAGATTACCGGTTCTCGGCCGGTCAAGGGGGCGCTGCGTCCCGCCAATGTTATCCTCCGGATCATAGACATCGGGCGCAGAGATGATCGAAATGCGGTCCAGCGGCGCGGAACCACGGAGCGTAAAAAGGTTCAGGTTCCTGCTTACGACGCAGGGGCCTAAGTCGATTACCGGACCGTAAGCCCGTTCAACCATTTCGCGACTAAGAGCCTTGATGGGGTCAGCCATGGGGGCTACGATTCCAAGAAGGCGAGCGGACGCCCTTCAGCCTTTCTCGGTCTTAGATGAGGTGCGAGGCGCGGCCCACCCAGCGCGGTTAGATGCTCGAGACAGATACGATGGCAGTCTGACGCTGTTGCCCATTCGGGATTCCGCACGGTCCGCGTTGCTTCCCGTACCTTTCACTCGCCGGACGTTGCGATAATGTGCCACCTTCCAGAGCGTCTGCGGCGTGCAACAATACGACGTACGTCGGCCCTGCGGCTTCCCCGTACCCGTCCGAACTCGTAGACTGACTGCAAGGCAGAGCGCTTACCCGCGCGATCTCAAGCTTCGACGCCGCGCTCATCGCCCGCTTCTGTGAGGCTCAAACCCCAGAGCCATGGATCCGGCCACCGCCGGAAATCCGTATTCTACAGACGCTGATGCGCCATCACGAGCATCTCAAGACCACTCGGGTACAGTTGCGCGGAAGCTTGCGCGCGAAGCCCTCAAACCCATTGCAGCAAGGCGCAAGACCTCGGAACGCTCAGCATGCGGGTACTGCAAGGAGCCACTGCCGCGTAGGGACCTTAAGTTCTGTGGCCGGCCCTGCTATCTAAGCTATTTGACAGAGATAGCCAAGCCTATCGTAAAGGCTCAAGCGCGGCTCGCGGAGATGCGCGCATCTGGCCTCAGTCCGGACACGGAGGTAATGCGGCCGTAAAACGAGGGCTCGCCGTGGCGACGAATAATCGAAGAAGAGCAATGGGATTAACGCCGGAGCAATACAAAGCACGCCGAGCCTCCCAAGCGAGGGAACGGCGAGCGAAAGCTAAGATTTCGAACTCTGCGGACGGCAAATGCTGATCCAGCAGCTAGCGGTTCGGGGCTTCAAATCGCTCCGTAACGTATCCCTCACTTTCACTAATCTGACGGTCTTAGTGGGCCCTAATGGCGCGGGCAAGACCAACTTAGCTCGTAGCATCGAGTTCCTCGCCGATGTCTACCGAACCGGCGTTACTGATGCAATTTCCAATGCCGGAGGGATTGAAAACCTTTTGTCTGAGGGGTCTGCTAGGCAAGTTTCAACTCTTGAGTTCAGTCTCTTGTTCGTAGGCGGAAGCCCAAGGTTCTGGTCGAAACGCCTTCCGCGAAACCTTGCAGTCCGTCACACTTTCTCATTGCGTCGCAGCGCAGCCGTTCGACTTGGTTTTACTGTAGCTCACGAGCAGATCGAGTTGATGGATCACGGTCGCTACGAAACGACGCCCTCGCTACTGACCTTAATCAGGGACGGCAACAGTCTGCACATCGAGCGTAAACGACCGCATCTGCAGCCGAATACACAACCGTCGGTTACCAGGACGGTCGATCGAATAAGACTTAGGGTACGGGCCTTCGCTGGCGCCCAGGTCGAGTTTCCCCCTTTCGAACTAATGATACAAACGCTGAGTCGAGCTGTTCCTGAGCTTCTAGAGGTCACGTTAGCAGCTTCCTCAGCTAGGGTTTATGAAATCGACCCTGACCTCGCTAGAGAAGATGCGGAAAAAGCTGCTCGCCCCGAAATGACAACCTATGGTGCGAACCTGCCCTCCGTACTCCGATACATGAAGTCAACGGAGCCAAGAATATGGGAGTCGATCATTGCCGCGATGCGGGGGGTCACGCCTCAGATCGAAGACATTCTTCTTGACGACCGTCACACGGGTAATCTCGGCATCTTCTTTAAAGAAACCCGTATACAGATGACCCTGACCGCTGCAGAGGTCTCAAGTGGAACCATGCGATCATTGGCTCTATTTGCGGCCATCTTCGATCCTCGCACCGCAGTGCTAGCGTATTGGAAGAGTTGGAGAACTCAGTCCACCCATGGATAGCCCGCAGATTGGTCAAAGCGTGCAAGGCGGCATCGAAGGAAAAGCAATGGTGTCTCCACCACCCATTCGCCTGTGGTCATGGATTCCGTTACGCCTGAAGAAGTAGTCCTTGTCTGGGAAGGGGCCTCGAGGGACAAAGGCCGCCCCATTAGTAGAGGTCCGCCCTGACCTGCCGACCATATTCCTGCATCACCGTACTGACCACTTTCGCCGCAATTGACAGCGGAGACATCGAGGAGTCCGTCCCCCCGGCGCCCGACATACGGCATACTAAGTGCGATTCGGCATCGTCGTGGAGGGAGACTCAGAGCTTATCGCTTTACCGGAACTTACACCAAAAATAAACACAAACGGCGTCATTTTGAAACCGATTCTCGCGGCCATCCCACCCATGGCAAAGGCTGCCGTTATTGCGCGCAAAGCTGATGAGCGGTTGCCGCTTCTTAAACGGCGAGGAGCTGAGACAATAATCCTCCTTCTGGATAGAGAATCAAGAGACGAATGCCCAGGTGCATGGGCGCAAACTATTCGTGCTCGCTCTAAAGCCGCTGCAGACCACAACGTGGCTTTGTCGATTGCCTTGTGGTCGTCAAAGATCGAATGTTCGAAAACTGGCTCGTCGCAGATGAGGAGGCGATCCATTCAATGCCCGCAAGGTTTAGGCGAGTTCCGATGCCGCGAAACGCAGATGGCTTTGACGCCGAAGTATTCCTTAACGGAATCGCAATTAGTCCGGGTATGACAAGACCACCGACGCACCACAGATTTTACGGCATGCTGACCCCTATCGAATAGCTTCACGATCGAGGTCATTCAGAAGGTTCCTCGGACGTTAGTGATGCGGCATACTTACATCAGACAGCCCTGTACATAAAACCAGGGCAACGCGCTACGCCAAGAAAGGCTGCTCGGAAGCGACTGCGCCGCTTTAACCGTTAGATCGACGCCCACTGGTTTCGAACTACTAGAGTTCTTTTTCAATACCGGTATAATCTGGAATAGTGCCAGTAGGTTTTTCACTGCGTTATCGTATTCAGCTTCTCGGCGACGAAGTTCTGCATCTCGCGTGCCGCCGCTGCGAGTCGTTAAAAGCGCGACTTCATGGTTTGGCATAGTGATGCGCTCGGTGCCGAGGATCGGATCAGGACTACTCAAGTCGGCCTTTTTACGAGTGATATAGGTCTCAGCTACCGTTCGAAACGCCCAAGTGATGAGCCGATCGCCGCAAAGATGCGAGAGTTGGCAATGCAACCGCCACGCTGGGGCTGGCGCCGACTCAAGATACTGTTCCAACGAGAGAGACTGGCCGTTGGCCACGACCGTTTCTTGCGGATCTACCGAGCCAATGGTCTCCAAGTCTGGCCACGAAAGAAGCGCAAGGTTCGCTACATCCGCGGAACGGCGATCGCACCGGCGACGCGACCAATGAGCGTTGGTCGGTGGACCTCATGCACGATCGTCTGACCAACGGCAGAACGCTCCGGGCGATGAATATCGTCGACGACTTCACGCGGGAATGCCTGGCGTTGGAAATCGGCTTTTCGTTTGGTAGCCACGACGTCATCCGAAGTCTTGAAGACCTGGCCTTCGAGCGAGGCTTCCCGGAGATGATTCGCTCGATCACGGTTCCGAGTTCACGAGCCACGCGATGCTACGATGGAGCGCCGAGCGGACGATTGCCCTGCGCTCCTCCGACCCTGGCAAGCCGACGCAGAACGCCCACATCGAGTCGCTCAATGGCCGTATAAGCGACGAGCTGCTGAACACCCAAGTCTTTGTAACGATCCTTAAGAGCCATGCGAGGCGGCGGCGGCTTCGGGCTGAATCATGTCGACCTCGATAC
This sequence comes from Vulcanimicrobiota bacterium, assembly GCA_963730125.1. GTDB lineage: Bacteria > Vulcanimicrobiota > Vulcanimicrobiia > Vulcanimicrobiales > Vulcanimicrobiaceae > Cybelea. Next base: position 1,386 of record CAVSQP010000017.1, on the reverse strand, counting down.
CGAGACCGAGCTTGCACGTAGGCCGACCGACTCGAGCAGCGTGTAGGGGAGGCTAGTCGTCGGCGCCGGACAAAGTACAGTTATTGATGAAGAGGTGAGTTGGCGATCCTGTTATATGGAAAAATCGGCTAATACGGCGCAATGGTCGCTAAAAGCCCAGGCTTCTTCAATGAATCGTGCAGTTCTGAGAAATCGCGCGATCGACCGGTTAACGTATATGTGGTCAATCCGATATTTGCCCGTAGTGGCCCGAAAGGTTTTTGCTTATCAGCTTCATGCACCTTGCCTCGTCGCAACCATTTATTAAGCAGAATGCGTCGAAGAACCCAAGGCTATGGAGCCGTCGAAACGGGGGATCTGATGGGTGGCCCCTTGGTCCTGCGAAGCATTGAAGTCGCCCGCGATAATCGTCGGAATTCGTGTCATCATTTTCCATGACAGTCGCGCGATGGCATCCACGATGCGGAGCAGCGCCTTCGGATAGTATTCTTTGAGCTGCGGGTACGAGCGCACCCCAAAAATACTAACGCCACCGTACGCGACTTCGAGGGCCTGTCCTTTTCCGTGAGCGAGTTCGGGTAAGGGTCGCGACAGTGAAAGCCCTTTTGTAACAACGACGACATCATCGCGATTCGCGGCAGGTTTAATGCTGCGCCGCGTGACGTGGACTTTTGGATCGGGCGGCAAGCGGGCCTCCTGAAGAACGCTAATGTCTGCTTCAAGAGACCGCAAAAGCGACCGACTCCGAATCTGAATGCCCGGTGCCGCCCATGTTCCAGGTAACGATCCTCAAGCTGAAAATTTCCCACTTTTAAAAGCGCATCTCCCAATTTCGCTATCGATAAACGTTCCAATGATGAGTACGCGGTAGCCGGGATGCTCTCGCTGAAAACTTGGGTCTGTAATGCCGACACCTTACTGCGCTTCTCGCATTGCGCCGTCCATTAGGAATCGACGATTGTGATGCTCGTATCTTTCTCGACTAGGCCATCTCCATCGATAAAGTCAAGACCCTTGGCAAACGAATACGGGCACTCTGTTCACCCGTCACTATCACGTTACGGTCATGCATATCACGCTTACTACGGTATGCCACATGAATCGTGTGTTTCTGGCCGTACCGTGCTTTTATTCTCGCAAACATTGCCTGTTGCTGGCGTTTACGTTGTAAGTCGTCAGGTTGTGTCGTCGCAATCGCGAAGCGTACTTGGGTCTTTGGCCTGAAGCGAGGCCGCCAAGCGGCGTTCGTGACGATCTTCGAAAAGGTATGGGTCTTCGATGTCTATTCTGTCGACTATGCTATCGAATAGGTGCCCAAAGAGCTGCTTCTCGCTGGTTTCGTGTGCGAGAGTGCAGTTCAGATGGGCCGGCAGTGCCGTGCCCGGC
>CAVSQP010000016.1:0-12975 GCA_963730125.1 Vulcanimicrobiota bacterium | reverse complement strand
CACCGGGCGCAATCACGGCGCGGTCGGCTTCGAGCAGATCGCCGAAATTGCCACCGGATTCCCCGGCTACGACTCCAATATCGGCAAAGACAACGTGAGCGTCGCGCGCATCTTGCAGGCCAATGGCTACGCGACGGCCTGGTTCGGCAAGGACCATAACGTACCGCTGTGGGAGGCAACGCCGGCGGGTCCCAAGGACCAGTGGCCGATCGGCATGGGCTTCGACTATTTCTACGGCTTTATCGGCGGCGATATGGATCAGTGGCACCCGACGCTCTACGAAAACGTCAATCAGATCTTTCCAGAATACGGCCACCCGCGCTATAACCTCAACATCGATCTCGCCGACAAAGCGGTTTCGTGGGTGAAACGGATCAACGACCTCAAGCCCCAGCAACCGGTCTTCATGTATTACTGTCCCGGCGGGACGCATTCGCCGCATCAGCCTACGCCCGAGTGGATCGCCAAAATGAAGGGCAAGTTCGACATGGGTTGGGACGCCTATCGGGAGATGGCGTTCAAGCGGCAGCAAGCGCTGGGCACGATTCCCAAGAACGCGAAGCTCACGCCGTGGCCCGATCCAAAATCTCCCGATTATGCGAACGCGGGCTACTCCGGCATCAACGTACCGCACTGGAACACGCTCACGCCCTATCAGAAGAAGGCGTACTCCCACGAAATGGAAGTCTACGCCGCGTATCTGGCAGAGACCGACCATGAGATCGGTCGCATTATTCAAGCGCTGAAGGACACGGGTCGCTACAACAACACGCTGATCTTCTACATTCATGGCGATAATGGTGCGAGCGCCGAGGGCACGATGGACGGAACGCCGAGCGAATTCATGGCTTTCAACGCCGTTACTCCGACCGTGGAGAAGTTCTGGCCGAGGTTCGGTCCCCTTTGGGGATCGCAATTCACCTATCCGCACTTTGCCGTTGCATGGGCTTGGGCGCTGGACACGCCGTTTAAATGGACGAAACAGGTAGCTTCCTATTTTGGCGGCACCAAAAACGGCATGATCGTTGAGTGGCCGGGGCACATCAACGATCCCGGCGGCCTCCGCTCGCAGTTCGCCCACGTCATCGACGTCGTTCCGACGATTCTCGAGGCGGCGGGAATCGTTCAGCCGGAGATGGTCGACGGCGTGAAGCAGAAGCCCATCGAGGGCGTCGCCTTCAACTATACCTTCGACAAGGCGAACGCGAACGCGCCTTCGACACATCACACGCAGTACTTCGAGATGTTCGGCACCCCAGGCATCTATAACGACGGCTGGGTCGCGGCGGCCGAGCCGCACGCGATTCCGTGGAAGATGGTGACCAACAAGCCGATCGTAGGATCTCTGGGAATCGCTGAAGTGGCACCTCTACCACGTCACTCCAGAGGACGACTGGACCGAGTACGCGGACGTGCAAAGCCAGAACCCTGCAATGCTCAAGCAGCTTCAGGATCTGTTCGTAAGCGAAGCAGAGAAGAACAACGTCTTCCCGCTCGATAATACGCCAAGCCCCTTCGCCGCCCGGCCGAGCCTCATCGCCGGACGCAGCACCGTCGTCTATCATTCGGGCATCATTGGGCTCTATCAGACCGATTCAGCCCGATGTTCTCAACCGCGACTACACGATCGAAGGCGACGTGACGATTCCCGTCGGGCGGAGCCAACGGCGTGATCGTCTCATCCGGCGGGCGGTTCGGCGGATACTCGCTCTGGGTGAACCGCGGCAAACCGGCCTTCTCGTATAACTTCCTCGAGCTCGAAACGACGCGATGGACGGGAGCCAACGCGCTCGCGCCCGGGCATCATACCGTTGCCTTCAAATTCGTCTACGACGGCGGCGGCTTTGGGAAGGGCGGCACGGGGACCCTCAGCGTGGACGGAAATACGGTCGCTAGCCGGCGCATCGAGCACACCATTCCGTTTGTGATGCCATGGACCGATGGCATGGACGTCGGCGAAGATAACGTCACGACGGTGGACCCCGGCTACACCGTTCCAAACGCCTTCACCGGAACCATCGCGAAGGTTACGTTTCACACCGGAGACATGAAGATCTCGCAGGCGCAACGCAAACAGCTCGCGCAAGCGCTGTTCACCGCGGCGATGGGGATTCAGTAGCTATTTAGTCGCCGCTTTTGAACTCGGCGCTAAGGCCCTCACCCAAGCGCTTGCGCGCCTTCTCGCCTCCTAGTAAGGGAGCCGGCTCCCACGGCTCCCATTCTTCCCAGCCCAGTGCTTGTGAGAGCAAGCGGAATCCGAACCCGACAAAAAATGCAATGGCCGTCGAAACAATCACCGATAGACCGAACGTTTGATTGCAGAGAACGTAAGCAATCCCGGTGAGGGCCGCCGCCGTGACGAAGAACTCGCCTCGAACGAGCTGCTTCGGTACGACGTTGCAGGCGACGTCAATGATCCACCGGCCCGCCGTCGTCGCGATGATCCCGATAATTACCGCCGCAATGTATCCTAGGTTCGCCGCGAGAGCCGTTTGCGCGCCGACGATCGCGTACCACGGCAGCGAAAAGGCCGTCATGAACTGAAAGAGTCCGTCCTTAAACTTCTGCGCGCTGGCGTAGTCTATAATGAGAGCGACCGCGGCCGCAGTGAGACACGCGATGAGGTACCACGGATTCTCGAGCGGCGAAGGCACCTTGTTGACGAGCACGTCGCGAATAATGCCGCCTCCGATGCCGCCGGCATAGGCGAGAATGATGATCCCGATGACGGTAAAGTGTCTATAGTGATCCGGCCGGCGCGCGAGCAGCGCCCCGTTGAACGCATTGGTGGTGGCGGCAATCAGCGAGATCCATTCGACGGTGGTAAACGTCCAGATCCCAAACTTCGAAAGTATCAACGGGGTCATGCGGCCTCCTCAGGCTTACGCGAAAAATAGACGCCCACAACCGTGGTGACGACGAACTGGATGATGAAATACGTCAAAACGGTCGCCGTCACCATCGGAGACTTTAGACTCGCAGTGGCAAGCAGTGCGCAGAGACCAATGTTCCGCAGCGCGGTCCCGATGGCAAGCACGCGCCGGTCTTGGGGATGCGGTGCACCCAAGAGCCACCCGACGAGCAGCGACAGCAGAACGAGGCAGAGCATCGCCCACATGCCGTGCGAACCGTAAACAAGCACGACGTCGTGAACGAGCGTGGGAAAGAGCACGACGATTAACGCCAGGGCAGAGGCGAAGAACACCATCTGCACGGGGCGGCCGAGCCGCTTCACGAGGCCCGGATTGCGCTTGCCCACCAGCATGCCCGCCAACAGCGGCAAGAACTGGAAGACCAACAGCGTCACCAAAAAATGCGCGAAGGGAATGTGCGCCTGAGCGCCCGCGGGCAGAACCAAGGCTGCGGTAATTGGAACGGTAACGATTGCAACGAGCGATAAAATAAAGGCCAGCTCCACGGCGAACGACAACCGGCCGCCGCGTTTTCTTACCTGAGCCAGTACGAACGGTACTCCGGGCGCAATGGCCATCAAGAGAAAACCTGTAGCGACTTCCGGCGGCAGCACGAAAAGCTTGGCAAGCGCATAGCCGAGCGCCGGAACGAGCACCACGTTGGCCAGCAGCGCGCGCCCGAGCAGGCCGAAATTCTTGAGCGTCGCAACCATGTGCCCGAGGTTGATCTCCAAGCCGGCGCCGAAGGTCAATGAAACGAGCATGATCGCTGCCAGAAGTCGTTCGAGAGCCATTTGCTACGCAGTGTAAAACATCGGCTCGGTTAACCCTGCCATCAGGGGAACGGCGGGGGTCCGCAGCCAAGCGTCTGCGCGCATGGGTGATCGCCAACGGATCGACCGTATCGTCGACGTCGCGTCCGTCGTATTGATTTCGGTTGCGGCGGTGATGACCGCGCTCTGCGGCTACCAGTCCGGGCGTTGGGGCGGCCAGCAAGCCCGGCTCTACAACATGGCCAACGCCGATCACGTGCTCTCTGCCGAGGCCGCCGATAAATCATTGGCCTTCACCGCTATCAACGTCAACCTGTTCCTGCACTACGTCGACGCCGTCGATGCCGGCGACAACAAGAAAAGCCGACTTTATCTATCGGCGCCTCGGTCCGGTAATGAAGTCGGCGATGAAGGCGTGGCTTGCCACGAGACCGCTGACTGAATCCCGCACGCTCCTTCAACGCCTTTTGTAATGCCGCAGTACGTGCTTCCGGCCTCCAAGCTGTCGCGCGACTATCGAGCAGCAGGCGTTGGAGAACTTCAAGAAAGCTCGAAGCGGCCACGAGCCACTCCGACGACTTCTTACTGCTGACCGTCATCTTCGCCGGCGTCTCGTTCCTCGCCGGAATCAGCACCAAGATGGCGTTTCCGCGCCATCTCATCATCGTCACGCTGGGGACACTGGTGACCGTTTACGGGCTGGTCAGGCTCGTCGAGCTTCCCTTCATGGGACTGTCCTAGACGAGCCCCGCCTTTAGGCCGTGGCTTTAACTCGGTTTGGATCGACCTTTACGCCCGGACCCATCGTGCTCGCCAGCGTGACGCTGCGAAGGTAGGTTCCCTTCGCCGCGGACGGCTTGGCGCGAATGATGGCGTCGAGCAGCGTCGTGACGTTCTCCACCAGATGCTCGTCGTTGAAGCCGGCCTTGCCGACGATGGTGTGGATGATCCCGCTCTTGTCGAGCCGGAACTCCACCTTACCGGCCTTGATGTCGCGAATCGCCGCACCGATGTTCGGCGTCACCGTCCCGGCTTTGGGGTTGGGCATCTTCTGCGCCAGGATGCGCCCGAGCTCTTTGCCGACCGACGCCATCATATCGGGCGTCGCGACGGCAACGTCGAACTCGGTGAAGCCGGCTTTGACGCGATCGATCAGATCCTGGTCGCCGACGATGTCGGCGCCGGCCTCTTGCGCGGCCTTGGCGTTATCGCCCTTGCTGAAGGCGATGACGCGGACCGTACGGCCCGTGCCGTGCGGCAAGAGGACCGTGCCGCGAACGTTCTGATCGCTCTTCTTCGGATCGACGCCCAGACGCACGTGCGCCTCAACCGTTTCGTTGAACTTCGCGTTGGCGTTCTTCTTGACGATCGCAATCGCTTCGGCCGCCGAGAATAGGCGGCGCGAATCGTAGCTGCTCGCTATAGTCTTAAAGCGCTTACCGTGATGTTGCGGCATCTTACGCCTCCACCTCGACGCCCATCGAGCGCGCCGTTCCGGCGACGATCTTCTTGGCGGCGTCCATGTCGTTGGCGTTGATGTCGGGCATCTTCACCTTGGCGATATCTTCCAGCTGCGACTGCGTCAGCGTCCCGACCTTATTACGGTTGGGCTCTTTGCTGCCCGACTCGATCTTCAGCGCCTGCTTGATGAGGAACGACGCCGGCGGCGTCTTGGTAACGAACGTAAACGTCCGGTCCTCAAAAACGGTGATCTCGACGGGAATGATCATGCCGGCCTGCGATGCAGTACGCTCGTTGTACTGCTTGCAGAAATCCATGATGTTGAGCGAGTAGGGTCCGAGTGCCGGACCGATCGGCGGCGCGGGCGTTGCCTTGCCTGCCGGAATCTGTAGGCCGATCTTGCCTACGACCTTCTTAGCCATGTCTTCTCCTTAGCGAAGCGTTATTAGCGTTTCTCCCCCTAAGTTTTCGGTCCGAACCCGGGGTCAGCATTCGGCCAATCTTCTCGTGTCATCCTGAGCGGAGGCGCGCAGCGCCGCAGTCGAAGGACGATGCCGTGTCATCCTGAGCCTGTCGAAGGATGCACGAAACTACTTTACGACCTTCTCCACTTGGAAGAACTCCAGCTCGACCGGCGTTTCGCGGCCGAAGATGGAGATCAGCGCGCGCAAGCGTTCCTTCTCGGGCGCAATCTCGTCGACGACGCCGGTGAAGTCGAAGAACGGTCCCGAGGTAACCTTGACGCGATCGCCCTTCTTGAAGTCGATCTTGAGCTTCGGCGCTTCGATGCCCATCTGCTTGAGGATGGTTTTGACTTCCTTATCCTGCAGCGGCACCGGCTTCTCGCCCGGACCCGGACTACCGACGAAGCCCGTTACGCCCTGCGTGTTGCGCACGACGTACCAGGACTGATCGTCCATGATCATCTCGACCAGAACGTAGCCGGGAAAAACTTTCTTGGGCGTGATCTTGCGCTTGCCGTCTTTGAATTCGACCTCGTCCTCCATCGGAACGAGCACGCGGAAAATCTTGTCCTGCATGCCCATCGAATGGATGCGGCGCTCGAGATTGGCCTTGACCTTATTCTCGTAACCCGAATAGGTGTGAACGACGAACCAGTTGCGATTGTCCTTGGGTTTGCGACCGGCGGGCTTGCCTTCCGATTCAGCCTCGGCGTCTTCGACCTCGGCCTCACCTAGAATCGCTTCGTCGTCGGTGACCGGGCTCTCGTCAACCTCGGTCGGCGTTTCCTCGGTCAGCGTTTCCTCGCTCGCTCCCGACGCGTCGCCCATCTGCGAATCGTCGATGATGGTCTCGGATTCGGCGGCGGTCTCCGGCGTTTCCAGCTCCGGGTGCTCGATGTCGTACACGATTGACATTACCCGGTGACTGGATGGATTACGGTAAAGAGCCATCCGAAGAGCTGATCGAGGACGAAGGTGAACAGGCCGATTCCGACCACCAGCACGATCGTGAGGATGGTCGCGGAGATCCATTCCTCGCGCGTCGGCCAAGTGACGCGACGAAGCTCCGCGATCACACCGCGGACAAAATCGCCTCCGCCCATGGCCTGGGCCGTTCTCTTTTGTTGTTCGTTCACCAAAGGTTCACCTTAAATTGTCACCCTGAGCCTGCGAAGGGTGGCAGGGCGGACAGGACTCGAACCTGCAACAACTGGTTTTGGAGACCAGGACTCTACCAATTGAGCTACCGCCCTATCTCGTCTCTCGATGAGCCCGGTGACAGCGGCAGAAGCGGCAGTACTTGCTGAGCTCCAGCCGGTCCGTGGTCTTTTGCTTGTTCTTTTGCGTGTTGTAGTTCCGGCGCTTGCACTCGGTGCACGCCAGAACGACCATCACACGCGTTTCTTTCTTTGCCATTTATAGTCTACCACAACATGAATAAAACGGACCGGCGGTCCGTTCCAGAGACCCATGCTAGCACACCGGAGAAGGCTCCGCAACGCCCTATCCCGCCAGGTTGCCCTGGCCGGCGCCGCGGTAAGCGACCGCCGGCTCGAGCAGGCTGGTGCGCCCGGCCAGAATCGGACTGGCAGCCTTGGGCTCAGGAGACCCTATTCAGTCCCCGCAGCGACGAGGCTCGTGGCCGTTTCACGGCGATAACGAGAAGACGGTTCCTGCGTCCTTCGCGCCGCCGGCAGTAGTCGTGCCGTAGAGCGTACCGTTTACATTGATGAGGCCCGCATACGGGTATTTGCCGTCCTTAGGGGCGCCGAAGCTGTAGAGCACGGTTTCCTTGCCGGAGGTCGTGATCGAGAATACTGTTCCGCATCCGTGGATGTCGCCGTATCGCACACCGCATGAAACCGAACCACCGTTGGAGGTCGTACCGTAAAGCGTGCCGTTGACGTCGATGAGGCCCCCATATCGCTCCGCCGCAACTTCGGGCTGTGCCGCATCACTATCCCAGTCGAAACCGGCATCGGAATGGTTTTCACCGCAGCCGCGTTAGGAGCGTTTGTCAACGCAGGCGTCGAATTCCTTAACGGACCTCGGGCTCGGACTCGGCGCGTTCGTCATCGTCGGAACGATCATCGCGCGGTTGCGCTTCGGGCCGGTCCGGATTTTTGGCAAGTATTCCACGCCGGTAGCGTTGGGCTTTCTGCTATTTTCCGTCGCCTGTTTCTGGTTCTCTACGACGCACTAAACTCGTCTCTCCAATCGGCCAAGCCACCGGAACCCCTTGAACTAACGGGATTTCTTGGTGCGCCCGGCCAGAATCGAACTGGCAACCTTGGGCTTAGGAGTCCCCTGCTCTATCCAGTTTGAGCTACGGGCGCGCACGTGATTCGTCTTTATTCTACAAGGGTTTTCGCCCCGGGCGGCCATCTCTCGGGTGAAACGGATCAACCGATCCGGTGCAGTTCCGGTGGCAGGAAAACGCTTTCAGTTGGTTGCTTACCCTCGTGATTACTGCCCGGCGGCTCGCCTCGCTTGTGCTGCGGCGATGGCCTCGCCGATGCCTTCAACGGCCTTCTCCTGCGCTCCCGGCCTTACGTGACCGTAGACGCGCAACGTCAACCCCGCGTCGGCGTGGCCCAACAGGGCCGCAATGGTCTTGAGGTCGTGGCCGTCATTTATAGCGTCAAGCTAAAGACCTGCCCCTTATTCTTCAAGCCGCCCTTGGGCAACGTACCGTAGAGTTTGCCGCCGAGGTAGGTGATCGCCGCGGTTGGATATCCATCGTCGCGGGGACCCTCGAAGCTGTGCAACACTTGCAAGTCTCCCGTGGGTGTGATGCTAAACACAGTTCCATGCCCGCTGCTGCCGCCGTTTTTAGCGGTCCCGTAAAGCATGCCGCCGTGGACGGTCAGCGGTGCGCTAGGGTTCGCGCCATCAGCGCTATCCGTGAAGCTATAGATGGTCTGCTCTTTGCCGTCGGTCGTAACCGTGAAGACCACTCCGTTACCGTAATATTGGGTGTCGTGCGCCGAGGTACCGTAGAGCTTACCCTGCAAAACGTCTACGCCGGATGGCTCCGAACAGTCGCCGTCACCGTTGCAACGGTAGACTACGCGCTCCTTTCCAGCAGGGGTCACGCTGAAGACGCCGCCGTATCCAATGTTGCTGCTAAGCCCGTTGCCCCCATACCTCCCCGTGCCGTACAACGTGCCACGGACTGCTACGAGCCCGCCAGACGGAAAATCCACGTCCGGTTTAAATTGAAAAGAGTAGAGCGTTTTGAAGCCGCCGCTCGACGGATCGAAAGCAAAGACCGTTCCGCAGTCGCCGTAACTTGGTGAGCAAGAGCCGAAATCCCACGACGACGTCGTCCCGTAGAGCATGCCGTCAAGAATTGTCAGGTCAGAGTTGGGCTCCCCGCCGTCGGAATTCCCCGTAAATGAATAGAGTGTTTTAAAGTTTGCTCCTGACGGCGCGATGCTGAAAATCGTTCCGCAGCCCTGGCTCTGACAGAAGCCTTTGCCGCCAACGTATGTCGTTCCATAGAGCATGCCTGCGACCTCGGTCAAGCCGGCCATCGGACAGCAACCATCGGCCTTGTTCTCGAAGCGGTACAAAACTTGCTCGCGCCCGTAGCGATCCAGCCTGTAAATGGTGCCGTAGCTGTGGACTTTGTCGTGGCCGCCGTCCTTAGAAGTGGTGCCGTAAAAGCTTCCCTTGTAGTTGAGAAGGCTCGACTCGGGCTCGATGCCGCCCGCGCGACGAAAGCTGCGCAGGACGGTGTAGTCAGAAGTGCTCGCTGTCCCGCGTGCGAACGGTTGCAAATTCAGAACCTGTTGCTGCTGCGCTCCTCCGCAACCAGCGAGTAGTGCCGCAGCGGCGATCATTAGGCCGTACCGTTTCCGTAAGGTCATCATCTCTAGCTCCCGGCCCTCAAGGTTCGCCGCCGCGTCGCCGCGCTCCAGCCCCGCCACGCCGATGCCGGGGACCAGTCGCGCGAAGCTTGCTCCACCGCGAGGGGGCGCATCGCCAGTCGCGCGTGTCGCGCCGTGAAGCTCGCGCGCGCCCGCGCGGGAGGGGCTGCCATCGAGAGTCGCGCGGAGGACCGATGCGCCACCGAGGGGTGGTGCGTTGCGCGTCGCGCACCCGCGCGCGTGTTGGGAGTGGGGGTACGGCGGAAGTGAGTCGTTTTGCAAGCTCAGGGCGAGCCTGCAGCTTGGTATAATGGTGCGTGATGACGCGCGCCGAGATGAGGCGGGAACTCGAAGAACTGCGGAAGCTACTCGGTTTAACCAACCCCCGGACGATCGAGAAGTGGGAAATGCTGCCGCCAATGGTGCGCGATCCGTTGGCCGCTCGCGCGTTTATCGCGGAGTGGGGCGATAAGGGGCGCGCTTTGATGCGGCTTGGTTTCCCCCCAATGAATAGACTGCCGCCCGATCGGGTCCACGCCTACAGCGATTGCGTGACCCGCGTGTTCGACACGCCCGGTGTCCACGAGATTTTGAAGCGAGACCTGAGCCGACTGGACGCGGATCGGGAAGCGATCCTCTCGCGGCAGATGCGAACAGCGCTCTACGGCGAGGACGCAGAGAGCGTAAGAGCTGCGGCCTTGCTCATCAAGGTTTGCGGATGGGAGTATCGCGGCGATCGCGCAACCCCAACGCCTGCGTGAGGTTACCGCGCGTCCGGCCGAACCCCGGGAGAACGCGGTCGTTTAACGGTTGCCAAACGGTTGCCGTCGATGGCAACCGTTGGCGTCCGACGGTGGCCACGGCCCAAGCAAAAACCCTTATTTTGGAGGCTTTCTAGACCGTCGGCGACTACACGCAACCGTGTTTGAACCGATTCGATTCCCGTTGGCGCTAATTTGCATCTCCTTGCATCGATCTGCATCAGTTTTGCATCCATCTGCACAATCCAATGATCGGGCTCAACCGAGCCATTTACCGATTCACAGCCGCCTTACATGTACTTCGATCGAAGTACACCGCAGTAATCTCGCATGCAGCTGCTACCGCATTAGACTCGACGTCACGCATTTCGTCCGTGAAAGCGATCGTTTTGTTTCGGATAGAAACGACGCGAGATAGATGTCTATGACGGAGCCGGCAAAGACCTCTTTTTTATAGCTAAGCTGCTGCGCAACGGCAGCGAGGCCGCTCTCGGTTTCACGCAGATAGGTTCCCGTAATCCCCAAGGAACGAAAAAAGCTGCCACGTAGCTTCGTCAGACTTTCCGACGTAGTACGTGACATTCATATGGCCCATATGATCGCAGTGCCAAGGATATACCGACCCCTGGTATGTTAGTAGCGGCTGCACCCTCTAAGTATCGAATAAGCGGCCCTTACGGCGATGGCCACATCGCGCAAAAGTGGTCTGCGTTTTCGGTTCGCCGCCCAGCCAACCCCCATTCAGGGCCACTTTTCGTTCAAGTGGCCATCGGAAGTCTGATGATGCCCGGATACGCTCATCGTATCGCGTCCTCTGGGGAGACCTCAGCAATGTTCCGTGACCTTACCACCATTATCGGGCTCGTTTTCGTCAGCTTCGTGATGGGTGTGCTTTTCCATGTAAAAAATCCTGACTGCGCCGTACAGCGCCTGACGCCGACTACGAAAGCAGGCGCTACAATGCACCAATACCGACACACTCCATACGCAGTCCCGAACTAGAAAGCCCCCGCAGTTGCGGGGGCCAAAAGTGGTCTAACTTTACGGCCGTCGTCAAAGAGGGAAGCTTCAGGGCACTTTTCATTCAGGTGGCCATCGGAATTTTGACGATGCGCGGATAGGCTTAGCGTATCGTGTTCACTGGAGGCGTCGGCAATGCTCGGTCGAGTCGGCTATACTATCGCGCTCGTGTGCGCAAGCTTCCTGATTGGCGTGTTCTACCAAGCAAAGCGCTGTGACTGCGTCACGCAGCAACTCGCGCCGGCTCCGAAGGCGACCGCTACGGTGCATCAATATCGGAGCAGCAACGGGCATCCGGTCCCATTCTAAACGAGAAGAGGTGCGATGTGAACGAGTTAGACGCGAACGAAGACCTAGCTGAAGCACGACGACGCTACTTCGAACGATATGCTTTTCCCCTGTTCAGCCACATCGACTTTCGTGTGAGCAATGCGCAGGCTGTACGGCCTTTTTACGACGGGCTCATGGGGCTGTTCGGCACCGAGCCCACGACGGTACGATCCGCACGCTACGGTTATACTCGGCGCTACGGGTCCGTCCGCGCGGATTTCTTCAATGTGTATGAAGATCCGGAGGCGCGCCCAACGGCAATGCGTATTGCGTTTGCGGCGCCAAGCACGGCCTTTGTGGATGAGGTCGCGCGCGTCGTTTGCGAACATGGCGCTCGCGAGGTCGAGGGTCCCGCCTATTTTGGGCAAGCCCACCCAACGTTCTACGGCGTCTTTTTCGAAGATCCGTTAGGCAATCGTCTCGAAGTTTGCCACCACCGGATGGATAAATAAACCACTCAACCTCAGGATTTTATACCACTTTGATCCGATGTGACCATCGCATTTGCTGCCGTTAAGTGCAACATCATTAGTAGCCACCTAACTCCTAGACTTCAGCTACGCGGAAGGTCCCTTTGGGGGCGTGTACCTCCATCAATACGGCAGCTCACTCTCTCGCCAGCTCAATCGCCGGCTCAGCTTTTCGATCAACTACGACGGAACGGTAGCTTCGTCAAACGGCGTCCTAACGTCGCAATGGTTACGACGTTTCGGCGTGAGCGAGGCGCTCAGCGCTGACTCCAACGTGTCTCTCGAGTACCGGGTTATTAACGGGACCATCGGAGTGGTACCACAACCGCCCGGTGCGAATCTGGCAGTGAGTTTCTACGATCTGCTTCGAAATGGCAACACGCTCTATCTAAGTTACGGAACCCCTGCCGCATCGCAGTCCCTGAATCGCGTTATCGTTAAGTACATCTTCAGCTCCGGCGGAGGTGCGGGGACATGACGTTTCGGATTCTTGCCGGCGTCGTTTTGCTCGGGGTCTTTTCGCAAACGGCATCGACGCCCGATCCCTACCCGGCGGCAGCGGAGCGCGCATTCGTCGATGGCGTGCAGAAGGACTTGATGCAGCGTTTTCCGACCGTTGGCGACGCACTCAGGGCAGGGTGCTTTCGTTACACGAACGAGGACGCCGGCGGATCGATCAGCTTGGTCAACCTACGGTAGCAGAGCACCGATCCGCAGCGCCCGAGCCAACTCTGGTACGATTTCTACGGCAACCTGCTCGGCGCAGAGTTCTCCGTGCTCGCCAGCGACTCGAAGGCGGTGCCGGCGTTGTGGGATCTCAGCGTCTGGGTGAAACCGAACCCGAACGGCGCTTTTGCGCGCACGAACCCACTTGTTACTTCTCGACCCGATAGTTCCGATGGACAGCGCGGC